>JBAQFO010000014.1:0-210755 GCA_049287305.1 Minisyncoccia bacterium | reverse complement strand
TCTCTGGACCATGATGAGTTTGTAAAAAGAGGTAGTAATAAAAACGACCCATACGAAGAAGTAACCGGACAGCTATCCAAGGAGCAGGCGGATGCCATAACAACGCTTAAAATTCCGGGCATAAATTTGTTCAAAGAAAAATGGCGATTCTATCCCGGGGAGAGCATGGCTTCACACACACTTGGGTTTGTCGGGTATAAAGGTGCTGAGCTTGGAGGAAGATATGGGATTGAAAGGCAATATAATTCCACATTAACACGCAACCCGCACAATCCTTACGTAAATTTCTTTGCGGAAGTTTTTTCCAATATAGAGGAATCTTTGTTTGAAGATGTGGAACCCGAAGGCGACATAGTGACGACGATAGAGCCCCAGGTGCAAAATTTTCTGGAAACAAAATTGACGGAAGTAAAAAACCGCTACAACGTGGATGCTGTCGGAGGTATAATCATGAATCCCAAAGACGGTTCAATCTACGCACTTACATCCAAACCCGACTTTGACCCCAATAAATTTTCTCAAGTAAAATCCATAAACATATTTTCCAATCCGCTGGTGGAAAACGTTTTGGAATTCGGGTCCGTGGTCAAGCCTCTGGTTATGGCGGCAGCGCTCGACGCGGGCGCGGTGAACGCTGACACGACATATAACGACAAAGGTTCGGTAATCGTGGAGAAAAAAGAAATATTTAACTTTGACAAGAAGGCTCGCGGTCCCGGTACCAGCATGCAGGACGTTTTAAACCAATCACTTAACACCGGAATGGTTTTTGTGGAGCAGAAACTTGGTAAGACTAGGATGCGAGAATACTTGCTTGCCTATGGCATCAAGGATAAAACAGGGATTGATTTGCCGAATGAAACAAGCGGATTGGTCTCTGGGATATTGAAGAGCCCGCGAGAAATAGAATACGCCAACGCCGCTTTCGGGCAGGGTATAGCCCTCACCCCGATTGGACTTATCCGCGCCTTGGGGGCGCTTGGGAACGACGGCAATCTTGTTGTCCCGCACGTGGTCAAAAAAATAAATTATAATAGCGGTCTTAAGAAAGAAATGGTTTATACCACTACGCCGTCCAAGATAACATCGGAATCGGCGCAGGAAATTACCCGGATGATGGTAACCGTCATGGATAAAGGGCTGAACAAAGGCTTGGAACATTTTAGCGTCGCCGCAAAAACCGGAACAGCGCAAGTTGCGGATAATGTTTCCGGAGGCTATTATGAAGATAGGCATACGCATTCGTTTGTGGGATATTTCCCAGCTTATGACCCGAAGTTCATAGTTCTTCTTTACGCAATCAATCCGAAAGGAGTGCAATATGCGGCGACGACATGGACTGACCCATTTTTAGATATAACGAAATTTCTACTGAATTATTATAATATTCCGCCGGACAGATAACCCCCTATGAAAATTATTGTCAAAAAAACCTTAGCCTCCATCTTAAAAGCAGAATCCAGGCTTGTCCTTTGGCGTTACAAGCCAAGGGTGATAGCTATTACCGGGTCAGTGGGCAAGACTTCTACCAAGGACGCGGTTTACGCCGTGCTTTCCAAGATTACATATGTCCGCAAAAGCGAGAAAAGCTTCAATAGCGAGCTCGGACTTCCGCTCACGGTTCTAGGTGTGCCGAACGGCTGGAACAATCCATTAGACTGGACTCTCAACATTTTACGGGGAGCTTGGCTTTTCATCTGGCCTCACAAATATCCCGCCTGTCTGGTTCTTGAAGTCGGCGTAGGCAAGCCGAACGATATGCGCGACACAGCTTCTTGGCTTAAGACAGACGCGGTGATAATGACTGCCATCGGGGACACTCCGGCGCATATAGAATTTTTTACCTCCCGCAAGCATTTAATAGAAGAAAAGAGCGAACTCATAAAAACTTTGAACCCTGACGGCATCCTGGTGTTGAATGCCGACGACGAAGCGGTGCTGGAAATGAAAAGTAAGACAAAATGCCGAGTCGTAACTTACGGATTTAAAGAAGGCGCGGATATTTTAGGTTCGGGCGAAAGTATTTTGTATGACGAAAGCGGAGTTCCAGAAGGGGTAATTTTCCGTGTGGATGAGCTCGGGAAAAGCATGCCTGTGGTCATTGACGGCGTCTTCGGACGCAATCACATTTACGCGTCTCTCGCGGCACTAGCTCTTACTTCGGGTTTGAAATGGAATATGCTTGAGGCTATTGATGCGCTTAAAAATTACGATGTCCCTCCGGGCAGAATGCGCCTCTTGAAAGGAATAAACAATTCCATGATTATTGACGATACCTACAATTCTTCTCCGTTTGCCTGCGAGTCCGCGCTTAGAACTTTGGGAGGAGTAGAAAACAAAGGCAGAAAAATAGCAGTGCTGGGAGATATGCTGGAACTTGGCAAGCACACCATAGAATCCCACAAGAATATGGGAAAAATCGCCAAAGAAATTTTAACAGGAAAAGACGACACTCTTATCGTAGTGGGACCACGAGCAAAATCATTTAAAGAAGGCGCGGTAGAAGCGGGTATGGAGGCGGAAAGTATTTTGGAATTTTTAGACGCGCGACAGGCGGGAAAATTCATGGAAACTTTCGTCCAGCCGAATGACATAATCCTGGTTAAAGGCTCACAGGGCATGCGTATGGAAAGAGTCGTGGAAACTATAATGCTTGACCAAGCCGATAAAGAAAATCTTCTAGTTCGCCAGGACCCAGAGTGGCTCAAGAGAGGGAATTAAGGCTGAAGAATATCTTCCGTTCTTCCTTCCACGGAGATCACCACATTTTTAATAGTTGAGAATTGTTTGAGAGTGTCTTCTATCTGAGCGCGGATAGCGATAGCGCTACAAGAACCTCCGGCGTTTCTTTCAAGCCCGGCATCAAAGTCGGCGTAAGCGGTGCCGTTAGTTACTTCTATTTTGTTAAGAATTACGCCGGAGGGGATACTTGTGGTGAGGCTGTCTGCAAGGTCGGCAGCTGTTGGGCCCTTTAGAAGTTCCAAGATAACCGCCCTAGCTATGCCTTCTGTTTTTGGAATTACTCTTGTGACAGCGTTTTGAATTTCATCGCAACTTTCTGCCGCGAGGATTGGCTTATTAAGATAAACTTTTACACTCATGGTTTCCGCTTCGGGTTGTTCTGTTGGCGAGAGTCTGACGGGGAGAGACAAGCTGTCATCGTTTTCGGGAAGTCCCGACGGATTGTCCTTTTTTAATATCAGCTGACCCAAAGTCTGGTTTGGCGGAACTTCAAAGTATAAAGTTGCGGTAAAAGGCACAAACTCTTCGGTCATCCATTCGCCTTGCGCCGTCGCGTAGCTTTCCACCCGGATTGGTCCCATTAAAAGTTCCAAAGGGAAGCTCCCCTCAAAGAACCACCATCCTCGCGCTTTTCCTTTTATAATAAGCGGGCTTTCTACGAGGTCGCCTGGTTCCGGAGTTTCTATCACGATAATGTCTTTTCTTTTTTCGGCGTCTTCCTTGAACGTCCTGATTGAGTTGGCTAATATTTCCGCGTCAGAGGGACTCAGGTTTACTTGGTCGTTCGGCGCTTTTAATTGTTCAGGTTTATTTTTGCTTAATACCCAAGCTCCGGCCCAGACTGCCACGATTATTAAGACTAATAAAATTAATTTTTTCATTTTAAAATTATAACATGAACGAACTTACTCCCGAAGAACCTCGCGGGCTATATTTATCATGCCAGCTGGTTTGATAGCTACCTGTGAGTTCTGTCCATAGACATGTTGGCGAATTTATGGTAAAAAACTCTCGGAGGAACCCCATGACCGAGTCTGGCGAAGTGTCATCCAGCTGGGTGGACCAGTTGGAAGAGGAGATGCGTAATCTGGCGCACATGCACCAGAAATCCTTCCGTAAGGAGGAAGACGAGGAGTAGCTGGAAGCAAGAAGCCCCTGTCGGAACGGGTAGTTTTGACGGGACGTATTTAAGCAACTAATTACTTTTGGCTGGGAGGGAATCACCCCATGGGCAGTTTCGCAGGAGTAAGAAAAGCAGAAGACGACCCGCTCGGTGACGACGTCGTCATCACGGGGCACCGGGCAACCGAAGCTAGCGAAGCTGGCGAAGAAGAAGTCCTCGAACCCGAAGGCGACGAAGAAGAGGATCTCTGAATCACGCTGGGATGGACGCATGCAGGGAAAACACCCCCTGCTGTGCGTCCTCCAGTTTTTTATTTTTATACGTAATATTGTCTTTTTTATACGATACTAAACAGCCCTTGACATTTTCATAAATGTATGCAAAATTATTGATAACTGGCCGGGCACAACTCATCCTCCAAAGGATTAGGTGCTAAGGGACCAAATGGGAGGGAAGACCATGTTCACCGTTGCGCTCTTCACCAAAATCGGCAGTGAAGTCATCGTGCAGACGCAGTCGTGGGACTCCGAGCAAGCGTTCTACGACAGCCTCCGCAGGAGCGTGGTGCTCGTTGTGTATCTGCACTGAGCGCTGACGCGACGGAGTTGGGCCGGACGAGTGGCAGTTTGCTCGTCCGGCCCACCCTCAACAATCGAAAGTCGTTAAGACTTCTCTGAAGAGCACTGGCGGCTTTTTCTATTTCTGAACTTTTTTAACACAGGAGAGCAATAATGACCTAAAAATTCTAATTTTACCCTATATTTAAAGGCTTATTTTAATATTTACTCTTGACTTTTCTAATATAATATGATATACTCATAAAAGATGAGAAAATGGCTATTTTGCGTTTTCTCGGCAAGTTCTCCGTAAACAAGCAAAAGTGGGTTACGACACTTACAATCCGTAACATTGCGAGGAAAAGATGAAGAAAAATATGAGCGCCATCGTCCTGGTCGGATTTTTGCTTGTCATGCTCGTTGCCGGAGTTTCCGGCTTCATGCACAACAAGTCGATTCGCGAGCAGGCGTCAGTGCTTGCGTTTGGTCCCTTCTATCTGCTCGGACAGTGGATGCTGCATGGCAACATCCCGAATGGGCCGATGGACGGGCAAGTGGAACGTGGGCCGGCTTTCGTCGGGGAGGTTCAGTATTACGTTCCCCCTGGCAAAGAGTGTCTCTGGACGGTCAAGAAGCCGGACGGCACGACGAAGAAGGAGTGGAGGAAGAGCAAGGGAGAGTGGGTGTCAGCGATGCCCAACTCCGGATGGCTCATCATGCATAGCGTGAATGGGGTCGTCGTCGTTCAGGGGGTGGGTTCCAACGAAAGTTACGAACCCAGGCTCGCAAGGATTACTCTCTGCGGGAATCCCTTCACGATTCAGCAAGAAGGAATGCCTCGTCGTCCTCTTCCACTGCAATCGCCTTGGTTTGGTCTCGTGAGTGGAATTCTCTTCACGAGCCCTCTCTGGGCGGTTCTCGTAATCGTCCTCGTGTTCGGCAGGAAGCAGCCCTGGAGAAGTTTGGGTTGCCCGCCTGACGCGGAATAAAACCCACCCAAATCAAACGAGGAGGTAAGCATGGACATGGACCGTTTCTTCGCTTTTCTGAAGGTCGTGGAGAAGCTGATGAGCGCTATCACGAGGCTTCTGTCTTTTCCCTCTTTCATCTTCTTCGTTCTCTTGACGGGTGCGAATGTCTCGGACTACGTCAAAACGGGAACGCCGACTACCGCTGGGCTTGCGGCGACGTTCGCCTTGGTCGCAATTTACTTCGCGATCGACTCGGTTGTCTGCATCAGAAAATGACCACATGCGGAAGGTTTCCACCGCGCAAACAAAAGGCACACTGGAGTCCGACAGGAAAACGGACGCATCAAGGGGCTGTCACAAAGACGGCCTCTTTTCTATTTCTGGAACTTTTTGAAAGTTGATAAAAATGCTAATATTTATGCACGGTTTATTAATAACGATATTAATTTATATGACATCATTAGAATATACACCACTAGACCCCCGCCGAAGAGAAACAAGCTTAGCTGACGCTATTGATAATAGAAGGTCTGGGGAACAGTCCCGGGAGATTGCTAGGGTAGCGGAAGAAATGGTTATTGATTATCTCAATAAGTTTTTTGGAGCGAGAATAAAGGTTAGGCGAGCAACTGCCTTAGAAGACGCCGGAGATTTGAAAACCGAAATGGGAAAGCAGGTGGATGCTGTGGCTTATGACGACAAAGGCCCAGCGATGTGTCTGCAGATTACAACAGCGAGAAGCCCTGCTGTTATTAATGAAAAAATGAAACAACTGGCGGAGAGGCCTGTCGTAAGACTTCCGGAAATGAGGTCCAGGGACGCTGCTATCCCAAAGGTTCTGGTAAGACTAGACCCTAAAGATGTTGAATACTTCATGAAAGACCGAGACTTCACTAGACACGTAGATATGCAAGCAAAAATATTACATGAAATAAAAAAGGGTCTAAAGGATGTTTTTTCTATGACCAAAGACAAAGACCAGAAAAAGAGAATAGTGGAAGTGCTTACAATTTTTGAACCTTTTAAGACTCAATTTTGTTTTCTTTATTTCTGTGGGGCTTTGTTTTTCTTATTGTGGGGTTATTAGTTAACTTGAATTTTAAAGATATTTCGTAGAATTATGATAACGTTTAAACAAAGAAAGGCATTAGGTAAAATAGTGGAAAATGGTATATAGCAAGGACTGTCTTTGCTATAGGAACAAATTATTTCTTGTCGTCTGGAATATGGTATGTTCCACATGCAAAACATTGTGTGAGCCACAATAATTTTCTTTACGTCGAAAGCAAATTTTCCAGCCCTACCGGGACCGGCAGTAGCCTTATCGACCCATACAGGATCAGTATACCTTTTCGAAATATTCAAAACGTGGTTTCTCATATTTAACGAAAAGCTTTTCGATTCCCGGAGCCGGGAACCGCGGATTACCGCTTTCGGTCACAAGTATTTTTCTGCTGAAAAATCTCGCGACCCCGCCTCAGCCCGTCGGCTTCCGGCCTTCGATTCTCTCCGAAAGGAGATCACTAGCGACAACAAAAAGCACTAGATTTTCTCTGGTGCTTTTTGGTCGTGTGACCCTACCGGGAATCGAACCCGAATTTTATCCTTGAGAAGGATACGTCCTAACCGTTAGACGATAGGGCCAGTAAAAAAAATATAACATTTTATTTTCCAGTATGCTATATTAAGCCTGAATTTTGTGGGGGAAAGACCAAGGAGGAAACATGACCACGCTCTTAGTGGTTACCTATCTGTGGAGGAAGTTCGGCAGGCGGCTGGTTTTGAAGTGGCGGAGCTGGAAGCTGGCCTGGCACGGAGTTCGTGTTCTTGAGCGCAAAAGGGCGGTTCAACGATATCCCTGCAATCAAGAGAAGCGGGAATTCTGGGCAGCCAAGCTCGAGGAGGCGGAGGCCGAGTTCGATGAATACCTGGCCGAACTCGGCCGAATCTACGACGAGCAATCACGCTCAGCAAGCCAGTAACGCCCGAAGGGGGAATGCGTTACTGGCTTTTTCATATTTACTTATATTGACTTTTTGATAAAAATATGTTCTTCTATAACAAATTGTCCGCTCGGTTCGGAGAGAACAGAGCTTTGATATAGGAGACCAAATGAAGGCAATCGTTTTGACCCTCTTCGTCGCAGTGGGTATCACCATGCTGTTGTTCGCAACCGGCGGCGTGAGGTCAGACGTTGCCGTTTCACCCAAAACTGAGATTGTGGGAACCAAGCAGGAAGTTCGCAGTCCTGTGCCGGTGTCCACGATTTCCAACCCCGTCACCACTCGAGAAGACTTCAATTTCGAGTGGCAGGTGGAGACCCTTCGTGAGTTGTTTGCGGAAGATTACTACGGCGTCGTGGGCAAAGCGAACGAAGTTCTGTGCGCGGACTACACTCGCGTGCTCGACCTTCGCGATGCTCTTTTCTCCGCCACCGACGCCCATTGGAAAGCGTCGGGAGTGGAAAAGCCAAAGGCCGAAAAGGTCTTCCGCAACGCCGTCGACGTGTTCATCTGGGACGTGGAAGAGCTTATTTTTCTCTCCAAGGGGGAGGCGAAGAAGCTCGACTACACCGAAGATGCCTGTGGAGGCATGTTTCGTCCGGGCGAGCCTGAGAACCTCGTCAACATCTTGACCTCAACTCTTCGCGAGAGCGAGGTGGAGAGGCCAAAGGTGAGCGCCAGACTGAACGCGCATCTTCTTGCCACCTACAAGAAGATGCTGAAAGGAGAAGGGGGAAAAGAGAACTTGGGAGACGCGCTCTACTGGTTCACTCCGGCAGAGCTCGGAGTTACTCTCGAGAAAATCACCACCTAACTACTTCGCAGAGCATCGGACGCTCGGTAGCAACCGAGCAAGGGGGAAAGGTAATGGCAATGCTGGCATTCGTCGGTCCCGTGACAATCATGGTGGTGTTCCTCATCGTGAGCGACGCCGTCGCTCCGAAACCCAAGTGGATGCAGAAGCGGATTCGCGAGATTGCCTTCGCGAAAGTGAAGGCGCAACTCATCGCGTTCGCAAGCTCTATCGGCGCCACCGTCGAGGAAGTCGTGGAAGAACCTGTCTTCCTTTCCATCATCGGCTACGTCTACCAAGACGGGTTGTGGAAGGAGTACGTGGGCGGAGGAGAAGAGATGGTCTGCTGGAGCTGGTGTCGGTTCCAGGACGGGTCGTTCGACAGCCTGGCTGTCGCCCTCGAAGGTGACAAGAAGCTGATGGGGTTCGGCTACTACGAGCTGTCTGACTAGCGTCAAAAGGGAGAGAGGGGTAACTATGACAGCATCTGGATTTGACGTAGCTCCGCTCCTTCATGTGGCAGGGTGGGTGGTAGTCGGACTCATCCTCGTCGGCATCGCAGTCCTTGGCTACTTCGTTCCGTTGATTCGGGCGAAGTTCAAGGAAGCTCGACTCGCCCGGCAGAGGGAGGAAGAGGAAGGCGAACGCCGCGCCCGACTCGCTGCAGAGTCGAGTAGGCGCAGTAAAGAATAATTTCATCGAGCAATCGTTCAACAAGGGCGACCCCACCAGGTCGCCCTTTCTACATTTTTATACGAAAGTTAGTCTTCTATTTTAGGTTTTTCTACTTCAAGCAAAGCGAATTCAGGAGAGGTTCCGGCGATACGCAACACATCTTTGTCAATTTTTTTAAGTTCTTTATTGGAAGCGTTGAAATGGTTTACTACCGTGCCCAGGGCGTTCCCAAGTTTGTTGTGGTATTCATCATAAGATTTCAAATGCTTCCCCAGGTCTTCCACTTTTTTAATAATTTCTTTCGCGGACTCTTCTATTTTGAAAGCTTTGAATCCATACAAGACTGATTGCAGGTAGGCCATGAACGTGGTTGGAGAAATAACGATAACTTTCTTTTCGTTATAAGCGTAGTCAATTAAATTTCGGGTGTTTACTTTTATTGAACCGACTTCATTGACCAGTAAATCATAATAGATAGCTTCCGCCGGGATATACATGAAAGCGAAAGGCAGAGTGCCTTCTTCGGGGCGGACATATTTTGCCGTTTCGTCTATCCGCTTTTTCAAATCATTTTTAAATTCCTTTTCAAGTTCTTCACGCTGGCGTTCATCTATGGCATGCACCACTCGGTCGTAGTTATCCAAGGAAAATTTAGCGTCTATCGGGATGATGCCTTCCTTGGTTACAATGACGGCGTCCACGACTTCTTTGTTTTTAAATTCATATTGCATTTTAAACTGCCCAGGGGCGAGAGTATTTGAAAGGATGAGTTCCAAAGAAGCTTCTCCCCAGTTACCCCGCTGTTTCTGATGCTTGAGGGTTTTCTCTAGGTCTCCGAGCTTCTCGGCAATAGTTACGAATTGCCTGGTTGCTTCGTTGGTCTTGGTCTGCTCCCGAGCCACATCAATCAGGCTTTTGCTCATTTGCTCGTTTATGTCCTTCAATAGCTTTTGAGATTCGGTAAATTGCACCCGCACCGCGTCCTGCATGTCTCGGCGGGATTCGGTGAGTTTGGAATCAAGCCCGCGAGCAAGTTCGGAGAGCTGTTGTTGTAGAAGCAAGAACGAAGGGTCAGTTTCGTTTTTAGCGGTTTCTTTTTTTCTGGCGAAAATAAAATAGACGACAATTCCGCCAATCAAGAGTCCTAATATTATACCAAGCGCATTTTCCATGTTTGTATTTTAACACCCCGAGCCAAAATTAGTAAATTTTTAACGGGGCGGGTAAAAAAACAAGAGCCGCCCGAAGGTGACCCTTGGGCGGCGGGGAACGGATGTTGATCTACTTTGGAACGAGGGCGACAAAATAAATCTCGCCCACCTGGATGACGCTGTTGCCCTTTGCGCTGGCAATCTCATTGATTTCCTTGAGGAGCTGCTCCATGTGGCTGAGGTCCTTGAGCTTGCCCATAAGGTGGCCGTCCTCGTCGTAGATATTGCCGGTGGTGCCGTTTACCGAGATGTTGCGAATTCCTTTGATATCGAGCAAGTTCGTCTCTCCTGGTTTTGAGCGTTGGGTGTGCTGGTTCAAACACAATTTTACACAAAATCGTGTTTTTCTCAACTTTATTTCTCCAAATGATGCTTCAGAGTATAAATCCAGTCATCTTCTATTTGGTCGCTTTCCAGCTTTTGAGCCAGAAGCCATTCCAGGTATCCGCGGTCCGAAGCGAGAACTTCTTCTATTTTTTTGCCGTTGTGCTTGCCGAAGTTCATGGTTCTAAAGATAGACGGGTGCGAAGAAATTTCTACCATTTTTTCTATCGCAGCATCTTCGCTTAAGCCCTCTTCTTTTATTAGTTTATTTTTCAGTCTTTCAAAAAGTTTCTCCAGCACCAGCACGTCGCCCAAGGCGTTGTGCGCTACCGCTTCCACGTCCAAATCAAGCAAGTATCGCAAGTATTGGAGATTGTAGCGTTCAATTTTTCCTTCGGAGTCCAGTTCGCGGGCAACGCGAAGAGTGCAAATGAATTTTGTCGGCACAATGTTTTCCTTGGCGATTATCATCAAGTCAAAAGGGGCATTGTGCGCTACCACCACAGAATCATTGTGTTCAAAAAGTTGTTTTATTTTTTTGCTGTCAGGGCTTTCTTTGAAGGCGGGCGCGTCGGCAATCATTTTATTGGTGATGTGATGCACCGCGGAAGCTTCGGGTGGAATTTTTAGCGGCGGTTTGTAAAAGCCGACAAAACTTTCTTCTCCTGTTTTGAACGCGATTTGGCACAAGAAATCCTTTGACTCGTTGCCGGTGGTTTCGGTGTCAAAAAATATTAGCTTGGTCATTTGGTTATTTTACCATATTTTGGTAGAATGAAGCTATAAATATTGTAATTTAAAAAGCACGGATATTTTTTTACTAAAAAATTCCTCGTGCTCGCGCCAGTCGCGCTCGCAAGTCATTTTAAATTACAATATTTACAGCTAATAAAAATTTTATGATACAAGAACAAATAAAAACAAAAATAAAAGAAGCCATGATGGCGAAAGACAGCGTCTCCCTTGAAACTTATCGGGGAATGTCGGCGGCGTTTACGAACGAGCTGGTGAGCAAAGGCAAGAAACCCACAGATGTTTTAACCGACGAAGAAGCTCTCGCTGTAATAACTCGGATGTCCAAGCAGAGAAAGGACTCCATAGACCAATTCAAGAAAGGCAATAGGCCGGACTTGGTAGAAGTGGAAGAAGCTCAGCTGAAAATTCTTGAAACTTACTTGCCGAAATTAATGGATAAAAGCGAAGTAGAAGCACTTGCCAAAGCAAAAAAAGAAGAACTCGGCATCACCGACGGTACCAAGAAAGGCATGCTTATGTCCGCGCTTATGAAAGACCTGAAAGGGAAAGCGGACGGGGGTGTAGTCAAAGAAGCCGTAGACTCGCTCTTTTAATTCTTTATGCACACCGTAAACCTCATCACTCGCCTAGTCGAGCATCACCAGGTAATGGTGTATGTAGTTATTCTTTTTGGCATTCTTTTTGAAGGAGAATTCGTGATAATCTTGGCGGGAATACTAGCCCACCTCGGAGCGCTTAATATTTTCGTAGCCATAGTGTTTATCCTGTTGGGGGGCACGGCGAAAACATTTTTCGGATACGCGCTCGGAGAATTCTTGTTCAAGAAATTCAATCACAACAAATTTTTCCGATATATTCAGCGTCGAGTTTACACTCTTCTGCCGAAATTCAAGGTCAGGCCGTTCTGGTCCATTTTTATTTCCAAATTTATCATTGGGGCAAATAATCTGGTAATAATTTTTTGTGGTTTTGAAAAAATAAATTATAGAAAGTTTCTTAAAGCCGAAATAATAGCTACCCTTATTTGGGCGCCATTCCTGCTTTCGCTCGGGTATATTTTCAGCTATACTGCTTTACGGGTAAGCGGAGAGATATGGCGGTTCTCGCTCGTGGTTATTGTGCTTGTAGCTATATTTATATTGTTTGATAAGCTGGTGAGCTGGATTTACGAACTTTTTGAAGAATTTTACAATGAAAATATTTAATAAAAAAAAATTAATAACCCACGACGGGTCTTTCCACTCCGACGACGTTTTTGCAGCAGCCGCCTTTTCCTTGATGCTTGAAAAGGATGGAGTAAGTTTTGAAATCATAAGAACCAGAGACGAAGACATCATAGAAACGGGAGATTATGTTTTTGACGTGGGTGGGGTGCATGACGTCGAGAAAAATAGGTTTGACCACCATCAGGTTGGCGGAGCGGGGAAAAGACCGAACGGCATAGAATACGCCGCGTTCGGATTGGTTTGGAAAAAGTTCGGAAAAATTCTAGCTGGCTCGGAAAAGAGTGCGGCAATGATTGATAAAAAGCTGGTCAGTCCCATAGACGCCTGGGATAACGGCTATGACTTGGTGGCCAATAAATATGAAATTACGCCTTACTACATGCAGCACATATTCTTCGCCATGCATCCTACTTGGAAAGAAGAAGACGTTAATATTGACGGAGTATTTTTGGAATGCGTGGAAATGGCGAAAAAAGTTTTAACCCGGGAAATAATCCAGGCGAAAGATTTGATTGAAGCCGAAGAAGCGGTCATGGCTACTTACAATGCTTCCCCTGACAAAAGAATTATTATTTTGGAAAAAAATTATCCGTTTGAATATGTTTTGCATGCTTTGTCCGAACCGCTATACGCGGTATATCCTCGGAAAACCGAAGGCTCCTGGGGGGTGAAAGCTATTCGCCAAGACCCGAAATCTTTTATCAACAGAAAAAATCTTCCGAAAGCTTGGGCGGGATTGCAAGGTGAAGAATTGGTGAACGTGTCGGGAGTATCGGATGCTATATTTTGCCATAGAGGATTGTGGCTGGCCGGAGCAAAATCCAAAGAAGGGGCTATTAAATTGGCGCAAATTGCGGTAGAATCATAAATATGCCATTTATAGATGAAATGAAATTTACGGCCGAAGCCGGACGAGGCGGGGACGGCGTTGTGCGCTGGCGCCAGGAGAAGTTCGTGCCGAAGGGCGGACCTTCCGGGGGTGACGGCGGACGAGGAGGAGATTTTTTCGTTAAAGCTGTGCGCGACGTCCATATTCTTTCCAAATATAAAGCAAAAAAAGAATTTTCCGCGGGGCGGGGAGAAGATGGAGGCAACAAAAGCCTGCATGGAAAAAACGGCGAAGACTTTTTTCTGGAATTGCCTGTGGGTTCCATTATAACGAACCTTGAAACTGACGAAGTGTGGCAGCTTTCCACAGAAGGAGAGAAATTTTTAGTTTTAAAAGGCGGATACGGCGGTTTCGGTAATGAACATTTTAAAAGTTCAACCAACACTACCCCGAAAGAATCGCGCCAAGGAGCCGAAGGGGAAAAAGGAACTTTCAGAATAGAGTTGGAACTTTTTGCGGACATTGGACTCATCGGTCTTCCGAACGCGGGGAAAAGTTCGCTTTTGAACACTCTGACAAATGCCGACGCGAAAGTCGGAGACTACGCTTTTACCACGCTTGACCCCAACCTTGGAGATTTCTACGGATACATAATAGCGGATATTCCGGGAATCATTGAAGGTGCCTCCGAAGGCAAAGGTCTCGGAGTGAAGTTTCTGCGCCACATCAAACGCACAAAAATGTTGGCGCACCTGGTATCTTTTGAAAATTTGAAGTCTACCAGCCCTGCAGGAATGATTAAGGTGTATAAAGAAATCAGAAAAGAATTGGAAAAATACGACAAGAAGCTTGGGCTAGGAGAAGACGGGCTTTCATCCAAAGAAGAAATTATAATTCTGACTAAGTCAGATGTCGTGGAAGACCCTAAGGTAATCGCGAAAATTGCCAAAGAATTTGAAAAGATTCCTGCCCGAAATGCTCCTAGCCGAGCTAGTGCAGGCGGGGCTAAAAAAGTTTTTGTCCTGTCGTTGTATGATGATAAAATGGTGAAAAAGATGAGCGACGAATTGGCAAAAATATTACGAAAAAAATAAAAAGAAGTAATTTTTAAAATGGCAACTAAATATTATCCGACAATTGGATTAGAAATACACGCTGAGCTCAAAACAGAGACGAAGATGTTCTGCGCGTGCAGAAATAATCCCGATGAAGAAAAGCCAAACGTGAATATTTGCCCGGTGTGTATGGCGCATCCGGGAGCCTTACCCGTGCCCAACAAAAAGGCGATAGAAAACGTGATAAAGGTGGGACTTGCGATAAACGGGAATATCGCCGACTTCTCGGAGTTTGACCGAAAAAATTATTTTTATCCAGACATCCCGAAAGGGTATCAGATTTCGCAATATAAATTTCCTATAGTTTCAGGCGGACGCTTGGCTGACTTTGACGTAACTCGTATCCATCTTGAAGAAGATACGGCCAACAACAAACACTTGGATGGTGACCCCGCCAGGGGCGAGGCAGGTTTTTCGCTGATAGATTTCAACAGAGCGGGAGTGCCACTCATGGAACTTGTGACCGAACCGCATACCTTTGAAAGTGCCGAAGAAACAGCGAAAAAAGCATCCAATTTTGCCAAGGAGCTTCAGCTAGTGCTTTGGTATTTGGGAGTGTCCGACGCCAACATGGAAAAGGGAGAAATGCGCGTGGAGGCCAATATCTCCATTTCTGCCGACCGGAAGGTGCTAGGGACAAAAGTGGAAGTAAAGAATTTAAACTCTTTCCGAAGCGCCGAACGCGCCATTAAGTTTGAAGTAGAGAGAATGACCGCTCTCCTGGAAGAAGGAAAGGGGGATGAGATTGTTCAGGAAACTCGGGGATGGGATGAAAATAAACAATCCACATTTTCTCAGAGAAAAAAAGAGGGAAGCGCTGACTACAGATATTTCCCCGACCCCGATTTGCCGAAAATGAAACTCCACGAGGCTTTTGATTTGGATAAAATGAAAAAAGAGTTACCCGAACTCCCAGCTCAAAAAAGAGCTAGGTATAAAAAGGATTTTGGTATTAAGGACGAAGACATAGAGGTTTATGTGAATGACATTAGAGCTGCAAACTTAATTGAGGATGTAGGGAACATTTTGAATGATTTAGAAGTAGTGAAAATAGCTTCCAATTACCTTACTTCGGATTTTATGGGCCTTAAGAAAAAAAATCCCGAAGTTAATTATCCTAGTGTGGAGAATTTTACTGAACTTGTAAAACTTTTGAGTGAAAATAAAATTTCTTCTCGGGCGGCGAAAGACATTTTGGCGATGATTGTTATGAATGACGAATCACCGCTGAAAATTGCGACCGAGAAAAACATGCTTCAGACCAGCGATGAAGGCGCAATAAAATCTTTGGCCGAAAAAGTTATTTCCGAAAATCCCGAAGTGGTAGCCATATACAAATCCGGAAAAGAAAATGCAATAATGTCATTGGTGGGCAAAGTGATTAAAGATAGCCAAGGCAGCGCCAATCCGCAGGTAGTTATCGAAATATTAAAAAGTTTGTTAAAATAAAAACAATATGAAAACTTTGCGAGAGTGTGTAAAAGAGGCAGAAGAAAAAAGAGTAGCCATTGGGCATTTTAATATTTCTAATCTGGAGGCGTTGCATGCAATTTATAATGCAGCTAAAAAATTAAACTTGCCTATAGTTATAGGGCTTGCAGAAGGAGAGGCAAAGTTCGTAGGCTATACCGAAGGCGCCGCTCTTATCAAAGCCTTAAGAGAGCGAGACAGCTACCCTATATTTTTAAATGCAGACCATCATTATAGTTTTGAGACTGTAAAAACTGCAATAGATGCAGGATTTGACGCAGTTGTTGTGGACGGAGCCAAGCTTTCGATGGAAGAAAATATAGCTATGACAAAAAAATGCGTGGAATATGCCAGAGAAGTTTCTAAAAAAGAAAACCGCGATATTTTAGTTGAAGCTGAACTTGGTTTTATAGGAATCGGATCCATGATTTTAGATAAGCTTCCAGAAGGAGTCTCCGAAGAAACTATGACAAAAGCTGAAGATGCTAAAAGATTCGTTGAAGAAACAGGGGTAGATATGCTGGCTCCCTCTATAGGCAATGTGCACGGAATGGTAAAGTCAGGAAATCCGCGACTTCACCCGGAAAGAGTGAAAGCTATTCGTGAAGCTTGCGGAGTGCCTTTGGTTTTACATGGAGGGTCAGGTTCTATGAATGAAGATTTTGTAAATTGTATTAAATCTGGTATCAGCACTGTTCACATAAACACAGAAATCCGCAAAGCCTACACAGAAACCTTAAGAAAAGTTCTTGCAGATAAATCAGAAGAAATTACTCCATATAAATATATGCCCGAAGTGGTAGATGCAGTACAAGCAGTGGTGGAATCTCGACTCAAGCTTTTCAATCACATACAATAAATGCTAATAAAAACCATAAGCATACTTATGTTGTTTCTCGGAGAAAGCCTGGCCATATATGCTGAAGTTATCTCGGCGCACGCTTACCAAGATAATTTATTTTGGTCAATTTTTCTTAAGAGTTTTCTTATCATGACAATTGCAGGAGGATTTCTGGTAGCAGGGTACATGCTCGGCATAAAAAGTTTTAAGGATATCTGGGTGGTTTCAGTCATATCAATTGTTTCCATAATAATAATGGAGCCCGTGGTAAATTATTCTATTTTTCTGGAGTTGCCTGGCAGAGGCACTGCCGTCGGCTTAATTTTTGGAATTCTCGGTCTTGTGTCAATGATATTACTTTAATACAAATCTGTTATAATAAATAAACTTGAAAGAAGAAATACTAAAATTTTTCAAAGGTGACGCCGAGGATAGCGACGAAACGCTCTTTAAATATTCGCACGACGCCAGCTTACTTGAAGTCCGCCCGAGCCTAGTCCTTTTTCCGAAAGACACCGAAGACGTTAAGAATTTGGTTAAGTGGGTTTCTCAAAACAAGGCTTTGTATATCCATCCAGGTAACCAAGGAGTGGGGCTTTATATCACCGCACGATGCGCGGGAACGGATATGTCGGGAGGCGCCATAGGAGAATCCATAATTCTGGACTTTACCCGCTATATGAACAAGCTTGTAGGCGGGCCTTTACCGATAGAGAATTTAAAATCAAAAAATAATAAAACTTACCAGCGTGAAGGCAGCTATCCGCTGGTGCCTTCGTATATTTCAGTGCAACCAGGGATGTTTTACCGAGACTTTGAAAAAATAACTTTGGCCAAAGGCCTAATTCTTCCTTGTTTCACCGCATCAAAAGGCATAAATGCCATCGGCGGGATGTTCGGCAATAATTCGGCAGGGGAAAGAACTTTAAAATACGGACAAACTTCCGCCTATGTTTTATCGGCAAAGATTGTATTTGCCGATGGAAACGAATACGAAGTCCATCCGCTATCCCGGGATGAATTGGACAAGAAAATGGCGCAAGGAGATTTTGAGGGGGAAATTTATAAAAATATTTTCAATCTTATTAAAGAAAACGAAGATGAAATAAAACACGCCAAACCGAAAGTGAGCAAAAATGCCGCTGGATATTATATTTGGAATGTGATTGGAGAGAACAATAAAAACGAGGAGAATTTTGCCGGCTTTACCCTTCCCGGAGTACCGGGTGGGACTTACGCCGCTCAAAATTCTCCTCGTTTTTATTTCGATTTAAACAAGCTTCTTGTCGGTTCTCAGGGGACGTTGGGCATAGTCACTGAAATTACTCTGAAAATAATTCCCGAAAATAAGCACTCCAAGCTAGTAGCTATTTTTTTGAAGGACTTAGCTCCTCTCGGTAGGCTAGTGGATGAAATTTTAACTCAAAATCCGGAGACTTTGGAAACTTACGATGACAAGACAATGCGGTTGGCGGTCAGATTTTTCCCTGACTTTTTAAAAAACAAAGGGTTAGTCGGAATGATAAAGTTTATGTGGAGTTTCTTGCCTGAATTTTTCATGATGCTTTCCAACGGCTTTCCTAAATTAATAATTCTGGCTGAATTCGCGGGAGCTGATGAGAAAGAACTTCAGATTAAATGCGAAAAACTCAAAGAAGTTATAAAAGATTTCAAACTCAAAGTTCACATAACGGAGTCAGAGGTAGAGGCCAATAAATATTGGGATATCCGGCGGGAGAGTTTTGCCCTCCTGCGGAAGCATGTTCGCGGAATGAGAACGGCACCCTTCGTGGATGATGTCATTGTGCGTCCGGAATTTTTGCCCAAGTTCGTTCCGGAGCTCAAGGATATATTGGACCAATATAAATCCAAATTGGTTTTTACTTTAGCTGGGCACGCGGGAGATGGGAATTTCCACGTGATTCCGCTTATGGACTTCAAGCGGAAAGACACAGCCAAAACTATTTTGGAGGTGGGAGAAAAAGTTTTTGACCTAGTGATGAAATATCATGGCTCCATGTCGGCCGAACACAATGACGGACTTATTCGCACCCCCTACCTGGGTAAAATGTATGGAGACAACATGCTGGAAGTTTTCAGAAAAATAAAGACCATGTTTGATCCCCAAAATATTTTTAACGCCGGGAAGAAAGTTCCCACGAAAAGCACTGGAGGCACGAAGGAATATATTGCTTCACACGTGGCGGTGGAGCATGACGCCAAGCATTCCGTTTAGATTTGCAATTTTCCGGTTTTTATATATAATGTATTCATGTTCGCAATAAAAGCTAAAAAGAGAGCAGGGGGAGAAAAACTAGAAGTTATTCGAAAAGCAGGGGACATCCCGGCTGTTTTTTACGGTGCCGGAAAAGAAACCACCCATATTGCGCTTTCTAAAGTAGAATTTAAGAAAATCTGGAGAGATGCGGGAGAATCTTCCGCTGTTAAGATAGACATGCCAGAAGGAGGAGTTGATGTCCTTATCCACGAAGTCCAGGTAGACCCCATAACCGGCGAGCCGATACACGCTGATTTCCTGGCGATAGATATGAAGAAAAAGATACACGTTAAAGTTCCGCTTGTCTTTGACGGCATTGCGGGCGCGGTAAAGAGCGGAATCGGAAACCTCGTTAAAGTGCTTCACGAAATAGAAGTGGAGGCTCTTCCTGCTGACCTTCCTCACAACCTCACAGTAGACGTTTCTTCGCTTAATACTCTGGAAGACAGCGTGGTTGTTTCCGACATTAAATTACCGGCAGGAGTAGTTGCAATCACAGAGGGAACAGACGTGGTTGCTTCTATCGTGGCTCAAGTGGAAGAGAAAGAGGAAGAAGTTGCGCCTGTTGATTTGTCCGCTATTGAAGTAGAGAAGAAAGGCAAGAAAGAAGAGGAAGGTGAAGCAGGCGCGGAAGCTCCCGCTAAGGAGGAAAAAGCAGGTTAAAATACTAACTTTCTCTCAAAATATGATATAATGGAAGCTATGGTGAGAAATACGGTCATAGCTTTTTTTATTGTAATAATATCTTTATTTTGGAACCCTTTAAAGCATACTTCAAATGCCGCTTTTGACTGCATGAAGCTCACCTCTTCTTCCAGCGAGTCCGATAAAGACTATTGCCGTAAGGAACTAAGCCAAATAGAAGCCCAGCTAGCGGAACTTCTGCAGAAGCAAAAAGAACAGCAGAAGCAAACAGGCACTCTTAAAGGAGATGTCAATTACCTGACAAGCCAGATTAACGCCCTCAAGACCAAGGTGAAAGCCAGGGCTTTGGTTATTGCCCAGCTGAAAGTTCACATAGCCGAAAAGAATAACACCATTAATTCTCTTTCTCAAAAAATAAAAAAGGAACACCAATCTCTCGCTCAGCTGTTAAGAAATACGAACGAGTTTGATAACGAAAATATGGTTCACCTTATCCTTTCGGACGAAAGCGTTTCCAATTTTTACAGCGACGTGGAATCCTATGCTTCTATCAAGCAAGCGGTTAAAAATTCCGTAGATACCATCCGAGGAGTCAAAACAGAGACGGAAATTGCAAAACAAGATTTAGAAAAAAAACAAGACGCGGAGACGGATGCAAAAGCGGAACTGGAAAATGCTCAGCAGAAAGTTTCCGTATCGGAGGCCGAAAAGAAAAAACTTCTATCCATAAGCCAGCAAACTGAGGCTGCTTATTTGAAGCTTGCCGCTGAAAAGAAGGTGCAGGCAGATAGAATTCGCGCTGCATTATTCCCGCTTGCCGGGATTTCAACGAAGATTGACTTCGGAACAGCGCTTACTTACGCCAATGATGCGCAAAAGTTGACTGGGATTGAGCCGGCGTTCCTTTTGGCAATACTTACTCAAGAAAGCAATCTGGGTTCAAATGTGGGGCAGTGTTATTTGACTAATCAGACGACGGGAGCGGGGGTAGGTAAAAATACTGGAACTGCCTTTGCGAATGTAATGAAGCCTATGGGGATGGCCGGAAGAAAAGGAGATGTTGATGATTTTCTAAGAATTACCGCCAAGCTCGGACTTGTGTGGAATCAGACAGCTGTTTCTTGTCCTATCGCCGGAGTGGCGGGATACGGAGGAGCCATGGGACCCGCGCAATTTATTCCCACTACCTGGACGCTCTTTGAAGGACGATTGAAGACTTTACTGGGGTATGACGCTAATCCTTGGGCTCCAAAAGACGCCTTTATGGCCTCAGCTATGTATTTAACGGATTTGGGAGCTGTCGGCACAAGTGCCGCTCTTCAACATAAAGCGGCATGCAGATATTACGGTTCCGGAGGAACTACGTGCGGTTACAGCAACGGGGTAATGTCCCACAAAGCCAAAATTCAAGCTAATATAGATTTGCTTAATCAATAATTGTGTGATAACCTAAAAAAGTTATGAAAAAAGCAACACACCCAAAATATGATTTAAAGACAAAAGCGACCTGCGCCTGCGGAGCGGTTTTTGAGGTTGGTTCCACTATGCCTTCTATTGCAATGGAAATCTGCAGCCAATGCCACCCTTTTTATACTGGAAACGAAAAAATAATGGATACTGCTGGCCGTGTAGAACGATTCAAAAAGCGACAAGCGGCTTCTTCTGCTAAGGCAAAAAAGTAAATAAAATTAAAGTTATATCAATTTTTTATAAGGTCCTCGGGTTCCTGGGTCCCTATCCCAGCCAGACCATTCTAAAAAATTATATAACTTTAATTTTTTGATGATATGTCTCTTGATCTAGAAGAACTTAAAAAGAATCACAACACAAGCTACCTTGCGGGAGAGCTTGAGCGTTTGGCGCGCGAAGAAGCGGAAGTTCGGGAGATGCTGGACTCTGACGACACACTTCAC
The DNA here is from genome assembly GCA_049287305.1 of Minisyncoccia bacterium. GTDB lineage: Bacteria > Patescibacteriota > Minisyncoccia > Phycocordibacterales > UBA9973 > UBA9973. The sequence goes on along the minus strand of JBAQFO010000014.1, from coordinate 189,283 downwards.
GAGCTGGCTGGGAAAGAATTGAAGACTCTCCAGGAAGAAAGGGAAAGAATAGAAAAACAAGTTCAAGATATTTTAGACAAAGACAAAGAAGCCGAAGAATTTCCCAATGAAATTGTGCTTGAAGTAAGGGCGGGAGCCGGAGGAGACGAGGCTTCTCTTTTTGCGTGGGAGCTGGCGCATATGTATGAAAAGTTTTCCGAAGCGGAGAAGTGGCAATGGAAAGTAAACTATGAGTCAAAGAGCGACCTTTCCGGCTACAAGGAAGCAAGTTTTGAAATAAAAGGGCGGGATGTTTATAAAAAAATGCGCTACGAAACCGGAGTCCACAGAGTCCAAAGAATCCCCGCAACCGAGAAGAACGGACGAGTGCACACCTCCACGGCGTCAGTGGCAGTGCTTCCTATTCGTAAGAAAATAACTTTTATAGTAAACCCAGCAGAATTTGAAATGGAGTATTCTCGCTCCGGTGGAAAAGGCGGACAGAATGTTAACAAAGTTGAAACTGCTGTTCGTATAATTCATAAACCAACTGGTCTTGACGTTAGGTCAACAAACGAAAGGAGCCAGCTTGCCAACAGAGAACAAGCGATGCTTATTTTAACAAATAAACTTCAACAACTGGAAGAAGAAAAAGAAGCTGCTAAGCATGCGGGGATTAGAAAGGGCCAAATAGGTTCCGGAGACCGAAGCGAGAAAATACGAACATATAATTTTGCCCAAGACCGAGTGACTGACCATCGCATCAAAAAATCCTGGCACAATTTGCCGAAAATAATGGAAGGGGATATAAGCGATATAATTAATGACATAGAATCCGGTGCCGTAGGGGACGAGGAGGAGGAATAAAACAAGAAATTTTTTCAACACAGAAGGTAAAAGACCCTTAAGAATAAAGGGTTTTTTATTTGACAAAATGGGATAAAGTGTGCTATAATATGCGGCAGGAGGATTCACCGATGTTTGGAGAGTTCGCGAAGTACATTTTCAAGTTCATGGGGTTGACGACATTCGAGAAGTTCATGACATGGGTCGTGAAGTTCTTGGTTCTCGTCTTCATAATGCTTCTGTGGAACAGCTACTCGTATCTTCCACGGTTGCACATGAAGGCAGTTCTTCTCGTATACCTCGTCTACTTACTCGTCAGGAGTTTCCCGACGATGGCGGAAACGGGCAAGCGGCTCGTCGCTCGCGCTGCGGGAGGGGTTCGATTCAACCACGTCGTATTGATCTTCATCGTCTTCGCTGCGCTGTGCGTCGGAGCGTGGCTACGGAACAACTACGCGTGGTACCACGTTCCCGACGGCGCCAAGGTTGCTCTTCTGGCCTGCGTTGGATTCTGGCTTCTGACCAGTATTCCGCCACTCAGGCAGTTGGGTAATCTGATCATCCTCTTCGTCGTCTTCCCATACGTCTTGTTTCTGACGTGGGAAGCGGTGTTGCCGATGTTCTGGCGACACCGGCCGGAGATGGAGCTGGTCCATGTCTGGCTCGGATGGGTGAGTCTCAACGCCGTCAGTGTTTTCCTGAGCCGGCTTGTCCGACTGAAAGAAATTCTCTGACGATGACGAAGCGGGAAGTTTCCCCCGCGCAAAAAAATAAGGACCGTAGGTCTCGCGTGAGCAGACAATCAGAGGCCATTCTTCAAACGTTGAATGGCCTTTACTAATTTTTATTGAATATTGTATAATTCGTGTGTATTAATTATTCATAACAAATATTATAAACATGGAAGAATTTAAAACGGTTGTTTTTAAAAAATACGCGATGTTTGACGGCAGGTCAAGGAGACGAGAGTTTTGGATGTTCGTGCTCTTCAACTTTCTTATCAGCATTGGTTTATCCATTGTTGAATCTGTTACGGGTTTGAACATTACAAAAAACATGGGAGCATTTACTTACGAAACAGGCGTGCTGACATCTCTTTACTCTTTGGCTGTGTTGGTGCCTTCTATCGCCGTGACTATCAGAAGATTGCACGATACTAACCACAGCGGTTGGTGGTGGTTTATGTGGCTTATTCCCATAGTAGGATGGATAGTTCTTTTGGTGTTCTTGTGCCGAGATTCGGATGCCGGAGACAACAAATACGGCCAAAACCCAAAGGGAATGCCAGCAGCGCCTACTCCTCCTGCTGTTGCTCCCGTTGCGTAAATATCATAAATAATAAATTTGTAAAACTATTATTACATGCGCAGTAAAAAACCTTGATTAGTAAGGGTTTTTTACTTGACAAACTGGTATAAAGTGTGCTATAATGCCAGAGTATGTAGCGTTCTTTACATTTTAGCCATAGTTTCAAGAGAGTAATAATTTTTTATTTTTTTGAAGCTGTGGCTAATTCAATAAGGTTAGTTTAATAGCAGAATAGGAGAATCACCTTGAAACTGATCGAAAGACTCCTGGAACATCTCGCCACCGTCACGCCAGATGAGGTTGCCATCGCTGGAGACCGCCTCAAACTGATCCGCACGTACGCGGGCGAGGAGGAGGCCGGCATTCTTTCGGAAGAGCTCCAGAAGCTTTGGGCGCTCATCTGCCGGCTGACAGAGCAGCGCAACGCTGAAGTCGCCAAGGTTCAGCGACTCACCTTCGACGACCTCAACCAGATGATGCCGGAGGAAATGCACGAACTCGCGAGCCGGACGAACAAGATCGCCGGCCAGCTTCAGGCGGCCACCAGCTTCTTCTGGTCGGCGGTCCAAGCAGAGTTCGACCTCTTTGGTACCGAAGGACTCGTCCTTCGCGCCAACTGGAAGCTCGCGACGACGGACCCGATCTGTCCGAACTGTCTCTGTCGGCATCCACAGGAGGATTCGAATCCAGTCCACAGTTTCGAATTCAGCATTATCACGCTTCCTCCTCGCCGCCACTGACCCTCCACGCGAAATGTTCCTTCGCCACTAAAACAGGAATCGTCAGGCCGCGCGTCAGCCGGCCAACATCAAAATCCTGGAGTTCCTCCAGGTCGGACAGCATCATTCTGTCCGGGCTTTCGCAAGATGTGTGTCTTGCCTGATGAGTCCAAAAGGACGAAAAAGTTTTCTGCCGATTGCATTTTATTTTTTATATGGTATTATTTTTTTGTAGGCCTCATTTAGCGAAAAAGAGTTTCTACGCCGGCTAGAAAGATTACTCTTTGTAGCAGGTTTATTAAATAGTTTTTGCCCGATTTTTCAAAAACGGGAGAAGTATAAAAGTATGGCTACAAAGCTATATGTAGGGGGACTCCCTTACAGCACTCAAGAAGACGCCCTTAGGGACCTCTTCGCACAAGCTGGAAACGTTGTTTCTGCTGTGATTATCATGGACAAAATGTCTGGTCGTTCAAAGGGTTTTGGATTCGTAGAAATGTCATCTCAGGATGAAGCAGCGAAAGCTATCTCTATGTTCAACGACCAAGATTTCGAAGGACGCAAACTTACAGTCAATGAAGCTCGCCCTATGGAAGCTCGACCCCCACGATCTAGTGGAGGAAACGGTGGATACGGTGGTGGAGGACGAAGAGAATACTAATATTTAAATTAGTTTTTGAAACAAAAAGCCGCAGGAATGCGGTTTTTTGTTTTTTGTCTGTGAGCGTGGATGGAATCGGACCATCGACCTCTGTCTTATCAGGACAGCGTTCTACCACTGAACTACACGCTCAATAGGAAAAACTATAACAAAATTAATACTTATAAGCAATAATTAAGGCTGTTGCATCAGAGGCTCTTTTGCTTTATACTATCCGAAAGCCCCTAAACGGCTTTGTTTTTGTGGAAGAGACAAATTTAAAAGAGAATAAAGTGGATTCAAGCCCCAAGAAGGGCATGGTAGGGTGGGTTGCAGGCATCCAGATATTTAGCCAGATTTCTACCTGGATAGTCATTCCGATTGTCTGCGCGCTTGTTTTTGGGAAAATGTTGGACAAAAAGTTTGGCACCGAGCCGATAATATTTTTTATCTTTACGGGGGTTGGTTTCGTGGTGACCTGCGTTGGCATGGTAAGAGTGGTAAAAGATTATATTAAGAAAATAAAAGAAACGGAGAAAAATTAATTTGCATATGAGCACCCCAGTAAACACAACCAACATAGAAGAGCAAATACAAAAAACAAACCTTGAAGGCGAAGCGAGGATGCTGGCCGAGGAAACAAGTGAAGGGGAAGAAGTTTCCCATGAAGTCACTTTGTTTGCCGAACCAGTGTATCATTTTGGAAATTTTCCCGTTACTAACGCTCTTATCACAAGCTGGGTGGTGGTGGCGATAATCATTATCCTCTCTGCTGTTCTTCGTTCCAAACTTCGCGAAATTCCGGGTAAGATGCAAAATATTTTTGAAATAGTCACCGAAGGAGCTCTCGGACTCTGCGACCAAGTTACAAATAGTAGGGCTCTATCGGTGAAAATTTTTCCGATAGCTATCTCTGCTTTCTTTTTTATACTAATCAACAACTGGCTTGGGATTATTCCGCTCGGAGGATTCGGACTAATAGAGACGGGCGAACACGGCAAGGTATTTATTCCCTTTCTACGGGGAGGCACAGCAGACATAAATACGACACTCGCGCTTGCAGTCATGGCAGTTGTCGGAGCGAACGTATTCGGAGTCTTTTCAATCGGTATGTGGAAAACGTTGAATAAATATGTTAATCTAAAAGCGCTGGGCGGGATTTTCACCAAGATTCGCAAGGACCCTACGGTGATAATCGTTGCGCCCATTACGTTCTTTGTCGGACTCATAGAAATAGCCGGAGAAATCGCGAAGGTGGCTTCGCTTTCTTTTCGTTTGTTCGGGAATATTTTGGCGGGGGAAGTGCTGCTCGCTTCCATAGCGGCTCTTGCGCCCTATGCGGCACCTATTCCTTTCTTGTTCTTGGAAATTTTAGTGGGAGTAATTCAGGCTTTGATATTCTCTATTCTCCTTGTTGTGTATTTCACAATTGGTGCCTCAGACCACGACCACGACGAGTCGCATGAACCTGCCCGCCCTCACGATAATTCGGGAGCAGGCGGGGGAGGAAAGCATGAGGGAAAACACGAGGCAAAAAGTGAGCACCAGGCGGTGCCCGCCTAGCCAGTCGAGGCTGGCCGGCTTAATGAAGAAAGGGCGAATGTATTTTGGTTATAGGGGAAGAAATTCCAATGTATCCAAAATACATCTGCTCTCTCAATCGAAAGAGAGAAGATTATTATTAATAACAAAAGAAAAACATATGGAAGCATCAATACCTTTTGCAAAAGCAATAGTAATGGTTGTCGCTATGGCTCCCGCCATAAGTATCGGGTGGATTGGTTCAAAAGCTATGGAATCAATCGGACGCAATCCTGAAGCAGCAAGCAAAATCCTCGTGCCCATGCTTTTGGCCTGCGCATTCGCCGAGGCTATCGCTATTTACGCTCTCGTTATAGCATTTTCTATCTAACCACTCTCAACCTAGTAGCTACGGCTGCTAGTTTCTGGGCGCATCCCGTGATGTTCTCGGAAAATAGAAGCCGTGTCCGGAGTATTTACAAATTATAATCAAGCAAATGGAATCAATAATTTCTACATTTCACATAGATTGGAAAATAATCATCGCCCAAGCGGTAAACTTCGGAGTCGTCTTCGTGGTTTTATATATTTTTGCCTTGAAGCCGCTTTCCAAGCTTATGGAGGAAAGAAGCGAGAAAATAGCGAAGGGCATAGATGACGCTAAGGCCAACGCCTCAACTCTGGCAAAAACCGAAGCAGAATACAGCGAAGCCCTGGTGCGCGCAAAAGCCGAAGCAAATAAAATTTTTCAAGAAGGCAAAAAAGAAGCCGAGACAAAACGAGCTCAGATGCTGGAAGATGCAAAAGCTGAAGTAACAGGCATTATTGAAAACGGGAAAAAGACCCTGGAAGCGGAGAAAATAAAGATGGTGGAAGAAGCGAAAAAGGAAATAGTAACACTGACGCTTGCCGCCACGGAAAAATTAATAGGAACCAAAATAGATGATTCTTTTAATGATAAAACGGTAAATGAGCTGAAGAAGATATAAATATTATGGCAGCAATTTCCAACAACAACATAGCTCGGGCGATATACTTAGCACTCCAAGGCAAAGACAAGAACGAGCAGTCTCGTGCCTATGCCGAAGTCGTGAATTTTCTCGCCAAAAGAAGGCTGTTGTCCAAGGCGCCAGACATCATGGAGCGTTTGAATAAAATAATAAATACGGAAGAGGGAAAAATAGAAGCAAAAATTTACACCGCGAAAAAACTCAGTGACGCCACCCGAAAGAACCTAGCTCGAGCATTATCGGAACGCTATGGGGGAAAAGAAATAATTTTGGAAGAGAAGTTGGACGAGAGGTTGCTGGGAGGATGGAGAGCAGAGATAAATGACGAAGTAATAGATTTAAGTATAAAAAACAAAATTAAAAAATTACAAGCACACCTAACAAAGACCATATGAGCACAAATCACATTGTAGAAAATTTAAAAAGAGAAATAGAAAATTTTTCCGCTCAGGTTAAGGTAGAGAAGGTTGGAAAGGTGTTAGAAGTTTTTGACGGAATCGCGAAAGTTTCCGGACTTTCCGATATTAAATCTTCGGAAATGGTGACTTTCCCGAACGGCAGCACCGGAGTTGCTCTTAACTTGGAAGAAGACTTGGTGGGGGTAATCATCTTTGGAGATTTTGCCAACATAAAAGAAGGGGATGAGGTCAAGGCAACCGGGAGAATTCTTGAAATTCCGGTGTCGGATGATATCTTAGGCCGGGTGGTAAACGCCATCGGTGTGCCTATAGATGGCAAAGGCGCTATTAAATCAACAAAAACTTACCCTATTGAAAAGGTGGCTCCCGGAGTCGTGACCAGACTTTCTGTTGACCAGCCGGTGGCAACAGGTATAAAGGTTATTGACGCAATTATTCCCGTAGGACGCGGACAGCGAGAACTTATCATCGGAGACCGCCAGACTGGGAAAACCGCTATTGCTATTGACGCTATTTTAAACCAAAAAGGCCAAAACATGATTTGCGTGTATGTCTCAATCGGACAGAAAGATTCCAAACTTAGAAAAATTGAAGCTCGCCTGGAAGAGGGCGGTGCGATGAAATACACCGTCATAGTTTCTGCCGGAGCATCCGAAGCCGCTTCACTTTCTTATATCGCTCCTTATACCGGAGTATCCATTGCCGAATACTTTATGGACCAAGGAAAAGACGTGCTGATAATTTACGATGACCTTTCCAAGCATGCTGTCGCATACCGTGAAATTTCTCTCTTACTGCGACGCCCTCCCGGCCGTGAAGCGTATCCCGGAGACGTTTTTTATTTGCATTCCAGGCTTTTGGAACGAGCTTGCCGACGTAACGAGAAATATGGAGGTGGGTCCATTACAGCTTTCCCAATTATTGAAACTCAAGCCGGAGATATATCTGCTTACATTCCTACCAACGTGATTTCTATAACTGACGGACAGATATTCTTGGAGACTGATTTGTTCTACAAAGGAATCCGACCAGCGGTAAATGTGGGTTCATCCGTGTCCCGTGTGGGTTCCAGTGCTCAAATTAAAGCCATGAAAAAAGTGGCCGGAACCTTAAAACTTGACCTTGCGCAGTTCCGGGAACTGGAAGCCTTCTCTCAATTCGGGTCGGACCTGGATGACAATACTAAACGACAATTGGAACGCGGTAAGAGAGCAGTGGAAGTTTTGAAACAGCTTCAATATGCGCCTGTGAAAACAGAACATCAGGTTGTGACGCTATACGCTCTTACCAAGGGGTATATGGATGACGTGCCGGTAGAAAAAATAAAAGCCTTTGAAAGCGGTCTCATAGAATACAGCGAGCATAATGCTAAAGGATTCTATAAAGAAATTACCGAAAAGAAAATGTGGAGTGACAAAGGCGAAGAAGAGCTCAAGAAAGTAATTGAAGACTTTAAAAAGAATTTTAATTAGTCGGTAAATATTGTTATGGCAGGAACAAAAGAAATTAAAAGAAGAATAAAAAGCGTAAAGAACACCAAGAAAATAACCAAAGCCATGGAGCTTGTGGCTGCTTCAAAGATGAAGCGCGCGGTTTATTCTACGCTTGCTTCGCGTTTATATGCGGAGTATTCTTCCGAAATTCTGGCTTCTGTTGCCGCTAACATTGAAAAATCAACCGATCCGTTTTGGAACGAACAGGCGGAAGGCAAAAATCTTATCGTGCTCATTACTTCCAATAGGGGTCTATGTGGAGGTTATAACTCTCAGGTTATAAAATCAACGTTACAGAAATTAAAACAACTTGGGAACGAAGCAGAAACCGACATTGTAACTGTGGGGAAAAAGGGAGATGTGGCGATGAGGAGAATAAATCAAAATATTACTGGAGCATTTACCGATATCCCCGATGTGAACATAGGCCTCAGAGATGTTCTGCCTCTTTCCAAGCTTATAGTGGACGAATACAGGAATGGCGGATACAAAAAAGTTTACATATCATACACCCACTTCACCTCGGCCCTGGCTCAGAAGCCGACAGTCAAGCAGCTTCTTCCTATTTCAAAAAAAGAGGTGAAAGGGGCGATAGAAAATGCCGAAGAAAAACAATCAGAGAACAAAACCGATTATTTGTTTGAAGGAGATTTTGATAAATTAATAACGATGCTTGCCGAAAAGATTACCCGAATGCAGGTTTACCAAATGATTCTGGAGTCCAACGCTTCAGAGCAGTCCGCCAGAATGATAGCCATGAAGAATGCTTCGGATGCTTCGGGAGAAATGATTGATGACCTCACCCTAATGTTCAACAAAGCAAGGCAGGCGAACATTACCAGAGAGATATCGGAGATAAGCGCAGGGATGGCAAGTGTCAATTAAAAAATTAAAATTAATAATTAATAAATTATAAAGATTATGAAAACAACAGGGACAATCAAAAGAATTATAGGGCCGGTCGTTGACGTGGATTTCGGAGACAATCTTCCGGAAGTTTATACCGCCTTAGAAGTTACCAGAGACCAAGATGGACAGAAAAAGAAAATAATTCTTGAGGTTGAACAGCATTTGGGTGGTGGGTTGGTGCGCTCGGTTGCCATGGACACAACTGATGGCCTTTCCAGGGGTATGGAAGTAGCATCTACTGGAGCGCCTATCTCTGTCCCCGTGGGCACCGCGACGCTTGGTAGAATTTTTAATGTTCTAGGGGAGGCGATTGACGACGGGCAACCTGTGCCTTCGGATAAAAAATTGCCTATCCACCGAAACGCTCCCGCATACATAGAGCAAGCTACAAAGGTTGAAATCTTGGAAACCGGAATAAAAGTTATAGACCTTATCTGCCCCGTGCTAAAAGGAGGAAAAGTTGGTCTTTTCGGAGGAGCGGGAGTCGGAAAAACAGTGGTTATCCAGGAGCTCATTCACAACATTGCATCCAACCACGGAGGATATTCGGTGTTTGCCGGAGTGGGAGAAAGAACTCGTGAAGGTAACGACCTCTATCATGAAATGAAAGAGTCCGGAGTGCTTCCAAAGGTTGCGATGGTTTTCGGACAAATGAACGAACCACCGGGTGCTCGTTTACGAGTTGCTCTTACCGGACTTACTATGGCGGAACATTTTCGTGACGCCGAAGGTAAAGACGTCCTTCTTTTCATAGACAACATTTTCCGATTTACTCAGGCGGGGTCCGAGGTGTCGGCGCTTTTGGGTCGTATTCCTTCCGCGGTGGGATATCAGCCAACTTTGGCGACAGAAATGGGAATATTGCAGGAACGCATCACTTCTACCGAGAAAGGTTCCGTAACTTCGGTGCAGGCGGTTTACGTGCCGGCAGACGACTTGACTGACCCCGCTCCCGCCACAACTTTTGCCCACTTGGACTCTACTGTTGTGCTTAACCGTTCGCTTTCGGAAATTGGTATTTATCCTGCAGTTGACCCGCTTGACTCATCTTCCACAATTCTTGACCCGAACATAGTGGGAGAAGAGCACTACAGAGTGGCTCGAGAAGTTCAGCGCGTGTTGCAACGCTACAAGGACTTGCAGGACATCATTGCTATCTTGGGTATGGAAGAATTGTCCGAAGCCGATAAAGAGCTTGTGGGGCGCGCCAGAAAGATTCAGAAATTCCTTTCTCAACCTTTCTTCGTGGCAGAGCAGTTTACCGGAACAAAAGGAGAATATGTTCCTCTTAAAGAAACAATTCGGTCATTCAAAGAAATATTGGAGGGAAAGCACGACAGCAAACCGGAAGGAGAGTTTTATATGAAAGGTGCGCTTTAATTTTTAAATTCACTTTTTAAAATGCACGGATATTTTTTTGGTAAAAAATTCCTCGTGCTCACGCCAGTCGCGTTCGCAAGTCATTTTAAAAAGTAATTTAAAAGAATACTTATGTCAAAACAATTAACCCTCCTTCGCTAAAGCTTTGGACGGGCAAGGATTAAAAATGAACACAAAACAACTAAAACTTAAAATTGTTACTCCCGAAAGACTGGTTTTGGAAGAGATGGTTGACCAGGTGAGCCTGCCTACGCTTTTAGGGGAAATAACAGTTCTGCCGGACCATATTCCGCTAATAACGGGGCTTTCATCAGGGGATGTCGTGGCTTACTCTGGCGGAGAGCTTGTGCCAATGGCAGTGGTAGGAGGATTTGTGGAGATAAAGCACAACGAGCAAGGCACAACGGAGGTTGCCGTTCTGGCTGACTTCGCGGAACACATGGCGGAGCTCTCTGACGAGAAAATAGAACAGGCGAAAGCTCGAGCGGACGAATTGAAAGAAAAAATGAAAAATAAGGATGTGGTGGACTTTGAACACTTCGAAGCGGAACTCGAGCGTTCGCTTACCCGAGTAAAAATAGCGGATAAATGGAGAACTAAAAAATACAGAAAATAAAGGTTTACATTGCGGTGTTTTAATTTATAATTATTGTATGGACTTAAAACCACCCGGACCCCGAAATACAATAGAACTCATAAGGAAACAAGCAGAGTTTTACGAAAAAGGTAAACTAATTATTGGTCTCGGGGAAGTTATCCGAGAGAACTTACCTGCAGAAACTAGAGAAGAATTTAGGGATACCATTGATGAGTGGAGAGAGCGCCTCGCCGATGCCGTGAACAGGTTTGAAGCTAAACTAATTCCAATACACGAAGCCTTGCCTGTTGCGATCGCTGTATTAGAAGAAATGATGGAGTTTGCGGAAGAAACTGCCCATTTGTCCAAAGAACAGCTTTCATACGAGAATTTAATGGCTCGAAACGAAGAGATAGTAAAACAAATACAAAAAATGCTTTTAGACGACAGTGGCGAATCTGTAAAATAATGTTCACATAAACATGAAAGAGAGCGCACCCGGGGTTGAACAACAAGAGCAATATAAGAAAAAGAAAAAACTTATTAACGGTTTTGGTTATCTTATCAGAGAAAAATTCACGAATCCTAAAGAAAAATTCAAGAACCCAAAATTAGCCGCAGTGGAAGAAGACTGGAGTATGGTCGCCTCTAAATTTTATGTAAAAGAAATAAGCATAGAAGAAGTTATCGTGGAGTGCGACAGGATATTGGAAAAATTAAAAGATATAGCCATTGAGTCTGGCGCGACTACCACAGATATTTCGGAACCAAATTTAATATTTTGCGATATACTGGATAAAAGGGAAGAAACAGCGAGAATCCATGAAAAAGATATCCCAGAGCATTGATTTATTTATATGACTAAATTTTACATTGTAGCCACGCCAATCGGGAATATGGGTGACATCACACTCCGAGCTATAGAAACACTTAAAAGTGTTGACGTGATATTGTGTGAAGATACCCGAGAAACCAAAAAGATTTTGGATAAATTTGATATCAAGAAGCCGACCATGAGCTATCACGCTCAGAGTAAGCTGGGGAAAACCGATAAAATTTTTGAGCTTCTGCGAGAGGGGAAAAATCTGGCGCTTGTTTCCGATGCTGGAACGCCGGGAATTTCCGACCCGGGAGCATTGCTAGTTTCTAAAATAAAAGAAAATCTTCCCGAAATAGAGGTGACTCCAATTCCCGGAGCCACCGCTCTTATTACCGCGCTTTCGGGTTCGGGACTTCCAACTCATGAATTTACTTTCTTGGGCTTTCTCCCTCACAAAAAAGGCCGAGAAACATTATTTAAAGAAATTGCGGAATCCAAGAGAACAATGGCGTTTTACGAATCACCTCATAGAATTTTAAAAACTCTTGAATCCTTGGTGAAATTTTGCCCTGATAAAAAAGTTTGCGTGGCGCGTGAACTTACTAAAATTTATGAGGAATTTAAAACCGGAACACCGACCGAAGTTTTGGAATATTTTGTAAACAATAAAGAAAAACAAAGAGGGGAGTTTACGGTTATAGTTGCCTAAAAAGAGAAACCGCCTGTGAGAGCGCGGTCGCTTCTCTTCAGGCGGTGGATTACTTTCCCACCAATTCATCGGGACTCCGAACGTTGGTGTGGATTCGAGATCCGTCGCTGGTGACGACGACGGGGTCGTTCGGGTCGTTGGAATCGGAGGTGTCGGCGATGGACTGCCCTCCGGGGCCTGTTCCGCTACAACATCCTCCAATGTTGGCGTCTGACCATTCTTCGTTGGCCATTTCCGGCTCCTTCCTCACTTTTCGTGAGCTTCCTCCCCGTGGCCCTCGTCGGGATAAGGCCACTCAAAAAGAGGTGTTGTTGATGCAGTTGGGGTGTGGGGTTCGTCTGCTGCGCCTTCCCAGTGCGCATTGTCGTTCTCGACGGGAGTTTTGCCCTCGACTACGCTCATACGAAGAGCTCCTTTCACTACGAAGATAGCATATGTGCTGAAAATTACAACAAGTCTTCCGGGTCTACTATTATTTCAAATAAAGGTGGCAGAGAAGATAACTTGAGAAGCAGGTTTTGGTCTATACTTCCGTCCGTCACTATTTCTTGCAAGGACCATTTTTTTGGCTCCATTTTTATGAGAGCGTTAGTTACATATTTCCCTTTTATTTTTGCGATGAACCCGCTAAATATTTCAGGGGAATATTCGGCGAGCGATTCTTCTAGAAATTTTCGGGCTCGCATTGTCTGCTCTTTATCTCCCGTGTGGCTGATTTTTATAAATTTTTTAAATGGAGGATATTCAAGTCTTTTCCTGTCTTCCAGTTCTTCACGCACGAAAGGCATTAAGTTGGCGGATTTTATTCCTTGGATAATCCCATCCTTCTCATTTTTGGTTTGGATTATTAATTTTTCTTCGGTTACGCTTAGTGTTGAAAGGATTATCTGGATTATTTTTTCACTCATCCTAAAGTTTGGGATACTCCAAAGCGAGTCAAAAGAAGCGATGATAGAAAACGGGACCTCTTTTTTCAAGTAGAAAAATGTCATTTCGGTTCCAATAAGAATTCCGCCGGGAGTAGATTCAAATTCTTTTATTACCTCTTTTGCTCCCTTGGCTGTTTTTGTCGACTCTTTGTCTAATTTGAAAATTTTTGCTTGTGGAAAAAGTTTGGATATTTCTTCGTAAACCGTATCTGTCCCAATTCCGAGCGGAATCAGATTCCAGCTTTTACATGAACTACAAGCGATATCTCCTTCCATTTCCCGCTCACAGCGATTGCAGGCGAACATCCTTTTCTTGCCTTGGTGCGATAAATACAGCACAAGGGGAGTGCTGCATTCCGGGCAGCTTACGGTTTCTCCACAGTCCTTACATAGTGTCTGAGTAGCCAAGCCTTTCCGCAGAGAAAATATAAAAATGTTTTTCTTGCTTTGGAGCGCGGAACTTATTTCTTTTATGCTTTCTTCTTTAAGAATTTGAAATTTTTTCTTATCTGTTTTTTCCGGAGCCTTGGGAATTTCTATCTGTCCCGCAAAGTCTATCCTATAAGAAAGGGGATGAAGAGGGTGTAAATGGTCTCTTTCCATCCGGCCTATTGTTTCATATCTGAGTATTTCGTCGCCCATTATAAATTTAGCTTTGATTTTTGAGGCGTAAAGTTCCACGAAAAACCGAAGGTCAAAATATGGCCTAGCAATCATTTTGTAAGCGCTTGAGTTTTCGTGCTCAAGGATAATAGTGCCGATATCTGTTTTTGGTATTGAAAGAAAAGGCGCCGTTCCTATAATTAGCACTGGATGAGAGGAAGTTATTATTTTTTCATATGTCCCCAGATTTTTATTGGCGCTTATTCCGCTATATAAGGAGAAAGTAAATTGCTCAATTCCCTTGGATAGGGCGCTTTCGAATTTCAAAATATCGCTTTCGGTGGGTAAAACTAGGAACACCGACTTGCCTCTGGCGAAAGATTCCCGGACAAGAGTTTTATAAATTGAAATTCTGTCAGAAAACGGATACTGAAAAACTAATTTTTCAGATTTTATATTTTTCTCCCCGACATGGGCGTTCTTTTTTAAATTTACCTCATCATGTCGAATCTTGGAAAGTTTTTCGTATTTTTCTATAAATATGGCGGGAATAAAAGAAGCTATGGCTCGGGTTTTGTTTTGGACGAAATAATCGCAGGCATCAAAAATGGTATCAAGGAATTCCTTCAAGAAAACCGATTCTCCCATGTTTTCCGTAACTTTTTTCAAATTAAAATTCATGCCTTTTACGTCGCCCTTTGTTTCAGATAGTGAAGCGGAAGATATAACCAGAGCTAAGGTTTTTTTACTTCTTATGGGCACGGTTACAATGTTGCCAGGTCTGACATCCAAGCTGGTGAAGTAAGTCAGGTCTCCCTTCAAGATGCCTTTTTTTAGAGGTATTACGGATATGACTTTCATAATTTATTAATTTCATTCTAGCATAAAACTGTGTTATATTAGTCTCATATGGGAATTTTTTCACGCAAATTAGGGATAGATTTGGGCACGGCCAATACCCTTGTTTTTTCTCCGGGAAAAGGAATCGTGCTTAATGAGCCTTCCGTGGTGGCTGTTTCGGAACAAGATAATAAAATACTGGCGATAGGATTTGAGGCCAAGAATATGATTGGAAAAACTCCGGAATCTATTATCACTTATTGCCCAATGAAGGACGGAGTGATAGCGGACTATCGGGTAACCGAAGCGATGCTCCGGTATTTTATAGGAAAAGCTATGGGTAAATTCAGTTTTTTCAAACCTGATGTGATGGTTTCGGTTCCTGCGGGAGTTACTTCTACAGAACGTCGTGCCGTTATAGAAGCAGCTATACGCGCGGGAGCAAGAAATGCTTACGTGGTGAAAGAGCCGATTCTTGCGGCAATAGGCGCGGGGATTCCGATTTACGAATCTACAGGATACATGGTGGTGGATATCGGTGGCGGAACGACGGATGTTGCGGTGATATCTTTGGGTGGAATAGTTGCTTCCACATCCGTAAAATTTGCTGGCAATAAAATTGATGCCGCCATAGCCGACTACATCAAAAAAACCTTCAATCTGGCTATCGGAGACAGGACTGCCGAAGAAGTAAAAATAAAAATCGGGGCTGCGATTCCACTTGAAGAAGAGCTTAGAGTAACTATCAAAGGCCGGGATTTTATCCAAGGCTTACCCCGTTCAGCCCAGGTGGGAACCAACGAAATAGTGAAGGCGATAGATACCGAACTTAAGCATATTATTAAAGCTATTAAAGACGTGCTCCAAGAAACTCCTCCTGAACTTGCGTCCGATATCATAGACCATGGGATAATTATGACCGGAGGTTCTTCTCAATTACGCAATCTCACTGACTTGGTTTACAGGAAAACCGGAGTTAAGGCTACTTTGGCGGAAGACCCACTTTTCTGTGTGGTTAAAGGCACAGGAATAGCGCTTGAACATCTGGATGTTTATAAAAAGACTGTGTTAAGTAAAAAATAAATGAATCTCGGAGACTATTTTGATAAAGAGAATTTACACCATGCGTATTTAATTGAAGGCGTTCGTGAAGAAATAGTGCCGACAATAAAATCTTTCTTGGAAAGCATCGGAATAAAGACAACCGGTAATTCCGATTTTATTCACATTCACCAGGATTCTTTTAAAATTGATGATGCGCGCAACCTGAAAGCATTCGCTTCGCAAAAAAGTTTTTCCACCGAAAAGAGAATTTTTATTATCACTGCGAATAATTTTCTGCTGGAAGCTCAAAATACCTTACTTAAGATGTTTGAAGAACCAATACAGAATACCCACTTTTTCCTTATAGTTCCGGACACCAATGCTCTTTTGAAAACTTTGGTTTCCAGGTTCTACTTGATTCCTTCCATGTCACACGTGGAGGAAGAAGCAAAGAAGGCCGAAGAATTTATCGCGATGTCGCTTCCGGCCAGGATTGACTTTATAAAAGAGTTGCTCACGGAAAATGATGAAGAAGACGAAGAAGGGAATGAAATTATTTCGTCCGATTCCGCCCGTTCTAAAGCTATTAAATTTTTAAACGCACTGGAACTGACCTTACATCGCAATTCTCTGGAAAATTTTGAGTGGCGTAAGTCCCACCCCGTAATCGGGGAAGGGTCAAGACGGCATAATTTTCCAGAGAATTGCTTTGCGCATTTTTTTAAAGTCCGCGAATTTCTCCGCATGCCGGGCTCTTCTTCTAAGAGTTTAATGGAATCCGTGGCGTTAATAACTCCCAGTTTATAAAATTATTAAAAAATGTTACAATAAAGAATATGCAATATAATTTTTCAAATTTCAAAGCCGAACTTAAAAAAATAGAAGAATTTCTGAGTAAAGAATATAGCCAATTAAATATTGGACGGGCGTCTCCGATGGTTCTTGACGGTATTTCTGTAGAATCCTATGGCTCATTCGTGGCGCTAAAAAATGTTGCGTCAGTATCTATTGAAGACCCGAAAACTCTACGTATCGCTCCTTGGGACAAAACTCAAGTTAAAGGTATAGAAAAAGCCATTGTGGGAGCAAACTTGGGATTATCGGTAGCAACCGACGACCAAGGGCTCAGAGTTATTTTCCCTCAACTTACAACCGAAACCAGGCAGACTCTGGTGAAGGTTCTTAAAGAAAAACTGGAAGAAAGCCGCATCACTGTCAGGCGCGAACGGGAAGCAGTAATGGAAGACATTGAAGCCAAAGAAAAAAATGCGGAAATGACCGAAGACGATAAATTCAGAGCAAAAGAGGAGTTGCAGAAAATTATAAATGAAGCGAACGGAAACCTGGAAGCTGTTTTTGACAGGAAAGAGAAGGAAGTAATGGGATAATATTAAATGAGTATTGTAATTTTTGTCGTAATTTTATTGGTGCTGGTTCTGGTCCACGAATTTGGGCATTTTTTTACTGCCAAAAAATTTGGCATCCGAGTAGACGAATTCGGATTCGGATTTCCTCCGAAACTATTTGGATTTAAAAAAGGGGAGACCGAATACACTTTCAATTTATTGCCTCTTGGAGGCTTCGTAAAAATTTTTGGCGAAAGTCCGGATGAAGAGAGCGTAAGTGGACCGGACGCTAAGAGGAGTTTTATAAACAAGCCGAAATGGCAACAAGCCATAGTGCTTTTTGCCGGAGTGTTTATGAACTTTATGCTTGCGTGGTTTTTATTTTCCGTCGGATTTATATCAGGACTTCCGACATCTGTCGGTTCTGCTCCTGCCGGATACGATTTGGAAAACGTAAACCTTGTGATAACTTCCATCGCAAAAGAATCTCCCGCGGAAAAAGCCGGATTGAAAGTCGGGGATAAAATAATTGAAATTTCAATGCCGTATTCTGCGAACCCTGAAGATTATTTACGAAATCCGAATCCTGAAGAACTTAAGAATTTCATAACAAGCCATACACAAGCTAATGAAGAATATCCGCTTTGGATAGAATACATTCGTGGTAAGGGGCAAAAAATGGATTATGCAGATGAAATAGGTGGTGAATTCGCCCAAGTTGTTCCTACGAGAGAAGAAGGTAAAGATTTAATTATAGGTATTTCAATGGACCAAGTTGGAACCGCAAAATTGCCTGTCCATAGGGCTTTCTACGAAGGACTGAAGCTAACCCTATCGGTCACCAAAGGCACCGTGGTGGGGCTTTTTAGCCTTCTGGGGCAGGCTATACAGGGCGAAGGCAGCATGGCAGCAGTTACCGGACCGGTGGGTATGGTAGGTATAGTAGGGGACGCATACGAATTTGGTTTCGTCTACCTTCTTTCTTTTGCCGCTCTTATTTCCATAAATTTGGCAATCATAAACCTTTTCCCATTCCCGGCGCTTGATGGCGGACGGCTCTTCTTCCTGCTTATAGAAAAAATAAAAGGTTCACACATAAACCCCAAAATAGCCAACACCGCGAACATGATTGGATTTATTATCCTAATCACTCTTATGCTTGTCATTACCTACCACGACGTGGCGAAGTTGTTTTAAAAGTCTGTAGAATTGTAGAACAGAAAATCATGCAATCCGAAACAAAGAATTGTCAAAATTGTAAAAAAGATTTTATTATAGAAACGGATGATTTTGGATTTTACGAAAAAATAAAAGTTCTGCCCCCGACATTTTGTCCGGATTGCCGCTTCGTCCGACGTTTGGCAAGCACCGGGGAAAGAGTTTTATATAAGCGGAAAAGCGACTTAAGCGGAAAAGACATTTTTTCCATGTATCCGATTGAGGCCCCATTTCCTGTTTACGAAACAGAGGAATGGTATTCCGACGACTGGAATCCATATGACTATGGAATTGATTATGATTTTTCAAAACCCTTCTTTGAACAATTCCAAGAGCTTCTAAACAAGGTTCCGAAGATGTCCTTGGTTCGTCAGGGGATGTCCGTGAACAGCCCTTACGTTCACAGAGTCACCGACCCAAAGAATTCTTACATGGTTTTCAGGGCAACGAGTCCGACGGATTCTTTTTATTCTTATGTGGTTGAAAGAATAAAAGACACTAGTGACTGCGCCTGGGTTAACAACTTAGAACTTTGCTATGAATGTATTAACTGCGAGAATTCTTACAATACTAGATTCTCCCAGGAAAGCAGTAATTGCCGGGACTCCTCTTTCTTGTATTCTTGCAGGAATTGTTCCAATTGCGTCGGTTGCGTAAACCTTGTGAATAAAGAATTTCATATTTGGAACGAGCCTTACTCCAAAGAAGAGTATTTTGAAAAATTGAAGGAACTTGGGCTTCACACCGCAACCGGAATAGAAAAAATGGAGAGAGAATTTCCCGAATTCAGAAAAAAATTCCCGCAAAAAGCAATTAACTCGGTGAAATCTGAAAATGTTTCCGGTAATTGGTTTTCTAATTCCAAAAACGTCCACCAATCATTTGATTCACTTAGTGTTAAGGACGGCAAGTTTCTTTTTTCGGTTTTTGATGCCCAAGACTGTATGGACTACTTTGAGTGGGGGAATAATTCGGAATTGATATATGAATCCGAGAACTGCGGAATTAATTGTTCCAGAATTTCCTTTTCCACCCAGTGCTGGATGGGCGCTCATGACCTTACTTACTGCGACTCCTGTCCCGGAGCTGGAAATTGCTTCGGATGTATTGGCTTAAAGAAAGGCGAGTATTCTATTTTAAATAAAAAATACACCAAAGAAGATTACGAAGCTCTTGTTACCAAGATAATAGAGCACATGAAAGATATGCCGTTCGTTGATAATAGAGGACTCAAGCATGGGTTTGGGGAACATTTTCCCGAACAGCTTTCCACTTTCGCCTATAACGAAACTGCCGCCTACGATTTCTCCCCTTTGACAAAAGAAGAAGCTTTACAAAAAGGTTATAGGTGGAAAGATAAAGAAAAAAAGAATTATGAAACAACAATAAAAAGCGGGGAACTGCCCGAGACAATAGAGGAAGTTGAGGATTCCGTCCTTAAAGAAGTAATTGAGTGCGGTGAAAAAGATAGCCCATTTTCTGTCGGGGCATATCGCATTACGCCGAACGAGCTGGCTTTTTACCGGAGAATGAATCTTCCTTTACCTCGGGTTTGTTTTGATGTCCGACACATGCGCCGGATTGCCAAACGCCCGCCGTTGAAATTAATAAAACGCAATTGTGGCAAATGCAGTGTGGAAGTGGAAACCGTGTACACCGAATCTTACGCACCGATAATTTATTGCGAGACTTGTTATAAACAGGAAGTATATTAAAAATGAAAACAAAATTAATTCATGAAGTGCGAGCGGTCAAGAACAAAAAAGAGTTGTCCAGTATTATAAAAGCCCAAAGAATAAGTGAAAAAGTTTTGAGGGATGTTTTAGGCTATCTAGCGGATGGGATTACAGAGATTCAAGTCGCTAAGTTCATTAAAAAGTCTTTCGTGAAGAACGGAGCGCCAATTTTATCCTTTCCTCCGATTGTGGCTTTCGGAAAAGGGAGCGCCGATATTCATCATGAGCCTTCTAATGTAAAATTAAAGAAAGGAGATATTGTTATGTTTGATTTTGGGACAACCTGGAACCATTATTGTTCCGACATGACTCGCACATATTTCTGGGGCATCCCAACAGAGAAGCAGAAGAAAGTATATTTAGCAGTCCTTGAGGCGCAAAATCGAGCTATTAGAAAATTGGAAAAAGGAGAGCGTAATGCGAAAGTTATTGATAATTCGGCCCGAAGTTTTTTAGCGAAAAAATACAAAAATAATTTTAAGCATGGGCTTGGCCACGGAGTAGGCACGGTCATTCATGAGTGGCCGAATTTCAAGCCAAAGAGCGAAGATATTGTCCCAGCTGGGTGTGTAATGACCGTAGAGCCTGGGATATACCTTAAAGGCTTCGGAGGCATAAGGATAGAAGATATGTATCTAATCACCAAAAAAGGCGCCAGAAGCCTTACTAATGTGCCTAGAGGGCTCAAGGATGCGATTTTAAATAAGTAATGTATAATTGAGCGTATGGCAAAAAATAAGCTTAAGGTGGCAGTGCTTTTTGGAGGCAAGTCGGCAGAACACGAAGTTTCTATTAGTTCTGCTAAAAATGTAATTAAAGCGCTAGATAAAAATAAATATAAAATTACTCCGGTCAAGATAAACGGAGATGGTAAGTTTAACGCCGAAATGGTAAAGAAATTTGACGTGATTTTCCCTGTTCTCCATGGGCCTTTTGGAGAGGATGGAAGTATGCAAGGATTACTTAAGCTTGCCGGAGTGCCATTTGTTGGGGCGGGAGTATTGGGCTCGGCTGTAGGGATGGATAAAGATGTTATGAAAAGATTGCTTCGCGATGCGGGTATTCCGATTGGAAAATTTATAACTTTAAAAGAAAGTGGTGAAATAAATTTTAATAAAATAAAAAAAGTTCTGGGTTTGCCCGTATTTATAAAACCCGCCAACATGGGCTCGTCGGTGGGAGTGAGTAAAGCGCGAAACAAGAAAGAATTCAACAAAGCCATTAAGGAAGCTTTCCGTTACGATACGAAAATAATTGTGGAAGAATTTATTAACGCCAGAGAGATAGAATGCGCCGTGCTGGGGAATGACTTTCCAATGGCTTCAGTCCCGGGAGAAATCATCGCGAACGAGGAATTTTATTCTTACGATGCAAAATATAAAGGGGAAGGCTCTAAAGCAGAAATACCCGCGAAAATAGACAAAAAAACTGCGAAAAAAATTCAGGAGCTTGCGATAAGCACATTTCAAGCTTTAAGCTGTGAAGGGCTGGGGCGAGTTGATTTTTTCCTAAAGAAAAATGGAGAAGTTTTAGTTAATGAAATAAATACCTTACCCGGATTTACCAACATAAGCATGTATCCGAAGCTTTGGGAGGCATCAGGGATTCCTCAGACCAAGTTATTGGATAGACTTATTGACCTCGCTATGGAGCGATTTAAAAGAGAGAAACAATTAAAAACCACGGTGAACTAAGGAGTTGCTTTATTGCCAAATCTGTATTAATATAGCCATATGTCACAAGATAGACTTATAAAACTCGGATGTGGAGGCTGTAAGCGCATAAATTACTGGTCCAGCAAGAACAAGAAGATTGTCACCAAGAAAATTGAGCTCAACAAATTCTGCAAATGGTGTAAAAAGAAAACCAAGCATAAAGAGGTAAAGAAGTAGATTTTCTCCGCCTTTCTGCTATACTAAAGACGACCTCAGGGTCGTTTTTAGCTTTTAAAAACAAGGGCGATTAGTTAAGTGGCATAACTTCGGTCTCCAAAACCGATGTCGGGGGTTCGATTCCCTCATCGCCCGCAATGATATGTAAACATAGTCTAAATGACTATGCGCGCATATCATCATTGCGTGGCAATAGGGCTAATCGAAAGCCGGAGCGCGACGGCGCGAGGCGGGGTCGAGAGATTTTTCAGCAGAAAAATACTCGTGACCAATTCCCTTAATCTTTGTTTAAATAAATTATTTAATGGAACCACAAATCCAAAACTTAGAAAAAGAAGTAGAACTTATCAAGAACAGGAATTTGAAAGTGGAATCCGACAAGGCTTGGGAAATAAGCTGGACAAGGAAATTATTTATTACAATTGTCACATACGTTATCGCTGGAATTTGGCTAGTGGTTATTCACGACACCTTCCCATGGCTTAAAGCTTTTGTTCCGGCAGCAGGATATCTGCTATCAACCCTATCTTTGCCTTTTATTAAAACATGGTGGAGTAAAAATAATGCCGGAAAATAAAACACAATTTACTGTGGTAGCATTTGGAGTCATTTTCGACGAAAAAGGAAGGGTGTTGTTAGTTCATAGGCGGGATTACGACTTATGGAACCTACCAGGAGGAAATTTAGAGACAGGAGAATCTCCGGTGGAAGGGGTAAAAAGAGAAGTGAAGGAAGAGACTGGTTTTGATGTTGAGATTATTAAGCTTTTTGCAGTTTATAATAAGTTAGGGAAAAATAGTATAAACTTTTCTTTTTTATGTAGGATTACAGGGGGAGAAGCTACTTTAAACGACGAAGCAGACCAGATTGAATATTTTGAAATTGATAAGATACCAAAAAATACAGTGCCTAAGCATGTAGATAGTATAATGGATGCATTGCTAAATTTAAAGGAAATAACTTTTAAAACCCAAACAGGAAAATCTGCGATCCAGCTTATAAAAGAAGGGAAATTATGAAAAAATCAATTAAAAATTTCATAGATTTTTACGAGAAGGCGGAAAAGCTAAAGACAACAACTCGGCATTCTTGGCTTTCAAATCCTAAAAGACAGGAAAGCACTGCTGAGCACTCATGGATGTTAGGACTTATGGCGATGATTCTAGCTGACGAAATAAGGCCGAAAGTAAATTTGTTGAAAGTATTAAAGATGGTTATTATCCATGATTTGGCTGAGGCTATAACCGGGGATATTCCTTCACATGAAGTTTCGATGCGCAATATAAAAGCAAACAAAAAAAGAGCTGAGAAAAAAGCTATAAAAAGCATAGTAAAGAAACTACCAAAAGAAAAAGGGAATGAAATTTTCTCTCTTTGGAAAGAAATGGAAGAAAACAAAACTCAGGAGGCCCACTTTAGCCATTCGCTTGATAAAATTGAAGCAATTCTTCAGCATAACGTTGCCAGTATTTCCACATGGAGACAGGGAGATTTTTTCATTAACCCATATTACAAAGACTACTTTTTTGATTTCGATAATTTTATGAGAACATTTAAAGATATCGTTGATAATCAGACAATGGAGAAAATTATCAAGGCTAAAAAAACCCACAAAGTAGAGGCGAAACACATGGAAAGATATAAGAAAAATAATAAATAACATGGCATCCCAAAGAAAAAGTTCAATAAAAAACGTGGCTGAAGTACTCGTGGAGTGTCTGGAATCCGAGGGCGTAGAATATGTTTTCGGAGTGCCAGGTGAAGAAAATTTGGCTTTTTTGGAAGCGCTCAGGAATTCCACGATAAAGTTTATTACCACTCGTCACGAGCAAGGAGCGGCATTTATGGCAGCCACGATAGGCAGACTTACGGGGAAAGTTGGTGTGGCGCTTTCTACTCTTGGACCGGGGGCGACGAACCTTTTTACCGGAGTAGCGCATGCCCAGCTAGCGGGGATTCCTCTTTTGGTGATTACGGGTCAAAAACCGATTAAAAAAAGCAAACAAGGACAATTTCAAATCGTGGACGTGGTGAAAATGATGGCGCCTGTCACGAAATATTCAGCCACCATTGTTTCGGGAGACAAAGTAGCCAGCATGGTTCGCGAAGCTTTTAAGTTGGCATTAGCCGAGCGTCCGGGCGCTGTTCATTTGGAATTACCCGAGGATATTGCTGAAGAATTCTGTCAAAACGTTCCGATACCTCCTTACAAAGTTCGCCGTCCATCCGCCGATGATAAGGCGATAAAAAATGCGCTAATGGAAATAGAGAAATCAAAACGACCCTTAGCTATTCTAGCGGCAGGAGGAAACAGGAAGCTGGTGCGTAAACAGCTGGAAATATTTCTAAATAAAACCGGCATTCCTTTCGTGTCCACCCAGATGGGCAAAGGGGTTGAGAATGAAAATTCTCCGCTTTATATAGGAACCACCGCGTTGTCGGAAGGAGATTATGTTCATCAAGCCCTCCGTAATGCCGACTTAGTAATCATGATTGGTCATGACATCAGTGAAAAACCGCCGATTACCCTTGATGGCAAGCATTGCAAAGTTATTCATATTAATTTTTCTCCCGCGGATGTGGATGAAGTGTATGTTCCGACCCACGAAGTTGTTGGAGATATTTCCCACACCCTTTGGAGATTTTCCGAGGAAATAAAAATAAACTCTTCATGGGATTTCAGATTTTTTTACAAAACCAAGAACGCCCTGAAAAAAGATATAGCAAAATTTGCAGACTCAAAAGATTTTCCAATTCGCCCCGAACGTCTTGTGTCAGACATAGATAAAATATTTCCAAAAGATGGGATACTCGCGTTGGATAACGGGATGTATAAGATTTGGGTTGCCAGAAATTTGGTTTGCGCCGAACAAAACAGTTTGTTGTTGGATAATGCTCTTGCCACAATGGGTGCCGGACTTCCGTCGGGTATTGCCGCCAAAATGATTAATCCAAAGAAAAAAGTATTGGTGATATCCGGGGATGGCGGTATAATGATGAGCATCGCGGAGCTAGAAACGGCAGTTCGGCTGAAACTTGACCTGGTTGTTTTAATTCTGGATGACTCAGGCCTTGGAATGATTCGCTGGAAGCAAAAAAGCATGAAACTTCCCGCATTTGCTTTATCTTTTAAAAACCCTGATTTTGTAATGCTGGCAAATAGTTTTGGAGCCATTGGACATAAGGTGAACAAGGCGGAAGACCTGGCAGTTATTTTGAAAAAAGTTATCAATTCAAAAGGGGTTCATGTCATATCCTGTCCAATAAGCTATAACAAAGCCAATCAAGTTTTGGCGGGAATTAAAAATAAGAAAATTAAGTAATATGCCAATTCAATCCAAAAATCCAACAACAGAAGAAGTTTCAAAAGTGTTCAATGAAATATCGGAGGAAGAATTGGAGCAGAAGCTTACCACAGCATCGCTTGCGTTCAACTCTTGGAGAAAAGTTCCCCTAAAAGAACGAGCAAATTTAATGCGCAAGCTTGGGGAATACTTACGTAGCCACATCGAGGAATTATCAACTCTACAAATGCTTGAAATGGGCAAAACAATGAAGTCCGGACCGGGTGGTATAGAAAAATGCGCTTTCCTTTGCGATTACTATGCGGACAATATTGAAAACATGCTGGCTCCACAAGTTTTACCCACCGAAAAGAAGGAACAATATGTGGAGTTTGACCCTTTAGGTGTCGTGCTTGCCGTTATGCCTTGGAATTTTCCATTTTGGCAGGTTTATCGCTTTGCTGTCCCCGCAATAATAGCCGGGAACGTCGGAGTCCTTAAACATGCGTCAAATGTGCCCGAGTGCGCGGCAGCCATAGAAGAATCCTTCCGGGCGGCCGGATTTCCGGAGGGAGTATTTCAAAACTTATTTCTCCCATCTTCACGGGTTGAGAAATTAATCCGCGACCCGCGAATTGTTGCTGTTTCTTTGACTGGCAGTGAGAAAGCAGGAAGCGAAGTGGCAAAAGTAGCCGGGCAAGAAATAAAAAAAGTTGTCCTTGAACTTGGTGGAAGCGACCCATTTGTCGTATTTGCCGACGCGGATATAGCAACAGCGACGAAATTCGCAGTGATGTCCAGGCTCCAGGGTAACACTGGACAAAGTTGTATTTCAGCAAAGCGATTTATCGTAGAGGAGAGCGTAAAGGAAGAATTTACCCAAGCAGTAGTCGAGGAGTTTTCCAAACTTTCAGTAGGGGATCCTGGTGACAAAAACACGGATATCGGTCCGCTTGCGACGGAGCAAATTTTACTTGAAGTTTCAAAACAAGTAGAGAGTTCCGTGGCCCTGGGCGCAAAAATAATGTGTGGAGGCAAAAGAAAGGAAGGAAAAGGATATTTTTATCTGCCAACGGTTTTAACTGAAGTTACCAAGGGGATGCCCGTATATGATGAAGAAGTTTTTGGCCCGGTTCTTCCGATTATTTCATTTAGAAACGAAAAAGAAGTGGTGGAAATTGCCAACGATACGAGGTATGGGTTGGGGGCTTCAATTTTTACTTCCGATATGGAAAAAGCCAAGCGTTTGATTCCTAATATTGAGGCTGGGAATGTCTGTATCAACGATATGGTAAAATCCGACCCGCGGGCGCCGTTTGGAGGGATTAAAAAATCCGGATACGGACGAGAATTGTCGGACTATGGACTAAGAGAATTTCTTAATATTAAAAACGTTTCTTTTAACTAAAATTCATGGAAAAAAATTATAAATATCTCGGAGCAATAAGCGTATTCTTTGTTTCCGTCCTCTTAGTTTCAAACATAGCGTCCACCAAAATCGTGGATTTAAAATGGTTTGTTTTTGACGGAGGCACTTTATTATTTCCCTTATCATATATTTTCGGAGATATTCTCACGGAGGTTTACGGATACAGGAAATCAAGAAATGTCATATGGCTTGGATTTTTTATGGCTTTAATGATGTCCGTAGTTTTCATTGTTGTGGGGAAACTTCCTCCGGCAGCGGATTGGGGCAACCAGGCGGCCTATGAAGCGATACTTGGCTTAACCCCGAGGTTGGTGCTAGCGAGCCTGATTGCTTATTTTGCCGGAGCATTTTCCAATTCGTTTATTCTCGCCAAAATGAAAATAAAAACAAAAGGGAAGTGGCTCTGGACCCGCACTATTGGCTCTACTGTGGTCGGAGAGTTCGTGGATAGCTCTCTTTTTGTTTTAATTGCCTTCGTCGGTATTTTGCCGAATTCTTTGATTCTTCCGATTATAATTTCAAATTATATTTTCAAAACAGCAGTTGAAGTGCTGTTCACCCCGATTACATATAGAGTTGTCGCTTTCTTGAAAAAGAAAGAAGGGGAGGATTATTACGATACGAAAACCAACTTCAATCCTTTTTCTAAAGTATAAAATGATTAAAGCGGTAATTTTTGACATAGACGGCGTACTCCTGGATTCGTTTGAGGCTAATTTGAAATTTTTCTCTGTTTTGATGAAAAAATATGGTTTTGCCGAACCCACCCGGGAAGCTTTCAGGGAACTTGTTCATCTCACAATGCAAAATGCCATAAAAAGCCTTACAAAATTGACCTCTGCCGAAGAACTTAAAAAAATTTGGCAGGCTGCGGCGGATAAAGATCAGCATCCCTATCCGCACGAAATGCTCAATGTGCCGAAAAACTTGTATGAGGTTGTAGAAGACTTAA
Organism: Minisyncoccia bacterium; assembly: GCA_049287305.1. Classification (GTDB taxonomy): domain Bacteria; phylum Patescibacteriota; class Minisyncoccia; order Phycocordibacterales; family UBA9973; genus UBA9973. The sequence continues at coordinate 161,680 of JBAQFO010000014.1, read as the reverse complement.
GTAATAAATATGCGCTGGGGATAGTGACTAGCAGGATAAGATCCAGTATTTTTGGAATGCCTCAGCTTGCTCCGCTTCAAAAATATTTCCAAGCCGTAGTGTCGTATGAAGATACCGAAAACCACAAACCTCATCCCGCCCCTTTAATTCTTTGCGCGGAGAAGCTTAATTTAAGACCCGAAGAATGCGTATATATAGGAGATACTTCCACGGACGTTATTGCGGCCAAGGATGCCGGAATGAAGATAATTTTATACGCCAAAAACAGCTTTGTAGACGCGGACGCGAATACGTATAGATTTAATGAGATACCTGGTTTAGTTGAGAAGCTTTAAGGCTTTACTGTGAACATCCTTTGAATTTGACGCATTAAGCCATTTTATTTCTTTATCTCTTTTAAACCAAGTCATTTGGCGTTTTGCGTATTTTATTGTCTCGATTATTACTCTTTCGGGAGATGGGTTCCAATACTCAAATCCCAACTCCTTCAATCGCTTATCCGAGATCCCTGACCGTTTTAACTTAGCTATTTCCTTTAACAAGCCTTCCTTGAACATGTTGGCGACCCTTTTCTCAACTTTTTTCTGTAACTGAATGATCGGGACATGCAATCCGATTTTAATAAATTTATATTTTGGTTTTACTTGGGTAACAGCAGGAACTTTGCCCAAAGCCTCCACTATCTCTATTGCTCTAACTAGTCTTGTTTTATTGTTTTTATCTATGGTTTTAGCCCGTCTCGCGTCCAGTTTTTTAAGTATCGTAAATAATTCCAGGGCAGATTTCTTTTCTAAAACTTTTCTCAATTTTGCGTTTGGTGGAACTTCTGGGAATACTACGCCTTTAGTTACAGCATCTATGTAAAATCCGGTGCCTCCGCAAATGATGGGAGTTTTGCCTCGCCCTAATATTTCTTTTATTTTTTTATCCGCTAAGCTTTTGTATTGTGAAACTGCAAATTTAAGTTTAGGGTTCGCCACATCGAGCAAGTGGTGGGGAACGCCGAGCATTTCTTTCTTTGCTATCTTGCCGGTGCCTATATTTAAACTCTTATATATCTGTCTGGAATCGGCAGAAATTATTTCGCCGTTTAATTTTTTTGCAATTTTTACCGCCAAGGCGCTCTTGCCGGTAGCTGTTTGGCCGAGAACTACAACGATAAAGGGTTTCATTCAAGAATTTTTATATCGGCTCCGATGGAATTTAAGCGTTTTACAATTTCTTCGTATCCGCGATGAATCATATATACATTGCGAAGAATTGAAACGCCTGGCGCAGAAAGCATGGCAATTAATATGACCATGGAAGGTCTTAGGGCTGGAGGGCAGACCATTTGAGCAGGGTGAAGCTTGGTTCCGCCTTCTATATAGAGTCGATGCGGGTCGGCAAGAGTTATTTGCGCTCCCATTCTATTGATTTCAGTCAAATATATAGCTCGATTTTCGTATGCCCAGTCGTGAATCATTGTTTGTCCCTTCGCTTTCATGGCTGGGATAACAAAATAGGGCAAATTATCCATGTTGATTCCTGGATATGGGTTGGCGTGGATTTTGTCGTCCAACGCTATGAACTTGGAAGGGTAAATTATCAAGTCTACCAGGTTCGTTCTCTTGTTTTCGGCTTTGTATGTTTTTATGATTTCATATTTCAACCCCATTTTCAAAAGTTTATATAATTCCAGCTGAAGAAAATCTATCGGGCATCGAGTTATCGTGAGAGTTGAGTCTGTGCCGATGGCTGCCGCAATCAGCGTCATGGATTCTATAGGGTCTTCGCTGTTGTTGTATTCTATTTTTTTATTGATGCTTTTTACTCCATGGACAGTCAAGGTAGATGTGCCAATGCCTTCAATTTTCACTCCGCATTTTTCCAAGAAGAAACAAATTTCCTGAACTTGATAGTTTGAGCTTGTGAATTTAATGATGGTTTTACCGGGGATTAAAGCCGCAGCGGTGAGCACATTTTCCACGGGAGTATCGCCAGCCTCATACATTACGATATTTCCGGGAGTAAACTTTTCAGTTTTGATTTCGTATCTATCCGCGGTAACAGCTACTTTGATTCCCAATTCTTCCAAGGCGTACCTGTGGGCGGCTATGGTGCGCTTACCTAAATGGCATCCGGCGGCGTGGGGAATATAAAAAGAAGGAAGGAAGTGTGAAAGTGGTCCGATGAACATAAGAATGGAGCGTGTCTTCTCTGCTGATTCTTTGTTTAATTTTTTTACGTTAAATTCTTTCGGAGGAGTGAGCTCTACGGTGTTGGAACCAACCCACTCAACTTTAACTCCTATACTTTCCAATATTTCTATTATTCTGTAGACTTCTTCAATTCGGGCTATGCCGTGGAGTATAGTTTTTCCCTTATTAAGGAGCGAGGCGCACAAAAGTCCAACAGAGCCATTTTTTGAATAGCCCGTTGAAATAGTGCCGGATAATTTCTTACCGCCGTTTATCTCCAAATCTGTGGAATTTTTTGTTTCTCTTGCCATGCTTTTTATATTAACTAGTGTGCCCAGGGAGAGAATCGGCTATTACATAGCCAGGTGATTTTCGGTCTCACTTTGCTCGACAACGAAAATCCTTTCGATTCCTCCGCGTAAGCAAATAAATTTACTTGCTATGTGCCCAGGGAGAGAATCGAACTCTCATGATGTTGCCATCAATAGATTTTGAGTCTATCGCGTCTACCAATTCCGCCACCTGGGCAAAGCAAACTGCTCTGCTTTACCCTCAATCCTTTGTAAGTAAGCGATAAGGGCAATGCACACATAATACACAACAAGTGCATATAAATCAATTATCAAAAAGAAAATGTTTATGTTAAAATCAATTTATGTCTAACTTATATTCCAATTCAATTTTCTGGATTGATACCGATAAAATAAAGCCGAATCCCTACCAGCCTAGGAGAGATTTTGACGAAGCTAGGCTCCAGGACTTAGCAGACTCTATAAAACAATATGGAGTGTTGCAGCCGCTCACTGTGTCCCGAGTGGAGGTAGAAAAAGTGGGAGGAGAGGGTTTAGTGACCGAATATGAGCTTATCGCCGGAGAGCGCCGATTAAGAGCGGCAAAACTTGCCCAAGTGGCTCAAGTTCCGGTAATTATACGCACGGGAGATACGGCTATAATGAAACTGGAACTTGCGATTATTGAGAATCTTCAGCGCGAAGATTTAAACGCGGTGGATAGAGCCAGAGCATTTTTCAGACTCGTAACCGAATTTAAATTTACCCATAATGAAATTGCTAAAAAGATGGGGAGAAGCCGAGAATATGTTTCCAACTCTCTTAGAATTTTGAGTTTGCCAGAAGAAGTTTTGACGGCTCTTTCTGAGGGTAAAATTAGTGAAGGGCACACTCGCCCTATTTTGATGCTTGCTGACCATCCCGAAGAACAAATAGTTTTATTTAAGGAAATAGTTTATAAAAAAATTACCGTGCGTGAAGCTGAGCGGCTTGCAAGAAAAATAGCTTACGACCGAGTGCGCAAGAAAGAGTTCATGCCGGATCCTGAAATCACGGAGCTTGAAGAAGAATTCCAAGAGAAACTGGGCACTCGCGTACACATTGACCGCAAAGATTTGGGTGGGCAAATCAGAATAGATTTTTTTTCCACGGAAGACCTTCGCACTATTTTGGATTTAATTCAGAAAGGGGAGACAGAGAAGAAGCCAATTGAGATGTTGGACAATCACATAGCGCAAAACATGGAAGCTTCACTTACGGAAACGCCGGTAGACGACACGACTTCGGATGACAAAGGCATGGATGACGCGGATTTATATAATATTTCCCACTTCAGTGTTTAGAAACAAACTAGCTTTTCCCGAAGGATTTTAGTTTAGACAATAGACTATTTTTTTCCAAGTATGACTTAATATGTTTTCTAGCCACGGTAGTTTTCACGTATTCCAACCACTTACTGGAAGGATGGGAGTCTTTCTTGGTGGCAATCTCTACAATATCTCCGTTTTTTAGTTTTGAAAAAATAGGAGACATTTTGCCGTTAACTTTCGCGCCAAAGGTATGGTTGCCTATGTCGGAATGAACCGAATAGGCAAAGTCCAATGGGCAAGAATCTTCGGGCATATCAATAACGTCTCCCTGGGGAGTAAAAATAAAAATTCGGTCGTTAAAGAAATCTTTCTTGAGGTGGTCAATGAATTTACTAGGATCATTAGGGTAATAGTTCAGTTCTTTTAATTCTTCCACCCATTTAAATTTACTCTTGTTGTCCTCTACCATCCTTTTACCTTTTCGTTCCTTGTAGGCAAAGTGAGCCGCGATACCATAAGCAGCCTCAGCGTGCATTTCCTTGGTTCTTATTTGAATTTCTGCTATTCCGCCCAAGCCCGTAAAAATTGTAGTATGTATGGAGCGGTAGCCGTTGGGTTTCGGAATAGCTATGTAGTCTTTAATTCTGCCAGGTAGCGGATTCCAAAGTGAATGGATAATTCCTAAAATTCTATAGCATTCTTCTACTGTTTCCACCACAACCCGTAGCGCCACGATGTCGTAAATCTTGTCTATGTCTTTGTCGTATTTTAAAAGCTTTTTATACAGGCTATATTTGTGCTTGATTCGGTAGTTTACTTCTACTACCTTGATTTTATTTTTTTTCAACTCTCTCTGTAGTTCTTCGCTGACTTCCGCCAGATATTTTTCATATAGTTCTTTCTTTTCTTTTATTATTTCTTCTATTTCTTTATATTCTTTAGGGTAGGCGTAAGGAAAGGCGGCGTCTTCTAGGTCTCCTTTTAATTTACCCATACCAAGGCGGTTTGCAAGGGGAGCGTAAACTTCAATGGATTCTATTGCTATTCTTTTTCGTTTTTCTTCCCGAATAAATTCCAAAGTCCTCAAGTTATGAAGCCGGTCAGCAAATTTAATGATAACCACCCGCAAGTCTTGCGCCATGGCTACGAAGAATTTTCGGAGCGATTCAACGTGCCGTTCATGTCCGCGGTATTTAAGGGTTCCAAGCTTTGTGACGCCTTTTATTAAAAATAAAATATCATCCCCGAATTCTCTCTTTATATCTTCTTCGGTAGTTTTCGTATCTTCTAGAGTGTCGTGCAAAAGACCTGCCAGAATAGTCTGAGTGTCCATCCCGAGCTTTGCAAGAATTTTTGCGGTTTCGGTAACATGAAAAAAATATGGGTCGCCGGAAAGTCTTTTTTGCCCCTCATGGGCTTTTTCCGAGAAAGTATAGGCTTTCGCTAGAAGAGCCTCCTCTTTCTTAGTTACGCCTCCCTCCATTAATTCAATAATTTCCTTAAGGCTTACCATAAATGTGATTGTAGCATTTTTTGTCGCAGTACGGAAAAACTTGCTTTTTCCGTGAAAATGTGTTGTTATATCACAGGACAGCCGGAGGCCGAAAGGCAGGCTGAAAGAAAGAGGATTCAATGAAACTCCGTAACCTCATCACTGCGCTCCTCGTCATCATGACCGTCGTTTTCTCGTTCGCGACCTTCGTCGTGTCGGGCCAGGAGCGCAAGCTCCCGACCGGCGTCAGAAAGGTCACCACGTCCGAAATCGGCAAGCCCGGCAGCGGAACCCGGCTCGTTCACGACCACGCGCTCATCAATCGCATCATGGGTGAGGAAGGTTCACGACGCAACGTCGCGTCGACGAATCACAATCCCTCAGCTGACCCCGAGTTCGACGGCGCTATCGTCAAGGACAGCGCCTACAAGGTGCTTTCCTTCGTAGGCCACCTGCACCGATTCTCGGTGGTAGTCCCGATTCTTGAATACCCGACCGGGAAACGTTTCAATACCGGCGCCTTCTCCGTGGAAGAAGAGGGAGACTGGTTCATCTCGTTCTGGTATGGCGAAATCCCACCGATGCTGACTCTGGAGGGAGCGCCGACGCTTTTCCTTCGAGTATTCGACCCCGAGAGAGAGGAGATGGTGACCCTGTCCTCTGACATGAACTTCTACGGCTCGCCTTCTTTCGGAATCAATGAAGTGCAAGTGAGCAACCGCATGAAGGTCATCACAGAGAGTGGTGATGCTCGGGTTCTCGTCAACTTTTATGCCCTCTCGGACGAATCCATCACTCGAACGCCTGAGGGAATGGAGGTTGAGCTCTACAACCCTGATAACGGGGAGGGCATCATCTACGAAGGAGACAACCTCGTCACCATCGTGGACGGTGGAGGAAGATGTGATACGTATCTGTATCGCTACAATCCTTCGCGGGGTGTGACAACTACTCCGATTCCATAAACGCACCCGCAAGCCTGGCGCGAACTAAAACCAGGCAATGCCGCTAGACATTTCTAGCACTATCAGGTGAGAGACCTTCCAACTCTCGAGTAGCCGGCCACATCCGAAAGGAGTAATGTGAGTGCCGGCTATTTTTTATGCTTCAATTTTAGGAATTTTGTGTGGGTTGTGCATTTTGCAGGCTTTATTAGAACATCTTTCCGGTATCGTTTTTGTGCCTTCCATCATTAAGCTTCCGCACTCTTTACATATATTTCCGGTTGGTTTTGCTTTGATTGCAAATTTGCAATCAGGATAATTTGAACAAGAATAAAAAATTCCAAATCTTCCACGTCGTTCAGAAATATCTCCGACTTTACACGTTGGACACATCACTCCGGTTCTTTTTCTAGCCAGCTCCGCTTCGTCTTGCTTAATAAATTTACATTTAGGATATCGGGAACAAGAAATAAATGTTCCTCCGCCGTCACGCCTAGTTCGTATTACGAGCTTGCCTCCGCCGGACTTACCTTTCTTTTCACCACAGTTTGGACACATTTCGCCCGTTTCTTCGGGGCCTTTTAATTCGGTGCCGTCCAGCATCAGTGCTCCGTCGCAGTCAGGGAATTTTGAACAAGAATAAAATTTCCCTCCGCGCGACAGTTTGATTATCATCGGGCTTCCGCATTTGGGACATTTAATATTTTCGGGAGCATCTCCTAAGTTGGTGGCTTTTTCAAGTTTCTCTTTTAACTTTACTTCTTTTAGAAATGGACCATAAAAATCTTTCAAGGTTTTTTCGTATTCGCGTTCACCTCTGGAAATTTCATCAAGCTGGTCTTCCATCTCAGCGGTAAAAGTATCGGAAATGTAATTCGCAAAATGCGCTTCCAGGAAATCCGACACGACTTCACCGACATCCGTTGGGAACAATGTTTTACCTTCTTTTTTTACGTATCCACGGTCTTCTATGGTTCGCATAATTGACGCATAAGTAGAAGGACGGCCAATGCCTCTTTGCTCAAGCTCTTTCACTAATCCGGCTTCGCTGTATCTGCCTGGCGGTTCGGTAAACTTCTCTTCACTTATTAAATTCAGTAATTTTAATTTTTCTCCCTTTGCGCATAGTGGTAGCTCCACGTCGTCTCCGCGAGCTCCGCTGTCTACTTTTAGCCAGCCGGGGAAAAGAAGCCGAGACCCTACGGCGCCGAACGGAGGCAGGTTTTCGTGTCCCTCTATGGTCGCGATTATTTTTGTTTTCAAAAGTTTCGCGTCCGTCATTTGAGAAGAGACAGCTCGCTCCCATATCAGGCGATAAAGCTTGTCGTAGTCGTCGTGTCCTGAGTGAAGATTTTCTATATGTGTAGGACGGATAGCTTCGTGAGCTTCCTGGGCATTTTTTGATTTTGTTTTATAAATTCTTCCTTCGGCATATTCCGTGCCAAACTCTTTTTTCACAAATGAAACAATTTGAGCTTGAGCGGTGGCGGATAAGTTAGTGCTGTCTGTTCGCATATAAGTAATGTGCCCTGCCTCGTAAAGTTTCTGTGCAATCTGCATTGTGCGGGAAGGCGAGTAGCCTAAGCGGGAGCTTGCGGTTTGCTGCAAAGTGGAAGTCGTAAATGGCGCGCGGGGACTGCGTTTCTGTTCGCTTTCTTTCACGTCTTTCACCACCCAAACGCCCTTTTTACCTTCTGTTAATATTTTCTCAACCAATTTCTCATCTCTCGGCTCTTCACTGCATTCAAGGGTGAGCTTGTCTTTTTTGGCGGTATCAAATAGTCCTAAAATTTTCCAATATTTTTCAGGAACAAAGGCTCGAATCTCCCGTTCCCGCTCCATTATTATGCGAAGAGCAGGGGACTGCACGCGCCCCGCGGAAAGACCGTATCTAACCTTTTTCCAAATTAACCCTGACAAATCGTAGCCGACAAGCCTGTCCAGCACCCTGCGGGCTTCTTGGGCTTTCCGGAGGGCGGTGTCTATTTTTCGTGGATGAAGCAGCGCTTCTTCCACGGCTTCTTTGGTTATTTCGTGGAAAGCAACTCTTTCTATTGGAGCTTTTACTTTCTTGTCAGCTTTCAATAATTCTTCTATGTGCCAAGCAATAGCTTCTCCTTCACGGTCGGGGTCTGTCGCCAGTAGAATTTCAGTCGCTTTTTTCGCTAAGCTTTGTAACTCATGAACAACTTTTTCCTTGCCTTTAGAAATTTCGTAATGTGGAACAAAGCCCGCCTCAATATCTATTGCTTGCTTATTTGATTTCGGAAGGTCACGGATGTGCCCTACTGACGCCCGCACAGTAAAAGCGCCCTCAAGATATTTCTCGATTGTTTTGGCCTTCGACGGTGACTCAACAATTAAAAGTTTCATGGATTACCAAGTATTACACGAAAGATATTTTAAACGCAAATTGGAGATAGAATGATTTACCTGAAATCAATTTTAATTTCACCCACTTCTTCTTTTATTAATCCCTTGATTTCCATCACCGATATTAGGGCATTGGCGTTAGGCACGGACATTTTCATTGCCCTTATAAGCTCATCGCGAGGCAGAGGCTCTTTTAAAATGTCTACTACCATTTTTTCTTCCGGTAGCAAATCCAAAAACAGCTTTGCTTGCTTTTCTTCGCTTTTGGGAATTTCAAATCCTAAGGCTTCCAGGACGTCGTTGGCACAGGTGACGGGGGTAGCGCCTTGGCGGATAAGCTTGTTTGTACCGACAGAGTTGGGAGAAAAAATTGAGCCTGGGACAGCCAATAGATCTCTATTGTATTCCGTAGTCAGTCGCGCGGTTATGAGCGTGCCCGACCTTTCTTCCGCTTCTATAATAAGAACTGCTTTAGAAATTCCAGCCATTAATCTATTTCGTTTAGCGAAACTCCAAAGAGTTGCTTTAAAGTCGGGGTCAAATTCCGATATTAAACATCCGCCCGCTTCCAGTATTTCATTCGCAAGCAGGACGTTTGTTTTGGGATACATTGCTTCAGGTGATAATCCTGAACCAGGAAAGACTAGCGCTTTGAGCCCCACCGATAAAGCTTTCTTGTGGGCTATCGCATCTATCCCCATTGCCAAGCCTGATACTATCACTATGGGGTAACCTTTCAATCCGGCGATTATTTTTTCACAGCAATCTCTTCCGTAACTTGTGTTTTTACGGGAGCCGACAACGCATAAATGTATTAAGTCTTCAGAAGGCATTTCGCCTTTAACCCAAAGATTCTCCGGAGGTTGGGGAATTTCTAAGAGAGCCTTTGGAAATTTATTTTTTGGCAGTTTGTTAATCTGCATAAATATCAACTTTGTAATTATACCAGCTTTGATATAGAATATATACATATGTTGGATATAAAATTCATTCGTGAAAACAAAGATATCGTGCAAGCCGGAGCGGATAAAAAGCGCGTTGAAGTTGATATTGAAAAACTAATTTCTCTGGACGACGAACGCCTTAGCCAGCTAAAAGAAGTTGAAGAACTCCGCAGCGAAGTAAACCGTGTGTCTAATGACATTGGACGCAACCAAGATTCAGCTCTCAAGATTCAGCTTATTGAGGAAATGCGTGTGGTAAAAGATGAGATAAAAGCTAAAGAAGAAAAGCTAAAGGCTACGATGGAGGAATGGCAAAAAATAATGTTGAAGATACCGAACATTCCTTCCGTAGATACACCCGAAGGCCCTGACGACACCGGCAACCAAGTTGTAAAAACATGGGGAGAAAAACCTCAGTTTTCTTTTGTCCCCAAAGAACATTACGAAATAGGAAAAGCGCTTGGGATAATTGACACTGAAACTGCCGGGGAAGTTTCGGGTTCCAGGTACGCCTACCTAAAGGGGGATTTGGTTATGATGCAATTTGCGCTTATCCAAATGTGTTTGGAGTTTTTAACCAACGAAGAAACACTGAAAAAAATCGCCGAAGAAGCCAACGTATCAATAACCCCTTCCAAATTTCTGCCCGTAATCCCGCCGGTGTTTATAAGGCCCGTGGTTCAGGTAAAAATGGCGAGATATATGACTCCCGAAGAGCATTATATCTTTCCGAACGATGATTTGATGCTTATCGGAAGCGCCGAGCATACCCTAGGCGCTATGCACATGAATAAAATTTTTGAAGAAAGAGATTTGCCCATAAGATATGCCGGATATTCTACCGCCTTTCGCCGAGAGGCTGGAGCGGCGGGAAAAGATACCAACGGAATATTGCGCCAGCATCAGTTTGATAAACTGGAAATGGAAGTTTTTTCTTTGCCTGAGAACGCCATGCAGGAACAAAATTTCTTGGTCGCTATCCAGGAATATGTTTTGAGAACTTTAAAGCTACCTTATCAAGTGGTGTCAGTCTGCACCGGAGACATGGGTTTCCCTGACACTAGACAGATTGATATAGAAACCTGGATGCCCGGACAGAATAAATACAGAGAAACGCATAGCTCTGACTACACCGGAGGATTTCAGTCTCGTCGTTTGAATACCAGAGTAAGGAGAAGCGACGGGAAAATAGAACCCGTCCATATGAATGACGCGACCGTGGTGGCTATCGGCCGCACTCTTATCGCAATAATAGAAAACTACCAGCAAGAGGATGGCAGCATAAAAGTCCCCGAAGCCCTGCTAAAGTTCATGGGGAAAGATGTAATTAAATAAAATGCATAAGAGAAATGTTCTCAGCTCTCCGCGCTTAGCGGAATTAAAAAAACAAAGGCGGAATGCCGTTGTCCGTAAATTTTTGATATTACTTTTTGCGGTCGCAGTTCTATTTACCACGGGAACCTACCTGTCCAAAGTGGAAGGGCTGAATATAAGTTCGGTTGAAATTTCAGGCAATAAAGTTGTTGAGACCAATCTAATAAAAACATCCGTAGAAGAACAGATTACGGGAAAATATATTTGGTTATTTCCGAAGACAAATGTTTTGTTTTATCCAAAGGGGACAATAAAGGCAACACTTCAGAAAAACTTCTCTCGTCTGGGTAAAATTGACCTATCCGTCAGAGATAGAAAAATCTTGGTGGTGTCTGTATCCGAAAGGGAAGCTTTATATATGTGGTGTGGAGAAATCCCACCGATAGAAACTCTTCGTCTGGAGGAAAATAAATGCTATTTCCTGGATAACGAAGGATATATTTTTGACGAAGCGCCGTTCTTCTCCGGAGAAGTTTACTTTAAATTTTACGGAGCACTAGATAATAACGCCGCAGAAAACCCTATTGGTTCGTATTTTTCTGGGAAAAATTTCAAGCAATTGGTTTTATTTAAAGATGTTGTCTCTGGTATGGGAACAGACCCTGTGATGATAAGTGTTCTACCTGACGGCGATATAGAAATGTTCTTGGCAAGGAACGATTCAAACACAGCAGGACCTAAAATAATTTTTGAATCCGAGGCAGATTTGGAAAAAGTGGCGGAGAACTTACAGGCCGCACTGGCTACCGAGCCTCTTCTTTCGGGCTTTAAGAATAAATACTCATCGCTTTTGTATATTGACCTCCGTTTCGGCAATAAGGTATATTTCAAGTTTTTACCCGCCTCTGGAGGGCAATGATATGAATAATTTTTGGAAACAAATAAAACTACCTATATTTTGCCTTGCGCCAATGGCAGACGTAACCGATTGCGCCTTTAGGCAGATAATAGCGAAACACGGCAAGCCAGACGTTTTTTGGACCGAGTTTGTGTCCGCGGACGGTCTGGCACACCCTAAAGCTCGGGAAAAACTTCTGATAGATTTGAAATTTTCCAAGAATGAGCATCCCATTGTGGCGCAAATATTTGGTTCCAATGTAGAGAATATCCGAGAAGCTTCCAAGCTATGCAAAGAACTTGGCTTTGACGGCATAGATATAAATATGGGCTGCCCGGATAAATCTATAGAAAAACAATGCGCCGGTGCGGCGATGATAAAAAATCCGAAACTCGCGAAGGAAATTATTCAAGCAGCGAAAGAGGGCGGAGGCGGGCTACCCGTATCGGTGAAAACACGCATTGGATATAATAAAAACGAAATTAACACTTGGATTAGAGAACTTTTGTCGCAGGATTTGGCGGCGCTTACTGTGCACTTACGAACTCGAAAAGAAATGTCTGATGTTCCGGCTCACTGGGATTTGATGAAGAGTGTCATTGAAATTCGCGACGAGATGAACAAAGACACTTTAATTTTTGGCAATGGGGACGTTTTGGATATAAAAGACGGAGAACAAAAAATAAAAGAGTCGGGGTGTGATGGGGTCATGTTGGGACGAGCTATCTTCGGTAATCCATGGCTGTTTAAAGGAATTACTCCAACCTTAGAGGAGAAGTTGAAAGTAATGATAGAGCACACCAAGCTTTTCGAAGAAATACTGAGAGAGCATAAAAACTTCGCAATCATGAAAAAACACTACAAGGCATACGTCAACGGTTTTGACGGCGCAAAAGAGCTACGGATGAAACTTATGGAGGCTGAAAACGCCGAGGAGGTAGCGATTATAACTAATGATTTTCTGAAAAATATTTGATATACTGACGCTATGCACGATTTAGCTTTATACAGGAAATACCGACCGCAAAAATTCAAGGAAGTTCTGGGACAAGACCACATAGTGGATGTGCTGGAAAGCTCAGTGAAAACAAATAAAGTTTCTCACGCGTATTTGTTCGTCGGCTCACGGGGAACGGGTAAAACCACGGTGGCAAGAATCTTTGCCGAAAACATCGGCGTCTCGGCGAACGACCTCTATGAAATAGACGCCGCATCCAATAGGGGAATTGAAGACATCAAAGAGCTTCGTGATGGAGTGCGAGTTCTTCCTTTTGATTCCAAGTATAAAGTTTACATAATAGATGAAGTCCATATGCTTTCTAAGGATGCTTGGGGAGCGCTTTTGAAAACATTGGAAGAACCTCCAAAGCACGTGATATTTATTTTGGCTACGACCGAGCTCCATAAAGTTCCCGAAACTATTATTTCCCGTTGTCAGGTTTTCACTTTCAAAAAACCAACAGAAAAAATACTAAAGAATATCCTGGAAGACGTGGCGGAGAAAGAAGGTTTTACTTTGGAAGCGGGAAGCGCTGAGCTCCTGGCCGTGCTCGCCGACGGATCATTCCGTGACGCCCTCGGAGAACTTCAAAAAGTTGTAAATTTTTCCAAAGGTAAAAAAATAAAGAGGGAAGATGTGGAGAAAATTACAGGAGCACCGAAAACAACCATGGTAAATGAAGTGCTGTCCGCCATAGCTCTCCAAGATTTGGAAAAAGGCATCACTACTATTCGGACCGCGTCAGAAGCCAACCTGGATATTAAATTATTCTTCAAACTTATTGTTCAAAAGTTTCGAATGGCAATAATCTTGCGTTATGCTCCAAAGCTTGAAGAAGAAATGGTTGGGGACCTTTCGGAAGCCGATATGGAATTTCTGAAAAACCTGGTAAAAGAAGACAAAGCTGGAATGCTTCGTTCTCCAGCCCTTGCTGTGTTTTTGGAAGCATATCAACAAATGGACAACGCTTTTATCGCCGAATTGCCATTAGAGCTTGCTTTGGTCAAGATTTTGGGGCAGGATGGTAAAGTTAGTTAATATTGGGAGATCGTCCCTCGGCCGTAGCCATCAGGCTCCAGCCTATGGGCGAGGCTAACGGTAGGACAAAAACATATGCACTTTGTCTATGTTTTGAAAAGCAAAAAGGATGGTAATCTATACGTAGGGTGTACGCATGATTTAGGGCAACGTCTAAGTTATCATAATTCAGGCAAAGTGAAATCCACCAAATCCCGCATCCCTTTTGAAATTCTGTATTCTGAAGCATGCGATGATAGGTATGAAGCTTTCAGAAAAGAGAAATATTACAAAACGGCCAAGGGTAAGAAAGAATTGTTGTTAAAGTTTTAAACATTGGGAGATCGTCTAACGGTAGGACAGAGGCCTTTGAAGCCTTTAATCTAGGTTCGATTCCTAGTCTCCCAGCAGTTTAGTTTAGTATCGAAGGACCTAGACGGGTTAAAATTATGGCAAAATATTTCTCAGATTTAAATATTGTAAGACCAGGATATCTTGGTGCAGAACAATGGGAACTCAAGGATTTAAATGAGATTACTGTTTTGTTCGGTAAAAATGGATCTGGAAAAAGTCGCTTACTCAGACTCCTTAGAGATACTGATCAAAGTACTTATCATTACACTTCTCCAGAAAGAGCTGGTGATATTACTCATGATGTTGGGATTATGCAGGAACAACTGACCGCTCCTAGCAGAGCTGGAAGAGGGAGAAATAATCTTTCTCCTACTTATCGTCAAGAATCAATTTCTCGTATTCAAGCATTGTTTATTAAAATTGGTAATGTGACCTCGCGAGGAGCGGCCAGCCCTGTTAATGTTCAAGATATTGAAGATACTCTACAAATATTATTACCCGATTTCCAATTTTCTATAACAGGTCAAAATCCTCCCTTTGAACTAAAGAGAATACATAATGATGATATTGTATCCAGTGTTAATGCTTTAAGTACAGGGGAAGCAGAAATTTTAACTCTAGCAATAGATCTGCTTACTATTTGTGCTATGTGGGAATTAGAAAATCAAACCAGTAGAGTTTTGCTTATTGATGAACCTGATACACACTTGCATCCAGACTTGCAACAACACTTAGCAAATTTCTTAGTTAAATTACTTGATAAATATAAAGTTCAGATAGTAATTGCGACACATAGTACTACGTTACTCTCTGCTCTTGGTTATCATGGTGAAGAAAAAACTAGTGTTATTTATTTAAATAATTCAATAAAAGAACAGAAGGCAATAAAATTCAATAAAGCGTTACAAGAACTTTCTACTTGTTTAGGGGGGCATGCTTTGATGGGTCCACTTTTTGGTGCACCACTATTACTAGTAGAGGGAGATGATGATAATAAAATTTGGAGCCAAATACCAAGATATCATAAAGTTCCCCTTGCAGTTATCCCTTGTAGTGGGTCTGAAGAGGTAAAAAACTATCAAAAATCTTTAGAGAAGTTATTTACTAGCCTAAGGTCAGATCAATCTAATCCAGTTGGGTATGCTCTTTTGGATGGCGATCAATCACTACCAATAGCAGATGAGAGCAATCAGCAGTTAAATATAAAATTTATCAAACTTGCGTGTCGAGAATCTGAAAACCTTTTTCTTTCTAACGAAGTTCTTTCATCTCTAGGGTTAAATAATTGGGATGAAGCAAAACTAAAAATTAAATCTGAGAGTAATAAATATGGCGCCAAACAAACACTTTTGGATTCTTGCGATTCTTGGAACCGTAAAGATGATGATTTGAAAGATGTAATTCAACAACTCTCTCAAATCTTGAGTCCTAAAAACATCCCTTGGACATTAAGAGTAGCAAAATGTATTGGTGAAAATAAACCATCAGGAGAACTTGCTGAATTTTTAGGTGATGATGTAATAAATACTTTTTGGCCGGAGGTAAATTAACTTATTGAAACTACTTTATTTTTTAAGTTTATTTTACTTTTTAAACAGCCTAGCAAATCTCTTTTTTCAAATACTGATCCCTCGGTAAGTAAATATTTTGCATAATTTCTTATGTCAGCATCTTTGGCTGAATATTCTTCTTTTGGTTTACCCATTATTCCTGAATGGAATTTTTTATGTCGTTCAATTTCTACTTCAAGCTTTTTCTTTATCCCTGATTTGTCCAAATCTATTTTATCTACTATCCCAAGTAGTTGGTCTATTAATACTTTCTCTTCAATATATCCTTCTTTACAGTTTATATCTCTGGCTCTAGTACATCCATAATAAATGTATTTATTTACCGAACCATCTTTTAGAGTTTTATACTTTTCTTGCGCACTGACCCCAGACTCACATGCCCCGCAGGTTAGCATTCGCGTAAATGCAAATTCCTTATTTCTTCCATGAGCCTTTATTTGTAAGTGTAATTGTTTCTGAACATCATCGTATAAATCTTTTGTTATTAGCGGTATGTGCTTACCTTGAAACCATCGACCACTTTTCTTTGGGTACTCAAAGCTTCCATAGTAGAAGTGGTTATTCAGGATTACATAAATATTACTAAGAGTTAGTGGTTTGCCTGTGCGTGTTACAAATTTTATATCTTTGAGCCATCTAAAAACTTTTCTACCACTCCATCCTTGGTGTCCCACCTTTACAAAGATCTCTTTCATGACTGGTGCTCTGTCTGGGTCAACAAATACATGACATTTCTGATCTTTATTTTTTGCATTTAAATACCCAGTGGGAGCAACACTGGGCCATAATCCATTTTCGACTTGTGTTTTTAATCCACGTTTTACATTTATACTTTTATTATCATTCTCTAGTTTTGCCTGACTACCAAGAATCATTAGTAGAAACTTCTCATTCGGATTATTTGTGAAGTGCTGACTATACGTTCTTATCTCTATTAATCTCTTTTGATCTAACAGGTCTACGATCGCTCCTAGGTCTCCGGCATTTCGAGCAAGGCGATCTGGATGCCAGACAAGTATTCCATCGAATTTTCCTTCTCTTATGTCAGTAAGCATTTTATTAAATACCGGCCTTTGTCCGCAGTCTTTAGCAGAATGAGATTCTCACTGGCAGGAATGTCGGCAGCTATCACTGCCGAATCGGAGGGGCTGACGACCCTGATAGTGGAACGCAGCACGGATGGTTGTGGCGGACAGGCGGCAGAATCAACTTCAATCGAGAACTTTCTCGGTTTCCCGGCGGGAGTCACTGGTAAGGAGCTGGCAGACCGAGCGATTTCTCAGTGCGAGAAGTTTGGCACCGTCTTCATGGTGCCAGCACGAGTCAGCAACGTTCAGCAGTCGGACGGCAAGCTTCTCGTAACTACGGAAGATGGGACCATCATCCCAACTCGCACCGTCATTCTCGCGCTCGGCGTGTCTTACCGTCCTCTTGAAGTGGAAGGTGTCGCCAGGCTCATCGGACGGGGAGTGAAGTATGGCTCTCCGAAAGTCGATGAGTCATACGAGGGGGATGTGGTTGTGGTCGGCGGAGCAAACTCCGCAGGGCAGGCCGTCATCTTTCTCTGTAAGCAGAAAGGGTGCCGGGTTCACATGGTGGTGAGAAACGAGGCCCTTTCCTCCACGATGTCGGCATACCTCATCGAGCGCATCAAGGCGGCATCAAACATCGTCATGCACTACAACTCCCAAGTCAAAGAGGCTCACGGCGACCCCCGCCTTGAGTCGGTGGTGATCACCTCGCCGACGGGGAATGAAGTCGTGAACGCCAAGGAGATGTTCATCTCCATCGGAAGCGTAGCGAAAACCAAGTGGCTTCCGGACGGCATCGCGTTGGATGAGAGAGGTCAGATTTACACTGGTAACGACGTTCCCACCGGTCACTGGCGTCTGACTCAGCTGCCTCGTCCACCTTTCTTTATGGAGACTTCAATGCCAGGAGTCTTCGCCGCTGGCGATGTCCGCCACGGCTCCATCAAGCGAATCGCCTCGGCCGTCGCAGAAGGCGCAATGGCCGTGCAGAACATTCACGGTTATCTCGCCCTCAAGTAGCATCCCGTCACCCGTAGCAGAGAAGAGTCCCTGACACTTCTGTGCCGGGTGACTTTTCTTTTATAGTTAAAGTTTGTTTTTTTGATAAACCCGTCCTCATTATTTTTTAATTTCGCTACATTTGATATAATAAAATTGATGAATTTTGAATAGATATGGATAATTTAAATTTAAAATCAAGAGTTACTCTGAACAACGGCTCAACTATGCCAATTATCGGCATTGGAACTTTTCGCACCGAAGAAGGGGACCCTGTTATTAACGAAGTAAAGTGGGCAATAGAAGCCGGATACAGATTGATAGACACCGCAAAACTTTACGACAACGAAAAAGGGGTGGGGAAAGCCATAAAAGAGTCTGGGATTCCTAGAGAAGAATTATTTATAACAACAAAATTGGGCAACTCAGACCAGGGCTACGAGAGCACGCTTAAAGCCATAGACACGTCGCTTGAGAAGCTTGGTTTTGCGTATGTGGATTTATATTTAATCCACTGGCCGACAGCAGACCCGGAACGGAAAGTCAGCATAAATAAAAGAGAGGAGACGTGGCGCGCTATGGAAGAAATTTACAAATCAGGGAAAGCCAAAGCCATTGGGGTTTCAAATTATACAATTGCCCACCTTAAAGAAATGAAGGGCTATGCCACGGTGCCTCCGGCGGTTGACCAGGTAGAATTTCATCCATTTTTATTTCAAAAAGAATTACTTGAATACTGCCAGGCGAACAACATCCGCCTCCAAGCGCATTCGCCTTTGGCAAGTGGTGACATTTCGCGAAATATTTTAATAAGCGAAATAGCAAAAAAGCATGGGAAAAGTAACGCCCAGGTTTTAATTCGTTGGAGTGTGCAGCATAGACTCATCCCCATACCTAAATCTACCCACAAGGAGCGCATAGAAGAGAACATCGGGATATTTGACTTTGAACTATCGGAAGACGAGATGGAGAAGATTAACGGACTGAACGAAAACCTGCACGTTAGGACTGACCCGACAAATCTCTAATATATGATATAATCCGAGCATGCCTCCCGAAAATGAAATTTTAATAAAAGAAATAAGCGCAATTTTACTGAAAGATTGGGACCCTTTAGGCGTGTCGGATATGCCTGATGCTCGTAGGGAATATGATGCTTACGCTGCCGAAATTTTTTCAATGTATGAAAAAGGAGATATTTCTCATGAAATGGTTTTTAATTATCTAAAGGCCACAACCGAGAAATCATTGGATATGAAAGCCGACGACCTAGCAATCGGTCAAGCTGTGGGCAGTATTATGGAACTTTTCAAAGCTGAGGAAAAATTATAATATTACCTCAAGAAAAAGAGCCCTTTTAAGGGCTCTTTTTTAGGTAAAATTTATTTAATTTTTATCTCCAGAACCAATTTTGGATTTTACCCCAAAAACCGCCTCTGAATTCTTTTCTTCCATCCTTGTCGTCATTATCGTTATCGTCTTCTTCGTCGTCACTATCTTCGCTTTCAGCTGAGACCTTGGAAGCAGTAATCACGCTTCCGTCAGAATTCAATTCACCTGTTAGTCTTACTTCATCTCCTTCTTCCAGAGAAGAAAGGGGCTTAGTTGCGCCATCTAAAGTAATAACAGTTGAGCTTGAAATCAGGACTTTAACACTTACTCCACTCTTAAGTTTAAGAGTAAAGTAACTGTCGGTAGAGTTCACCGCTTTCACTTCACCTTGGAAAGAAGTTTTATCTTCTAATTTTATTCCTCCGTAAAGAGCTTGACTTACTACATGGTCTCCGTCAACGACTATTGACGAGCTTGTTGAAGAGGTTATTGTTCCGCCAAAGCTAATTTTGTCTCCGGCTTTTAACCCGGCTAGGGCGGACGCGCCTGATAATACTTTACCGTTTAACTTAGTCTCTGCATCTGTCTTTACAACAAAGTTAAGAGAACTATTCCCGAAAGGAACCGTAGCGCTTATATCGCTTCCGGAAACTGATGTAACTTTTGCCCCCATAACTCTAAGCGAGTTATTTGAACCCAAAACCACACCCGTTGCATTTTCAGCTTTCATAAATGCATCGGCTTTTAAAGAAGCTTGGGCATTAAGAAAACCTTTGGAACTTCCTTTGTTTTCATTGTCCGCCATTGCCGGGGTTGAAATTAAACCCACCCCCAATAAGGCTAACAAAACAAAACCTGTTGCGATACTTTGCTTGTTTTTCATAATATTTTTATGTTAACTAATAATGCTTAGGAAGATGGAAAGGTTATCCTCCTAAAAGCACAGACGAAAGAAGGTAGAAATACTTACTGACAAAATCGTATTTGACTACCTAGATTGAAATTAATGGATAATTACAAATTTGATGCTAGTATAAGTAAGTATCCGAGCCGTTAATCGTCTGCATGTATGAAGTTATCCATAGAAAAAATCTTTGAAAAAGCCTACGCCGACAACACAGATGGCCTTTTCCGCTTTGTCTTATATAGAGTGTCGGATAAAGAGCAGGCGATGGATATAGTGGCAGATACCTATTTGCGTTTCTGGCAGACTCTGCAAAAAGAAAAAGTTGATGAGCCACGCGCCCTGCTTTACCGAATCGCCAGACATCTCGTGATAGATTGGTATAGGAAAAAGAAGAGTTTGCCGCTACAAAGCTTCCCCGGGGAAAATTCAGAGGACAAAGAGCTGTATCTGGATATGTTTGACGGAAATGTTGTCGGCGTAGATGTTTTACTTGAAGCCAAGATGGCGAAGGAAAAAATTGCCAGCCTGGAGCCCATATACAGAGAAGCGATATATCTACGATTTGTTGAGGAATTGACTCCTAAAGAAATCGCCGTTATTCTGGGAGAATCAGCCAACACTATTTCGGTTCGAATCAACAGAGGCTTGCGTATCTTGAAATCAAAACTTCACGCCTAAAAATAAAACAATGAAAATGAAGGAATTTAAAAAATTAAAAGAAATCACACTATCGGATTCCGAAAAAAGGAGTCTATTTGAGCGTATCTCCACTTCTATAAAAAAGGAAAGCTCTGATACCAAGCTTAAATATTCAACTCCTAGTCCTTTCTTCAGATTTTCTTTTTTACTAGAGAGCAGATACGTTAAGGTTGGTATTCTGGCTGGACTGATATTGTCCCTCACTAGCGCGACTGCTTTTGCCTCCCTGGACACTCTGCCGGGAGACTTGCTTTACGGCGTAAAAACAAATGTCGTTGAAAAAATCCCCGCTGTTTTTCACAGAAGCGCTGAAAGCAAAGCTAAAGATAATTCTAGAAAAATAGAAAGGAGGGTAGACGAATTTGAAAAACTAGCAGAAAAAGGAAGACTCAATAAAAAAAATACCAAGAAACTAGAGAAAGATATCCAGAAAAACCTCGGTGATTTTGATGAAAATATAAGAGAAATAAAAAATAAAAAAGCCGAACTGCGCAAAGAAAATTATGAGAAAGAATTTCTGGAAACAGAACTCGAGTCAAAGCTTCAGAGACACTCAGAAAAAATAGAGAAGATAAGGGAACAAATAAAAAAAGAAGAGAACTCATATGAGAGCGATTCGACTAAAGACGCCCTGGAGTCTGTGCTTGAAAGAGCTCGGGGAGAAAGCGGGATTGACGAAGAGGAAGAAAATTAATGTAATAAAATAAGGTCAACATCGTCTTATATAGTAAATGGAAATCAACAATAGTCGAAGTTGGCTCCATTCGTTGTTTAATTATTATTAGCCTTATAAAATAAAGTGAAAATTTATTCTTTGATTCTATCCTTAGCGTTTGTTTTGGGTGTTTTTGGCCTCATGGGCGCACCAAGCGCGAGTGCTCAGACTGCTTCCTTTCCTTCAGGCTGTGCCTCCGGTCTTGGCTACAGTGTAACTACTGGAAACTCTTGTAATGGCAATTCGACTGCCTACATGGGATTCTTGCCCGGATGTTCTTCCGCATTAGGATATAGTGTTGTAAGTGGGTCGCCATGCAGCGGCGGACCAGTCGCTATACCTTATCTGAATGGATGTTCATCCATATACGGATACAGCATCATAAATGGCTGGGTATGTAACGGAGCTACCTTTGGGCCAGGCGGCGGGACAGTGTATTCTCCGGGTTTGCCGACAACAGGATACGGAGGCAATGCGCTTAACAACATTCTCCTCCTGGCTGTTTCAGGGTTAATAGCTTTTCTTGGATTTATTTACCTAAACCAACCTTCCCGAAAGTATTAATCACGAGTGAAAAGACGGTTGTCATTTATAAGGCTTCCGTCTTTTCCTCTGTGGTGATATTATTTTTAATAAATAATGAAACTCAAGAAAAACCACTTAATAATAGTTGTCACCATAGCCCTTATCATTTTTGCGGTGGTCCTTTCAAATGCGGTTTTTTATGCGCCTTCAGACGAAATCCCATTGCCTTTAGTGAGTATAGGTATTCCTTTAGAAACTTCGGAATCAGCGAGCTTGCAAGAAGAAGCGGTAAAAAAAGTTCCAAAAGGTTATCCGATAGCTCTGTCTATACCAAAAATTAACGTTAATGCAGATATACAAAAGGTCGGAATAACTGCAAAGGGAAACATGGCTACGCCGAGGAGTTTTCGAAATGTTGGCTGGTATAAATACGGGACAGTTCCCGGAAATATAGGAAGCGCGGTAATAGCAGGGCATGTGGATAATGGCTTATCCTTGCCGGCAGTGTTTAGTAAGCTTTCAAATCTAAAAGAAGGCGACGATATTTATATAACCACAGACGAAAATAAAAGACTACATTTTAGGGTTACAGGCTCAGAAATTTATGATTTTAACGAAAATGTGCCGGAAATATTCAGAATAAGAGAAGGAAAAATCTTGAGGTTGATCACATGCACTGGGGCGTGGCTCAAAGAATATCGGACTCATGATGAGCGTCTTGTCGTGAGCGCAGTTTTGGTAGAATAATAAAACATTTTGCATGAGTGGCAGCGCTATAAGGTAATTCCAATGGAAACACTGCCGGAATTTATGGCTGTGATAAAATAGACTTATGCCTATGTTGAAAAATAAATAACCATGAAAAAAATTAATAAATCAGATATTGAAAAGTTAAAAGGCACTGTTTTTCAAAAGAAAGTATGGGGAGCGCTTTTGCGCATCAAGAAAGGGGAGACGGTAACTTACAAAGAACTCGCCAGACGCATTGGCAAGCCTAGCGCGGTGCGGGCGGTAGCAAATGCCGTAGGAGCCAACCCGTTAGCTCCTAAAATCCCATGCCATAGGGTTGTAAGAAGCGATGGCGCCCTTGGCGGATATTCTGGCAAGGGTGGAGTGAAAACCAAACTTGCGCTTTTAAAAAAAGAAGGCGTAAGAAAGTATTCTTGAAAACACGCCCGCAGGATGCTAAAATGCTGAAACATTATTAATTAAAAAAAAATTAGATATGTCATCAGAAAAAATGAAAGTTATTGCTCCAACCATTGTCAGAACAGGCGTAGCGCTTGTAATTTTGTGGTTTGGAGTCCAACAGCTTATAGATACTAACGCTTGGGTAGGGCTAATTCCATCCTGGGCAACATCTCTTTCGGGATTTGAGGCAAGCACTCTCGTAATAATAAACGGTTCCATGGAAATAGTTATAGGAACTCTCTTGCTTCTGGGATTTTTTACCACAATAATAGGATTGCTCTCGGCTTTACATTTACTGCTCATTACTTACGTTGTTGGCTACAACGGCGTTGGGGTTAGGGACTTTGGCTTGGCTATGGGAGCGATTTCCACGTTTCTCTACGGAGCGGATTCTTTTTCATTGGATGCCTACTTCGCGAACCGAAAAACAAAACAAGCAAAAATAGTGTAAATATGGTATAAAAAATATATGCCCAACAAAAACACTTCTTCAAAAACAAGCAAGAACTCCGCCCCAAAAGATTTAGGGCAAGGACTTACTTTTGACGATGTGCTTTTGGTGCCGAATTACAGCGAAGTCCTTCCGAAAAATGTTGTTACTAAAACCAAACTCACAAAAAACATCAGCCTTCAAATTCCATTTATGTCCGCGGCAATGGATACCGTTACGGAGTCCAAGATGGCCATAGCTATAGCGGAATTGGGAGGAATAGGCATAATACACAAAAACTTAGGCATCATAGACCAAGCGCACGAAGTAGAGCGGGTAAAGCGATACGAATCAGGACGAATCATAGACCCGATAACTATTCCCGTTACCGCCACTGTCGGCGACGTTTTTAATATCCAGAAAAAATACCACTTCGGAGGATTCCCGGTGGTGGAAGAAGACGGCTCACTTGTGGGAATTGTCACCAATCGCGACATGCGTTTTCAAAAAGACGAATCAACTCCTATAAAAAATATAATGACCACTAAACTTATTACCGGCGGTCCAAAAACCAACATTGAGGAAGCCAACAATCTGTTCAGCCAATACGGGATAGAAAAACTCCCATTGGTGGATAAAAACAACAAACTGGTTGGAATGATTACCTATCGCGATATAGCAAAATCAAAAGAATACCCAAACGCCACAAAAGATTCTCTTGGTCGTTTGTGTGTCGGCGCAGCCGTTGGAGCCGGAGCGGATGTCTTGGTTCAAGTAGAAGCTTTGGTGAAGGCAGGAGTTGATGTCGTATGCGTAGATACGGCACATGGACATTCTAAGGGAGTATTGGATGCTGTAAAAAAAATCCGAAAAGCTTTTCCTAAATTGGATATCATCGCGGGTAATGTGGCTACCGGTAGTGCCGCCCTAGCGCTCACGAAAGCGGGAGCCAGCGCGATTAAGGTTGGAATAGGCCCTGGCTCTATTTGCACCACGAGAATTGTGTCCGGCGTGGGCGTGCCGCAACTTTCCGCGGTTTCTTCCGTCTACGAGGTGTGTAAAAAATTAAATATTCCAGTCATAGCTGATGGCGGTATCAAGCATTCGGGAGATGTGGTAAAAGCCTTGGTATTCGGAGCGGATGTCGTTATGGCCGGAAGCATGTTCGCGGGAACAGACGAAGCGCCTGGCGACACCATAAACATGAATGACCAAAAATTTAAAAAATATAGAGGCATGGGTTCTTTGGGCGCAATGCAAAGAGGCTCGAAGGACAGATATTTCCAGGAGGACCAATACGACCTGACGAAACTCGTCCCAGAAGGGGTTTCTGGACATGTATCATACAAAGGCGCTCTGTCGGACGTTATACATCAATATGTCGGGGGGCTTCGAGCCGGAATGGGATACTTGGGCGCGGAAAACATACAAAAACTTCGAAACTCCTCTTTTTACACAATTACTCGCGCGGGTCTCGATGAAAGCCATGTCCATGACATCTTCATGGTAAGTCCCGCCCCTAACTACAAAAACAAATAATGAATTATGAAAAATAAATTAGGAGTAAAAAATATAAAAAAATCGGCATCAAAAATTACTCCTATTATTGGCCTACAATGGGGAGACGAAGGAAAGGGAAAAGGCGTGGCTCGCATAGCCTCCGGCTTGTCTAAAAATGATTTAATTGTGAGATTCCAGGGAGGCAATAACGCGGGACATACAATATGGCACGGAGGTGTTTGCTACGTGTTTCATCTCATACCATCAGGGGTTTTCGGCAAAGCCCATATACACCTTGGGGCAGGTATGGTTATAAACCCGAGCGCGTTGCTGGAAGAAGCGCAGATGATTCCAACTCATGTTTCTTATTTGAATAGAATTTCTGTCTCGCCTCACGCCATACTAACTATTCCCACCCACTTAATATTGGATTCTGTTTCAGAAAAAATAAAAGGTAAAAAGAAAATCGGCTCAACAGGGAAGGGGATTTCTCCGTCTTACACCGACCTTACTCTAAGAAGAGCGCTAAGAGTGGGAGATATATTCTTTAAAGACTTTGAAACAAAATACAAAGCTCTTACGGAAGAACACCGCACTACCCTTCGAAAGGTTTTTGGATATGAACTTTCAAAAAAAGAATTGAAGGAGGGTGAAGCTAAGTTTTTTAAAGGCGTAGAATTTTTGCGCTCATTACCAAACATAGATTCTTCTCAAATGGTTCTTGAAGCGCTCAAGAAAGGAAATAAAGTAATAGCGGAAGGAGCTCAGGGGGCTTTGCTTGATGTAAGATTCGGACACTATCCGTTCGTCACTTCATCTCACACAATAGCAAGCGGTGTGGGCAC
The DNA here is from genome assembly GCA_049287305.1 of Minisyncoccia bacterium. Taxonomy (GTDB): domain Bacteria; phylum Patescibacteriota; class Minisyncoccia; order Phycocordibacterales; family UBA9973; genus UBA9973. The sequence continues at coordinate 135,819 of JBAQFO010000014.1, read as the reverse complement.
CGGACTAGGGATAGCGCCGTCCTACATAGGCGGAGCTATTGGAATACTAAAAGCCTACGTCACAAAGGTAGGAGAAGGTCCTTTCCCAACTGAATTCGGCGGAGAAAAATCCGCAATTTGGTGTAGAGATAAGAAATACATAGAAGAGAAGACAAAATACCCGTTTCCCGACTTAAATAGCAAAGGTGAGTTTGAGCAAGGTGTCGCCCTTAGGCGCGCAGGGCACGAAATAGGCGCAACCACAGGACGACTCCGCCGAACGGGCTGGATTGATATACCGCTTTTGAAATACGCGATTGAAATGAATAACGCCACAGAACTCGTCTTAACCAAACTTGATGTCCTTTCCGGCTTAAAACAAATAAAAGTATGTGTTGCTTACTCAATAAACGGAAAGAAAGCGGAAAAAATTCCCTTTGACCTATCTAGGGTTAAAATAAAACCAATTTATAAAACATTTCCGGCATGGAAAGGAAAACTCTCGGATTATGGCAACAAGCTGCCGAAAGAAGCCCTGATTTACGTAAAATTTCTAGAGGCAACGCTAGGCGCTAAAATTATTTACGTCGGCACCGGCCCCGAAGAACATCATGTCGTAGAAAGATATTGGAGGTAGATTATTTCATTCTTAACTCAGAAGCGCGATTCTTAGACAGTTCTCTTAACGTTTTATGCACGCTGGCTCTAGTTTCTTTCGTATACAATAACGGTTTAAGTTTGGGACTATCCAAATCTTCAATAAAATAGTCCCTGTCATCAATAAAAATTATTTCTTCGTTCGGATTTGCATCGCAAATTTTATGAATTGCATCCCGTTTTGACCCTGGCACAACTTCAATGTGTTCTGTTAAAAAGTATTCCATTACCCCGCTATAGGCCAACTTGCTCCAGTTAAAATCATTTTCTCCGTTAGTAACAATATATAAGTCATTTTTATCTATCTTCTTTATCTCTTCTATTAGTTCCATATTTAAGAATTTATGGCTTTCACTCATTATATCCTTGAAAATGTGGTCTATTTTTGACATATCCGGCTCGGTAAAAAATGTTTTTATGAAATTAACGAGCGAAAATTCTATTCGATTCTTTTGGTAGCGTTCTTTGACTTTTTCTTCAGTCACCCCTGCCTCTCTAGAAATTATGTGAAAAATTCTAGGCTTAAGCATGTCTGTGTTTTTAAACAAAACATCATCAAAATCAAAAATGTATTTCATGTTATTCCTGCCCGACTGAGTGGTCGTTCAGGCGGGTATTTATTATCTCATAAACGCACTTGGCTATTTTTTCCGAATCGTGACGGATGAACCCTCTTGTGCTTGGCAAAACATCCCCAACACCCTTCACATATACAACATGCGATAAAAGGGGAGCGCGAATTACTCTCGGGTCCTCAAAATCATCTTCCACGTAAACACCTTCTCCTTCTTTTAATTCATATTTTTCTATCTGTTCCTTTGTGGGTAATTCACTGTTTACCAGCACAACATCTACTTTTCTACCCAAATATTTTTCAATATCTTTCACGTAATCGCTAACTTTCCAATTTATCGTATGCTCTAACTTGTTGGTAAGGTTTACGGGAAAAATTATTTTTGCCGTGGTTTTGGAAATGACTTCCGTAAATCCTTCTACCACCAAATTAGGCAGCACCGAGCAGTAATAATTTCCCGGACCTAGAATTATATAATCCGCTCCCAGGATTGCGTCTTTAGCCTTTTCACTCAAAGTTACCCCGGAACTGTAATATAATTTTTCTAATCCGTATTTCTGTATGTCCTGGTCGTTTTGGATGTTATCTTCTCCTTCTATTATTTTGCCGTTCGCGAGTCTCATTAAAAGCTCGGCTTTGTCTTTGGTGATAGGAATTACCGTTCCTTTTATTTTCAAAATTTCAGACGCCACTTCCACTCCGTGCGCAAAATCACCCGTCACTTTTTCCAAGGCTGCTAAAAATATGTTCCCGAAGGAATGGCCTTTCAGGGTTCCTTCGTCAAAGCGGTAACCCATCAGATTACGCACAATGTCCGTATGTTCAGATAGCGCCACCAAACACTGTCTGACGTCCCCGGGCGGCAAGACCCCAAGCTCGTCTCGCAAGATTCCTGTAGAGCCTCCATCGTCCGACATAGATACAAGCGCCGCCAAAGAAACATTTGAAAGATTCTTAAGTCCCGACAAAACTGTGTAGCTTCCTGTGCCTCCGCCAACGGTCACGATATTTTTCATATTGGGGATATTCTAGCAGAAAAAAGGCTGTTTGTCTTTAGTTTTTGTATGCTATATTATAGCTATATGATTTCTCGGATATACGTGGCGAAAAACAAAAGTCTTGCTAAGAATAGCGCCGTCTTATCCTATCTAATCACCCACAAATTAGGCAAGGAAAAATTACAGAAGGTCGCCCAAGCTCTCACAAATCCCACCATAGAAATCTTTTCCATAGACTCTTTTCCTCAAGTTGGTAAATTCCATCACGCTATTGAAATCGGATTTAAGCCCGGGGTGACAGATAACGCAGGACACACCGCAAAGGAAACAATTGTTGACCTTTTAGGCCTCAAGGGTAGTGACCCCCTGGAAGTTTATACTTCGAAAATTTTCTTAGTTACGGAAAAACTAGACGAAGGTGAGCTGGAGAAGTTGGCTTTGTCTCTCTATAATCCTCTTATAGAAAGAGCTTATGTTGCAAACTTTAGTGAAATCAAAAACAAAAAAGGTTTTCCGCTGGTGGCGCCGGAAGTAATCCTTGAAAAATCCAAACCCGTTATAGAAATTCCGATTGCTTCGGAAGGAGAAGAAGAGTTGATGCGGATAGGCAAAGAAGGAGTCAAAGACGAGAAGGGGCAGCGACGAGGTCCGCTCGCTCTTGACTTGCCGTCAATGCAAGCAATTCAAAGATATTTTACAGAGCTAGGAAGAAACCCTACAGATATTGAAATAGAATCCTTGGCGCAAACTTGGTCGGAGCATTGCAAACACACTATTTTCGCCAACCCGATAGACGATGTGGTGGACGGACTTTATAAAACATACATCAAAGGCGCTACAAATTTAATACGAAAACAAAAAGGAGAAAAAGATTTTTGCGTATCGGTATTTTCCGACAACTCCGGAGGGATAGTTTTTGATAAAGATTATCTAATTACCCACAAAGTAGAAACTCATAATAGCCCGTCAGCTCTAGACCCTTTTGGCGGAGCCATAACGGGAATAGGCGGAGTAAATAGGGACACCATTGGTTTCGGATTGGGAGCAAGGCCTGTCGCCAACCTTTACGGGTTTTGTTTGGGACGGCCCGAAGACGATACAAAATATTTTAAGGATAGGGCGATGACACAAGCTATGCTTCCCCCGAAACGTATCATGGACGGAGTTATAAAAGGCATAAACGTTGGCGGAAATTGCTCAGGCATTCCGACTCTTTCCGGTTTTTTGAAATTTGACGACAGATACCGCGCCAAACCACTAGTTTTTGCCGGAACTATAGGAATTATCCCTCGGAAAGTAAAAAATGCGCCTTCTCATCTTAAAACAGCACAAAATGGGGATTATGTCGTAATGGTTGGCGGAAGGGTGGGTTTGGATGGGATTCATGGAGCCACGTTTTCATCAGTAGCAATGGATTCAAATTCTCCGGCAACGGCTGTCCAAATAGGAGACCCCATAACTCAAAAAAAATTAAGCGATGCGATTGCTAAAGAAGCGAGAGATATGGGCTTATACACCAGTATCACCGACAACGGTGCCGGAGGATTGTCTTGCTCGGTTGCTGAAATGGCAAAAGAGTGTGGGGGAGTGGAGGTGGACTTAGAAAAAGTTCCTTTAAAATACCTGGGGCTTCGTCCATGGGAAATTTGGATTTCTGAATCACAAGAAAGAATGACTCTCTCTGTGCCGAAAAATAACTGGAAAATATTTCAGGAGTTAATGGACAAAAGGGGAGTGGAAGCAACTGTTATTGGGAAATTTAATAATTCGGGAAAATGTATTGTAAAATACACGGGTAAAAAAATTATGGATATTGATATGGGATTCCTGCATGACGGCAGACCTTCACAGCAATTATTTACAGCACCCGTTATTCATAACCATCCCGAGCCGACATTTTCAAATAAAAATTCATACACCGAAGAATTGGAAATGTTGCTGGGAAGTAAAAATATTGCCGGATTTTCATTCATCTCGGAACAATACGACCACGAAGTGCAAGCCTCCTCTGTTCTTAAACCCCTTTCTGGCAGAGGACGCATCAATACTGACGCCCAAGTATTCCACCCGATATTAAATTCCCCCAAAGCTGCCGTTGTTACTTCAAGTTCTTATCCTTCTTATGGAGACATAAATACCTATGATATGGCTGCTTGCGCGATTGATACTGCCATTAGAAACACCGTGGCGTCCGGCGGCACAATGTCTCATTTGGCAATACTGGACAACTTTTGCTGGTGTTCATCGGGAGACCCCGTGCGCTTAGGCCAGCTTTTAAGCGCGGTCCGGGCATGTTACGACTACGCCCTAAGCTATGGCACGCCTTTTATTTCCGGAAAGGACAGTATGTTTAATGATTTTAACGGCTACGATGAAAGTGGAAATTCGGTGGCTATATCTATTCCCCCCACTCTTTTAATATCCGCGATTGGGGTAATGCCTAATTTAAATAAAACTATCTCACCTGAATTTAAAAATCCTGGGGATTTAATTTATGTGCTGGGAGAAACTAATGACGAGCTTGGTGGGGGAGAATATTACAAGATGCTGGGTTATGTCGGCAATAACGTGCCAAAAGTTGATGCCGTAAAAAATATAAAAATATACAAAGCTGTAGAAAAAATTAGTCAAAAAGAACTGGCAGCATCTTCGCTTTCAGTGACTTCGGGAGGATTAGCAATAGCGCTTGCAAAGGCATTAGTTGGAGGAATGATTGGATGCAATATTTCCATCAAAAATTTACAGGGAGGGGCAAATTCCGCGGAAGTAAAACTATTTTCCGAAAGCCAAGGAAGGATATTGGTTTCTGTATCTCCTAAAAATGTCTCTGCATTCCTAAAAGTCGTGAAGAACATACCGCACACCATGCTGGGCAAGGTCACAAATAACGATAAGTTTATTATTACCGACAAAAATAAAGTAGTCGAAACAAACGTAAAAAAACTCCATATTATTTATCATAAATTTTCTAATTCAATGAAATGAAAAAGGCGCTTATAACAGGATCAGAAACTTTCGGAAAATATTTAACTAACCCAACTAAATGGCTGGCACTATCTGCAGATGGAAAAGTTATTGCAGACCATGAAATTTACTCTTTGATTTTTCCTGCAATTGTATTATTCCCTGAAGGGGAACAAAATCCGGGAGAAGTAATAGTAAAAAAAGCACAAGAGATAGGCGCTGATGTAATTATTTCTTTTGGAATGGCATCTGAGGCAAAGGGATTTCGTTTAGAGCGATATGGAATAAATTGGATAAACAATGAAAAATATCTTACTTCTTTTGAAAATAATAAACCGCTGGACCCATCACGACCCGAAAAAGAAAAACTGCAAACCAATTTGTCCGCATGGAATACAGAAAACATGCAGAAACTTTTTGCTGAAGCGAATATTCCTTTTGAATCAAAAATCTCTGAGGATGCGGGTGAGTATGCATGCAATAGTTGGGTGTACAGGACTCTACTCGCAGCAAAGAAAGAACAACTTACGATTCCGTATTTGTTTGTTCATTGTTCGTGTACAGAAGAGGCAATAGAACTAATGCCGGAGTTTGACAGAGCAAATAAGTTATTTATAAAAAAAGAAGATATCTTAAAAGCTTTAGAAATTATTCTACAATCATATTTATGAAAATTTTATTTATTTGTGCAGGCAATGTAGCAAGGAGTCAGATCGCAGAAGCAATTTTTAATAATCTTTTCAAGGGAAAAGGTGTTGCAATCTCCGCTGGCACAAAAGTGGTAAAAGAGAATTCCAATAGAGAAGGACAAAAACTAAAAGATAAAGACATGAATATAGTAGAAGTTATGAAAGAAATAGGGATAGATGTTTCTAATTGTGCAAGAAAACAAGTAACGCCAGAAATATTTAATGGAGTTGATAAAGTAATAGTTATAAACCCAAGTGAAAATATTCCTGAATATGTAAAACAGAGCAGTAAAGTAACTTTTTGGGAAATACCTGATCCATTTAACCAGAACCTAGATTTTGCAAGAACCGTAAGGAATCAACTTGAAATATCAGTTAGTAATTTAATTTCAGCCATCCCGTAGATTAAAAATATGGAACATAAAACCGAAAACCGAATATGTCAAAATTGTAAAAACGACTTTTTAATAGAGCCTGATGATTTTGGATTTTATGAAAAAATGGGAGTGCCTTCTCCGGAAAAATGTCCTATGTGCAGACAGCAAATAAGGACGCTTTTTAGAAATTTTAAAACATTATATAAACGACCCTCAAGTAAATCTGGCGAGATGATAGTTACCGTGTATAATCCGGATGTTCTGTTCCCAGTATATTCTATTTCAGAGTGGTGGGCTGATGACTGGAATCCTATGACCTACGGAATAGAGTATGACGAAAAGAAACCGTTTTTTAGTCAGCTTAGAGAGTTGTTTAACTTAGTTCCGCGAGTTGCTGTTATGAATTCTCAGACGGAAAACTGTGAGTATTCCAATCAGATAAATCAAAGCAAGAATTGCTACCTTGTGTTTGGCGGATTAGACGATGAAGATTGTGATTATGGCCACATTGTTTGGAATAGCCGAGACTCAATAGACAATTTATATCTATTTAAATCAGAATCTTGTTATGAATGCATTGATTGCTTGGGATCAACAAAACTATCTTATTCCCAGGAATGCGAGAGCTGTGTAGACAGTATCGGACTTTTTGACTGTAGAAACTGCCTTAACTGCATAGGTTGTGTAGGTCTTGTAAATAAATCTTACTATATTTTTAACAAACCAGTGACAAAAGAAAAATATAAAGAATTTGTGCTGAAATACCCATTAAGCAATAAAATAAGTTTAGAGTATATTTTGAAGGAACGTGATATATTACGAACAAAAATTCCGCAACGTGCTTTTTTTGGCTCTCACAATAACGGTGTTTCGGGAAACCACATATACAATGCCCACAATGTTCATCATTCTTTTGACATTAAGAGCGGCGAGAACTCAAAATTTTGTTTTACTGTAAGAAGTGCGATTGACTCATACGACATGTCTTTTACGGGAGAAGGGTCAGAATGTTACCAGGTCCTCACTATGCTGGATAGCAATAAAGTAATTGGCTCTCAGCAGATAGTGGATTCTCATGATATTTACTACTCAGACCACTGCTTCAACTCAAATAATCTTTTTGGTTGTTATGGTTTAAGGAAAAAATCTTTTTGTATTTTAAACAAACAATACAGTAAAGACAAATACGAGGAGTTAAAAGAAAAAATAATTGAGAGTTTAAAAGCAACAGGGGAATGGGGCAACTTTTTTCCAAAAGAACTCAGCCCGCTTGGTTATAATGAAGCTATAGTCAACGAATATATGCCTCTTACTAAAGAAGAGGCCTTGGCTCAGGGCTTTTCATGGAAAGATAACATACCCAGCACTAGTGGACAGGGAACTATAAGTAATAAGGACATACCTAAAAATCCGGAAGAGTTTGGTGACGACCTTTTAAATGAAATATTCACCTGCGAAACTTGCCAAAAAAACTATAAGTTGATTGGTCGGGAAATAAATTTTTATAAAAGAAATAAAATTTCTATCCCAGTAAAATGTTTTAATTGCAGACACACAGCTCGCATGAGTAGAAGAAATATCAGAAATTTATGGAATGGTAAATGCGTTAAATGCGATACTGACATACTCACTTCTTATCAGCCAGAAGATCAGGTAAAATACCCTATACATTGCGAAAAATGTTACCAGCAAGAGATTTATTAATATGAAAAACAAAAAACCAAAAATCATAATAATGTCGGGCTACGGGCTTAATTGCGAAGAGGAAACTAAATTCGCTTTTGATTGGTCGGGCGGCGAGGCGAACATAGTGCATCTGAACGACCTTATTGCCAAGCCAAAAATTCTTTCACAATACCAAGTCCTTGTTTTCCCTGGCGGATTTTCTTATGGCGACGACACCGGCAGTGGCAAAGCTTTCGCAAACAAATTCAAGAACCACTTAAGCAAAGAACTGGAAGAATTTTTGTCCCGGGACACTCTAGTGATTGGAATTTGTAACGGATTTCAGATTATAACCAATCTTGGAATTCTGCCTGGAGGACTTACTTTCAATAAAAACGGAAAATATATAGACAGATGGGTGGATTTGAAAGTTGTGGGCAAAAGCCCTTGGCTCGGGGGAATCAAAAAACTTTCTATACCAATTGCCCACGGGGAAGGGCATTATGTCGTCTCCGCAAAAGAGTATGAGAAAATGAAAGCGAATGGGGAGATAGCTTTTGTTTACGAAAAAGGAGAAATTTGCAAATATCAAAATCTGGAAAAGAATCCTAACGGCTCCGATTATGACATTGCCGGGGTTTTGGCATATAATGGCAGAGTGTTGGGTCTTATGCCTCATCCGGAGAGAGCGATGTTTCCCCACCAGAATCCAATGTGGCAAATGTTCGCCCGTTCCTCTGACGAGAAAAAAAAGCTGGAAAAAGAAGGCGCAGGATTGCAAATTTTTAAAAACGCGATTAAGTATTTTAATAAAAATGATTGAGGAGTTAAACGAAAAATGCGGAATCGTAGGAATGTTCGGTCAAGGATTACCCGTCTCTCGATTGGCTTTTTTCGCGCTCTTTGCCCTACAGCACAGGGGGCAGGAAGCTTCCGGCATTACCACGAGCGACGGCAAGAAATTTCATTCCCATAAGGGCGCTGGTTTGGTAGCTCAAGTTTACAAAGAGAAAGATATTGAAAATTTAAAAGGATATATTGGAATTGGACACAACAGATATTCAACTTCGGGTGGCGGGGCGCTTGACCATGCCCAGCCTGTAATAAATTTTGAGCACACTTTTGCGCTTGCTCATAACGGGAATTTACCTAGTGTAAAAGCGCTGGAAAAATTTCTTTTGTCAAAAAAAACACTGCAAAAAAATCGCATGGACTCCGAGCTCATAACTGACGCTATAAATTTTTATTTAAAAGAAAAGAATACTCTTCCGGTTGCGATAAAAAAAGTTTTCCCGCTCATTACCGGAGCTTTTTCTTTGGTAATGATGAACAAAGACACACTGGTGGCAGTTCGAGATTCATTCGGCATGCGTCCGCTAGTGTTGGGTAAAATAGATAAAGGCTATGTGGTTGCTTCGGAAACCTGCGCCCTGGAAACCATTGGTGCTTCATTTGTCAGAGAAATTGTGCCGGGAGAAATGGTGGTAATAAACAAAAAAGGATTAAAAAGCGTTAAGCTGGCAAAAGCTACGCCAAAGCATGATATTTTTGAATATGTGTATTTTTCCCGTCCCGACAGCGTGCTGGCGGGAAAATTGATTTATGACGTGAGAAAAAATTTCGGCAAAGCTCTTGCTCATGAACACAAATTAAAGGTTGACGCGATCGTGCCTGTGCCCGACACCGCAACTCCCGTAGCCTTGGGATATTCCGAAGTTTCGGGAATTCCAATAGAAATGGCTTTGGTAAAAAACCGATACGTGCACCGAACATTTATTGAACCCGACCAAAAATCCCGAGAACACAGCGTAGCATTAAAGCTTATTCCACTTAAACAAGTGCTAAAAGGTAAGAAAATAGCGGTAATAGACGACTCTATTGTGCGGGGCACTACCAGCAGAAAGCTTGTGCAAACGCTTTTTAAGGCAGGAGCAAAAGAAGTTCACTTCTTGGTATCTTCGCCCCCTGTGCGATTCCCTGATTTTTATGGTATAGACACCCCGGAGCAGAAAGATTTGATTGCTTCGAACAAAACAGTGGAGGAAATCCGAAAATTCTTGGGAGCCACCAGTCTTCATTATTTATCCCTCCCTAATTTGATAAAATCCATAGGTCTTCCGGCCAACCATTTGTCCACCTCTTTTTTTACCGGGGAATATCCTATTGATTTAAAGGAAAGAAACATTGAAGTAAATCATGACGTACCAAAAGAATAACTTAAAAATCGCGCTGCTTATTTCCGGCAGCGGCACGACAATGGAAGCCATTATTAAGGCTTGCCGAAGCGGAAAATTAACAAATTGCGAACCAGTTCTCGTCATTTCAAGTAGTGCGGAGGCCGGGGGTATTGCCAAGGCGCGGGCGTTAAAAATAAAGGACGAGGATATTTTAATAATAAACCCGAAAGACTTTACCAGCCGAGAAGAGTTCGGACAAAAAATAATAGAGGAGTGCGAAAAAAGAGACGTGAATTTTATCGGTCAATACGGCTGGCTTTGGAAAACACCGCTAAATGTTATTAAAAAATACAAAGACCGAGTTATAAACCAGCATCCCGGACCTCTCGACAATGGCAGACCGGATTTCGGTGGCGCGGGAATGTTCGGTATGCGGGTGCACCAAGCACGTCTAGAATTCGTGAATAAAACAAATACGGATTTCTGGACGGAAGCCACAGCGCATAGAGTTACGGAAAAATTTGACGAAGGTATTGTTTTAAAAAACAAGCAAGTTCCCATTTTGCCATACGACACGGCTGAAACGCTCTCAATGAGAGTATTACCAATTGAGCATGAAGTCCAAATAGAACTTTTGCAAGATTTCATAAACGGCACCGTGGAAGAATTCCACCGAAAAACTCCGCTTATTCTGCCCGGAGAAGAGGTAATGCTTAACGAATGCAAAGAAAACGCAAAAAAATTATATCCCAATGGATAACAACAGGCTTAAAATTTTAATCATAGGGGGAGGAGGGAGGGAACACGCGATAGGCTGGAAAGTAAGACAATCTATGCGCGCCGGCGAAATATATTTCGCCCCGGGCAATGCTGGAACAAGTAAAATAGGGACAAACATGGATATCCAAGCCACCGACATTCCGAAACTTTTGGAGTTTGCCAAAAAAGAAAATATTAGTTTGACTTTGGCGCTTCCTGACGACCCGTTGGCGCTTGGAATAGTTGACGAATTTAAAAAGGAAAATCTCCGTATTTGGGGCCCAACCAAAGCAGCGTCCAGACTGGAGTGGTCCAAGGCCTTTTCCAAAGATTTTATGAAGAAGCATTTCTTGCCCACAGCCAAATTTGAAATTTTTAACAATATTGATAGTGCAAAAAAATACGCTGATGAACAGATTTTACCTATTGTCATCAAAGCCAGCGGACTCGCTCTAGGTAAAGGTGTAATTATTTGCGAAACTCGAGAAGACGCCCACAAAACCCTTGAAGACATTTTCATAAATAAAATTTTTGGCGATGCTGGCAAGGAAATTGTAATAGAAAAATTCTTGGCCGGGCCCGAAATTTCCATCCACGTCTTTTCAGACGGCGTAAATTATAAAATTATTCCGCCTTCACAGGACCATAAGAAGATAGGAGAAAACGACTCCGGCCCCAACACTGGCGGAATGGGAACAATAGCCCCTCTGCCTTTTATTGGGAGCAAGCTAATCAAAGAAATTGAAGAACAAATTGTAGCCCAAAGCATTAAAGCCATGGAACAAGAGGGGACGCCTTTTTCCGGGCTTTTATATCCCGGGCTCATGCTCACAAAAGACGGCCCGAAAATCTTGGAATACAACGCCCGCTTCGGAGACCCCGAAACCCAAACTTACATGCGACTTCTGGACACTGACATTTTGGATATATTTAATGCGTGCATAGACGGCACATTGGACAAGGTGGATATAAAATGGAAATCCGGATTTGCCTGCAATATTGTCCTAGCTTCGGGTGGCTATCCCGGTAACTACGAAAAAGGAAAAGTTATTTCTGGCATTAACGAAGCAGAAACAAACCCAGACATTGTCGTATTCCACGCCGGAACAAAATTTGATAGAAGCAATATAGTCACAAACGGAGGAAGAGTCTTAGGAGTCTCCGCAACGGGAGACAAACTAAAAGAAGCTCTGACAAAAGCTTACAAAGCGATAGAAAGTATATCGTTTGAAGGAATGCAATACCGCAAAGATATCGGGCAAAAAGCGCTTTCTCTTCCTCCTTCTCTCTGATTGTTTTTTATTCACAAAATGCTAAAATAGCTTCATATGAATAATCCAAAAGTTGGAATAATTATGGGCTCCGATTCGGACCTGGAAGTAATGGCTGAGGCGGCCAAAGTTCTGGAAGATTTTGACGTATCTTATGATATAACCGTGGGTTCTGCGCACCGTTCTCCAGAACGGGCACAGAAATATTCTGCAGGCGCAGCCGACAGGGGAATAAAAGTTTTAATTGCGGGGGCGGGCGGCGCGGCTCACCTTGCCGGAGTTATTGCCGCGCATACAACTCTGCCGGTCATCGGACTTCCTGTTAAAGCCAAGAGCTTGGACGGGTTGGATTCTTTGCTCTCCACGGTGCAAATGCCTCCGGGAATTCCAGTCATCACCGTAGGTATTAACTCCGGAAAAAATGCAGGTCTTGCGGCGGTGCAAATACTGGCAACGGGAGATAAAACTTTAGAGGACAAGCTCATAACCTATAAAAAGAAGATGGCGGATGAAGTAGAAGCAAAAGGCAATAAGCTTTCTGAGATTGGGTATAAAAAATATCTTGAAAAATAAATCATGAGCGAACTGACCAAGAAAAAAAATTCTTCCAAAGACGGAGTAGACATAGAAGAAGAAGCCTTGTTCAGTAGTTTTGCAGGGTCTGTTTGCAAAGCAAGCTACAATAATTCTCCGTTCGTGGAGGTAAAAGACTTATCTCAGGGCAATTTTCGCGGCCCCAGGCCTTTTGTTTTTAAAAATCTTCCTAACGGATATTTTACCGAGGCATCCGCGGACGGAATAGGCACCAAAGGGATATTAATAGACGCCGCCAAAACCCACAAATTAGCTGCGTATGACATTATTGCTATGACGGCAAGCGACATTACTAGGTTCGGAGGAGTCCCGCTTGTTTTCATAAACATTTTTGACACCACTTCTGTTGGGAATAAGGGCGACGAGGTGAACGAAACTTACAAAAGCGCGATTACGGGTTTGGGAGAGGTCGCGAAAGAGGGCAAAGTTGTAGTTTTAAAAGGTGAGACTGCTCAGATGGGGGATGCCTTAGGCTCCGAAATTACCGATTCCAAAACAAAATTAAACTGGTCGGGGGTAATGATCGGCGCTTACCACCCCGACAAAATGATAACAGGAGATAGTCTTATGGAAGGGCAGGTTATTATTGCTCTCAAGGAAGAAGGGTTTCGTTGTAATGGCATAAGTTCCGTGCGAAAGGCTTTAAGGGAAAAATTCGGCGGAGAGTGGTGGAATAATCCAGAGGCCAAAGAAAGTATTAAACAGGCTGCTCACCCTTCCATTTTATACGATATGTTTGTTAATACCTTACACGGATGGTTTGATGAAAATTTCAAGCCGGAAATAGATATTAAGTCTATCGTCCACCTTTCCGGAGGAGCGCTGAAAGAAAAACTGGCAAAAGATATTCTTTTCCCAAAGAATCTTTCAGCAGAACTTTTTGATTTATGGGAACCTCCTTTAATTATGAAGAATTGCGCAGAATGGAGAAAAATTTCCGACGAAGAGTTTTATGAGGTTTGGAACGGAGGGCAAGGCATGCTACTAATAATAGAGGAAAAGGATGCGGATTACTGCATAAAAAGAGCGGAGGATTTCGGAATAAAAGCTAGGGTGGCGGGGAAAATCACGAGAAGCGTTGAACCGAAAGTTTTAATAAATTCAAAATTAACCAAAGGTAAAGTTATAAGCTACATGTAAATTTTATGGATATAGAAAAAATAAAAGAACACATAGATGACGTTTTAGTTGAAACAAATTTTCCGGCATTGGGAGAAAAGAAGGTGGGAAAGGTTAGAGACATTTACACAGCCACTGACCACATTACTCTAATCTCTACCGATAGGCACTCTTCTTTTGACCGAAATATCGCATCCATCCCTTTCAAGGGAGAAGTATTAAATCAAATCAGTCTTTTTTGGTTTGAAAACACTAAGGACATAGTTCCAAACCACGTAATAAGCACCCCCGACCCCAACATCGTCGTCGCCAAAAAATGTAAGGTCATTCCAATAGAAATGGTTGTCCGAGGATACATAACGGGCTCCACCAATACTTCCCTGTGGACAATATACAAAAACGGACAAAGAGACTTTGGAAATTTCATTTTGCCTGACGGAATGAAAAAAAACCAAAAATTAGACAAGTCTGTTCTAACGCCGACAACTAAATCCGAAAAACACGACAGGCCGATAACTCCCAAAGAAATCGTGGAAGAGGGGATGGTGCCCGAGAAGCTGTGGAACGAAATGGCGGATAAGGCGATAAAAATATTTACTCGCGGACAAGAAATAGCTTTAAGTAAGGGGCTTATTCTCGTGGACACCAAATACGAATTCGGTTTGGATGAAAACGGCAAACTGATGCTTATAGATGAAATCCACACCCCAGACTCTTCCCGCTACTGGAAAGCAAATACATACGAAGAGCGCTTCAGCCAAGGATTAGACCCGGAATTTTTTGATAAGGAATTTTTACGCTTGTGGTTTAAAGAAAATTGCGACCCATATAAAGACGAAGTGCTTCCGCAGGCTCCGCCAGAACTCGTGGCTGAACTCTCCCGCCGATATATTGAAATTTACGAAATAATTACAGGCAAAAGTTTTAATCACGACTTTTCGCGCACCATGGTGGAGAGAATTACCAATAATTTAACTAAGATATAATGTCATTAAATTCAATTTCTCCCATAGATGGACGCTACGAAAAATCTGCTTCGGCTCTCTCACCATTTATGAGTGAGCAGGGGTTAATGCGTTACAGGATTATAGTAGAAGGGGAATACTTTATCGCTTTATCCGAACTGAAGCTAAAATTACGAAAATTATCCGAAAATGAAAAGAAAATTGTCCGGTCTCTTTATGCCCTGTCAGACACCGACGCAAAAATAATCAGCGACATAGAAACCAAGGGATATAAAAATATAAAAGCGACTGACCACGACGTGAAGGCAGTGGAATATTTTATGAAAGAAAAACTGGGAAGCACGTCACTTAAGGATACCTTGGAATGGATCCATTTCGGATTAACCAGTGAAGATACCAACAACTTATCTTATGCTTTAATGCTCTCTCAGTCTTTGGAAGATGTTGTTTTACCTAAAATAAATAAAATAATTTTAGAACTGAATACCCTGGCCGCAAAACACAAAAATACTCCGATGTTGGCCCGCACCCATGGCCAGAGCGCAAGCCCTACCACTTTCGGCAAAGAGATGAAAGTATTTGCCGAACGTCTAAAACGATATTCCAATATTCTTGAGAATGTTGGAATATCCGCAAAATTAAACGGAGCAACCGGAAACTTTAACGCTCATGTAGCGGCATATCCGAATATAAATTGGATAAAATTCAGCAAAGATTTCATTTCCGGCTTGAACAAAAAATTTGGCGTAAAGCTGGAAGCCAATATGCATACTACTCAAATTGAACCCCATGATTCTTATATAGATCTCTTTGATAATTTGAGGAAAATCA
This sequence comes from Minisyncoccia bacterium, assembly GCA_049287305.1. Taxonomy (GTDB): domain Bacteria; phylum Patescibacteriota; class Minisyncoccia; order Phycocordibacterales; family UBA9973; genus UBA9973. The sequence continues at coordinate 120,200 of JBAQFO010000014.1, read as the reverse complement.
ACACAATCCTAATGGGGTTAAACCAGGACATGTGGCGATACATAAGCGATGAATGGGTTGTTCAAAAGCCCACAGAGGGCGCCGTAGGCTCTTCCACCATGCCTCACAAAGTAAACCCGATAAAGTTTGAAAACAGCGAGGGCAACCTTGGAATTGCAAACTCTTTGTTTGAATTCTTTGGACGCAAACTGCCAATTTCCCGACTTCAGCGAGACCTTTCGGATTCCACGGTGCAAAGAAATTTTGGAACAGCTTTTGCCCACTCTTTGATTGCTTACGAATATCTACTGAAAGGACTGGAGAAAATAAGTGTGAATGAAATAAAAATTAAAGAAGACTTGGCAAAACACCCTGAAGTTGTGGCGGAAGCAATCCAGACTATTCTAAGACGGGAAGGAGTGGAAATGCCTTATGAAAAACTGAAGGCTTTAACCCGAGGTAAAAAAATAGAGCTTTCGGATATTCACGAATTTATAACAAAGTTGGAAGTTAGTGAAAAAATTAAAAAGGAACTGCTTTCCTTTACTCCGCTGAATTATGTCGGTCTTGCGGGAAAACTCGCTTCAAAGTAATATAAGAAGTAATGATAATACTTCGCATTTCGCTTTCCGTAATTCTGTTATTTTCCATACTTTTTATGCCTTTATGGGTATCTGTTATACTAGCATTTGCGGGAATGGTGTATTTCCCGATATTTTGGGAAGCAACAGCATTGTTCCTCGTTTCGGATGTGCTTTACGGAGTAAGTGAAATGAAATTCAACGGAATAGTTTTTATATCTTTTTTTACATTTCTTGCGGCGTTGGTATTGGTTGAGCTTTTAAAAAAGAAACTGAAGTTTTATAAATGATAAGAAGAATATTTAAAAAAAATAATATAAGAAGCAAGAATTCATTCGTGGAGCCCGACGAAATTTTTATTGATTCTTCCAACCTGCAAAACTTTGACCGCCAGCAGTTTGAGGGGCGCATAGAAAAACCAATCCCGAAAAAAACAATTATCCTGCTCGGATTTTTATTTTTATTTTTTACGGGAGTTTTCGGTTCACGGCTTTTTTACCTGCAAGTGCAAAAAGGGGAGGCTTATTTCAACAGAAGCCAAAACAACGTTCTTGAAAAAGTCATATTGTTCACCGGAAGGGGAATCATATACGACCGCAATAAAAAAGAGTTGGCTTGGAACAAAAGAGAAACGGAAGAAACGTCGGTTCCTACAAGGACATATCTTTCTCCCGGGTTTTCTCATATTTTAGGGTATGTCAGCTATCCCACCCAAGACAAATCGGGTAAATACTGGCAAGGAGAATTTATTGGGAAAGACGGACTGGAAAAACAATATCATGATATTTTAAAAGGGGAGAACGGGGCAAAAATCATTGAAACCGATGCCCGAGGGCAAGTATATTCGGAAAATATCGTAAACTCTCCTAAGCAGGGAGCCGATTTGATTACGACAGTGGATTCGCGAATACAACAAGAGTTATTTAACCTCATCAAAAAAGCCTCGGAAAACAGATCTTTCACGGGAGGAGCGGGAGTAATCATGGATTCCACTAACGGAGAAATTTTGGTATCCACAAGCTATCCCGAATACGATTCGGAAATCCTATCCATTGGTAAAGACAGGGCGATAATCAGCAATTATTTTAAAGACGAGCGGAAAGTATTTCTAGACAGAAACATCTCGGGTCTTTACACTCCAGGCTCCATAGTAAAGCCTTTTTTCGCGCTGGGAGCCTTAGCGGAAGGCATTATTGACCCGCACAAAGAAATTCTTTCTACTGGCTCTATCTCCATACCTAACCCGTATTTCCCTGGACAAGAAACCGTTTTCAAGGACTGGCGGGTAAACGGATGGACAAATATGATGGAGGCGATTGCCGTATCGTCTGACATTTATTTTTACGCCGTGGGAGGCGGATACGAATCTCAAAAAGGATTGGGAATAGCTAATATTGAAAAATATTCCAAGCTTTTTGGTTTTGACACCAAGACTGGAGTAGACCTGCCGGATGAAAAACAGGGAGTAATTCCTAGCCCCGAGTGGAAAGCAAAGAACTTTAAAAACGACCCCTGGCGCATAGGAAACACTTACCACACGGCCATCGGTCAATACGGGTTCCAGGTTACGCCAATGGAAATCGTGAGAGGAACTGGTGCTATCGCCAACAATGGGACATTATTTACTCCGCATTTTATATTAAGTTCTCCCGAGAAAGAAAATCCAGTTAAGCTGGAAGGTTTTACCAGAGAACAATATGATTTTATCCATGACGGAATGAGGCAAGCTGTGACGTATGGAACGGCAGTATCTTTAAATGTGCCTTATGTGGATGTTGCCGCCAAGACAGGAACTGCCCAGCTCGGAATAGCTAAAAATAAGGTAAACTCATGGGTGGTAGGGTTCTTCCCGTATGAAAATCCAAAATATGCTTTTACTGTAATGATGGAAGCGGGGCCATCCACTAATAGCGTGGGAGCTTCCTCAATAATGAGAGAGCTTCTGGATTGGATGTCTACTAACACTCCCGAATATTTCAACTAATATGGAGCAAGTCAAGGTTGCGCATGCTCCTCTTTTGTTGATATAATACGCCTATGCAAAAAGCAAGAATATTTTTAATTTTGGGTGTTTGGGTGGCGATTTTACCTTATCTGGGTTTCCCTTACTCATGGAAAGATATTTTGTTCACGATTACCGGAATCGCTCTCATCTGCCTCAGCTATGTTTTGTATAAGGAAATCAGAGAAAAGGAGGGTAACCAAAAAACATTTGATAATTTTAGGGAGAACGACAACTTCGACAAAACAGAAAGTTCTCCGGGCACATCTCTTAACTAAACATTTTTATGGAAAAATATTCAAAAATAAAACACTACGGAATAATCTTCCTGTTTATAATTTCATTTTTTCTTTTCGGAATTCATGTCGGCGCGAATAATCGCCCAGCCATAGAAAAAATAACAGGAGTGGCAGGAAAAGAAACCGCAATTACCACCGAAGCGGATTTTTCTATTTTCTGGGAAGTTTGGAATAAAATAAACGAAAAATACCCAAGCGCTTCAAAGACTACCGACCAAGAACGAATTTACGGCGCCATTTCGGGATTAGTAGACTCATTAAATGACCCATACACCGTATTCTTTTCGCCCGAAGAGGCAAAAGAATTTGAAGAGGAAATTTCCGGAAATTTCACCGGAATTGGAATGGAAGTAGGATTAAAAAACAAAGTGCTTACGGTGATAGCCCCCCTCAAAGACACCCCCGCCTACAGGGCCGATATAAAAGCAGGGGATAAAATCATTAAGATTGACGATGTGGTAACTGCCGGACTATCCATAGAAGAAGCCATCAAGTTGATTCGGGGAGAAAAGGGGACCTCGGTAACCCTTACTGTCACACGTGAAGATTCTAAGCTCCCGATAGAAGTAAAAATAGTCAGGGATACTATCAACATCCCTACCCTTGATACGGAGCTACGCAAGGATGGAATTTTTGTAATCAAATTATATAGTTTCTCCGCGAATTCCACCGGACTTTTTAGAAACGCAATAAAGAAATTTGCCGAATCTAAAACCGATAAATTAATTTTAGACTTGAGAGGAAATCCGGGGGGATATTTAAACGCGGCAGTTGACATGTCCAGCTGGTTCTTGAAAGGCGGGAAAGTCGTCGTCACTGAAGATTATGGGAACAACCAGCCTCCGGAAGTATTCAGAAGTAAGGGGTATGATGTTTTCAACGACAAACTAAAATTTGTAATTCTCATAGATGGCGGTTCGGCTTCTGCGTCTGAAATATTGGCAGGCGCGATGCAGGATTACGGAAGAGCAAAACTGGTGGGCGCCCAGAGCTTCGGAAAAGGTTCGGTTCAGGAAGTCGTAAAAATTACCCCTGACACCCTGTTGAAAGTAACGGTAGCCAAGTGGCTCACACCAAACGGCAACTCCATTTCAGAAAAAGGACTTACGCCTGATTACCCGGTGGAAATAACCGCTAAAGACTTGGAAGCATCACTTGACCCGCAGATGGATAAAGCAGTTGAACTATTATTATTGAAATAACCAAAAAATGAAAGTAATTTTTTTACAAGATGTTCCAAGGGTAGGGAAGAGACACGACATAAAAGAAGTAAATGACGGATATGCTATGAATTTTCTTATGCCTCGGAAACTAGCCGAAGCCGCTACGCCTCAAGCCGTAGCTGAACTTGAAAAAAGAAAAAAGAACTTGGAAATAGAGAACAGAATTCAGGAAGACTTGCTGGATAAAAACCTGGAAGAAATGAAAGGAAAGGTGCTTACAATTGGCGCGAAAACCGACGAGAAGGGTCATCTGTTTAAAGGAATCCACAGCAAAGAGCTTGTAGACGAAATGAAGAAACAGCACCACGCCGACATTAGCGCGGAATTTATAGTTCTGGAAAAACCAATAAAAGAAGTGGGAGAATTTACCATCCCGATTGAAATAAAAGGCAAAAAATCCTGGTTTAAACTGATAATTGAAAAACAATAGCACCAATAATAAAATATTGATTATAGGCCTAAATGGCTCTGGTAAATCAACTCTTGCCAAAAAATTGGGTAAAATTTTAAAATTGGAGGTTATTCATTTAGATAAGCATTATTTTAAACAGAAGTGGGAAGCCGTATCCAAAGACGAATGGTCTGAAGTTATTAAAAATATAATTTCAAAAGACAAATGGATAATGGACGGCACATATCCGAGTTCGCTGGAAAGAAGAATAGAGGCTTCGAATACAATAATTTTCTTGAACTTTAACAAAGCCCTGTGTTTATATAGAGCTTTCCTGCGGATATTTAACAGGACCCAGCCTTCGGACAAAGCTCCGGGAAATTTCCATAAAATATCCTGGCACTTGGTTAAGAAAATACTTTTTTACCCAAAGAAAAAAATGCTGGCAAGATTGGAACGGCATAAAAATACAAAAAATGTTATCGTGCTAAAAAACGACAGGGAAGTAGAAAGATTTCTTTTTGTCCTCCAAGAGGAATAAAAAAAGTCCCCACAAGGGGACTTTTTTTATATTACGTTTACGGTTTTCTTTACAGCGGTCTTGCCATGGAAAGAAGTTTTTCGCTTAGAGCCGAACTTGACTGTTCCGGGCTTGAGAGCAAAAAGTGTGTGGTCCTTGCCTGTGGACACGTTTGTTCCGGCTAAAATGGCCGTTCCACGCTGTCGGACGATAATAGAGCCTGCTTGAGCCTTTTGACCGTCAGCAAGCTTAATACCGAGGTATTTTGGCTGTGAGTCTCTTAAGTTTTTGGCGGTTCCGCCAGCTTTTCTATGTGCCATATTGTTTTTATGATATTATTTAATAGGTAAAGAGAGTATAAACGATTATATGGGAAAAATCAAGCAATTCCTGGACAGCGACAAGGGTAAGGATATCCTGGTCGTTATGATTGTTATCCTCGTGGGTATGGGTTCTTTTGAATTGGGAAGATTGTCCAAAGGAAGCTCGTCTTCAGGAATTCAGATTGAATACTTAAACCCAGAAGGAGCGGAAGCAGTGAACCAGACCGGAAATGCGATTCAAGCCATCCAATACGCCGACCCGGAGCCGTTCTCAACCTTGAATAGTTCAGGCAAAAATTTTTTCGCCTCCAACAGGGGAAGCAAATATTACTCCTTGGGCTGTTCCGGAGGTAAGACCATTAAGCAAGAAAACAGAATTTATTTCGCCACAGCGGAAGAAGCCGAAAAGGCAGGATATACATTATCAACATCATGCAATTAAAATAAAATGAGACAAATTCCAGACGATAATTTAAAATACCCAGTTCTAGTTAGAACTCTTATAAAAAACGATAAAGGGGAAGACATTACTCACTTAATGGGGAGTGGTGTGTTTTTTCTATCCGACAAAAGTTTTTATTTTGCAACAGCAAAACATGTTTTGTATAACGAAAAAGGGTTGCTGAATTATTCTATAATTTCCTTAACTTACTACGGGAAAAATACAGACCTAGCAAATGAAATGGAGTTGAATTTACTTAATTTAGAAAAGGAACACCTTATCTTGGTTCACAAAAGTGCTGATGTTGTAATTATTAAAATAGGAAAAGACGAAAAAGCCCCTCAAAGCAAAGAGGGACATATGGACTTTTCTTCTACTGCAATACAAATGAAGATAGAAAATGGATCTATGGTATGCGTAGTAGGCACAAAGCAATTTAAAGAAGTAATGATAGCTAATGATATTTTTTTACTCGGATATCCATCTTCTTTAAAAAGTAATGGTGAAATTGATGTGCTCAGACCTTTATTAAGAAAGGGAATTGTGGCAGGAAAAAATAAACTCAAAAAAACAATAATAATTGACTCTCCTGTGTACCAAGGGAATAGTGGCGGACCAGTATTTGAAAAAGAAAATACAGATTCAGGCTTTGAGATAAGGCTTATTGGACTAGTCACTCAAATGGTTCCTTTTCTTGAAATAACTGAAACTACCAGCCTTCATTATCAATATAAATATAAAAATATATCTTGGGAGAACTCAGGCTATGCCGTTGTAGTTCCTGTAGATTTTATTTTTGAATTAATTAAAGAAGATCAGAATTAATTTATGAAAATACCAGCAAAAATTCCAGGAAAAGGATTCTACTACCACTACAAGCACAACCCCGCGGGCACGGTAAACAATTACGCCTACGAACTCATCGGTGTAGCTATGCACACAGAGGCGGATTGTAGGCCAGAAGACGCCAACCTTGCCATATATCTGCCTATTTACGAAAGCGGAGCCTATAGAGCCGGGAAATTCTTGGACGCCCGACCGCTTGAAATGTTTATGGAAAATACTACAAAAGAAAATAAAACTTTTCCAAGATTTCAAAAAATTACCGACGAAAAAGTCATAACTGCGCTTCAAAAGATAAAAGGGGAGATGTATCCATAGTGTGTATTAGAACACACAAGCTCAAAAACGTAAATATTGCTTGCCGGCGCTTAAAGAAGTAAACTGTTAAATTATTGTTAACTTTTAGAATTACTTTCATGAAAAATTTTTCAGTTCTACTTTTTGTTTTTGTTTTTGTTTTTACTTTTCTGGCTTTTGACGCTACGCATGCCAATGCGGCTTCTCGCCGGGGTATAAGAGGAAGCAATGAACATTACGGGCAAAACGACGTATATGGCTCAAGGGGGGTTGAAAGGACATATAACACTAGCTCAGACTACGGCAACAACGCCCAATATGGCACTAATAGGCCTAGAAGGACCCAGCCTAGGTTCAATAACTCTGACAATTCCGGAAGCAACGTATATTACGATAGCTCAAGACACAGCAGGAGAGCATCAAGAAATAATTCTTCTGGCGGACGTAATTCTTATTTTGACACAAGCAGGTAATCTATCACAGATGATTAGATAGGGCAGGGCTTATTTATTGATATCTTTATTATATGGCCGTGTCGCACAATATATGTTTGGGGTATTACTTATATTGACTAAGGCCTTATAGAGCCCCCTCGAGTTTATTGCGGCGTAACCATAAGGTTGGTAGAGGCTTCGTCATAGTCAGTAGGTTTGCCATCGCGAATACGCTCCATATTGTTTATAAAACCTTTCCAAAAAATATTTATCCAAACATCGTTCCATAGATAAGAGGCAGGTTCGGCTAAATAGGCGTCCCAAAAGCTCTCTGTCTCCCCTTTTATGTAGTTTATGTTCTCTTGGCCTGTAGGGCTCTCCACGACGTCTTTAACACTTACTCTGAAGTAGCTAAGCACCAAGATTATAATAAAACCCAAAAACAGTAACCCGAGTATGCTTATCCCTCTAGTTGCTTTTAAATTTTTCATTGTGTTGTTTATCTTAAAACGTCACTAAAAAAAGACGAGAACCAGCCAAAAAACCCTGAAAGCGTTATCCCTAAAAGCTTCATGATAATGAGCACTATTATAATACCGATAATTATTTGAAGGAACCCTCCCTGTTGGCTGTTTGATTTATTTTTCATTGTAGATATATTTTACCATAATTACCAAACCAGGCAAGATAAATAAGTTTTATTGCGCGGGTAAATATTTCATTGGGTCAAGATAAGCGGTTGTGGCGGATATTGGTTGAGTCAGAGTTTTGCCCGGATAGGACTTACTGGCAAAAGAATCCACCTTAACCCCGCTTGATACGTATAATGATAAATGCAAGTGCGGGCCCGTAGAAGACCCCGTGTTACCGCTATAGCCTATCACCGTCCCCCTGGACACCTTTTGCCCTGTCGTGGCTTTAATCAGGGAGAGATGGGCATAGGTAGTGGACAAGCCGTTGGTGTGTTCTATGAACACCCATTTGCCGAACGATGCTCCTGGGCAGCAAATATCCGTATCTCCAACCCCTTTCACTACACCATCCGCGACCGATTTAACCTGGGTTCCGACAGGCGCTCGGAAGTCCGTTCCGCGGTGGAATCCTCCCCATCTCGGGGCATAAGGCGAAGTTACCAATATGCTGTCCAGCGGCCAGCTCAACACTCTGCCTGAAGGTATTTTGGATGGGTCTAATATAAATTTCAATTGCGACTCAAAGCCTTCCAGCTCTTTTTCAAAAGCTATTTTTTTTGCCAGTTGAGCCTGCACCAGTTTCTGATAGTTAGCTTCGCTGTTTTTAGTTTGGGCCAAAAGTTTGTTTTTTTCGTTCGCATTCTGGACAACTATTTTTTGCTGGTCGGAAAGTTGGTTCTTGAGCCTGGTAAGCTCATTTTTGGCTTCTATGGTCACTTGACGAGTGTCTTCCAGAACTGTTTTGGTTTCCTTGAGGTCAGATATATGGTCTCTCATGACCTCGCGCACAGTCATAATATTATCTACATCATTCCAAATAACCGTAAAATCATCGTTGGAAAGCATGGTCTCTAAAAACGTATTATCTTCTAACTCGTTTATTTTTCTAATTTCAAGCTTAATGGAATCCGTATTCGTCTTAATGGAACTTTCTTTATCACCTATATCGCTGGATAAATTTTGAATTTGGAGGTTAGTCTTTGCTATTTTGTTTTGAGTAAGCGAAATATCCGCGCCCAGTTTTTTCTTGGTAATGTCCAGTTCTTTTATAGAAACACTTAATGAGTCTTTCTGCTTGCCTAGAGAGTTCAGCTCCGCCTGATACGCCTTTATCTGTTTCTCTACCTCCGCAATGTCAGCGCTTCTTTGGTTTATCTTATCTCTGATTTCATCAGCGGTTTCCGCATAGGAAAAAAGAAAAGGAGTCATGCCCAAAAGTAAAACCGCTAAAAATAAAAAACTAAACTGCTTTTTGTAATCTTGAAATCGTTTCATTTTTTCCAATTATAGACGCTATGGTAAATGGGTCCGGCGACTTCTCCATGCCCGAAAGCGCAAATCGCACAGGGTGCAGAAGCTCTCCCCTGCTCTCCATCCCGTCAGCTATTGACATTAACGAACTTTTAATGTGTTCAAGGGAAAAATCGTTCTCTGGAATTTGCTCAAGCACTTCTATGGCCACCTTTAAGTTCGCGGATATTTTTTCGGCAGAAGTATTTTTGAATATTAATTTTGTTTTTTGGACATCGGTCATGTCGGGGGCTTTAACAAACAAGTCCAACTCCCCTCTTTCTGCCATCTCCCCTACTTCTCCCCACTTGGAAATTCTTTCAGAAATTAATGGTACCAGCTTAGGATGACGCAAATTCTCCGGCAATCTTTCTAAAATATTTTTTTCAACCTCTTCTTTTGGTAAAAGTTTTATATGTTCCTTGTTCAGCCAATCTAATTTTTCGTCGCCAAATTGTCCTCCGGAGTGTTGAATCTTGTCTAAACTAAAAAGTTTTATCAGCTCCTCTTTGGTAAAAACTTCTTTCTCTCCTCCGGGATTCCAACCCAATAGAGCAAGAAAATTGAGCATGGCCTGGGGCAAATATCCTTCCTTGGCATATTCCAAAACGTCTTTTGCGCCGTCTCTTTTTCCCAACTTCTTTTTTCCTTCATCTGACATAACTGGCGGAGTAGTAGCAAAAACAGGAGGATTAACTCCTAACGCTTCATAAACGGAGAGATATTTGGGGGTTGAAGATATAAACTCCTGCCCACGCATCACATGCGTAACCCCCATTTCTATATCATCCACTAAATGCGCAAAGTTATATGTAGGATATCCATCACTTTTTATCAAAATAAAATCATCCAGTGCCTCAGGTCCGGCAGAAAGATTTCCCCACACCGCATCTGTCCAAGAATATTTTTTAATTTCAGGCACCTTAAAACGAAGCGGCATGCTACCGTCCCATGCGGGGGGGTTTTCGGGCCGACGCTCGCGATACAAAAAAGGCTTTTTGTCTGCCTCAGCCTGTTTTCTGAAAGCATTCAGTTCTTCTTCGGTATATGGGTCGGCATATGCCAAGCCCTTTTCAATTAATTTTTCTCCGTATGATTTATATAAATCTAATCTTTGTGATTGAACATAAGGCGCATGTGGTCCGCCGATATCTGGTCCCTGATCCCAATCTATTCCTATCCACCTTAGGGATTCTTTTATATGCTCAATTGAGCCTTCTACTTCTCGTTTTTTATCAGTGTCTTCTATTCTTAGTATGAAAATTCCTTTATTTTTTCGAGCCCAAAGCCACGCAAAAAGACCGGTGCGTAAATTACCCACATGCATAAAGCCCGTGGGTGAAGGAGCAAATCTGGTTACGACTGTTTTATCCTGCATCCTTCTATATTAACATATTTTTTATTTTTCGTGACTTAAGGCAATATCTACGAGCTGGCGGGCTATTTTTTCCGCGGCACCGGATTTACTGAACGCTTGAGCTCCTTGCTTCATGAGCTCGGATGTAGTTTTATCACCCAGGATTCTTTCTATTTCGGAACTTAGAATGTTGGCTGTCATGTTAGGCTCTTCTATAACACTACACCCTCCCGCCCTGGCGTAGCTAAAAGCATTTTTCTTTGAGTGGTTAGCGTTGGATTTCGTAAAAGGAACAAGAATTGACGGCACTCCCCAAGAAGCAATTTCAAAAAGTGTTGAACCCGCCCGGGACACGATAATAGAAGCGGCTCCGGCCGCCATTTTAAGCTGGAGAGAATTTAAAAAATCTATTGGTTGGTATCGGGATTTGTTTTTGTTGTCGGCAAGAACAACCTCGGCTTGCCCCGAAACTGTTTTGAAATTTTTGACGCCGGTCTGATGGATAACCTGATAATTTTGCACCAGCCGAGGCAAGGCATCCAGGATTGCGTTATTGATGAGCTCCGCCCCCTGAGACCCTCCCAGAATGACGACAGTCGGAACGTCGGATTCAAGTTTGTAATACGAAAGAGCTTCGGCTCGAGGAACGCCTTTTTCTATTTCGCTCCGTATCGGCTGTCCGGTCCAGGCGGTTTTTTCTTTTGCAAAATATTCCGCAGCCTCCGGGAACGATACGGCAACTCTTTTAGCAAAACGTCCAGCCCATTTATTTACTCGTCCGGGCGCGCAATCGGACTCGTGTATCACAACGGGAATTCGCAAAATCCTCGCTGCGAAAATTGTCGGGAACGAAGCGTATCCTCCTTTGCCGAAAACAACATCTGGATAAATAGAGAACAATTTAAAACTTGCGTTAATGCTGCCGAATAAAATTTTAAAAACATCGGAAAAATTCTTAAAGGAAAAATACATGCGCATCTTGCCGGAGCCTACTTCTTCGTATTCAAGCTCGTTTTCTTTGAGTAGCGCTTTGTCGTATGGGCTGTCTGAAAAATAATAAAGCTTCGCTCCTATTATATGTTCCTCCGCTATTATTTTGTTAACTCTTTGAACTACGGCAATAATCGGATAAAAATGCCCGCCTGTTCCGCCCCCTGTAAAAACTATTTTCATAATGATTTTTTTTGAAATTTAGATATGTTAAGCACGATGCCGATGGCGATAAGATATATCATAAGCGAAGTCCCTCCGTGACTCATAAACACGAGCGGCACTCCGGTCAGCGGGAAAACCCCGGTGATAGAAGCTATGTGCATAAAAGACTGCACTGTGATGAGTATAACAATTCCTGACACCATTAGTCCACTGAAAAGGTCTGGGGCTCTATTGGCAATACGCAGGCCTCGCAGGAGAAATAGCACGTATAAAAACAAGGTGGCAAATGCCCCGACAAATCCGAGTTCTTCCCCCAGCACGGCATAAATTGAGTCCCCTTGGGGCTCAGGTAGATAGCTAAATTTCTGCACACTTTGTCCAAAACCTCTTCCGAACACTCCTCCCGACCCCAGAGCTATGAGAGACTGCTGTATTTGATATGACGAACCTTTGGCATCTTGGGCCGGGTTGATGAAAGTTTTTACTCGCGCCTGAAGGTAGGGCGTAAAATAAACCAAGCCCGCAAGGAGTATGGTAAAGCCAAGCCCAGCGCCTAAAACCCATTTAAGCGGAACTCCGGAAATAAAGAGCATGGAAACTCCGGTAACGGTAATCAAAATAAAACTTTTAGTATCAGGCTGTTTAAATAAAACCAAGGCGATTATCGCAATCATTATCGAGAAAGGTAAAATCCCAAACCTGAAATCTTGCACTCTGTTTTTTACCCAGGACAGCCACGCCGCAAAATAAATAACAAATCCGAATTTCAAAAATTCTACCGGCTGAAGACGGGTAAATCCCAAATCCAGCCACCTGGTAGCGCCTCCATGACTCCACCCTAAAGACGGCACAAAAACCAGGGCCGTGAGGATAATTGACCCGAGAAAAATAAGGAAAGAATAGTTGCGCCAAAATTTATAATTTACTTTAAGAGATAAATACATGCCGACAAGTCCCAAGCCTAAGCCCAGCACAAGCTGGCTAAATAGGACGGAAAAAAAAGTCTGTTGATTTTTCGCCAGAATCCCCAAGGACGCCGAAACAAAAATAGCTACCCCCACAGAGAGAAGCAAAAATATTATTACCAAAAAAAATTTGTCTACTTTTTTCTCTTTCATATTTACCGACTAATAACCGCTAAAATTACTCCGATAATCGCAAAAATTACGGATAGAATCCAAAAACGCATGGTGACTTTATAAGAAGACCAGCCAATAGCTTCAAAATGGTGATGTATCGGCGCAAGCTGAAATAGTCTTTTCCCGTTCCTGAATTTTTTTGAAAGTAACTGCAAAATTACGGACCCCGAAGTCACAACCAATGGCATAGCGACCACGGGAAGAACAAAAACAGAGTCAGTTAGAAACGCCAAGGTGGCAAGCGTAATAGTAAGTCCCATTATCCCCGTCTCCCCCATGTAGAATCTGGCTGGCGGGATATTAAACCACAAAAACGCCAAGGTCACCCCCATAAGCACTCCTGAAAAAGCGGCAAGGTCTATTTGATTATTAGCAAAAGCGATTATGGAAAAAGCACCGAACATGGATGCCAAGACTCCGCCCGACAAGCCGTCTATCCCGTCTATGACTCCGCCCGAAAAAGTCGCCAAGGCTACAATTATAAAAAATGGAATAATCAATATGCCAAGGAACATCTCGCCCCCGAACGGAATATGGAGAGATGTCATTCCGAGTTTATAGTAAAACCACATTCCTATTAAAAGTGCCACTGCAGAGACCATTACTGCCTTCCATTTCCGCCAAGATGTGTCATCTCTAGCAAATCGACCATTCCCGTATATTTGTATAAGGTCATCCCATAGCCCGATAAGCGAGCCCAGGAGGAGCGTAAAGAACGGTATCAAAGTTTGATTGCGACTTAAGAAATTCATTTTTTCCGTGCCGGCAGAAGGAAATAATATTTCGGCTAAATAAAAAATTATAGTGGTAAAAAGCGCCGAGACCCAGATAATTATTCCCCCGACTCGCGGAGTCTTCAATTCTTCGGCTTCGTTGTGGATAGCATGGAATTCTACCGCGTGCGCGTCCAAATTGCGCGAATACTTCTTCCACATTTTATATTTATAGAAAAAATGGGTGGCAATTGGAGTTAAAATAAGGGCAATAAAGAATGCTGCTGCCGTCGGTATGGAAATTTTGACCAAATTTAAAAGCATATGAAAATTATACACTATTTGGCAGTTTACCGCTTTTTCTTAAAAAAGAAAATCCCAATAGACATACTACTGCCAGAACAAGAATCGACCCCCTGTATTGAATGCTCTCTCCGAATTTTTGAAACAAATAAAAAGTCCCAATCCAAACCAAAGGACCAATCACAGACGCAGCTCTTTCAAATACGGTGAAGACACTGAAGAATTCACCCTGGCTTTCCGGAGGAGAAATCTTAGAATAAACGGCGCGGGCAAGTGAAAAAACCAGGCCATATGATACCCCGCTCATGAACAAGACAGCAAAAACAAGAACGGTTATTTTGGGCATTAGCGCGCACAATCCAAAGCAGACAGCATACATCAAACTTGCTATTCTTAAAGCTCTTTCCTCGTTTTTGATTTTGACAGAAAATTTGCTGGCAAAAAATCCCCCTAATACTGTTCCAACCAATCCTATCACCGCCACATATGTAACCAATTTGTCTGAAAAATCAAAAACATTCCTCATGTATAGAGATATATAAAGCTGGAAAGTAAGAATGGCGTCGGACAAAAGAGCATAGCCGATTATGAATAGATAAACTTTTCTAACAGCAAATATTTTTTTAAGAAATTCTTTATAAGAAAAATTTATTTTGGGGAAATTAGTTTGCGCTTCTTTTTGTCTCAAAAATGGCAGAGAAACTAAAGCAAAAAGGACCGCGCCCAATAAAAACGCCAAGGGTTTGTCGTGAAATCCTAAAAAAATAAAAGAAGAACCCATAATAGGACCGATTAAAGAGAGAGCCATGGTATTACCCAACTGCCCAAAGCCCAACCCTATCCCCGACACCCGCGCACTGTTGTCGCTATCCGTAATTTCTCGCAACATCGAAGAGTAGAAAACATAAGACCCCTGGAAACATGTAAAAAATAAAATATATAATACTGAAAGTGTAAACAATGTTGCTTCGGTAAAAACTTCTGTTTTTTGAGACAGGAAGGCGATGGCGACAAGGGATAAAACCATAAGCCACGACGCAATTTTTATGAAATATATTCTTTTCCCGGTTCTGTCAGAGTATCGGCCCAAAACCGGTAAGATTATGAGTAAAAGTGCGGTAGCAATGGAAGCAGATACTCCAATCCAAGTATCGCTTGCGCCTTTTTCCGAAAGCAAAAGAGGGTAATAAAAAATCAAAACAACAGACGCGAAAGAATTGGCAAAATCATAAAGATACCAAAGCCTTACCGGGTTTTTCATTTCAAAATTATAGCATTTTAGATGTTTTTTATAAAATACTTAAAAAGTTCTATAAAAAATGATTTAACAATTCAGACATAGTAAAACCTTTAAATTCACCTTCTGTAAATCGCAGATCGTCGCGAAACTGGTCGTGGCGAATATTATGCAATATTACCTCTCGGCGCTTGATTCTTCTGTGTATAGCTATAAATTTCAACAGGCATCTAAATACATTTGCAAAGCGATCACTTGTAGAATATATATCTATAAACTCTATTGATATTGGACGAGGAGTATACACACCGGAGAGGGATACGATTTTTTTAATGTTTTGTGTGTGCTTACTGGCTTTGATGGCGATTTGGGTTCCCAGACTAGTTGATATAATTTTAACCGGCCCTTCCTTCTCCACCAACAAGGCAAGTTTACGTGCGGCTTTATTTACCACATGAGGCCACACTTGACCAGACCAATCAAAATAAATCATTTCCCTATTACCGTTTTCTATCAATTTGAGCCATTTTTCATGTTCTTTATCATAAAATGGAACTACGTTAAATATTTTATAAAACAACACTATGAGTTTTTGCACCAACTTTATGTCCGACCTTAAATAACTTGCCCCTTCAATAATTATAATTTTTTCTTTCATATTTTATTTATATAGATAATAGCATTTTGGGTGTTTTTTATAAAATACTTAACTAACTGCATCGTAACCCAGTTCTTTCGCTCGATTTACGGCCTTTTTGAAAAAATAAATCCAATGTTCGTAGTCTTTATTTTGATTTCTTTCTTCCCAGTTGGATATAAATTCTTGCGCGCTCACCCAAGTAAGCGTAAAGTTTTCATGCTCCTCGAGTTTTGTGGGGACCAAATTAGCGCTCTTAAGGACCGCCAAAAAACAGGTAAAATGCGCGACTCGGTTTACGTTTTTTGCGCTGTTATAAAAATGCGACAATCCCTCCCCTATTTTTTCAATATAAAGAAAGTCATATAATCCGCTTTCTTCTGTAACCTCTCTCATGGTTCCTTCTTGCACATCCTCTTCTTTATCAACCCCTCCAGCAAAAAGTATGAGCAGACCATTCGGTTTTATCCCTGCGGCATACTTTTGAGTTTTTGGGTCAAAAACTACTCCACACCCCCCATCACGGCGCTCTTCGTTTTCTCTTTTTATTCCAAATTCTAAAATTTCATTTTTCATAATTAATACATCTCTGCCTGATAACATTTTTCACAATACACTATTTCCGGCCTGCCCGGCGCGTAAGATGTTTCAAACTCCACTGTGCAGTTCTCTTCTCCGTGGAAATGATTGTCTTTACCGCACATGCATTCTCTGTGCCAAAGCTTGAAAGGATTCCACCTCTTAACTCTTGCTTCGTGACGACAATAAAAACACCTCCTCGGAATTGGAATTTTCATTTTTTTATAAAATATAAGCTCGTTGGGAATGATTTTGTAGTTTCTCTTGCAGTCAACGCAGGCCAATATCTCATTTAAGACAGAATCTGTTATTTCTTCGATACCTTCCGGGATATTCTCCGGTTTTAAAGTTTCCTTCCCAATGGTGCGCTGCGTTTCATCCTGCCACCTGAAACCTTTTTCCATAGCTTCTGTTTTCGTAAGCGGATATTGCTCCATTGCCGAAGATTCATTGTAGCCAAAATAAGAAAGCTCAGCCGGAAAATATTCTCCGTAGCGATATTCGTTGCCGACCTTGTCCATGTAAGGCATCTCATTCATGTGTTTTATTATTTGTGGCACAAGTTTTTCATATTCTTCTTTTGTGTATTGCTTGTTGAAAATACAATAGCTCGCGTTTCTAAGGCCGACACACCCAAAAACATGCTTGCAGTTGTGACAATGCTGGTTATATTGTATGTCCTGGCTTTTAACCGAAAAGAGTCCGAAAAGATTCAATTGGGAATGGTCCAACACAACTCCTTCATAGCACTCCGACACACCTCCGCACAGAGTGAGGTCATAGCAGTCTTTGTTCGGATTATTTTTGTCTCCCGCGTATTCGCTGTATCTGCAATTCTCGGAATTTTTTGTAACAAAACAGTATTTTGTATTTTTAGAATCGGAAAGTATGTCACCGACACTATTTACTGTGCGAAAAAGATGTAAGAATCGGCGGGGATAAGGCAGGCGAAATGTATCAAACTCTCTTCGGGCTTTTTCTACTCCGGAAAACGTATCCAGCCGGTAACTTTCTAAAATTTTTTCATACTCCTCTTTTGAGTATTGTCGGTTTTTAAAATAATATTTTTTATTGGTTAAATTTACGCACATGAAACAACTATTGCAATTAATGCAGTTATATAAAAATTGAGAATCAATGCAAGAGAGGCAGTAATTTAAATACTTTGAATTATAAGACAAGCTTGTCAGGGTGCAGTCGTATATCCAATTGCTTTCCGAACGTATATTCATACAATCCATAATATCCTTGCCCTTCAATACGAAAAAACTATATATCACATTTTCCACATACCACCCCGAAAAACACATATAGCAATTTTTTGAGAACCACCAGTCGTGCGTATATTCACAATTTAAACTGGCTATGCCATCATCATTTACGATAGCCATATGGGGAACCTTACTTACAAGCTCGCGGAATTGAGCAAAGAATGTTCTGGAAAAATCATAATTTACTCCATATCTTTTAGGATCCCATTTGTCACTCCACCAGCATTTATTGCAATAAACTACAAGGTCTGAATCTGGATGATAAAGAGAGACGACTCCCTTCCCGCATAATTCACATTGGCGGTTGTAAAGGGACATGTTGTTTCTCCACGCCCAGCGCCTTTGTCTTCTGCAATCCGGACAGAATGTAGGCAGAGGAACTTTTATTTTCTCATAAAACCCGAAATCGTCCGGCTCAATAGTAAAGTCCGATTTGCAGTTCTGGCATTGTTTCGTCTCTGCCTTCATTGTCCTTATAATATAGGACTTTTTTGATTAAAATGCATCCATATGTTATTGTTCGGAAGTGAAAAAAAATTCAACAAAAATCCTAATTTCTTTAATTATATTGGCTGTTGTAGGAGCAATAATAGTTAATTTTTCCCTTTCGACGATTAAAGAACAAAAACTGCTTGCGCAAAAAGCCCTGCAAGAAGAGCTGGCTCAAAAGGAAGCCGGCAGAAAAGCCAAAGAAGAAGCAGAGAAGGTTTACCTGCTTGGTAAATTTATTCCTAGCCAAGTGGTTGAATTTCTACCTGTGCCGGCAAAATATAACATGAGCGGATACAACACCCACTTAAGGAAAGAGGCCTTGGGGGCATTTATCGCGATGGCGGAAGCAGCCAGCAAGGAAGGCGTAAATTTGCAAATAGTTTCAGCTGCCAGAAATTTTGATTCCCAGAAAAAAATTTGGGACGACAAGTGGAATGGGATTACCTTGGTAGATGGAAAAAAATTAAACATTTCTATCCCTGACGGATTAGCAAGATTTGAAAAAATTCTGGAATACAGTTCGGTCCCCGGCACTTCTCGCCACCACTGGGGCACTGACATAGACGTAAACATGACAGTCCCCTATTATTTTCAAACCGAAGACGGGAAAAGAGTTTATGAATGGCTAGTTAAAAATGCTTCAACTTATGGATTTTGCCAGCCCTACAATGAGAAAAGTCTCGTTCGCCCTTCTGGCTACAATGAAGAAAAGTGGCATTGGTCTTATCTTCCGCTCGCGAAAAATTTTACGGAAAGATATAAAACTTTGATTACCGATATCGACCTACAAGGTTTTGCGGGAGAAGAAAATGTAAAAAACTTGAATCTGATAAACAATTACGTCCTCGGCATAAATACTGAGTGTCTGTAATCTCCTCTAGCTACTTTAGTTAAGTAAAGTAGCTAATAAACTTCTTTGTTATAACAACTTTCGCAGTAAATTATTTCCGGCCGCTCTGGCGCATAGCTGGTTTCAAATTCGTTTATGCACCCTTCGTTCATACATTTTCGGTGCCAGAGTTTACAGGGATTCTCAAACTTCATACGATCGCTATGCCTGCAAAAGAAACATTTTCTAGGTATAGGTATTAAATGTTTTTTGTAGAACAAGAACTCATTTTTAATAATTTTGTAATTTCTTTTACACTCAAGACACGCGAACACTTCTCCAAGTATAGCATCAGTAATATTGTTAATTGAATCTGGTATCTGATCGTGGGAAAGCGTTTCCTTCCCATGAGTTTTTTGGATCTTATCCCACCATTTAAAGCCACGAGCTAGAGCTTGTTCTTTCGTTAGAGGAAAATAATCTTGGGCCATTGTTTCATTGTAGCCAAAATTTGACATTGAGCCTGGGAAAAATTCCCCATACTCCCCCGTAGTTTTCATGTGTTTAATAAGCTTATCTCGTAGTTGGAAATATTCTTCTTTAGAATACTCTTTATTTAAAATAGAATACTGCCCATGCCTGATGCCCGCACATCCAAATAGGTGCTTGGAAGAATGGCAATTTTCTACATAGCTCAATTCCTGGCTTTTTAAAGAGTAGATTGAGAATAGGACGCGATAATCATGGTCGGGAGTTAGGCCTTCGTAGCACTCCGATGTTTCCCCAGCCGGAGTTAAGTCGTAACTATCTTTAACATCATTGCCTCTCCAAAAAAATCGCACATTTTCACAGGCTCTAGCGAATATCGAATTTTTTACATTCTTACAATTAAATATTCCATCACCAGTACAACTAACAGAATTTCGAATATTTGCAAATCTTCTTATCTGCATAGAAAGAAAATCAGCAAACTCTTTTTTAGCCCGCGCCACACCCGAAAAAGTATCCAACCGGTAGCTTTTTATTATTTTTTTGTATTCTTCTTTTGTGTATTGTTTATTTAAAATACAATATTTTTTCTGTCTCAGATTTACCGACATAAAACAATCGGAGCAACCTTTGCAGTCATAGCAAAAATTACAATCAGTAAGACCAGTTGAGTAATAACAATTCTTGCAATTGTAGCAGTGTTCCAGAAAGATTGAATCATAAATAATTTGAGAATAGTTGAATATATCTAAAGGATCCACAACATCTCTCGTTTCTGGTCCGGCAATATGATAGTAATACATAACGTCCTCGCTTTTCCAGGTCATTGCTCCCATGTAGCAATTTTTTGCAAAGGTGGTATTTTGCGTATATTCACAGTTTACGCTTCCTACTCCATCATCATTGAACATTGCGAGCAACGGCACTCGGTCCTGCAATTCTCTAAACTGCTCAAAAAATGGCCTTGAAAAATCTATCTCTTGGCCGTAACTTTTCGGGTCCCACTTGTCGCTCCACCAGCACTTATTGCAATAAACAGTCAGTGGTTTATCTTGGTGATAAAGTGAAATTATCTCTTTTTTACACACATCGCATTTGCGATTATAAAAAGTAAGATCATTTCTCCACGCCAGACGTCTTTGCAGTCTACAATCTGGGCAGGATGTAGGTGCAGGCACATTTATTTTTTCGTAAAATCCGAAATCATCCGGCTCTATCGTAAAGTCTAGTTGGCAGTTAACACAAGTTTTAACCTGAACTTTCATTATTAGTTTCTTCTTCTAAGTTTTTCGCGGCAATTTCTACGGAAGCATTAACTTCTTCCCATCCCGGTAGCTCTTGCACCGATTTCACGCCCATAAACGACAAGAGGTCAAAGCTTGGTTTGTAGATAAATCTTCTGCTGTCTTTCGGATCCAGGGTTTTTTCCACCAGCCCTCGGATAGACAGAGCTCGTAAAGAGAAGCTTGAGTTTACTCCTCGAATATAATCAATCTCCGCTCGGCTTGCGCCGTTTTTATAAAGCACGACGGACAATGTTTCAAGCGCCGCCTTGGAAAGGTCTTTGTTCAGTTCTTCTTTTTGTAAATTCTCAAAAAGGTCAGAAAACTCGGGCGCCGTGCCCAATGTAAATTCTTCGTTATTTTCCTGAAGCGCTATTCCCCGGCTCTCCAGAGTTACTTTCAAATGCGAAATAGCTTCCAGCACTTCCCCCGGCGAAACTTTCAATATTTCACCGAGTTTTTTCAGTGCGACCGGCTCCCCTTTCCAAAAAAGGATGGCTTCTATTTTTTTTTCTAAGTCATTATTCATAAGTAGCTTCAACCACAACTTCTGTCTTTTCTATAAAAATATCTTCCCCGTGCGAAGACTGTATAGCGTCTATTATCCCGTTTCTTACAAGTTCCAGCATAGCAAGAAACCCCACGATTACAAAGACTTTCTCTTCCCGAGTTACGGCCTTGCCGCTGAACTCTTTAAAATTCATTTTCAAAGATTTAGTTATTCTCTCCGTAAGGCTATTTATCATTTCCTCTATGCTTATAACTTTTCGGACTTCAACTTCAGGCAAAAACACTTTTTTCGGCATAGCACCCAGCACATTTTGAGCGAAGGTCATCATGGAGTCGGGTGTGGTTTGCTCATCGGGCAAAAACACTAGAAGATTATTTTTACGCTCTTGCGGCGCAAAGATTATGTTTTGACCAAAATCACTTTTTATATTTCCTCCAAGCTTGGTGAAAAGTTCATATAGGCGAAGTCTCTCTTCAAGGTTTTTAATATCCCCTTCTTCTTCTGTTGTCAGGTCTAAATTCGGTAACAAAGATTTGGACTTTATTAAAAGGAGAGTGGAAGCAACCAGAACGAAGCTTGAAATCTCGGCAGGAGGAAGCCCGCCTAGTGTGTTCAAATGTTTCAAGTAATCTTCTGTTACTTCAGCCAAAGAAACATCGTTGATGTGAAGTTTGCGTTTTTCTATTAGGTCTAAAAGTAGTCCGAACGGACCCTCAAAGCCGGTCATTTTTATTTGGTAAGTTTGGTTTTCCACCTTTATATACTAGCATTTTTCGTTACATCGTCGTCTTGACTTTGAGCTATTATTATGCTATAATTCTGCAAACGTTCGCCATGCCCTTTCCTGGGAATTGGCTTCACAATTAATGGAATTAATCACTTGGAGGGCTCTATGCCTGCTGAGGTTTGGGGAGTAATTGCATTCATCGGGGTGGTAGTCCTTGTCGTGGGCATCGCCCTCGGCAGAAGAACACCAAAGAAACACTCACCGGTACCGAGTGAGCGTGGCGCGCTCACTAAGTACATCAAGAAGCACCGGTCTGGCTTGGAGAGAGCCAAGCGGACTGGCAAGGACTACACCTGGGTCAAGCAAGTCGGCAGCAGGATTATCGCCCTGGGGAACCAGGGACTCCTGACAGCCGACATGTCGGGGAGAGAAGTGTTGGCGGCAATCTTCGCCGTCAATCAGCACTCCCACGACCATCCCATCAAGGACTACTTGATTGGGGTGGTCTTGACCCACAAACGGGCCGGAGTAAAGGTCCGTAACGGCAAAGGGCGCTACCAGCACACGTTGGAAATCACTGCAGGTCCATTCTGCAGTCACGCTCCAAAAGTGCTGGTGCAGAACGGCTCGCTCGACAGACGAACCGGTCAGAAACTCTCCAGGAGCAGGTTCCGTTCGTAAGACATCACACCCTGCCCCGTACAGAGCCCTGTTGCTCTCTACGGGGCTTTGTATTTTTATGCGTTTTTTTACTTTATGCTAAGATGTATTTATGAAAATAAAGCGAAACAGCGTCCGCCTGTCCAAAAATATCATTCCTATGGACTACGACATACAGCTGAAACCCGATTTGGAGAATTTCACTTTTTCCGGTTTTGAGACCATAACCCTATCTATTTTAGAAAAAACAAAAACCCTAACTCTTCACTCCAAGGAAATTGAAATTCAGACAGCAGACATAGCAAAAAAATTTGCCAAAATTTCCTATGACAAAAAAAGCGAGACAGCTACCTTTTCATTTCCAGAATTTCTCCCCGCCGGTAAAGTTAAACTTAAAATATTTTTCCGCGGAATTTTAAACGACAAGATGCGTGGTTTTTATAGAAGCTGTTACAACGTGGACGGTAAAGAGTGTGTGATGGCCACAACCCAATTTGAAGCCACCGACGCCCGTCGCGCTTTCCCTTGCATTGACGAACCGGCGCAAAAAGCTATCTTTAATGTTTCTCTGGTGGTGCCTAAAGGCAAAACCGCAATTTCAAATACCCTACCCATATCCGTGGCGGAGCATGAGGCAGGATATGAAATTATTAAGTTTTCTCCCACGCCGAAAATGTCTACCTACCTTCTCGCATTCATTGTCGGAGATTTCGAATTTTTGGAAAGAAAATCTAAGAACGGCACCATCGTCCGGGTGTTTACCACCGCCGGCAAAAAACATCAGGCAAAATTTGCCCTAGAATGCGCCGTGAAAACACTGGAATTTTACGAAAAATATTTTAACATCCCTTTCCCTCTTCCTGAGCTGGACATGATAGCTATCCCAGACTTCGCGTCTGGGGCAATGGAAAACTGGGGAGCAATAACTTATAGAGAAAGCGCCTTGCTTGTGGATGAAGAACACTCCTCGACTTCCAATAAGCAATGGGTAGCGCTTGTCGTTGCTCACGAACTCGCTCACCAATGGTTCGGCAACCTGGTAACAATGGAATGGTGGACTCACCTGTGGCTAAACGAAGGCTTTGCTTCGTTTATTGAATACCTTGCGGTAGACAAACTTTTCCCGAAGTGGGATATCTGGACGCACTTTGCCACCGATGACCTCGGCCGGGCCCTGCGCTTAGACGCACTAGAAAGCACCCATCCCATTGAAGTAGAAGTCCATCATCCAGACGAAATAGGTGAAATTTTTGACGCAGTTTCCTATTCTAAGGGCGCTTCGGTTATTCGCATGCTCGCCGAATATTTAGGTGAAGAAAATTTCAGAAACGGACTCAGGTATTATTTAAAAAAATATAGCTATAAAAATGCGGAGACTACGCACCTTTGGCAAGCGTTTGAGAAAGTTTCGGGAAAATCGGTTGCGAAAATGATGGATGATTGGACTAAGAAGCCAGGCTATCCCGTAATAAAAATAAGCAAAGACTTAATAATTTCGCAAGAGAGATTTTTCGCCAGCCCTGTTTCCAAAAGGAAAAATAAGATGAGAACTGTTTGGCAAGTTCCGCTCGCTTTCGTTTCCGAAGATTTTTTAAAAATGAATTTCGGTGAAGTTGGATTCTACCGCACCGCCTATGATGAGCCGTTGCTTCAAAGGTTGGTGTCACCTGTTTCAACTAAAGAGCTTCCGGCTCGGGACAGGCTGGGCATCATCCGCGACTTATTTGCGCTCGCCGAATCCGGTGACCGGCCTTCGGTGGATGCGCTTAAATTTTTAACTGCGTATGAAAACGAGGATAATTATACCGTATGGGTAGAAATTGCTTCCGGTCTGGCTCGCTTTGAACAACTATTGGCTCATTCTAAATCCAAAGCCACCGCCTCAGGCGGGGTCCCGCAGAATGCGGTGAATAAGCTGGACGCTCTTTCTCGACAATTGTTCTCCCCTCTTGTAGAGAAATTGGGTTGGCAGAGCAAGGATGGTGAGGCTCATTCGGACATCCTCCTCCGCTCTTTGGCGATTTCTCGGGCGGGACGTGCGGGAGATAAGAAAGTAATTTCAGAAGCCAGAAAGAAATTTTTATCTTTGCAAAAAGGCGGGCACATTTCTCCAGACATTCGGGGAGCAATATATTCCATTATCGCCACCTGGGGAGATATGAAAGAATACGAAACGCTGGTAAAGATGTATAAAAAGGAAACTCTCCACGAAGAGAAGAACCGCATAGGGGGTAATTTGGGAGATTTCCAAAATCCAAAAATATTACAGCTTGCCTGTGAATTTGCCATGTCTCCCCACGTCCGCCAGCAAGACAGCATCGGCATCCTGTCTAATGTGGGTGCCAATCCTATAGGACGAGACATTTGGTGGAATTTTATGAAAAAGAATTGGAAAACTTTTGTCTCTCGCTACGGTGAAGGTGGACTCACCCTATCAAGCGCCGTGAAAGCTATAGGCGGAAGCGCTGAAACCAAACACTTGAAATCCTTCAAGCAATTCTTCCAGACCCACAAAGCCCCCGGCGCCAAACGCGCCATAGACCAAGTCCTTGAACGCCTTGAAGGCAACATCGCCTGGCTCAAAAGAGACGGAAAAATAATTGAGAAATTTCTAAAAGCAAAAAATTAATATGTGGCTATGAGAGAGATTCCCTAATTTTTACTAACGAATCTCTGTAGACTTCTAATATTTTTCTATGAAGACCTGACCAATCGTTATTTTTATAAAAATCAATAAGGCCAATTTTTTGTAAAGAATCTACTAAACCTTCTTGGTCATCGGGATGAGCAAATTTATTAACAATAAAAATAAGGTTTCTAAGCCCAAATAGTTTTTCCGAAATAGTTTTATTTTTTGTAGTCATATATAACTCTAGTTGGTTTAAGGGGGTCCTCATCTGATCTTCAGTCGTGTTAGCAATCAACTTAGACGCTGCTACATAATCTAGCCCGTGGTTATTTATATTTTTGTTAAACAAAGTTAGGAAAGATCTAAGTTCGATGCAATATGAATCTAAGTCGGCTTTAGTTTGTGCAGTTTTTATTTGAGAAAATAAAATTTCAGAGTCAGGAAAAAGAGCAAATGCAAAATCCTTATTATCTAAAGAGAGGACGTTAATCAAATTTCTTAGATCGTAAATTTCACTTACAATATCTGCATTAGAATAAACCATCGTATTTGATTCAACCTTTTTTTCTTGCTCTTGTTCTTGCTCTTTTTTTTCTTTTTTTATTTCATCTTCGATTATTTCTTTTGCGTAGGGAGATCCAATTTTCATTATTTTTTCTTTCAAAGCTTTTATTATTGAACCTTTCCACCCAACTATTTCTTTTGCTAAAATAATTTCTGACTTATCCCCCTTAATCTTTTCGAAGTTTTCAAGGTAGTACGTAAGGTTATCTGCCGGATTTTCTTTTAATAAAAATTTTAAAATCACAGTTTTTAGGTCAATTCTTTTAGTACTATCTTCAAAATATACCCTGAGCATATCTGTTAAGGGCAATTGTGACTTTGCTTTACGTAAATATTCTAAATAAGTCTCAAGAGAATAAACATTTGGGTATTTTGAACCTATCTCAGAAAAAACAAGACTGTAAGTTTTTTCTATTAACCATAGTTCATATAATTCAATTTTTATGAAGTGACTCAAGCAATAACTAAACCCTGATTCTTTTCCTTCCCGAGCAATACTCTTCAATATCTCTGTGGCTTCCGGGTTTTTAAAATTGGATATATCCTGCACGAAATAGTGAGACATGCTAGTTTGGAAGAATTTTTTATAAGCCGAGTATAAAGGTTGTATAAAAATAGCATCTCCAATTTCGAGCATTTCGTCAGCTATTTCTGAGGCTTTCTCTTCCTCCGTCTCTTCATATAAACTAGCTATTAATTTTGAATTATAGTCTGTTGACATAATTTTATTTAACTATTTTATCTAAAAAATTAAAAAGAAACTTATTCATCTCAGAGTAATCATTTACCCTTAATTGCTCTGGAGTTTGGACGTAAGGTAAACCCTTCAGTTGCTCAAGTTCGCTTGTGCTATTTTGTATCATTCCCTCAATTGCTTCCGGCGTAAATTCAAAATGGCATTGAAATCCGTAAATATTAGGTGCGTAGCGAACAATCTGCCTTGGACAGCCCTCGCTCGTTGCGAGAATCTTTGATTCAGACGTAAGCCCCGGCATATCTCCATGCCAATGACCAACCAAGAATTTTTCAGGAAAAGTGGAAAATATCGGATCTTGCTTGCCGTCTTCGGTAAGAGTAATCGGGAAAACACCAATTTCTTTATTCGGGCTGTGGTCAAAGTGTGCCCCTAGAGCCTCGCCAATAAGTTGCGCGCCCAGGCACACCCCAAGCAATATCTTTTTTTGTTCCACAGCTTTTTTAATAAATGCAATTTCCTTTTGAGCATCAAAATGTGGACATTCTTCCAGTGTGGTCGCCGGAGATTGCGGTCCGCCCATAACAACCAAAAAATCAAAATCACATTCTGCGGGGAAAGAGTCCCCGGCATATAGCCTAGTATAAGTAACGCCGTGTCCCCTGCCTTCCGCCCATGTTTCAATAGCCGCCGAAGCTTCAAAACTTTCATGCATTATGATGTGAACTTTCATGTTTTCATATTAAAGCTATTAATCTTAAAGGTGATTCTGTGGCATCTTTGATCTTCATAGGCAAAGCGAAAATTTTTGCCCCTGTGGCTGGAAGCATTTTGGCATTAGCAATATTCTCAACCAAGTATTTGTCGGCGCCCAGGATAGCTCTATGTACCGGAAAGCCTGCGTCTCCCCTATCGCAAGACAAAGTATCAGTTCCTATACCTACAACATCCCTCTTTAAAAGCAGTTCCGCCGTAGAAATATGGACAGCCGGAAATTTATAATTATTATTATATTTTTCGGGGATTTCCCAAAGATTATCCCGGCCGGTATAAAAAATCACGAACGAATCAGATGGTATTTGTCCGTAGTCTTTTTCGAATTTCTCTACCGCTGATGGCATAATCATATAATCTTCACTTGCCTCGTTGCTAACATTAACAACAACACAGTCCACTACCAATTCTTCCAGGGTTAATTTGTCAGTAGTCCGCCCATTTTCGATTGCATGCGCAGGGGAATCAATATGAGTACCTATGCCTGCTGCACAATTTATTTTATTCGTTCGAAAAGTATCTGGAGGGGTGCAGTCTTTGTAGTCAGTTTTAATTTCCAATTCAAAAGCGCTTTTTCCGCTCCAAAAAGGAATTTCGGGGGAAAGCTCATGAGTGAGGTCTACTATTCTACGCTCTTTGTCCATATTATTAGTATATCATCTAGATAAAAGTTTTACATTTTTCATAAAAATCCTAGTTCACGCTGGCGGGCTTCTTCTGACAGGCAAAGTTTTTCTACAATTTCTTCGGTGGGATTTTCATATCCGTATTTTTGTAAAAACTGAAGTCCGTAACCCTTACCCAAGTTGTATTCCAAGCTCCAAATGGCGGTAGCTAAATCAACATCTCTATCCCCCAATTCCGCGCCCCCTAAATCAATGTATCCTGAAAAATTATCTTTGTTAAATATAAAATTGGGCAAGCATGCATCCCCGTGAATAATAATCTTGCCGAATGCCGGCTCATCAAACGGCCAACTCTTTGCATCCACACTATGGAATGTGTGCAAAATTTCTACCAGTTTTTCAACAACTTTCTCCGCAGGCCACTCTTGGGCAAGCTCCTTAAGGTCTTTCCCTAGAAGCGCCGTCGTGAGCATAGCTCGTGAACCATCTTTTTCCACCGCACCCACAACCTCTGGAACCGGCAGCTTCTCCTTAAACCACTTTAGTCGATCTAGCTCCTTTGTAGATTTTGAACCGGGTTTTATTTTAAGAAAGTAATTTCCTTTTTTACTATCCACCTTATATACCAGTGCTTCATCCCCATGAGGAGTTTTCTCCACAACGGCATCGTCATCCACCAAGCGCTTAGCCCAAGTTATAAAATATTCAATTTGCTCTTTGGAAATTCCTTGTTGGCTAGAAGCTGGGACGCTCATATTTTCATTATACCTCAAGTATGGCGTTTTTACGCAGTTTAAAAATTTCAAGAATTCGAATATGCTACACTAGCTAGACAATTCCCCCACCACTTTAGTTAAGTAAAGTTATCCACACCCTACCCTTCCACTTTACTTGATTAAAACACTTTAGTTTAGTAAAGTGGAGTATATATGAAAAAAGCAGCTAAGAAAAACAAAAACTTGGATTGGACCACCAAAAGCAACAGACAGCTGGTGGAAGCTATTTTGGCTTTAAAAAATTCCGATGAAACCAAGCGTTTTATGCGCGACCTTTTGACTCCGGCCGAAATAAAAGAATTCTCCAGTCGCCTGGAAACTGCACGCTTGCTTGCGGAAGACGTTCAATACAATGCTATTAGTGAGTCTACAGGCCTATCTTCCACTACCATCGCTCGTATTTCCAAATGGCTCAAGGGCTCGCTAGGCGGATATCGCTTGGTTCTTTCCAGACTTTCAACTCACCATCCCCTATCCAAAACTTCGGTTGGGAAAGGGTTGTCTTCGCGTATCCACGCTTAAAAATAAATTTTGAAGCTAACCCCTTCCCAGCGGAAGGGGTTTTGCGTTTTGCAACACCTGACAGTTCTTCGACAAGGAGGAGAATATGGACATGCTGGAAAAAAGAATTGTTACTTGGAAAGACGTTCGCTCAATCAAAGACGCCGACAGCTTCACAGCCAAGGAAAGTATGGTGTCCTTAAACGACCTGTTCCAAACAAGGCCTCGCCCCGAGATGCAGGAATACACGGGTAGCGAAATTTTTGTCCGCCAAAACGTGGCTGAGCGACTGATAATGGCCTCAGGCCAGTTAAGACTTCTCTCGATGTTCCTGCTGGTGGTGTACGGCTACCGCCATCCGCGGGTGCAGGAAAGCCGGTTCTACGAAATGTTGGAGAAGCTGCGGAGGGACGAAGAAAACGCGGGTATGTCGGAAGAGGACCTGTATTCCCTAACACACAACTTCATCGCAGTTCCAGAAGTTGCTGGACACCTGACTGGGGGCGCAGTAGACCTCACGCTGGTTAACGCAGAAGGCCAAGAGCTGGACATGGGTACGAAAATTTCGGATTTTCGCGACCCTGAAAAGATTACCACTTTTTCCACTCAGCTCACGGAACTTCAACGGAAAAATCGCCTCTATCTCAGGATGGCAATGATGGAAAGTGGCTTTGTCCCCTTCAACGGAGAATGGTGGCACTTTTCTCACGGAGATAAAGAATGGGCATTTTGGGAAAAACGCCAAAATGCTAAATATAACCCAGTTCTTTTCCGAACCCAAAAGGAGAAAGCATGAAAGCATCGGATTTGTTCCTTACTCGTAAAGAGACTTTAGCGGTCATCGAACCTTTTCAGGACCACAATCATTGCTGGGGCATGATCATGCTCCAAGCCCTGGAAGTGGAGAAAGAAAGGCGGGCGCGTCTCCTGTGTGAAAAATCGCTCACAGGCAAGCACAAATGGAGACTCCCCCGGTTCGAGGACAGCATCGACGCCGAAGGACAACGGCCTCTTCCGTGGTGTGAGAATTGTTTCGAGGAAAACATCGACTTTTGATCACTCCACGGACCATCACGCAAAAAGGACGTAGCAAGTTTGGAACACAACTACTACGCCCTTTTTTTATTTTTTCTTATTTACTTGCATCCACTTTCGCGGCCAATATGAAATCATTTTCCGACAATCCGCCAATGGCGTGAGTGGATAGCTCAAGCAGAACTTTGTTGTAATTAATTTTGATATCTGGATGATGCCCTTCGGATTCGGCTATTTCCGCCACATGGTTCACGAAATTTACCGCACCAATAAAATCCTGGAATTTATATTCTTTGGATATCTTTTGCGCTTTTTCATCAAGCATCCACCCCGAAATACGGGATAGATATTTTTCCGCCGTTCCTTTGTCAAAAGGCATAATCCCCCCTTCACACGGAACACATTTTTGATTTAATAGGTCATCCATAAATTTATGATACTACTTTAACCAGGAATCAACAATGTCTTCTAGTTGATTCAAACTTTCCAACATGAAAAGCTTGTCGTGAAATTTGTGAGCGCTTCTGTCTATCTTCCCTACCATTTCCGCATCGTAAGGCAATTTTTCCACCTTGTCGGACAAAGCATTCTTCAACTCCCCCTCCGAAGATATCAGGCCGGTTCCCAGAGCCTTCACCTTACCTCGCACTTTTATGAAAGAGAACTCAATCCCATACCACCAATTGTTTGCAATTTTTAGTTTGTCTTCTTTTGTTTCAGCTTGTATGTATGCCAAACCAAATTTATGCGCAATGCGAGCGTATTGCGCGTCCGCCAAGAACGGCAAATGACCAAAGGCGTCGTGAAAAACATCCGGTAGGGGTGTGTAATCCAAATCTTTCTTGTCTCTGATGTATTCGGTGACTCTAA
Source organism: Minisyncoccia bacterium (assembly GCA_049287305.1). Lineage (GTDB taxonomy): Bacteria > Patescibacteriota > Minisyncoccia > Phycocordibacterales > UBA9973 > UBA9973. The sequence continues at coordinate 89,033 of JBAQFO010000014.1, read as the reverse complement.
TTTTCTTTTCGGCCAGACTGGAAATCCAAGGCCCGTCTTCTTCGTATTGCACCCCCGTGCTAGCCACTTGCCAGCCGGTAAGTTTTTTTAGTTTTTTGTTTATCTCTCGAAAGTCCGGAATCCTTTTTGTATTTAAGTTTAATACTCTCCACCCTTTCTTGTGCATCGGGTGAGCATTATCTTTTAAGCTTTTTAGTCGCCTTTCCGATAAGATACCCCAAACTTCATGTTCTTTTTTAGAAAACTTCCTGAAAATACTTTTATTCTTCCTATTTTTTAATTTCATTTTTTACAAATTAATATGATAATTTAGAAACAAAAAACCGCCCAGCAGGGCGGTTTTTTGCGTATTTTAAAATATTAACGCAAAAAGTTCCGTCCCGCTGGGCAGATATAATAGTTTCCGAAATTTTTGAATAATTTACTCACAAACATATATTACCAGACAGCTACCGAGACGTCAATTTGTGTATTTCGGTGGGGTTTTATACAATACCCGTATATGCATAAATTAATAACTCCTTACGCAGCTTCCTTCGGCAAACCCAACATTATCATCAAGCATTTTCCCGACACCGAATCTTATGTATTTATCCCGAAAGTAAAATCTCTAAAAAATAAAAAAGTAACTATCTATCACAGAATGTTCCCAGAACCGGATAAGAGGCTTTTTGAGCTATTACTTATCTTGTCTCGGGTTAAAAAAGAAACAAGCCAAATTGAATTATTTGTGCCTTACCTCCCCTACGCCCGCCAAGACAAGGAACACGAGGTGGGCGACGTTATAAGCGCAAATGTTATATGCGAACTTCTGAAATCTCGAGGCGTTAAAAAATTAATTACTTACGACTGCCACTTTCTGCCAAAGCCGGGGAATTTCACCAGAAGCGGACTTAAAATTGAGAACTGTTCCGCGGGCAAACAGCTAATGGGCTACGCCAGGAAATATTTCGGCAAGGAAAAATTTATCGTTATTTCTCCTGACCAAGGTTCTTCTTATTTCACTGAAAATGCCGAAGGATATTCTCTTCACAAGAAACGTGTGCGTATAAAAAAGGGCGAAGTGGAAACGAAAGTAAACATGGAAAACAAATTAAATGAGCTTTTGGATGTGAAAGGAAAAAATGTCTGTATCCTAGACGACATAATAGCTACCGGCGGAACAATTATGCGGGCATCAGAACACCTAAAGGCTAAGGGCGCCAAGAAAATAATCGTGGGCGCCACGCATGGAGTATTTTGCGGGGAGAAAATCCCAGAAAAGTTGCTCGGAAGCAAGTGTAATGAGATTTTTACCACCAATGCGATTTTAGGCGGAGTAGACGCAGGCTTAGTAAAAGTTCTAAGCCTTCCAAAGAATTAAAAATTACTAGATTACAACAGAGAAGCTTTCCCGTAAACGAGAAATTTTATAGATGCTAAATACCAGGATTACGGCGGCAACCCACTGTGACAAGGAAAGCGCCGTGCCGTTTACTATCATATCTAAAAATATCGCGATGAAAGGAAAAGTTAGTTCCAGAATGGTTGAAATATGCACCGGAGTTTTCGCGAGGCCTTTGTAATATATAAGAAGCGCCACCATGCCGGTAGACAAAGCAATAATCGCCAAGAATCCAAACTGTGAGATGGATGGAACTAAAATACTTGGAGAACCCGCTTCCCCTCCTCTCCCAAATAAATACAAAACAGGTAATGCCACAACCACGGTTACCAGAAATCTGTAAAAGGTGCTCACCTTGAAATCAATTTTGCCTAAAAGCATTTTGGAAAAAGTGGTAGAAGACCCCCAGGCGAAAGCCGCTCCGAGGGCGTAAAGCGCGGCTATGGCGGTGCCTTCCCCGGTTTCCAGGTTAACGACTCCATTTGGGAACGTAACGAAGTAAGCTGAAACGATTGCCAGAACCGCCCATTTTATATATCTGCTGTCCAGTTTTTCTTTCAAGAAAATTCTCGCAGTGGTTATGGCAAAAATCGGCTGTAACTTCTGGAGGAGGAACACCACAGAGATAGTAATGAAATGCACCTTTCCTAGCGCGGTAGTAAACCAGAGCGTGCCGAAAAGACCGCTTAGAATTGCTATCAAAATGACAAGCCCCCAATCGCGCCCAGATAATTTTGTCTTAAAAATATATTTAAATACGAACGGAGACAAAATAAGGAGTCCTATTAGGTGTTCGAAGAAAATTATTGTGATTGGCGGCAGCGAATACAAGTGCTGGCGAATGAGTCCGTCAAAAGCCCAAAGTAACGCCGCGATGATAATAAACACAGGACCTTGATAAATTTTTAGCATAGACTTATATCTTTTTTAATTTGTAAAATAAGCGCCTCTTCCGTTTCAAATTTTATATAATTTCTCAGGAATTTATTTATTTCCAAAGTAACATTTTTACCATAAGCATCTCCATTATACCCTATCAGATGCGCCTCAACCTTATCACCCGGCCCTATCACTATGCCCGCCTTATATTTTTTATTTTCCAACATTGCCTCTCCCGAGTAAACTCCCTCGGGTGGAAGTTCTTGGTCTATAACTTCCAAATTAGCCGTAGGGAATCCTATCTTTCTGCCGTATCCATCCCCTCTTATCACCTTACCTGATAATATGTAATGCATTACGTAATACTTTACTTACCAAGTTTGATGCCAAGCTCCTTGAGCTGTTTTTCGGAAACTTCAGACGGTGAATTCATCATCAGGTCTTTGCCTTCGCCGGTTTTTGGAAAGGCTATCACTTCCCGTATGTTTAGCTCGTTCTCGAGAAGCATCATCAGCCGGTCAAACCCCCAGGCGATGCCTCCGTGTGGCGGGCAGCCAGAACCCAAGGCTTCCAGCATGTGGCTGAAGTTTTTTTCAATGCGTTCGGATGAATAGCCCATAATCTCAAAAACTTTTCTGAGAGCCTCCGGTTCGTGGTTTCTGATACTGCCTCCCCCTATCTCCGAGCCGTTTAGAACCACGTCGTATTGAGTGGTTAAAATGTCCCCGATGTCTTTTTTGCCCATCAGCATTTCCATATGTTCGTTTTGCGGGCGGGAAAAAGGATTGTGGGTGAAGGTCCACTCGCCTTCCGTCTGCGCGTTATCCGACTTGTCCGTGCGTTCGAAAAAAGGAAAATCGATAACCCAGCAAAAAGCCAGAAGGTTTTTGTCATCCTTGTCTTTCCTGAAGTCCGGCCTGTCGGTCCCGTATTTTTCTATCGCCTCCTTGTAGGTAATCCTCGGAAAAGGAATTTCCTGGATTTTTTTCTCGGGGTAAAGAGTCTGCACTATGTTTATCAAAAGCGCTTCGTTCAGAGACATTACGTCTTCTCTATCCACGAAACTCATTTCCATATCCAGCTGAGTAAACTCCGGCTGCCTGTCCCCCCGAGTGTCTTCGTCCCGCATACAGCGTGCGATTTGGAAATATTTTTCGGCGCCGGAAGCCATCAAAAGCTGTTTGTACTGCTGCGGTGATTGCGGAAGGGCGTAAAACGTCCCCTGCCAAAGCCTGGAAGGCACTATGTAGTCACGCGCGCCCTCGGGAGTAGACTTGGTTAATATCGGAGTTTCAACTTCAATAAAATTTTCTTTGTCCAGGTAATCCCGGATAAATTTAACGACTTTATGCCTGTGGCGGATATTTTTCTGCATCCGCGACCTGCGTAAGTCCAGATACCTGTATTTCAGCCTATGCTCTTCCCCTATCTCGTAGCCTTCTGTGTTGATTTCAAAATATGGCGTGTTAGCTTCATTTAACACTTTGATGTAGGAAACTTGTAGTTCAATATCCCCATTTTGAATGTTGGTGTTTATCGTCTTTCCTATTCGGTTGCTAACTTTTCCAGTAATTTCTACCACCCATTCAGGTCTAGCTATTTTTGCAACTTCCAAAGCACCACTATTAGGCAAAACAACGCCTTGAATAAATCCAGAACTATCGCGAAAATCGAAAAAAACCATTTTACCTTGGTCGCGTCGTATGTTTATCCACCCTTTGATTGTTACTTCCGTATCAATATGGTTTCGTAAATCATTAATCAGAATTCTTCCAAGAACTTTTATTTTAGGATAAGAAGAACTGTAAACAGAGGAGGAGGACTCTGTTAAGTAGCCTATAGAAAATGTTTTTAAGCTTTCGTCGCGTGAATTTTCCATATATTTAATTTAGGATTTTTTAACTTCTAGTTGTTTATATCCTATAGGGTTGCCGTCCACTAAAGCTGTAATTTTGTAGGTTCCGAAGCTTAGAAAATCTAAATTTTTAATTAATTGTAGAATATTAAAAGTTGAGTTGGTGTTAGTTGAAGGAATTTGAATAGGGTTCTGATCTACATAAATTCTTTTATTATCATTTACTGAAACAACTTCAAACGAAATCTTGTACTCTTTTTGAGGCTCCGCGTTAATAATTTTAACTACCACATAAAAATCAGGAGCTTTTGTGGCTAAAAAGGAATCGAAAATTCCCAAAAGATTAACTTTTCCGCTAGGGGCTGGGGATGCGAAGTCGCATAAATGTATGTATTCTAATTTAATTTCTTGGTTCATTTTTATTTCTAATTAGTTTAATAATAGCACAAAAAACAAAATCGCCTCTCCAAACTTATCTTTATTGATAAATTTGCAGGGGCGATTTTGCTCGCGGTGCCACCCTACTTTTTACTTAATTATAACCGTAACGTGGTTAAACGAAGGGGTCTAATAACCAAAGGTTTTCTTCCCTTGCCTCCCCAGTGTCATCTGGTTCAAAGGCTATATTTATATAGTAACATATTTATTTGTAAAATCAAATGCAAAAAGAAAAAGGGGTCTTATGTCCGAAGACTGCCCCCTTATTTCCTCTGTCTATTTTCGCCCGACAAAGATCGGCGTCTGGTTTTACGGTTCAGAAACCGCTCCCCTACGAGGTAGGGCAAAGATGACTCGGAAGCCACCCCGACCACGAGCGCTTGTTGCTGTCCCTGATATGAACCTCAGAGGACCCGTTGAATACCCGGATCGTGACTTCGGATTCAGCCCTGTTGTGGAAGTGTGGATCTGGAAATCGAAAAGTCCAGCACCAGCCTCCCTCAGATTTTTCCCAGGGAATGTTCTCCGGCAAAGCATTCTTTGCAATGCCGAGTTCAGAACGAATCGCTTGTGCAATGACCTTCGGAAGACGTCTTGCCATAAGTTTACTCCTTCTTCTTAAGATAGTTGTTATTTTTTTGACAAAGAACACGTTTTGTTTTCGTTAAACGAAAACACCCGCCTTAGAGAGCGGGTGTTTGAGTTGTAAGTTAGTTGGATTCTTTTTTACAGCGCAAATATCCGGCCTCTAAGGTTAGGGCTAAAGCTAAAAAAGAAGAAATAGCTATTGGCGGAAATATTGGCTTTTGGCTGTAAATTTTTCATTACCTTTGTATTATAGCACAAATGTAAGCAAGTGCAACCGCCTGTGGAAAACACGAAGTTAGTTCTTGTTGTAATCTGGGAAATCAAATTCGTATAAAAAGCCGTTTATTATATTTTCCTTTACTTCACTGTTTACAAGATTGTGCAATAATCGAATGACCCCGCCGTGAGTAACAACTAAAACTCTTTTATTTTTATTATTCCCAATAATACTACGAATGCATGTTAGAACACGGACTCTAACATCTTCGACCGATTCGCCACCAAAAGGACGATAATCGTATTGCTGGTTCTTTTCTCTCTCCATCAGCTCTGAGCCCAATTCGTCTATTAGTTTTCCGGCGAGTGTGCCAAAATCTCTTTCTCTCAGACGAATATCATATATAATTTGTAATTTTAGTTTTTCATTTATAATTTCGGAAGTTTCCTGACAACGGATAAGGTCAGATGAGTATATGATATCAAACTTTTCTTGTTCCAATTTAAATACCTTCCTTGCTTCCTCTCTGCCTTCGCTTAGCAGAGGCACATCTAAATGTCCGCTTGTGCGCTTTTCCTTATTAAGCTGTGTTTTCCCGTGCCGTAAAAAATATATTTTCATAATTTAATATTATTACATTTAATAAATTTTTAAAAATCTGAATTGAAATAGTAAGGGATGGGTCGTATAAAAACGAGTCCACCCCTTAGGTATGATGCCCCCTTAGTCTGTTTTCAGCCCTACGTGGTAGTTAATTGATGAAGAGTTGCCGTGTACGGGAATTTTTTCCGAGGCAGTAACCGTAAGCTCCGCCAGACGGGACCCTACATAGTGCGCCGCCAGCCGGATGAATTGATTCTTACCATCCAGCAAATACGTTCTTTGAGGCACGAATCTCTGATAGATAACGTCTCGATCAGAAACTCTCCCTTCAAAGAAAACACCTTTTGCCCCCGACGACATCACCTTTTTCATGACAAGGGCGTCGTCATCCCAGGGTTCGCCTACGAAAGTAGGCGGCGTATGGAACTTCATCTTTTTGAGAGCAGCAGTATCGAGTAGAAGCTCTAGAAGTCCAGAGACCCCGGATTCGTTGTCGTGAACAAAAGCCATTAAAGACTTATTACCCATCCAGTGCTTGGGAGGGATAATGAACCTTTTTGGAGAGGACACGAACACCTTGATTAGTGCCTCGTTTGCTGTCTCGTTATCCAACACGGGACAATCGAGGAAACAGCATCTCTCGCTGAGAGCCTTTCTCTTCAATTCTTCGAGGTCTTCGCCTGAAATCACAGAAACCGGCTTGCCCGTGCTTTCGCTTAGCTTGGCGGCGAAGTAAGTCTGCTCCAGGGTAAAGAATTTATCTTTTGGGGAAAGAATAATGCACATCTCGTCGTAGTTGTGCATAAGCTCCCCAAAATATGACAGGATTTTCTGCCTATCACCGTTGCCGCTCTCGTTTCTGCACGCAAGCGCGAACCCGAGACCATGCTTATTTAGGGGGTCAATTTCAGCAATTTTGAATTCCCCTTTTTGGTCCACCATGAAATCCACCCTGGTGACTCGCGAGTTTCGCTGCGGATGAAGATGAAGAGTTTTTTTGTATTGAGCGTTGATGTCGGTAAAAAGGAGCTCCCGGACTCTTTTCCATCTTGCCGATAAATCCAGGTCGAGCAATGCCATTTGAATAATGGCTTGAGAAGCCGTCATGAATTTACTTACGGCAGGTCCGAGGCTAATCAAGACATCCAGCTCGGACTTGCTTATCATAAACAGCTCATCGCTAAGCCTGAAAGAGTGACCCCTGGGAACAAGCGATTCAAGGTATTTCATTTTCTCTCCTCATGAAGTTAAGGGTTTACTAAATTGACTAACGCCTCTACTACCACATAGGCCTGTCAAAGAACAAATGGCGCTCTTGCGCCATTTAATGGATTCTTTGTAAAGATTTAGTGAGGCAAAGAAATCAACAGAATAGCGCAAAAGCTGAAAGCTTTCCGCTCCACCAGGATTCAGTTAATAACTTTTTTAATTTGGAATTTCTATATATCCTCATACTAGTATGCTAGTATTTATAAAAAGTAAAAGCAAGGCTGTAGTATGCCTACCTGTGGATAACTTTTAAGGCCCGGCGGAAGCCTCCATCTTTCTTGCGCATTTCACGAGACCCGCGAGTAACGGTTGCTACACCTAAATGCAAGTCTTCCGCTATGGCCTGATGGTGCTCCCCTCTTTCCAGGCGCTTCACTATTTGCCAGCGGACGCTAATATTTTCAAATTCCCTAGGAGTAAGTATTTCTTTTATAAAATCTGCTAAAAGATTTTTGTCTTTGGCAATTTGGTGAATAACTTCCACAACCTCTTTTTTATACAACTCGTGATTGTTTTTCATTTTGTTTACGTTTTTACCCGCTCCTCGTCAGTATACTAAAACACTAAAGTTTAATGAGTAAAAAACTTAATAAACCTTCACGCCTATCTTTTCACGCACTTCATCCATTTTGGCAGAAGCCACTTTTTTAGCCTTTTCTCCACCAGATTTTAGGATTGCGAGCGCTTTCGGAATATCTTTTTCAAATTCTTTCCTTTTCTCCCGCAGTGGCGCTATAAATTTCTCGATATCTTCTATGAGCAACTCTTTAAGCTCTTTGTATTTCCCTGCTTTTTCTTCATATATTTTCTTTAGTTCATTTTCCGAACGAACCAGTTTATGTATGGCGTATACATTCTGAGGGAGTTCACCGCTAGAATCGGTGACTATACTCATTACCGATTTTTTGATTTCTTCGTGTTCGGCAAAAAGCGGAATCGTATTGCCGTAACTTTTGCTCATCTTGCGTCCGTCGGTTCCCGGAACTATAGCCACTTCCTCAACAGTCATAACGTCGGGAAGCTTAAAAGTGTCGCCAAATGTCCGGTTAAATTTCTCCGCGGTATCACGCGCAATTTCTATATGCTGTTTTTGGTCGGCTCCCACCGGCACAATGTCCGGCTCATAAAGAAGGATATCCGCGGCCATAAGCATCGGGTAATTAAAGGTGCCCACGTCTATTCCTTTATTTTTTGCCTCGGCGTCTTTAAATGCGTGAGCCCGCATCAGATATGGCATAGATGTAATCGTGTCAAATATCCAGCACAGCTCAGTGTGTTCAGAAACATCGCTTTGTTTGAAAAAAGTTACTTTATTAGGGTCCAAGCCGAGAGCCAAATAATCCAGCACCACACCGATAATATTGTCTTTCATTTCCTTTGGATTTCGGACTGATTTCATTGCATGATAATCCACTATTAGGACATAGACGTCATAATCCTCCTGTTGCGCCAAAAGCTGCCGCATCATGCCGAAATAATTCCCCAAATGAGGCCTGCCCGAAGGCTGAATACCCGATAAAAATACCTTTTTAGCCATATAAATATATTATCATGATTCTCCACATTTTAATAACACCCTTACCAACTTTTGCCTTTTTGCGCCCCTTTCATAAAAATTCGCCCGTGATAGAATAACTTCATGGCAAAAAACAACTCTAGAAATAACGCCTTGCGAATCCCACCGCAAAGCATACCATCCGAGCAAGCAGTGCTCGGTTCTCTTATGCTTCGGAAAGACGCGGTGCAAGAAGTGGAAGACATGGTAAGCCCGGATTCTTTTTACGTTGAAAAACATAAAATGATTTTTCGAGCAATGCTTGACTTAGCTTCTAAAAATGAGCCCATTGATATGCTTTCTCTTTCAACTAAACTCACGGAACAGAAACTTCTAGAGGCCGTTGGAGGCAATCAATATTTGGCAGAAATGGTCAACCTCGTGCCTTCTTCTTTAAACGTCAAACACTACGCGGATATCGTCCAAAAGAAATATGTGTTACGAAGCTTAATTGAAGCGGCAGACTATGTCGCTGAACTTGCGTTTGAAGAAGGCGATGACCATATGGATGACATATTGGATATGGCGGAGAAGAAAATGTTTAGCGTGGTGTCTTCTCCTAAAAATCAAAAATATGTAAACTTGAAAGACGCTCTTCCTGAAGCATATGAACGACTGGAAAAACTTCATGAGACAAAAGGTATGCTTCGAGGACTACCTACCGGCTTCAAAGACTTAGACAACATGCTCTCGGGCTTGCAAGATTCCGACTTGATAATTTTGGCAGCAAGGCCTTCCATGGGTAAGACTACACTCGCGCTTGACATCGCCCGTATGTCCGCGGTAAATCATGACAAGTCAGTGGTGATATTTTCACTTGAAATGTCTTCTCAGCAATTGGTGGACAGGATGCTCTCGGCGCAATCGAGGGTGAATGCCTGGAACTTGCGCACCGGAAATCTTTCTTCGGACAGAGATTTTTCACTTCTTAGAGATTCTCTGGACAAACTAGCCAAGGCAAAAATTTACATTGATGACCAAGCGGGTAACTCCATTGTTCGCATGAAAGCCCTCTGCCGTAGATTGAAAGCAGAAAAAGGACTGGACCTTATAGTTGTGGACTACCTCCAGCTCATGACCACTTCTAAAAATTATGACTCTATGGTCAACCAAGTTACGGAAATTTCCCGCTCCTTAAAGAGCTTGGCAAAGGAACTGAATGTTCCCGTTTTGGCTCTTTCTCAGCTTTCTCGTGCTGTGGAATCCCGCGGAGGCAAACCTAGACTCTCCGATCTCAGGGACTCCGGTTCCATAGAGCAAGACGCCGATGTGGTGATGTTTATTCATCGGGAAGATAAAGGCAGAGACGAATCTGAAAAAACAAATATCGCCGAGATATTGATTGAGAAACACAGAAATGGCCCGGTCGGCAAAGTTGACCTTTATTTCGACGAAAAAACCACCACTTTCTTAAATCTTGAAAAAAGCAGTTTGAGTGAATTTGCTCCGTCGAAAATTAGCGGAGAACTCGATGATTTTTAGATAGTTCTTAAGAAAAGCCTTGCGCAGCACGACGGTGCGAGCAGTTCGCTGGTAAAGCTTTACCAGATAGATTGCTTTTCGAGAGAAGCTATCTTAAAATCACAAGACATGGATATCATTGATAAATTAACCGAAATCTTTAAAGAATTTCCCGGCATCGGAGAAAGACAAGCAAAACGCTTTGTTTATTTTCTGATGTCTCGCAACCCAGCTTACTCGGAAAACCTGTCTCGACTTATTCTTGAATTAAAAAAAGAGATTGCTCAATGCAAAGAGTGTTTTAAATTTTTCATCCAAAGTTCCACTAAAGAAAAGTTGTGCGATATCTGCGGAAACTCGCACACTGACCCTTCTACCCTTCTGGTAGTAGAGAAAGATTCCGACTTGGAAAGCATAAGGAAAAGCCGCGTATATGGCGGAAAATATTTCATCTTGGGCGGACTCGTTCCTATAGTGGAAAAAAACACGAAAAGCCGGGTGCGCATTGAAGAATTAAAAAAGAAAATTTTAGGAAGCTCAGAGCTAAAAGAAATTATTCTGGCTTTTTCCATCAGTCCACAAGGCGAGCATACAGACCAATATGTCCGGGAACAATTGAAGGAAACATGTGAAAAGAATAATATAAAAATCTCCTCACTAGGCAAAGGCCTTTCCACCGGCACCGAGCTGGAATACTCGGACAACGATACTCTAAAAAATGCGTTAAAAAATAGGCAGTAGAAACTAGTCCCGCCAATCAATGGTTATTTCCAAACCGTAACGATCTGAACCAAATACTTGAATTTTATAAAATTCCGATTTTAAATTTAATTCAACTTGTTTTGCAATCCTTTTGTTGGTTGTTTCTTTAGACTCCTTTGGAGTATCCCCGTCAATATTTTTTTCAAAAAAAACAGTGTGACCAGTTTCATGCATTGGCGTTCTTGCGACTTTTGTTACATTTAATCCGAGTTCTTTTTTCATATATGCAACAGCTCTACGGGTTATTTGCTCAACTAAACGGAATTTTGCTTCTTTTTGTAAAATCTTGATATCGTCTAAACCTTTTATAATTTGCTCTGAAGTTAAATGTTCTAAATTTGCTGTCACAAAAAAACCCCTAGCTTCTGATAGAGCTAATGATTGCCTGTTACCAAGCTCTACTTGAGTTTCCGTCTCTGCTTTACGGGAAGGGTGTTCTAGACCTGTTGGTTCTCCCATGTAGTTATAAGTTGATTAAATTATTTTATAGAAGTAATCTTTACTCTAAAGAATGGCTGGCGGTGGCCGTTTCTGCGGAGGTATCGGGATTTCTGCTTGTATTTTACAACTAGAATTTTTCGAGCTCTGCCTATTTCTACGATTTCTGCGTCTACTTTTGCCCCGTCAATATATGGAGTTCCAATGGTTGTGTCTTTGCCGTCATCAACGAGAAGAACCTGCTCAAAAGAGAGCTTGTCCCCCTTCTTATAGTCTTCTTTGCCGGTAGCCTTTATTTTCTCAATAGAAAGGACGCTCCCAACGGATGCCTTGTATTGTTTGCCACCTGTAAATATTACCGCAAATTCATCTTTCTTCGTTTTAATCATACTCGGCTTATATTATAGGATATTTCACAAAAAGGCAAGTTTTTGCTACAATATAGGCCTATGCAAACAAAAACTATAGAAAGATTATTTTTCTTTGGGCTATTATTGGCTACTCTTATTTTCACTTTCATGATATTCCGCCCGTTTTGGATAGTTCTCATCCTGGGTATATCTTTTGCCATAGTCCTTCATCCCATATACGCCTGGCTAGTAAGTAAAAAGACTCCAAATTGGCTGGCCTCGTTTTTAACTGTTCTTCTTTTTATTTTTGTTCTCTGCGGACCTCTTCTTGGTATTGGGGCAATTGTTTTTAACCAAAGCCAAGATGTTTATCGCACTGTTGTAAGCGAAGGTAGCGCAAGACCATTTCTAGACACGATTGAAACAAAAATTAATAATGTTTTGCCGGATGTTGTAAATTTTGATATCAATGAAAAAACTTCCGCCTTTGTTTCCTACGTATCGGATAATATCGCAAGTATATTCAGCGCCACTCTTACCGGATTTTTCTCATTCTTGCTGGTCCTCCTTATAATGTTTTATTTCTTAAAGGACGGCGCAGAATGGAAAAGAGCCTTGGTTTTAATTTCCCCACTAGGAGACAAGGATGATGAAAAAATAATTTCTAGACTTGCCTTGTCAGTAAATGCTGTCATAAAAGGCTCCATGTTCGTTGCCTTGGTGCAGGGTATTATAATGGGAATAGGTCTTTGGATTTTTAATGTTCCCAACCCCGCCTTATGGGGGGTAGTTGCCGCAGTTGCTGCCTTTCTGCCAATGATTGGAACCGCCCTGGTATCAGCTCCGGCCATTCTATTCCTGCTTTATTCCGGAAGCACAGGCTCCGCTATCGGACTTTTGATTTGGGCAGTAGTTGCGGTGGGATTGGTTGATAATTTTTTAAGCCCGCTTATAGTTGGCAAGAAAATACAGATGCCATCTCTGATGATATTATTCTCCGTGCTCGGAGGAATTTCGCTTTTAGGGCCAGTTGGCCTTATCATCGGTCCTTTGACCATAAGCCTGCTTTACACCCTCATCTCAATTTACAGAAACGAATTCTTCAAACAAAATGCAATTTTATAATACACTAACCCGTAAAAAAGAAACCTTTACCCCGATAAATCCTCCGAACGTTACTTTTTATTCTTGCGGACCAACGGTCTACAATTACCCGCATATCGGAAATTATCGGGCATATGTTTTCGCGGACACTTTAAAAAGAGTTTTGACATATGGCGGATATAAAGTTAAGCATATAATGAACCTCACGGACATAGACGACAAGACTATTAGAAACTCTCAGGCGGAAGGCAAAACATTAAAAGAGTTCACTGAATTTTACACCGAAGAATTCTACAAAGACGTAAAAATTCTCAATATATTGCCTCCGGAAAAATTCACGAAAGCCACCGACTATGTGGACGAAATGGTTGAAATCGTAAAAAAACTTCTAGCTAAAGAGCTGGCATATAAAAGCGAAGATGGTTCTGTTTACTTTGATATTAAAAAATTTAAAAATTACGGGAAACTTTCACACCTGGTTCTGGAAGAGCAAAAAGAAAACGCTTCGGGCAGAATAAAAACAGATGAATACGAAAAAGAAAACGCTCAAGACTTCGCTCTTTGGAAATCGTGGGACGAAAAAGACGGAGATGTTTTTTGGGAAACGGATTTGGGAAAAGGCAGACCTGGCTGGCATATAGAATGTTCCGCGATGTCAATGAGCAATCTGGGAGAACAGATAGATTTACACACCGGCGGAGTGGATAACATCTTCCCCCATCACGAAAACGAAATTGCCCAATCCGAAGGCGCTACCGGCAAAGAATTCGTAAAATATTGGATGCACAACGAATGGGTGCTTGTGGACCAGAAAAAGATGGCGAAGTCTTTTAATAATTTCTACACTCTTCGCGACCTCATGGATAAAGGCATAAACCCGCTCGCTTACAGATTCTGGCTTTTAATGGCCAATTACAGGACCAGGGTTAACTTTGTTTGGGACGCTCTAGAAGGAGCCGAAACCGCCCTAAAAAGGCTCCAGGGGCTATATTTAGGCCTTGGGGAAGCTGTAGGAAACGTGCACGAAGAATACAGAAATAAATTCAAGGAATTCGTGGAAGATGACCTGGATACTCCTCGCGCTCTTGCTCTTCTCTGGGACGTGGCAAAAGATGAAAATATGTTAAATGAAGACAAAAAGGCTACAATTTTGGATTTTGATAAAGTGCTCGGGCTTGGGTTTGAAAATTTAAAAAAAGAAAAAGTACCTGAAGAAATAGAAAAACTCGTGGAAGCACGTGAGCAGGCACGACTTATCGGAGATTTTAAAAAAGCTGACGAAATCCGTGGAGTAACTGGTAGTGCTGGTTATGGAATTGATGATACTACATCTGGTCCAAGACCCTATAAACTTTAATTTTTATTTTCTAAACTTATACCCGATAAGCTTAAAAGCAAGTTTAGCTACAAGAAAATCATATGCGTGAAATCTTGGTATTGGTGCGCATTCGGCAAAGTCGGCACCGACTACATTTTTCTCTCGAGTGACCGCTTCAAATATCTCCATAGCCTGATACCAAGTGATGCCTCCAGGTTCAGGTGTTCCCGTAGCAGGCATGACGGATGAATCAAATACATCTACGTCAAAGGATATGTATACATTCTCTCCAAGCTGGCTTAAAATTTTAGGCAGGTCATAGGTGTTGCCGTAGTTTACTTGCTCGTGATTTATGTATTGCTGTTCTGAAAGTGCCGTATTTCTGGTGCCCACCCAAACAATGTTTTTTATTCCCTGTTCCTGGCATCTTCGCGCCGCGCAAGCATGAGACCACTTAGTGCCTCCCCACTCTTCTCGCATGTCAGTATGCGCGTCAAAATAAAGAATAGATAAGTCTGGATACTTTTCTTGGTATGCTTTTACTATAGCTGGCGTCAACGAATGCTCTCCTCCCAAACTTAAAAGAAACTTGTCCGTCCAAGGTTTGGCAGCGGTGTTTATCATTTCTTGAATTTTTTCCAAATTTTCTTCCGGCTCCACGGGAACATATGGCAAAGTGGCAATCTTAACTTTTTCGTTAACCTCATACCCATGCTCATGGTCGTAGAGTTCCACTTGCTCGGAAGCTTCTATTATGCCTTTTGGGCCATTCCCCGTTCCCTTTCCGTAACTTACCGTCTTTTCAAACGGAATAGGCAAAATTAAAACGTCAGCTTCCTCTGGAGTGATATTTTCTATTCCTAAAAAGTTATTGGGTTGGTTTTTTGACATGCTGTTCATTATACCAAAATAAAATCTTTTTGCGATTAATGCAGAATATGATTATGGCTGATTGCAAAACTAAGGAAATACCAAAAGCTGATACTGAAAAAGACCAGCTTTTAATTATAAGAAGGCCAATTATGTTTGATATCATAGCTAAAAAATAATTCAGGCTAATTTCTGTTTCTGGGAATTTCCAAGCCTTAACTATTGTTGGCAAACTAGCCAAAGCATCACTCAACATTGCAAAAAGAAGAGATATCCCTAAATTTTTTGTGAAAAAATAAAAAATTAAAGCAAGAATGGATAGGATTCCGCAGTGTATATCAAAAGTAGTAAGTTTCCAATATGCATTTCTTTTATATAAACAAAAAAGAATAACGATAAATGGACCGAATCCTGCCCAAAATACCGGCAATGCAGACAAGCCTGCTCCTGCTCTGAATTGGAAAAAGGCTCCGATCATGGGTGCTACTGCCCAAATCGTCCAAGATACCAAATTTGGCTTTGCATGCCCTCTTGCAATACTAATAATATAAGCTAGCTGTCCGATAGAATGAAGAAGTATTCCAAGAAATATGAATTGTTCCGGAATCATTTTATATTCCTTCTTTTTTGAGCTCTTCTATCATTTCTCTAGATTTGCGGTTTAATTTTTCCGGAAGCTTGATATTAAGTTTAATAAGCAAATCCCCTCTTTTTGATTTACTTATTGGCACGCCCTTGCCCCGCACGCGGAGAACTTCATTAATGGTTACTCCTTCGGGAATAGTAACTTCTATTTCTCCGTCTAAGGTTTGTATTGGGTACTTGGTCCCCAGAAGCGCATCGGAAAGTTTTAAATTTAAATTCATAACCAAATCATTACCGTCACGCTTAAAGACCGGGTGGGAAGCGACGTTTATTTTTATATACAAGTCTCCGGATGTTCCTTTTGAAATTGCTTCCCCGAGCCCAGACATGCGCACCATCTCTCCGTCTCGAATTCCTCCTGGTATAACGATAGAAACTTCTTCCTCTCGGCGCAATACTCCTTTGCCTTTACATTTTTCACAAGGCTCTTTTGGAACTTCCCCGGAACCCAGGCAAACTTCGCAAAGCTTGGTATTGGCTATTGTGCCGAAGATAGTTCTTTTTTGTTCGTGAATTTTTCCTTGTCCGTTGCAGTGCTTGCAAGTTTCCATCTTGGAGCCTGCTTTCGCCCCCGTAGCATTGCAAGTAATACACTTGGAAGTTTTTGTGATTAAAATTTTTCTGGTAGTTCCAAAGACAGAGTCCGCAAAAGAAATTTGAATCTCCGTGGAAATATCCCGGCCCCGACGAGCTTGCGCTCTCCCCATTCCACCACCAAAAAAGTCACTAAATATGTCATTAAGGTCAAAATCCGCTCCCCCATTTTGAAAGCCTCCAGAAAAATTACTGAAGTCAAATCCTTCAAAGCCTCCTCCTTGTCCCCGTCCGTATCCTCCTTGCTGTCCCATGTTCTCAAACCCCGCTCCGAATTGGTCATATTTAGAGCGTTTAGAATCGTCAGAGAGCACTTGATAAGCTTCGTTTACCTGCTTGAACTTGGTCTCATCCCCTCCTTTTTTATCAGGGTGATATTTATGAGCCAATTTATAAAAGGCTTTTTTGATTTCATCCTTAGATGCGCCTTTATTTATGCCTAGAATTTCGTAGTAGTCTTGTTTCATATATTTAAATTGTAGTTAATGCCAAAAACTCCGACTCTCCCGGCTATTTATATCATAGGCTCCGCCTCTTGTGAAGTCCGAGATTTGGAATTTTCTTCCGAAGAATTTGTGTCTCCTTCTGGTCCTTGGGGTTTTGTTTTATTCCTTCCTTCTATTATGGCTTTCTCTTCGGAGCTTCTGATTATGGTTGCTTCTTCTTCGGCAATAAGCTTGGCCGCGTCTCCTTTCGGTATGGAGTATTTTCTATGCGAAGCATCAATTATTTCCTGTCTGTAAGATGGATGCGTAGCCGGAAGAACCATCAGAGTTTCTGCTGAAAATGGATCGTAAGATTCGCCATCAATAGTCATCTTTATATAAATCTCTCCCACGGCTAGATTTATCATATCTTT
This sequence comes from Minisyncoccia bacterium, assembly GCA_049287305.1. GTDB lineage: Bacteria > Patescibacteriota > Minisyncoccia > Phycocordibacterales > UBA9973 > UBA9973. Next base: position 71,844 of record JBAQFO010000014.1, on the reverse strand, counting down.
AACGTCAAACAATGGCGCAAATTCCGGCTTCATTTTCACTGCATCTTCACCTCCGATTCGAAAAGTAATGATGCTTCCGCAGTTACCTAGCACCGCCTGGTGAACTTTAGGTATTATCTGTCCTACATATTGATGCGCCATTGTAAGATTAAGTCCGTATTTGCGAGCCTCAGAGAGGATGTTCTCAAAAGTCTGAGTCACGACGTTTTGGAACTCATCCACGTAAAGATAAAAATCTTTACGTTCAGCTTCCGGGATAGCCGCCCGCTCCATACCCGCCTGTTTTATCTTTGTTAAAAATATGGAACCAAGAAATGAGGAATTCTCTTCTCCAAGGCGTCCCTTGGAAAGATTAATGAAAATAATTTTTCTCTCATTCATTAATTTACTGATATCAATTTTGTTTTGTTTCTGTCCGAAAATGTTTCTAAGAAGCGGGTCTGATAGGAATTGCCCGAGTTTGTTCACCAACGGAATAATCGCATCTGTATCAAATTTCTCGGACCAGTCGGCAAATTCTATGGCAAAGAATCTTTTAACCATGTCATCAGTAATGTATTCCACAACTTTCTGTCTGTAGTTTCGGTCGGTTAGCATGGATATCATCCCACGCATGGTCGCATGCGGGTAGTCCAAGAGCGCGAGACAAGTAAAACGAAAAACGTGCTCCAGGCGGGGCGTCCAGTTGGCTCCGAACTGTTTTTGAAAAACTTCTATCAACCCTTGCGTTAACTGGAATTTAAACATGGGGTCAACGTTCGCCAAAGGATTGAAGGACGCCGGAAAATCAATATCGGATGGGTCGATAATACAAACATCCTCAATTCGCTCCTTCGGTATATAATCCAGCATTGCGTCTATCACGTCTCCGTGCGGGTCAATTAAACATAGTCCATGCCCGTAGGACACGTCTTGTCGAATCATGAGCTCGAGAAGTTTGGTCTTACCTACACCCGACTTTCCAATGATATATAGGTGCCTGCGGCGGTCTACTCTTTTGATTCCGAAAACGAACTTTTTTTCTTCAAGAGAAGCCACATAATTCGTGCGTCCAATGAAAGAGCATTCTTCGGGCTTAACTTTGCCGAAAACAGGCAGCTCTGGCGGTGGTGGCCCATATTTTATTATTTGCACTCGATTCGGCTTGGGCATATATAGGTTATTTTACCATAAAAATCAGTAAACTTCCTGCTGATAACACTTTTCGCAGTAGACAATCTCGGGTCTGTCGGGAGCATACGAGGTTTCGAATTCAACTTCGCATTTAGTTAATTCGTGTATATGACCTTCTTTATTGCACATACAAGATCTGTGCCAAAGCTCTGGAGGATTAACTTTCTTAAATCGTTCTTGGTGCCTACATTCGAAACAAGCTCTCGGCAATGGCAGACCAAACCTTTTTAAAAATATATATTCATTTTGGATTATTTTATAAGGCCTTTTACAAAATTCACATTCTATACTTAGGTTTAATATATCTTCTGTAGCATATTTTATGTGATTAGGTAAATCTTTAGATAAAGAAGTTGCTTGGTATTCAGGTTTTTCTCGTTCTATCCAATTATAACCATTATTAGAAATTTCTTCTTTAGAAAGAGGAAAATAATCCTGTGCAATAGTCTCATTGTATCCAAACGGAGAAATTTCTGTCGGGAAAAATTCTCCATATTTATACTCTCGCTTCTTTTTATCAATGTATGGCATCTTATCCATGTGCTCAATAATTTGTTCACGAAGTTTTAAAAATTCTTCTTTAGAATATTGTTTATTAAAAATGCAGTAATTCTTCTTGCGAAGACCGACACAACCGAAAATATTGTTACATCCATGACAGTTGAAAGAATATTCAGCATTGAGACATTCCCAATTTATAAATGCAAAAAGTTGCCGATATGCATTAAGACCAGAATCTAAAGCTTCATATATCAATTCTCCAATGCCAACACCATAGCCATCATAACTATCCTTGATACGAAAAGCATTCATTAAGAATTTATTATTTTTTATTTCTTCAAAGACACCAAAGCAAGATTGAGAATTATCTGCATGAGAAATATCATCCCCAGAAACATTAGTTGAGTTCGTGATATTTGCAAATCTTCTGACAGCATTTAATTTAAATTTTTCGAACTTCTCTTTTATCTTTTTAAACTTTTCAAAATCACCAATATCTAATTCTTTTAATTTTTCATTATATTCTTCTCTCGTATATTGAACATTCCACATACAATTAGACTTATCGCGAAGTGATGTGCAACCGAAGCAATTTATACAGTTTTTACAATCATAAAGAAAATATGAGCTCGTACAAGAATCTGCGTTCTGAGAGAAGAAAGTTTCGTAACATTTATTTGAAGAAATATCACCATAACAAAATTCAGAGTTAGTAGTTATATACATATCCATCGAATCTTTGCAGTAATTGCAACGAGACCCATATGCTATATTATCTCCTCCCCAAGATGCAGATATAAGATATGAATTTCTAAATTCACCAATATGATTACCGTAAGAAGTATTTACACACTTTCCAATGAACAGATTTGGGTGAGGCACTTTTTCTAATAATTCGCGAATTTGAGCAAAAAATGGTTTTTCAAAATCATATTCTATTCCATATCCTGTCGGATCCCATTCATCTCCCCACCAAATATCTCTCTCGTAAACGGTAAATGGAGATTCTGCAGAAAAACAACTTATTAAACTTTTGCCAGTTTTAGCACATTTATTTCTATGTAAAGTACGTTCATTGCGCCAGGTCATACGACGCATAAGTCTGCATTCCGGACAAAATGTTGGTGGGGGAACTTTTATTTTTTCATAAAAGTTAAAATCTTCCGGCTCTATAGTGAAGTCTTTTTTACAATTTTGACAATTTTTTGTTTCGGTTTTCATATTTAGTAAACTTCCTGCTGATAGCACTTTTCACAGTAAATTATCTCTGGTCGGTCGGGAGCATAACTTGTCTCAAATTCGATTTCACATTTAATTGAGCCGTGCATATGATTTTCTTTTTCGCACATGCATCCTCTTTTCCAGAGTTTCATGGGGTTTCTTTTTCCTAACCTTTCGTGGTGTCTACAATTGGGGCAAAAACGAGGTAAAGGTAAATTCATTCTCTTATAAAAATAAAACTCCTGCTCGATAATTTTGAACGCTTCTGTGCATTGTTCGCTGTTTTCTCCTTTGTTTTTACATTCTATAACTTTACCTATAACGTCATCAGTTGCATCTTTAATATTATCAGGGATATTTTCATTCATGATTTCTACGGCATAATTTCGGGCATCCTTATCTTTCCATTTATAACCTTGATTTATGGCTTCGTCTCTGTTGAGCGGAAAGTTTTCTTGAGCTACTGTTTCGTTGTAAGAAAATGGTGAGAATTCTCTTGGGAAAAATTCCCCATATTTATATACAAGACCCCTAGAATCAATATATGGCATTTCGTCCATATGTTTTTTAATTTTAGGTATAAGCTCTTCGTATTCTTCTTTTGTGTACTGTTTGTTTAATATGCAATAACTTTTGTTTCGCAAGCCAATGCATGCAAACAAATTGTTGTTATTGTTAGGACATAAGATTGAATAAAATATATTGAAGGAGGACGAGATAAAAACATTAAAAAATAGGCTTCTACCGCTAGCTGAAGTGCTGTAATACATAAGTTCTCCTTCTGCTGCATTACTTAAATCCATACTATCCTTTAAACTGCTATCAATGTCATTCACGAATTTACAATTTTGAGATTTGAAAACATTAAAAGATTTTTTACAATTATCGCTACTCCAAATATTATCTCCTGTACAGTTTTTTACCTGAACATTATTGTTTTCTCTCTGAATTGATTCTATTTTTAATTGTTTAAATAACTTAGCAGTGCTTTCCCTCTTTGCAAAACTGCCATCGATATAATCTTTTTTTATCTTTTCATATTCTTCTTTTGTATACTGTTTATTTAAAATACAATACTGCTTGCTAGTTAAATTAGAACAAAGAATACAAGAGGAGCAGCTTTTGCAATTAAAAAGAAAAGAAGAATCTAGGCAATTTTTACATTTTTCAAGGGTATCTGACATACTTGATTCCTGACTATCTGCACACTCATAACAGAGGTCAAGTTTTTTACAGTAGCTATTATCTGAAGAATCTTTCAGGTAATGACAAGCATTTGAATATAGAACATTTTCCCCGTAACCGAGATCAAAACACATATAGCTGTTCTTGCTATGCCAAGCATAATTTAAATATGGACTATTAAAATTACTAATAACGCCGAGAGCTTGACGCGGTACTTTCGTAGATAACTCAAGTAATTGCTCAAAAAAAACTTTAGAAAAATTGTAATCTTGTCCATATTCTCTGGGATCCCAATTATCACCCCACCAGCATTCATAACAATAAACAGGAAAATTTGCGTCCTTTGAATATACTGAAATAATACTCTTTTTACAGAAATCGCAGTCTCGTTTGTATAGCGAGCGCTCATTTCTCCAGATCATTCTTGAGGTCATTCTGCATTCCGGACAAAAAGTAGGCGGAGGCACCTTTATTTTCTCGTAAAAGTTAAAGTCCTCGAACTCTATAATGAAATCTTTTTTGCAATTTTGACAGTTTTTTGTTTCTTGTTCCATTTTTTTATTCTAATGTTCTAACGAACTTAAGAACATTAATTCCTCTTTTAGTTAATTTGTGTCTTACTGAATGTGCATCACTGCGCTTCATCAACAAACCAGCAATTGCCATTTTACCAATATGAGAGGAGATATTTTTGAAATCAGAATTAACCCTTTCAGAAATTTCCTGCAAGGATAATTCCGGCTCTTTTTTCAAAAGTTCTAGTATTTGTAATCTCCTATAGCTGGCAAAACCTTTTATAATTCTTTCTAATGCTCGGTTTGATTTTTTCATATTATATATTCTATAATTCTAACGAACTTTAGAATGATATCTGAAACTATTTACTACTTTTTATTTTAACATTTCGGGTGTATTATGTAAACATGAGATTACATAGATTTATTGGAGATTTTAATTTGTCAAAAAAAGAGCTGAAAATTACCAACCCAGAAAATATCAAGCAAATAAAGGGTGTTTTGAGGCTGGAAATTGGAAATAGAATAATTTTGGGAGATGGTAAAGGCGGTGTAGCAGAAGCTACAATTTTAGACATGTCTCCGAAGAGTATTTCTGTAGGTATGGAGAAAATTATACACTTGGAAGAAACCGAAACAAAAGTAAGTTTATATTTAGCGATATTAAAGAAAGAAAATTTTGAACTGGCTGTTCAAAAAGCGGTTGAAACGGGAGTTTCAAACATTACTCCAATAATTACCGAGCGGACTGTCAAAACCGGATTAAATACCGAACGCCTCATAAAAATTATCCGGGAAGCGAGCGAACAATCAGGAAGAAGCGTAGTCCCTACCCTGTCCCCTATTTTAAAATTTGAAGACGCGCTAAAGAATAATCCGGAAGCAGAAGAAAAGACTATCTTCCACCTCGGTGGCGAATCATATTCGCAAAATAAAAATGTGAAAACTGTAAATATCTTTATAGGACCAGAAGGCGGATTTACTGAAGCAGAAGTAGCACTTGCAAAAAAAGCAGGCTACCGAGTCGCCTCTCTTGGTTCCCTAACCCTACGAGGAGAAACCGCCGCCATAGTGGCTACTTACCGCGCGGTTAATAGAATTTAATACACTTCCTGCTGATAGCACTTTTCGCAATAAACTATTTCGGGGCGCTCACCCGAATATCCGGTTTTAAATTTTTCCGAACAGGCGGAGCTTCTGTGCGCATGCTGGACAGTATTTTGATATTTGCCAGTTTCGTCCGTAACCCCGGCACACATGCAGGTTCGCTCGTATAAAAACAACTTTAGTCTATCACTTATACGACGCTCATGTCTGCATTCGCTGCATAATCGTGGAAGAGGTAAATTTTCTTTTTTCAAGAAAATAAATTCGTTTTCTAGTATACGATAAGCTCGCTGGCATTTTTCACATTCTATAACTTCTTTTACAATAGAATCGGCAATATCTTCTATCGCATCAGGCAACTCGTCGGCTTTCATGGTAATAACATATTCCCCTTTCTCTGACTCGATCCAAGTATATCCCTTACCTTCTGCTTCTTCTTTTGTAAGGTCAAAATGCTGAATAGAGAGAGTATTGTTATACCCAAAAGGCGAAAGCTCAATAGGAAAAAATTCCCCATATTTATAAATAATTCCCCGCGAATCAATATAAGGCATATCTTCCATGTGCTTTCTTATTTTTGACACCAACTCCTCATATTCTTCTTTGGTATACTGCTTATTCAAGATACAATATTGTTTCTTCTTCAGACCTACGCAGCCAAAACAATCAGAGGAGCTAAAAAGGTGGACGCCGTACTCTATGTTTCGGCATGATGGCCAGCAATTTCTAGAAAATTTATTATTATAAGAATTTTCTCCGCACTCTATCGTTTCGTAGCATAATTCAATATTCTGGCCCCAGTTAGCAACATCGTAATTGTCCTTACTGCTGGGAACTTGTAAGTACTGGCAATATTTTAAATTTTCACTTTCTCTCACTAGATAGCTATCTTTTACATTCTTGCTGTCCGTTACATAAGAACCGGTTGAGTTTAAATTTCTTACACCTTGCTGATGCCTTGTTATTTGAGTTTGCCAAAAAGCTCTGACTTTTTCTCGCGCCTCTTTAATGCCTGAAGAGGTATCAAGTTTCATCTTTTCTATCTCTTTCTCATATTCTTCTTTCGTATATTGCTTGTTGAAAATACAATAGGATGATTGGCGCAAATTAACACACCCGAAACAATCACTGCAACCTCCGCAATCTCTAGAAAACCATAAATTCCTTGAGTCCCATGACATTATCGTAAAATAACATTGATAGCATTTGCGCAGCCAGAAACATTCATAACATCTTTCGGTTTCCTGGATATGAGAGTTGTCTACACAATCCTTACAATAGTCAATTGCGTTGCCGAACATGCAATCTTCGGAGTAACTAGAATTTACTACGAGATAGCTGTTCTTCAACCCTGTGGCATTAAAAGCATAAGGACTGTTTATCATTTTTATAACATTATAGTTATACATCGGGACTTTCATTTCAAGCTCATGTATTTGCTCCCAAAATGGTCTGGAAAAATCCACATCCATGCCGTAATCCATCGCGTCCCAGCTGTCGCCAAGCCATGTGTCTCTGGTGATTATATTTCTGCCACTTTCAGTTGGGTAAGTAGATAGAATTTCTTTTCCCGTGAAAGCGTCTTTTACCTTGAAAAGTTTTCTTTCATTTCTATAACTAAAACGCCTTTCGGCTCTGCATAAATGGCAAAATGTGGGCGGAGGAACTTTTATTTTTTCATAAAAGTTAAAATCTTCCGGTTCTATTACGAAATCTTTTTTGCAATTCTGACATGTCTGTTTTTCTGCTTTATATTCCACTTTGGTTAAGTAAAGTAACTAATATTACTCTAAAATTTTCCTAAGCACGTCCTCCGGCACCTCCCTCGGCTGTAGCCCATCCACGGGCGAAGCTTTTGCAGGTTTTTGTGGTATCGGAGCAGATGATGATGCAGGTGCTTGAGGAACAGGTGTTTCAGCTACAGACGCTTGGGCTATGATGGGTTGAGGAGTCGGAGCAGGAGGAACTTCTTGCGTAGGCACGGTTTCCTTGGGAGCCGTAGAGGTTGCGGTAATCAAATTTTTTAGCTTATCCATTTCTTCCTGCGTTGCCGCTCGGTCATTTTTTACTTCCCTAGTTTGCCCACTCATAGACGTAGCTTTTATTTTATCCTTTAAAGAATCCAGAGAAATTGGCTCCGGGGTAGGCATGGGTGCTGCTACAGGAGCAGGAGCTTGCGGAGAAGGAGTCTCTTCTAAGACCTTATTTAAAACTTCTTTTAGGGCTCGATTTTCGCTTCTCGGGATGGAAGTTTGTGTCGGCGGTTGAGGAGGATAGGGCGATTTTATTTTATCTTTGCCAGGCATTTGCGGATTGGGAGAAAATACTTTTTTGACCGCATCCACGATTCTATGTTTTGGTGGAGGAGGCGTAGTGTCAACTGGTCTAGCTACAGCAGGCTTGCCTGTTAAAGTATGTGGAGGATCTACTCTTTCAGGGTGCCGGTCTTGCTCTTTGACCTTGCCTTCTTTTGGATAAAATTCTATACCCAGGTCTGCTAGTGGTTTGAAAAATTTAGAGTCATCGTATTTTATTTGATTTTCAGAGCCCTTCTCTACTTTTACTTCCCCGGATTTTATTTTAGCAATACACTCTTTGCAGTAGACCGGCCGTCCTGGTTCAGGTTTGAAAGGAACGGTTTTCTCCTGCTTACAGAGAGAACAATTTATTACAAATTTTTCCAAGCTTCCTCCGCTTCCGCTGTTGCCACTGCCACCATATCCACTACTCCCTCCTGAGCTTCCCATGCTCATCCCTTGGCTTCCTCCACCAGAATCGTTTTCCCCCAAGGACATTCCGCTCCAATTATTTATTTCCCTCTCCACTTCTTCTTTGGACCTGCAATAAAGCTCACGGGAGGATTTAATTACTTCTTCCTCTATTTCCCTATCCCCTCCTTTGACCATCTGAGGAAGAGTTTTAGCGGAAAAACCGCGCGAGGTAACTCCGTCTATCATCAACTTCATGTAAACCTTGTAGTTTGGCAGGTTGACTATATCTTGAGGAGTAAATTCCGGCTCAAATTCTTTTTCTAAAAAATCAGCATCGTCGGCTCCCACTCGAAAAACAATTATAGTTCCGACGTTGCCGAACACCGCGTCACGGACAGCCGTGCTTTTATCCGAAACAAGCTGAGCCGTGTATTGGTGGGCCACAGTTAAGTTTAGTCGGTATTTTCTAGCTTCCGAAAGTATTCCCGCGAAAGCATCCGTAACGAAGTTCTGGAACTCGTCCACATACAGATAGAAGTCTCGACGATGCTCTTCGGGAATACGCACGCGCTCCATGGCAGCCAGCTGAATCTTCGTAATTATCATTCCTCCGAGAAGAGATGAGTTGTCTTCTCCGATGCGTCCCTTGGAAACGTTTACTAGGAAAATTTTTCCTTCGTTCATCATGTCGAAAATATTGATAGTGCTTTTCGCCTGTCCCACAACATTTCTTATGATGGACGTTGAAAGAAACTGCCCCACTTTGTTTTGAATCGGAGCGATTGCCTCGTTTCTAAACTTATCCTGCCAAGCTTCGTATTCGTGAACCCAAAAAGCCTTAATAACAGGGTCTTTCAAATTAGAAATTATCTTTTGTCGATAATCTTTGTCTACGAGCATTCTTGGAATTCCAAGCAGGGTCGTTCCCGGCGTGTCGAGTAGAGCTAAAATTGTATTATTTAAAATATATTCCATTCGGGCGCTCCATGCGTTCGCCCAAATTTTGGTGAATATACCCATAAGCCCTGAAGCCACCAAATGCTTGTATTGTGGGTCTATTAGCTCTAGGACATTAAAGCCTATGTGGTAATCCGCATCTGCGGGATTAAAATAAATCACATCTTTCAGGCGATGCCTTGGTATAGCTGATAGTATTGCTTCTACGTTTTCTCCGTGCGGGTCAACCAAACAGACTCCTTCGCCATTCTGGATGTTCTGGATAATCATGTTGAACATCAGCACGGATTTACCCGTTCCAGATTTACCGAGAATATAAACATGCTGACGCCTGTCTTTGCGCTTTATGCCGAAAAGTTGGTTTTTGTCCCGATACGTCGTAAGTCCCAAATAAGTAATATCCTTATTTACGGGTATCTCCGGAAGTTCCATTCATAAAGTATATCAAATATAGGTGAAACTAAAAAGCCCCTTAAGGGGCTTTTTAGTTGGGTTAATTTAATTACTCTTTTGGCTCACTGTCTTCCTCTTCTTTTTTCTCTTTAAACTCCGCATCCTTTACTTCAGCCGGCTGTTCTTCGGGAGCCGTGGTGCCCGGATTGGTTCCGGCATCACCTCCTGCTTTCGCTACCGCTTCTCCAATCTTTGACATTTCAGCGGAAAGTTCTTCCGTAGTCTTCTTTATTGCCTCACCGTCGGTGCCATCCTTAACTTCTCGAACAGCGGCAATTTTTTTATTTACTTCATCCTTTAGTTCCACAGGGATTTTCGCCTCGTTGTCTTTCAGCGCTTTTTCGGCCGTATAGATTATCATTTCGGCTGTATTCTTTATATCCACCACTTCTTTTTTCTTCTTGTCCTCCTCCGCGTGGAGCTCGGCGTCAGCCTGCATCTTCTTTATATCTTCTTCTTTAAGTCCTGAACTTGCTTCAATTTTTATAGATTGAGTTTTCCCTGAAGCTTTATCTTTTGCCGTAACGTTCAGTATTCCATTCGCATCCACGTCAAAAGCAACTTCTATTTGAGGCATTCCCCTAGGCGCAGGCGGAACTCCGTCCAAGATAAACCTACCCAAAGATTTGTTGTCGGAAGCCATTGGACGCTCTCCTTGGACTATATGTATTTCCACAGAAGTTTGGTTGTCGGCTGCCGTAGAAAATACCTGAGACTTATTTGAAGGAATCGTAGTGTTTCTTTCAATCAATTTGGTAGCCACACCTCCCAAAGTTTCAATACCAAGAGAAAGAGGAATAACATCGAGAAGCAACACATCTCGGACGTCCCCCTGAAGCACTCCGGCCTGAACCGCCGCCCCCAACGCCACAACTTCGTCAGGGTTGATTGTAAGGTTTGGGGTTTTACCAAAAACTTTTTTAACCTCTTCTACAATCTTTGGCATTCTGGTCTGTCCTCCAACCATTACTATTTCGTGCATATCTTCCATTTTGAACCCGGAGGCTGTCATAGCTCTCTTGGTAATCTCTATGGAGCGGGCTATATATTCGTCAGCAATTGACTCAAGCTGGGCACGAGTCATTTTTAGAAGCAAATGTTGAGGGCCTTCCGCGGTAGAAGTGATAAATGGTATGTTGATTTCAGTTTCAATCGCGGTAGAAAGCTCTATTTTTGCTTTTTCGGCTGCTTCGTCCAGGCGCTGTAACGCCAATTTATCGCTACGCACATCAACTCCGGAATTCTTTTTAAACTCTTCGGCAATCCATCCGATTATTTTATGGTCAATGTCTCGTCCTCCCAAGTGGCTATCGCCATCCGTGGACTTCACCTCTATAACATCGTCCCCAATCTCAAGGACCGATACGTCAAATGTTCCTCCCCCAAAGTCATACACCACGATTTTTTCATTTTTCTTTTTATTGAAACCATAGGCAAGAGCGGCAGCGGTAGGTTCGTTAATTATGCGCTTTACGTCCAGTCCGGCAATCATTCCGGCATCTTTGGTAGCCTTTCTCTGGGCATCGTTAAAGTAAGCAGGCACGGTAATAACCGCTTCGGTAATCTTCTCTCCGAGCTTTGCTTCCACGTCCGTCTTTATTTTGGAAAGAATCATCGCTGAAATTTCTTCGGGTCGCATCCACTTGTCTCCAATCATTACTTCTACTCCGCCATTTGCGGATTTCTGGATTTTAAAAGAAGCGTTCTTTAAATCTTTCTGAACTTCCGGGTCTTCAAAATTATGCCCCATGAAGCGCTTGATTCCGTAAATTGTATTTTCGGGATTAGTAACCGCCTGTCTTTTGGCTAAAAGTCCTACAAGTCTGTCTCCATTTTTAGCAACAGAAACAACCGAAGGCGTGGTGCGATTACCCTCCGCGTTCTCAATTATCTTTGGCACGCCACCTTCAATGATAGCTACCGCTGAATTTGTTGTCCCTAAGTCTATACCTATTATTTTACTCATGTTGTTTTATTGAATTTAAATCCCGAACCGATAATCGGGGTTAATAATTAATTGATAAAACCATTATATACGAGCCTATTTTATTTTGCAAGTTTTTCGTGGTCACGAAATGCTTGTCAAAAGACAATATATATTATAATATATAGACATGTCAAGAAAAACGGACTATTCTAATAAAATATTGAAGATTTTAAGCGGAAAAACAGCCACCTCAGTCCCTGAAATTACGACAAAAATAGTAAATGGGGATTGCCCTCCTGGTTATAAATACGCTATTACTCGTTCTCTAAAAGGGCTAAAAGAAGCCGGTTTAGTGGAGCAAGTTTCCTCCCCCCAGAATGAATATGCCCGCTTAACAAATCTCGGTAAAAAAAAGGTGCATACCTTGGAGCTGGAAAGCGGCACCACCTTGGTCAATACTTCCTGGGACGGGCTTTGGAGAATAATTTTACTTGATTTGCCCGAGAGCAGAAAAAAAGAACGGGAATCTTTACGTTATCTTCTGAAAAAAGCGGGATTTGTGTGCTTAAAAAATTCCGCCTGGATATCCCCTTTTCCTTATGAACATCTTTTTAAGAATATTAAAAAAGACTTGAGCCTGACGACTGAGATGATGATAATCGTCACCGAAAACATAGACGAAGAAAGTAAAAAAGTTTTATTTGAAACTTTCGGAAAATAGAACTATTCTGGTATTCTTGAGAATACCAGAATAGTTTTTAGTAGACTTCTTTATTGTAACAACTTTCGCAATAAATCTTTTCCTTTCTATCAGAAGAATATGATGTTTCAAATTCATTTGGACATTTATTTTCATGACCGTGTTGTGTCTTCTCACACATACAGTCTCTGTGCCAAACCCTGCGAGGCAAACGAATAATAAAACGATCTTTGTATCTACATTCGGGACATTTACGCGGTGTAGGGATTTCTTCTTTTCTATAAAAAGTAAGTTCGTTTGGAACAATGTTATAATTTTTACTACAGCTAACACACCTAAATACTGCCGCAAGAATATCATCTCCTACTTCTTTAATTGAGTCGGGGACGTCTTCAAGCTGTATTGTTTCTTTCCCAAATATTCCTGGAATTTTTTCCTCCCACTGCCAGCCGCGATCAGCGATACTTTCCTTGGTTTCGGGCATATAGTAATTCCCCATACTTTCGTTGTAACAAATTGGGGAGATAGAAGGTGGAAAATATTCACCATACTCTCCTGTCTTTTTCATATGTTCAATTATTTTTTCTTTTAAAGAAAAGTAATCTTCTTTACTATATTTTTTATTAAAAATCATATACTCCCCTTTTTTTACTGAGATGCAACCAAAAATTTCCTGACAATTTTGACATGAATCGCAGTAGGTAATATTTGTATTATCCCAGCCATGGTGGCAAAACTTACAATTATAATAGCCTTGTCCTCCGTGCAGCTCATATGCGAGTTCCGAATTCCAGCCTATGTGATATAGGTCCATTGATGATTTTAACCCTGTGGCGGAAAAAACATATTTCGAATCTTCAATAGAATCGACGTCAAAACAATTTATTGCGTTTTTACTACTAAGGATCATACTACCGGTGCAGTTTGTATTGCGTTCACTTATAACATATCGGTGGATAGAATCATTCATTCGCAGGTCAAAGAATTCTTGATTTAACTTTTCGCGGGTTTGATATGAACTTAGATTATATTCTTTTACCTTTTCTAAATACTGTTCACGAGTATATTGCTGATTTTTAAAAACATATCTTTTATTTCGTAAATTTGAAGACAAAAAACAGTCACTGCAGTTATGGCAATCATAACAATAAAAGCAATTCATGCAATTTTCCAGCAAAACTCCATATTGACATTGATAGGACTTCCGCGAGTCAACACATTGATACAACTTTTCGCCACTATCGGAAATATAGGTATTATCAACACAATTCCGTGATTTCATAATCCAATTCGAGTACAAAACATCCTCGTCGTAAAAACAACAGGAAGAAAGGTAGGTATTTTTGTTGTCTCCTGAGTGGTTTGTATAATCGGAATTAATATTATTTTTGTTAAAAACAGCAATTCTGGGAACATTCAGCTGAAGTTCTCTAAACTGCTCAAAAAATGGTCGGGAAAAATCAAAATCTCTGCCAAAAGAAGAAGGGTCCCAGCCGTCCCCCCACCAACATTGTATGCAATATACTTTATGCGGCTTATTGGGAGAATAGAAAGTAACCATGCTTTTTCCGCACAAATCACAATTTCGCCTATATAAGGTGCGTTCGTTGCGCCACGCATACCTACGCTGCAGTCTGCATTCCGGACACCAAGTCGGCGGCGGGACTTTTATTTTTTCATAAAAATTAAAATCTTCACTCTTTATGGTGAAATCTTTTTTGCAGTTTTGGCAATTTCTTGTTTCCATCGTTAATATACTTCTTTATTGTAACAGCTTTCACAATATATCTTCTCTATTCGGTTTGGCGCATACGGAGTTTTAAATTCGTTTGAACAAACTTCTCCGTGACCATGGTCCTTGCTATCACACATACAGGAGCGATGCCACAGCTTGCGGAGGGGCCTCAAATCAAATCTTCTTTTGTATCGGCAATTGGGACACTTTCTCGGGAAGGGTATTTTCTCCTTCTTGTAAAACAAAAACTCGTTTAAAGTTAAGTTGTAATTTTTTGAACACGCCGAGCAGGCGAAGATTTCATTGAGATATGCATCCGAAACATCTTCAATTTTATCAGGCAGGGCGGAAATTTTTACCGTTTCTTTTCCAAAAGTTCCGGGAATATTTTCTTCCCAGTGCCATCCTTTTGCCAGAACTTCCTCTTTGGACATTGGCGCATACAAATTTCCCTGGGTTTCGTTGAAATAAATCGGAGCCATTTCCGGCGGAAAAAACTCGCCATATTCCGCGGTTTTCTTCATGTATTCAATTATTTTTTCCTTAAGCACCAGATAGTCTGCTTTCAAATATTTTTTGTTAAAAATCATGAACTCCCCTTTTTTAATGCTGACACATCCAAAAAGGTTCTGGCTGTTTTGACAGCTATCGGAATACGAGACGCTGTTGTTGTCATAACAGAGGTGGCAAAATTTACAATCATATATTCGCGTGCATCCATGGCATTCATAATTAAGGGCGGTAGTCGGCCAGCCGGCATGGTAAACATCCATGGAATCTTTAATATCCAAAGCTCCATAAATATATTTGCAGTCTTCGGCATTATTTACCTCAAAAGATTCTTTTACATTCTTGCAGTCAAATATCAGGGAGCCGACAGAGTTCACGTTTCTTTCGCTGATGATATACCTATGAACGGAGTTATGCTGAACCAATTCCTGAAATTCTTTCAATAATCCTTCTCGGATGATAGCGGAAGACAATTCGTATTCTTTTATCTTTTCCAGGTATTCTTCGCGGGTATATTGCTCATTCTTAAAAACATAGCTCTTGTTTCTTAAATTAGAAGACATGAAGCAGTGATTACATCCTCTGCAGTCATAACAATAAAAACAAGAAGAGCAGTCTTTCAAGAAAGTTCCGAACTGGCATTCGTAAGAAGTCCTAGTGTCCAAACATTCATATAGTCGTTCCCCTTTTTCGTAAACAAAGCTACAGTCCATGCAGTCTCGAGATTTCATAACCCAGGTGCTGTAAAGGATATTTTCAGCTCCCCAGCAAGCAAACGAAAGGTAGACATTTTTATTATCTCCGGAATGGTTCGTATACTCGGAATTAACGCTGTTTTTACTGAGAAGCGCCATCCTAGGCACTTCCAGCTGTAGCTCCGAAAATTGCTCAAAAAATGGCCTATTAAAGTCAAAATCCCGGCCAAATGAGGCGGGGTCCCAGCCATCTCCCCACCAGCACGGCTGGCAATACATCTTGTGCGGCTTGTTGGGAGAATAAATAGTTACCGTGCTTTTACCGCAAAGGTCGCAATCTCGCCTGTATAAATTGCGTTCGTTGCGCCAGGCATAACGCCTGAGCTGGCGGCACTCCGGACACCAGGTAGGGGGTGGAACCTTTACTTTTTCGTAAAAATTAAAATCATCACTTTCTATTGTGAAATCTTTTTTACAATTTTTGCATTGTCTAGTTTCCTCCTTCATTGGAATTTTTTTGTTCTTTATTCATCCTATAAAAAACAGAATCAAAGTTGTCCATAAGCGCATTATAACTTCCCTCTTCCAAAACTTTTCCTTGCCCCATTACGACAATATTATCGGTATATTTCAGAGTTCCCAAACGATGGGCAATAATCAGGAAAGTTTTATCTTTGCCATATTCTCCTAAAAGCTTTTCCATTATTTTTCCTTCAGTCTCCGAGTCGAGTGATGAAGTAGCTTCGTCCAGAATTATAATTGGCGCACTCTTGTAGATAGCCCGAGCGATGCCAAGGCGCTGGCGCTCTCCGCCGGAGAGCATATAACCCTTCTCTCCTATCATGGAATCAAGGCCTTGAGGCAATTTAGCTATTACTTCTTTTAACTCAGAAATATTTACCGCGATATCTAAAAGATTGCTGTCTTCTTCTCGCATCATTGTAATATTGTCGCGCAAAGAAAGATTGAACAGCTCAGTTTCTTGAAGCACCACGCTTATATTACTTAGGGTTTCATTGTGAGAAATAGAATAATAGTCCTTGTTACCTATCTTAAATTCTCCTTTCCTTAAAGCATATAACCCTAAAATGATTTTTGCCAAAGTGGACTTGCCAGAACCAGACAGCCCTGCTACTCCTGTTTTCGTATTTTTACTCAAAGTTAAACTAAAATCATTTAAGCCGCTTTGTCCGGACCCGTAATCCATAACTCCGTTTTTTATCTCTATCTTATCCCAGTTTTTTGGAAAAGTCTCTTTTCCTGTTTTCACAAACTCGGTTTGGTTAAATATCGGCATCATCTGCCCCAAGTCCGACTTGAGGTCAATTAAATCCATGTGTGCAGAAGATGTCGCCCCTAAATTTTCTCCTACTTTAGAAAAATAAGTGAAAAATACCACAATCATTCCAATTGACATTGTATTGGAAATGACAGAATTTCCGACAAAATACAAAAATATTACCCAAGTAATTCCCCCGAGAATATGCAAGATTCGCCATTTGGAAGTTTGAACATAAGCTTTTTGAATAGCAATATCCCTGGAATAAGTTTCTTTTTCAAGCACTCGTTCCACAGCATTCTTTTCATTTCCTAACGCCTTTATAGCTAACATATTATTAGCAGATTCCACATAGGTGCCTCCAGCTTTTTGGTTAAATTTATTAAACTCATCGCTTAGTAACAAAAGTTTATTTCCAAAATAGAATTCAGTATACAGAAAAATTGTTGCATACAGAAAAACAACTACGGCAAATTTAAGGTCAGTAAAGATAAAAAACACCATGGCCCCCAGTATGTTAGCAAATATTTTTATAAGGTCCGCTCTAAGGATTCTCATCCAGCCATTTATCGCGTCTGACCCTGTAAAAATTCTTTGAAGTTTGTTTCCAGTATTTTCTTTTTGATGCCAACCAATAGAAAATTCGGTTAACCTTTGGAACCCCCAAACCCGAGCATTCATGCGGGCATGTTGTCCAATGACGTTTATATTCGTCCTGACTTGTATGCGAGTCAAATACACTATAGTCCAAGAAACTCCAATAAATAAAATATAAAAATAAAAACGCATCAATGAGTCCCCTTTTTGATATGTGGTAAAAAAATCCACTATTTTCCCTACTACATATACCGGTAAAAGCTCATAAAGAAAACCGAATATTAAAATAGTAAAAGAAATCAGAAATTTTTTCCTATCGTCCAGAAAATACCAAACACTTTTTGGAACATCTAACCAAGAGAAATTTTGTGTTTCTTTATTTATCTGTTTCTTTGTATTCATACACATTCACTCTTGCTGGGCGGATAACGCGTTCTCCTAATTTGTATCCTTTTTGAATGACCGTTGCCACTTTGTGTTCTAGTTCTTTATCGCCTGTTTCTACCACATCTACGGATTGATGGACATTAGGGTCAAAGTCCTCACCTTCTACTCCGAGTGGCTTTACTCCATATTCTTCAAAAATAGTATTCATTTGGGCATAGATATATTCCACCCCACGCCTCCAATTCTCATCAACTTTCTCCCAGGCTTCTTTGTTGGCGAAAGCCATATTGAAGCTATCCACCACGGTAAGAAATCTGGTCAAAATACGCTCTCTGAGGCTCTCGGAAACCATGGCCTTGCGGTCATCTTCTTGTTTTCTATAATTAGCAAATTCCGCCCGCTCTTTCTGCCAGCCTGTTAAATATTCTTCCTTTTCCTTTTTTACCTCTTTCAAATCCGCCCTAAGCTTTTTTAGAGTTTTCTTTAAATCTTCCTCCCCGTCCTCGTTAAATTCAAATTCCACCACGTCGTCTTCTGGCTCAGTATTCTCAATGTCTTTTTTGGTTTCTTCGTCGCTCATCTCCTTACTTTAGCATAAAAAAATCCCCCTTGAAAGGGGGATTTTTTCTTTAAAATTATCGTTTAGACCACTGAGGAGCTTTGCGGGCTTTCTTCAGTCCGAATTTTCTTCGTTCTTTTGCTCTTGGGTCTCTTTTTAAATATCCTAAAGTCTTCAATCCTCCGCGTAAAGTTCCATCAGAAAGAACCAAGGCTCTAGATAAACCGTGGCGTATTGCTTCCGCCTGAGAATGTGTGCCTCCTCCGGAAACAAGCACCTCAACGCTCCACTTGCCGGTAGCTCCGGTAGGCAGACCTTTGGCAATAGGGTCAAGTATCAAGCGACGCTCTACTTCTGTCTTTAAGTATTCTTTGGCATCCTTTCCGTTGATAACGAAATGGGATTTCGCGGACGGAGTTATTCTTACTCGCGCGGTCGAAGTCTTGCGTCGTCCTACTGCTTCTATGTATTTACCTTTTGTAGTTTCTTTATCCATATTATTAATCTTCAATCTTTAAATTTTTCATCATTGTTCTGCGCAATTTGTTGTCAGGAAGCATCTGGTAAGTTGCAAGCTTTACAAGCTCCTTCAGGCCTCTCTTTTCGGCTGTTTCGGTTCCTTTTAAAATTCGCAAACCTCCAGGGATTCCGGAATATCGAGTGTGGAAAATTTCTTCCAATTTCTTGGCGGTAATGCGAAGCTTGGACGCATTCACTACTTTAACGGGAAAACCCGAATATTTATTTCGTTCAAATGTAGCTTTGGTCTTGCCCATAAGTGACATCGCAACCTCGCTTGCCACGCGTCCTAGCGTCCTTCCTTCGGCGTCTATGGTCTTCTCTTCTCTTGTGTTTGTAATTTTATTCATTTGCTTTGTCATACTATGTTATTTTCGAAATTTAAACAAGTTAGGATTCCAGAAGGTTTATTCCACGAATTCTATTATTGCCATCTTTGCCCCATCCGACTTTCGGGCGCCTAATTTAACAATTCTTGTATATCCTCCGCTTTTTCCGGAGTACTTTGGCGCAATAACTTCAAAAAGTTTTTTCACTTCTCGGCTGCGGTTGGATAACTTGGAAATTATTAGACGTCGAGTAGCCACATCACCTTTCTTGGCGCGAGTTACAAGCTTTTCTATGAATGGTCGGAGTTCCTTTGCTTTCGGCTCTGTTGTCTTTATTTTTTCACGCACAATCAAATTGAGCGCCAAAGAGTTCATGAGGGCGTTTTTTTGCTTTTTTACTCTTCCGAATTTTCTTTTTGTGTTATGGTGTCTCATAAATTATTCTTTCAGATTAAGGCCGAATTTATTCAAAACTTTTTTAATTTCAGTAATTCCCTTTTCACCGATGCCTTCTACTTCCAACAAGTCTTCTCGCTTCTTTCTCGCAAGGCCTCCGAGAGTCCTAATGTTGGCGGAAGTCAAAGCGTTAAGGGTTCGAGTAGACAGGTCAAGTCCGTCTGTGCGGGTCTTTAGAACGTCGGCAAAGTCAGCACCTTTCTTTTCGTCCTTTTCACCGTCTTTTTCTTCTTCCGCTTTGGAAGATTTTTTCTCAATTTTTACTTCTTCCTCTTCAGGTTCCTTGAAATCAATAATAGACTTTAATTGGTTTATCATTATTTCAATAGAATTTGAAAGGGCTTCGCGAGGTGAAAGTGTGCCGTCGGTTTCTATTGAAATGCGTAGGCGGTTATGGTTTGTTTTATCGCCAACGCGCATATTTTCCACCTCATAGGCAACTCGGCGAATAGGCGTAAAGATAGCATCCACGGCTATGGTACCCACGTCTACTTTTTCTTTTTGAAAAACTTCTTTGGCGATAAAGCCTAAGCCTTTCTCAATTTTCATTTCTATATTCAAATTGATTTTTCCGGTAACTTCGGCGATATGAAGTTCCGGGTTTAAAATCTCTACCTGTCCGCCGGTCTTTATGTCGGATGCCAAAATTTCTTTTGGTCCCTTGATAGAAAGATTTATGGTCTGAGGCTCATCGGAAAGCATTTTGAATCGCGCTTTCTTCAGATTTAAAATCATAACTATGACATCTTCTTTGATACCATCCATTGTTTGGAATTCGTGAGAAACCCCGTCTATTTTGATAGAGGTTATGCTTGCGCCTGGCAAAGATGAAAGGATAATGCGCCTCAAGCTGTTACCCAAGGTATGGCCGTATCCGGGATATAAGCCGTCTATTTCAAATACTCCTTTGTTGCCTTCTTCCAAAACAACACGAGGCTTTGATGGCATAATTATTTTATATTCAGGCATAATTTTTTAAAATATTTTTTCTTAATTTTTATAATACTTCGCGCTCCCTTTGGGCGCAGACACAAAATAATAAATTAACGGCTATAAAATTCCAAGACCGCGTTAATGTCCAAGAATGTTTCGGTATTTTTTGGTTTTGCTAAAATTTTCCCTTCCATGCTTCCTTGGTCAAAAGAAACCCAAGTTGGAGCGGTGTAATCTTTCAGTTTGTCTCCAAGATTTTCAAAAATTTTCTTTGCCTTGCTCCCCTCTCTTATCTTCACCACATCGCCCGTCTTTAATTCATAAGAAGGGATAGTGACTCGGTGATTGTTTACTATGAAATGCCCGTGGGAAACCATCTGCCTCGCTCCACGTCGGCTAGGAGTAAGTCCCATCCTGTATACAGCGTTGTCCAAGCGAGACTCAAGACTTTCAAAAAGCTTCTCGGCTGTGCCCGCTCCCTTTAAAGTAGCTGCTTTCTTCACATAGTTTGAAAGCTGGCGTTCAGAAATTCCGTATGAAAAACGAATTTTTTGTTTTTCCAAAAGTTGAGCACCATATTCGGTAGGAGCCTTTGGACGTTTACCCCCAGGCAAAGTTTTTGCCGTTGCGGCTGAAAATTTAGGAGTCTGACATTTGTCATAAACTCCTGGGCCCAACCTTCTGCAAATTTTAAACTTTGGTTTTGATATCATAATCTTGTTTAATGCTAATTATTTATACTCGTCTAGGCTTCTTGGCCTTTGGTCCGTTGTGAGGCACAGGTGTAGCATCCAAAATGGAAGTAATTTCTATACCATGAGCCATGAATGCCCGAATAGCAGGCTCTCTTCCGGAACCCACTCCAAGCACAACAACATCCGCATCTTTTACTCCAAGCACAGCGGCCTTGTCTCCGATAATGTCTCCAACTTTTGAAGCCGCGAACGGAGTTCCTTTCTTGGCTCCCCTGAATCCGAGACTCCCTGAACTTGACCAAAACAACGTGTTACCGATTTTATCGGAAAAAAGAACTTTGGTGTTGTTGAACGTAGCTTCAATGTGCAACACGCCGGAAGTTACTTTCTTCTTGGCGGTTTTACTTACAGGCGCCTTGGCTGCCTCGGCTTCCGCTCCGACTTCTTCTTTCACTTCTTTTGTTGTTGTTTTTGTCTTTGGCATTTTAAAATTTAATTATGTTTTGCTTTCTTTTCTTTTACCGGAGGCCATAGTCTTTCGCACGTTTCCTCTGACTGTTCGAGAGTTCGTCTTGGTGCGCTGTCCTCTGACCGGAAGCCTCTTCATGTGCCTAACCCCCCTATGGCTCTTTATATCCTTAAGACGTTTGATGTTAGCAGCTACTTCTCTCTTTAGGTTACCCTCAATCATTATTTTTTCAACAATGGCTCGGATGCTGTTTTCTTCTTCAGCAGTCAAATCTTGAGCTTTCTTACCTCGGTCAATTCCCACCTGGTCTAAAATCTTCCTAGCGGAAGAAATACCAATCCCATAAAGGACTGTTAGCCCAATTTCTAATCTCTTCTCATTTGGCACGGTGATTCCTAGTATTCTCATAAATTATTGTTTTTGTTTGTGCTTTGGATTAGAGCAAATTATTCTTAAATGCCTGGCGCGTCGGACCAGTTTACAATTATCACAAATTTTCTTCACCGCTGATTTTATTTTCATAAAAAATTTTATAGAAGACAATACAATAGAAAAACAAGGAAAAAACCCTTATTTTTCAATGCTTTTAACTTTTTAAAACCCCAACTAAACAGTAAATACTATAATACACTATTGGTTTAAAAATTACAAGCCCCTTACAATCTCTTGATTATTCTCCCCTTACCTCCATAAGTATCAAGCACGACCTCTACCGCGTCTCCTATCAAAACCTTGATTCTGTGCATCCGCATCTTGCCACCCAAGTAGGCAAGAATTTCTTTCTCCCCTTCTTTAGCATCTTGTATTTTAACTCTGAATAGAGTGCTAGGAAGAGCTTCGGTCACAACTCCTCTGGTGGTCGCTATTTTTTCCTTTGAATCACTCATGTATTGGCCTTAATTATAGAAAAATATAGAAGTTATGTCAAACTTTGGTTTATTTCAAATTAAGGCTGTTTTGGATAATTCACTTCAATCTTCACATCGCTCTCTTTTTCCGGGATGGAATCTCTCCATGGAGGGTTTACCTTTAAATTGGCTGAATCTATGTTTTCATATTTTGAAACAATTTCAACAAATTCTTTCTTTTGACTACCGAGAAGTGACGCTGCAAACTTCTCTTCATCCACCTTCCATACTATTTTAGCATCACCTGACAAATTAAAACTGATATTATCAACGGTGTCCAAGGTCACATCTCCCAACCCTCCCGATAAAGTAAAATTCAAACCTCGGATGTTGGGAATATAAACTTCTTCTCCGTTGTATTTTTCTACCGAACTTTCGGTTATCTTTTGGGTTAATTTTTCTTCGCTAAAAAGAATTCCATACAGGGTCCCCTTTAGAACCAAATTTACGCTCTGGTCGCTATTATAAACAGAATTAACGTTATTCACATCCGCGTTAAGAACAACCGCGTCTTTAAACAAAATAAATCCGGCCGGAATCTGGTCTGTGGCTTTTTGCAAAAGCTTTCCCCTAAGGGCAGATTCAAGAGCCGTGGAAGCCGTTGCTTTTTCGGTTTCGGAAACAATTGGAGCTTTGCCGACAAATCCACCTTTAATTTCCGTGCCCTCCTTGGTTCTTACTTTGAATTTTTCATACTTGGGGGTGCCTTTAAATCCTACCACGTAAAAATCCAAGGGTCCGCTGTTATATTCCTCCCCCGCCTGAGCCCCATAAATACCTACCTCCACTTTCCCGGCTGTGCCATCAGTTTTTTTGCCCGGAACAGTTACCGCCGACTTGGTTTTATATAGCTTCCCATTGGAACCTTCCAGCCTAGTATCAACATCTAGTCTCTGGGGAGATGAACTGAAGGAGTTGAATATCACAACCACCCCTGTTGCTTTTTCGGCAACATCTTTTTCTCCCGTAGCTTTTATTGTGGATTGCTCCTCTCCGGAAATAACAACTAAGTCAAAAAATAGAGCGCCATTAGAAGATTGTTTGCTGGCGGCAAAATTCTTGTTGAGGGATACATCCTCCGTTTTCGGATTCACACTTATCTTGGCACTAGAAAAAAGAAATGACACGGCAAAGAAAAAGAACACTAGAGACATTCCGGCCACCAGCCATAATGTAATCTTTGGGCCGTTTTTTGTTTTTGAATGCCTTGGGACAACTAATGCTACCTTTTCGACGGGTTCTTTATATTCAACTTCTTTCTTTATGATTGGCTTTTTTTGGACGGTTTCCTTGGGTAAAATTTCTTGATTCGTGTCTCGGCCTTCTTTTCTGGCCCGCTTGGTCTTTACCATGTCTTCCATTAAAAATTTAGCCATAATTATATTTTAGTCAAAAAGCGATTAATGTAAACAGCATCCACTATAAGAAACGGCTCCCGAATCACGTTTTCTTCGAAAGTAGCGGTGTCGTGAAGCGCCGGCAAGCCGAGGAAAGTAACTTCGAATTTGGATTCTGTCAGAGTGTATTGGCTAAATTGCTCCGATTTTATAATTTCCGAAAAAAAATCAACCATATCTTTGTCTACAATTATAAAAATGGAAGCGGGAATAGAAATATCCTTGGAGAGATTGGCCAGAGATTCTTGGAAGTTTTTAAGCCATTCTTTTTTGATTGTAGACAATACCAGCCCAAGCTTCTCCGCCACTGATTTTTCCGCATGCCCGTCTTTAAATAAAGATATCAGAGAAATGGCTTCTCCCAGGGTGCACCCCAATTCCGTAGCAATCTTCCGCGTTAAGAAGTTTACCCCAAGCGGATAAGAAACAGACTCCTGAAGGACATTTTTTTTAGCCAAGAAAATATCTGTCATCTCGCCTCCGATATCAACCAAAAGAAAGTTTGACTGGTTCACATATTTGTCGCGCAAAACCGTAAAAGAAGCCATAGCAAAAGAAGAAAACTTTATTGCCTCAAAATGAAAATACTTCCGAATAGTTTCTTCTACCCGAGAAAGCATTTGTTCTCCCCCAATAGAAACAAACATTACCATCTCAAGTTCTTGGGCCTTCTGCCCCAGCGGGCTCGACGCTTCGTATCCGTTTAAGATTGTTTTCACGTTTTTTAATTCAATGGGCCGAACATCCTTGCTGCCTCCCGGATATTTCACGGCATTTTCTTCTTCAAAAATTTTTATCTCTTTCTGTATTAATTCGTCCGCAAGTTTTTCGGTAAACAAGAACGAGGTATTCTGCTTAAAAATAATAGTGCGCGTCTGGGACACATACCAAGGCGAAGATAAAACGCAGAAAATACGCTTTGGAGCGCCCAGCCCGGAAGCAAATACCTCTTTCGCGACCGAGTCCAGCGTGGAGATGGTAAATGCCAGAAATTTATCCGCATTCAGTTTTTCCTCCACGAGCAATGGCTGGGTTGTGGAAAAAATAATTTTCGGAACCCCAGAATTCTGAGCTAAAAAAAGAGCTCCGCCCACGGAAGAAGAACCAATATTAAACACGGCAATCAGTTCATCTACTTTTTGCGGTTTAGGAAAAATCCTCATAGGATAATTATATCACAAAGCAAGAAATATAAACTATAGAAGAACGGCTTTTATGCGCCTTATCCCCTGTGCTACGGCTTCCTCTTTCTGGATTTTAAACTGGCTTAGCTCTTTTGTGTTAGTGACATGCGGACCGCCACAAAATTCTTTGGAAACAGCATTACCGTTTTCATCTTCTATAAAATAAAGAGAAACTATTTCCGGGTATTTGGCTCCAAACTCCATTTCGGCCCCGATTTTTTCCGCCTCAGCAAAAGGCATCTCTCGCCGCACCACGTTCAATCCTCGCTTTATCTTGTCATTTACCCAGTCTTCTACTTTTTTCTTTTCGTCGTCAGATAATTTATGGTCACAGAGAAAGTCTATACGCAGGCGCTCTTCAGTTATATTGCTCCCCCTTTGCTTGATTTCAGGGCTCACGACGGCCTGCAGACCCGCTAGGAGCAAATGATGGGCGGTGTGCAGTTTTATTGTTTTTTCATTGTGGTTCGCAAGTCCGCCCTTAAACATACCGGCAGAAGAAGTCTGTGAAAGCTTCTGATGCTCTGCCATCTTTTTGTGAAATTCTTCAAGGTTAATTTCTTGCCCTCTTTCTTGTGCTAGCTCTATTGTAAGCTCTATAGGGAAACCATAAGTAGTGGCGAGCACAAAGGGGTCTACGCCTTTTTCAAATTCTTTTAAGCCGTGTTTTAAAGTTTCTCTAAATTTACTTTCTTCTTTGTCTACTTCTTTCTTTATAACTTCCCTTTTTTCATAAGTATCGGGATAAGCATCCTTGTAAGATTCTAAGGCTGAGTCAACAAGCTCAGATAATCCTTTTTCTTCAATCCCTAATTTATCCCAATTTAATACAGCGCGCCTGAGCAATCTCCTTACAAAATATCCCTTATCTGTATTTGAAGGATTCACCCCATCGCCAATTAAAAAAACAGAACCTTTTATATGGTCAGCAATTATCCTAAAAGATTTTGTTTCTTCTTTGTTTGTGCCGTAAGTTTTATTAGAAACTTTTTCGATATAATCAATAATTGATTGGTGGTTTGTTTTTATAATATCTGGCAAATTATTGGAGGCCATAACCAAGCGTTCTAGCCCGCCGCCAAAATCAACATTCTTTTGTGGTAATAAGGAAAAAGTCCCATCTTCATTCTTTCTATATTCCATAAAAACATTGTTGCCAATTTCAAGGAATCTACCGCAATCACAATTCGGATGACAATATTTACCAAATTTTTCATCATGCTTTACACCTGTAAATTCATAAAACATTTCAGAATCAGGCCCGCCCGGTTCTCCGGCCGGCATATTGTCTGGGATTCCGGAACGACTCCACCAATTTTTTTTCACATCATAATAGAAAATTCTACCTCCTTGCATGCCAACCTTATACCCATTCTCTTCACTTCCAATATCAACTTCCTTCGCCTCAATTCCTTTAGTTAAGAAAAGTTTTTTCCAAATTTGTGCTGATTCTGGATCTTTGGGGATATTGTTTTTTTCATCACCGATAAAAGCAGTAATATAAAGTTTATTCGGGTCAATTTTAATTTCATCCATTAAAAACTCGAAAATCCATGGTATTTGTTCGTTTTTAAAAAAATCACCAAGAGACCAATTCCCCAACATCTCAAAAAATGTGGTGTGTCGGTTGTCGCCCACTTCATCTATGTCTCCTGTGCGGAAAGATTTTTGTGAATCAGCAATGCGTCTACCCAGCGGATGTGGTTGACCAAGCAAATAAGGAATCATTGGTTGCATCCCCGAACCAGTAAAAAGAGTGGTCGGGTCATTCAAAGGCACGAGCGAAGCTGAGGGAATTATTTTATGTCCCCTTTTTTCAAAAAATTTTAAAAATCTTGACCTAATTTCATCTGATTGCATATTTTTACTTAGCTATTGTCTGGCTGGTCTATGTTTCCCGAGATTTTTCTAATTGGCTTTTCAATAATATTTACCAAAATCAATATTAAGAGCACTAATATTGTTACTATTGACGCCAGGCTATAAAGCCCGAAACCGGCTGCCATACCAATTCCCGCCGTAACCCAAAGCCCCCCAGCAGTGGTAAGCCCTCTTAGCTGAGAACCGTAAAGCATTATTGACCCAGCTCCCAAAAATCCGATACCGACAACTATTTGGGCGGGAATCATGCTTGGATTAAGTCCGGGAAGGTTGATATATTTTTGCACCAACGCTTCAGAGACCAAAACAAAAACAGCAGACCCCAAAGAAACCAGCGCGTGTGTTTTCATCCCCGCATCTTTATGAACAATAAACCTTTCCATGCCCACCAAAAGTCCAAGCACCACAGCAACCATTAGTCTTAAAATAATTTCACTATTTTGCGTAAAAAATTGTTCCATAATTACATTATATATGTTGAGCTTTATTTATTCAACATATTAGATTTTTCCTTCTTCCAGTAATTTTTCCAATATAACGGCCAGTCCATCCTCTCCAACCGTGGGTGCAATTATGTCAGCTTTGCTTTTTAGTTCATCTGACCCATTCCCCATGGCAATCTTATAGCCAGCCAATTCAAATAGCGGCAAGTCATTATTACTATCCCCGGCTGCTATTACCTCGTCTTTGTGAACCTTCAGCAAGTCAAGAAGCATTTCCATGGAGTGACGTTTAGTTGCTTCTTTGTGGGTAACATGAATGTCAAAATGATTCTCTGTCCAAGAAATTACTTTGTGTGCAATAATGCCCGGTATCTTACTAAGTTTGTAAAGAATAACTTCAGTATCTTCTTTACTTACGGGTTCAATATATATTATCCTCTCATCCCTGTTGGTAATTTTATATTTAGCCAACGACCCCTCGGTATCATCGCCAACAAAAACATTGTATTGATATTCCTTGGCAATCTCGAGAATTTTTTCAACTTGAGATTTAGTCATATCTTTTTCCCATAAAATCTTTTCAGTTACAGGGTCAATAATTCTAGTTCCACCATTTACAATACATGGGGCAGTTAATCCAAGCTCTTTTATTATATGCCCAGCCAAACTAATTCCCCGACCAGTTGCAGCACAGACATGCACCCTGTCTTTTATTTTTGAGATAATCTCCATTACTCGCCGTGAGGGCATTCCATCCCTTCTGTTAGGGATTGTCGTTCCATCTAGGTCTAAAATTAGAGCTTTATACATAATTAAATTATAACAAATTCTACGCAACTACTCCGCCCCCCAGACAAACATTCTCATCATACACAACCACAGATTGCCCCGAAGCTACGACGACAGGAGCGTTGAACACAACTTCGGCTTCTGTTTTAGAAATAATTTTAACCGAGCACGGAAATTGTTCCCCATGATATCTTACCTGGGCTGTATACTTTTTCGCCGGGTCAGCAATTTCGGAGACCCAATTCGTGTTTTCTATTCTGATATTTTTAAGAATACCGGAATGATTTGTCTCTTTATTTTGTGAGACTATCAAAACATTCTTCTTTATATCTTTGCCAGCTATATAATGTGGCTTATCTTGCGGGCTCTTTTTTGTGATTGTAAATCCGCGCCTTTCCCCGAGGGTATGAAAAACTGCCCCCTCGTGGAATCCTATTTCATCCCCTTCTTCATTTACAACCTTCCCTCTCTTTTCTTTAATGTAGTGTTTCAAAAATTCTTTCAAATCTATTTCCCCCAGGAAACATATCCCCTGGCTATCTTTTTTCTCCGCAACAGGTAATTTAAATTTTTTAGCCATCTTTCGGACTTCTGTCTTTTTTAAATTTCCTACCGGAAAAATAATCTTTGAAAGCTGCTCCTGATTTAGGGTCCAAAGAAAATAACTTTGGTCTTTTAAGGAATCTTTGCCTTGGCGAAGAAAGAATAAACTTTTCGAGTGGTGACGATGCGAAGCAGGATATTCCCGAGAAAAATTTATCCTTTCTTCGCTCACTCTCGCGTAGTGTCCGGTCGCAACAAAGTCCGCTCCCATGGAAAGAGCCCTCTTTAGAAATGCGCCGAATTTTACTTCTTTGTTGCACATAACATCCGGGTTTGGCGTTCGGCCAGCCTTATATTCGCGAATCATGTAATCCGCCACCTCTTTTTTATAAACATCTTCAAAATTAAAAGTCAGAAAAGGAATATCTAAAAAAGCTGCCACCCGCATTGCGTCTCGGCGCTCGTCTTCTTCGTTGCATTCCAGAAAATCCGGATGCCATGTTTTTATAAAGACTCCCACGACTTCAAAGCCTTGCCTCTTAAGCACGGCAGCCGATACGGCGCTGTCTACTCCACCCGAGAGTCCTACAAATACTATTTGGTTTTTAGGTAGATCCCCTCTTTTTTTCATTGTGTTATAATAGCTGTATTATCCCTATTTGTAAAATAACATTCATATGCAATCTCAAACATCACTTAAGGTTTTTAAGTTCTTAGCAGGATTTATTTCGGCATATCATTTTATACTAGCTTTGATCGGGATTTTCGGCAGTAGTAATTTGATTACAAGAGTGATAAATAGCGTTTATGGCGTATTTCCTGAAATCAATAACCAGTTCTTGTATCTTGCAAAATTTATATCTGCATACATGATAGTGTTTTCCATTGCTATGGCCTTACTTGCTTGGAAACCTGTTCAGTATCGCAACTTGGTTTGGCTGCCAATAACTCTTTTTGGAATTAGAATTATTCAGCGACTTGTATTTTTTGACTTAATTAATGAAACATTCCAAACAACCGCCGCAAGAAATCTACAAGTGATAATACCTATCGCGGTTCTTTTAGTAGCTCTTTTATATTTTAGACCTCGTGAATACTCTACGGCGACAAGCTAAAGAAGGTGGCTGATTTGTGCAATCATAATAGAAGCGCAAACTAATATAAGACCAACATGAAAAAGGTTTCTCTTTGGAGAAAGTTTTAGAGACAATGTGGCTTCTTTTTGAAATTTTAAGCGATACGTGAGTCTCGTTAAAAGCAGCGTAGCTAATGCCATAAGTATAAAAATATATCTTTTGGGATCAAAAATTGGAAGTAGTCCTACCAACCCGGCAAAAATACCGAGCGAGCCACATGGTTTGAGTATAACAAGATACTCTCTTGTTTCAGGAATATCTGCTCCAAATAGCTTTTTGTAAATTCTAATTCCTATTTTAGGAAAGAATAATGCTAGCGTTCCAGTAAAAAGATGATCTGCGGCAAGCAACATTAAGTTCAAGATAAATATAAATTCAATTGGCTTCATTAACCAGATAATACAACAAAATAAGCCTTTTTACTACAAGAAAGTTATAGTTCCAGAAGTTTTTTGTAAAGTTCAAAAGTGGCTTGCGCGTCAGAAAGAGCTGAGTGGGCGCGCTTATTTTTTATCCCAAAACGCACACAAAGTTCGCGCAAGGAAAAATGTTCTAAATTCGGGTCCCGATGAAGTTTGGCCCAAGCCACGGAAATAGTATCAAGCTTATGATAATGCATGGTATTTTGTATCTCAGTTTTATTAAAAGCATATTCCAAAAACCCGGCGTCAAAAGCCACGTTATGTCCCACCATTATGGTATTTTTTACTTTTTTAGAAAAAATTTTAATAGCCGTGGTTAAACTCATTGCTTCTTCCCAGTCCTCCGGCTTGTAATGATTTACCTTAAGCGCTGCCTTATCCGCGGTCTCTATGTGTTCGGGTTTTATTTTCAATTCAAATTCTTCTACAACTTCAAGCAGGGGTGTGGTTAGAACACAGCCAATTTCAATTATTTCATGCTGTAGCATGTTTAACCCCGTAGCTTCTATGTCAATAAATGCGAAATTGTGTTTTCTCATGCTCTTATCTTAAATATTTATTTATATTGGCTTTATGTTCGATAAAATTCTTCGCGTAATGAATGTCGCCATTTTTATCATGCAGATAATAAAGAAACGGAGAGCTTTCCGGAGAAATAGCCGCTTTAATTGATTCCAACCCGGGATTAGCTACGGGACTTTCGGGTAATCCTTTTGTTTTATAAGTATCGGGGGCAGCGTCCGCCTGAAGAGGCATACCGATAGAAATTCTTTTCCACAAAATTCCAGAGATGACTTCTCGGTCGTCATCCCCTTTTGCCTCTCTTTCAACTATGGAAGCCATGATAATTATGTCTTTTTCGGTTTTGCCGGATGTAGAAATTTCAGAGACAAGCTCTGCTAGCTTTTTGGTGAAATTGGAGCGCATGGACTTCAACACAACTTCTTCGTCAGCGTTTGTAAGAAAAAAATAAGTGTCTGGGAAAAGGTAGCCTTCCATATCTTTTGCTTTTATCAAAAATTCCTCTTTGTTGAAATCCGCCAATTTCAAAGCGAAAGTGTCTCCTATTTGTTTCGTGTCAAAACCTTCTGGAATTGTCACAGAAACCGGTGCCGTGCTATGCACTCCCGCGCCAATGCGCCTGGCTATTTCAAAAACCGGCAATTTTCTATTAAAAAAATAATCGGCCGACACTAAACTCTTTTCCTTACCGAGCATTATCACAAAAAATTCAAAGACAACTCTTGAACGGATGATATTTTCTCTTTTTAGATTGCCGGAAACGCTCTGCAGACTCGCCCCTTTCTCTACCGAGAAAGTAACTCCTCTCGGAAACCCCATCGGCGCGCTTAAGAAAAAGAAATAACATGCAACGATAAAGATTATTCCACCAAGGGCATATAACACATTCTTTCTTTTAACCTTAGGCTCTAAGTCTCCAAAGTCGGCTGGGGAAGGAAAATTTTCCATAAATTATGTAGGTAAATTCGTAGGAGGAGAAGCTTCTTTGGATTCTATTCGCTCCAAAGTAGGAACTTTCAATATCTGACCAGGGAAATGCCATAGTGTCGCCAGCTCTTCAACATTTAAAACATAAGTTGGCGGATGAAAATACGGCAAGAAAAATCTTTTTACAATAAGTAAAACGGGCTTAGGAAGAGAGTGGTTATTTATAATATGCCGAAGCGGTAAGTGGAAAAATCCGCGCTCTCTGTATTCGTGAAGCATTCGTTCCGCTAAGATCATCACATCCTTAGTGGATAGACCAAACCATGAAGAGTTGAAGGCATCTCCTTGTGTTGCGTTAACACGAGTGAATCCATTACAATCAGGTTTGTCGTATTGACGCCAAATAAGACGAATATTTCTGCGGTTATTCATATCGTACACTTCTTTCTTTGCCACATACATTACCCTAATGCCGGTATCAAACCCGAGCTTCCCTGTCTTTGAGGCCATACCTTTAATAACATTATCCAAGAAACCCGGAGAACGAATTTCCTTGGTGTATTCTCCCGGCTTTAATTTGTTTTCGTTGTATTTGGTATAAGGCTCCAAAAATTTATCCATTTGGATTCTTGCCTCGGCAACCCAATCATGTTTCTTAAACCAAGTTCCTTTTTCACGATACACTTTCTTGGAAGGAGTAATGACAATCTGCATCCAGCCCTGCTCTCCTTTTTTTAAAGACCCGAAAAATTCTATTATTGGAGAAATCGGGTCAACTTTATATTCTTCTTTCGGGTCTTTATCAAGACCGAAATCAACGTAAGTTTTTACAGGATATACTTCGGGCTTCAAGAGATCCAATTCGCACCCCCACGCGTTCCAGTCGCTCTCGGGAGATATTTCATCCACGGCCAAAGTGTAGTCTTCCACCGCCTTCACCTGAGCTTGCGGATATTGTGCATACATTTGAGTTTCAATCAGCTCTCTGACACGCGTCGGCGTTCGTATATAAAAATGAACTTGTCCGTCTATGGACGCTATCTCTAAAGAAAACCAAAACCACACTGCTCCTTGCCAGAATTCTTCCCTGCCTCCTTTATAGCTGAAATGATAAAGAGCGTTGGTAAAAAACAATTCCATGGCTTTCGGACTACGCAAAACTTCCCTGGGTGGAACTATCTCAAGCAGAACAAAATCTATCCCCGAGATAAAATCCTGCTGGACATAATGCACCCAGACTATCCAGGCGATGCGCCCAAGACCTATAAGTAAAGCAAATGGTAATACTGCTAAAAATATTTTATACAGCAAAAGAGCTACGGGATTATACGTGAGCGCTAAATATCCCAGAATTAGTATGGCAAAAAATGGCCAGTAAGCTTTTAGGGTGTCAAAAAAAGTATCAATTCCACTCTTAGGTGCTGCGTCTGCCATTCTTATATTTTAATACAAACACACTCAAAAACAAAGCCTTTCGGCTTTTAACTAACAAGAACTAATTCTAAGATACGGAATAAAGTCCGTTTTTGTTCTTCTTGAAATATTTAGGGTTTGCCAAGTTAACAAGAATAGTGTTTTTCTTGAAATATCTTTCTTTCATAACTCTTTTCACAATCTCATCTTTCGGAAGAGGCTTTCCTTCTCTTTTCAGGATATCCTGTATTACTTCTCTTGCAATACCTACCTTGTAACCCCACTCTGAAAGAGCATACATGCCTCGGCCTACCAAGATAAAGCGGGAATCTTTGATGAGTTCGTTATGGCAGGTAGCGTAGTGGGTCTTCTTGCCGAAAGTTTTAGAAATCGCGTCAGCAACTTCCTTAAAATGCATAGGCGAGCCATGGCGTCTCATAACCAAAAAGGCGTAGTCTTTTACTCCGCGCGTTCGAATGTTCGGAGAAGTTGCCTTGCCCCATTCCCCCAAAGGATTCTTGGCGACTGTTTTGGACATGGACAGCCATCTTTTTATTATTTCGTCGTCTCTGTATATTTCCGAGACATCTTTCATGTGGTCAAAAAACTTTTTAATCATTTCTGTTTCCGGAATAAGGTCCTCATCTTTCAAAGACCCATAAAGTTTCCTTAGGGCGTCATGAATCTTATCGGTCATTTCATCATCCACGCTCCAGCGAACATGAAAATGTTCGTTCTCTCTGTGTTTCTTAAAAGAATCTCCAAGCTCCAGTAAAAATTGCACATGATTCTGAGTATCTTTATCTTTTGATATATATGAAAGTAATTCGTGCTCGGCAACAATTGCGCCCAGCTTGTGGATTAACAATCTAAGCTCTTCAAAAACGGCTTGCTCGGCTTTATAGGCTCCTGATTTCTTAATAAGCGCCAACGCCGCTTCTTCAACCTGGCGGACACGCTCTCTTGTGATGTTGTATTTTTTACCAATCTCTTCCAGGGTTTTTTTCTTGCCGTCTTCCGTCAAACCAAAACGATTCATTATTACATCGGATGCCCTCTCAGGAAGATGAGAAGTTATTTTCTTTGTTATTTTTTTTGGCTTGAAAGATATTGTTGGCATAATTATGTTTTTTATTGTTAATTTTTTCTACTTTTTTGTTCTATCTCTTTGATTTTACTCTGTCTAATTCGGTAAGATATTTCTTGCGAAGCCTAACGGACAGCGGAGTGACTTCCAAGTATTCGTCTCCGTTCATTACCTCCAACCCTCTCTCTATACTTAAGATAAAAACAGGATTCAGGGTTATGGCTTCGTCGGTTCCTGAAGCTCGCATGTTGGTAAGTTGCTTTCCTTTTGTGGGATTCACCGCCATGTCCTCTCCTTTCAAAACATTACCGACAACCATCCCCTCATACACTTCTGTTCCGTGACCTATATACAATATACCACGTTCTTGTAAATTTGCAAGGGAAAAGGCTACTGCCTTGCCCGCCACCATGGATGTCATAGACCCGTATTCTCTTTTTTTAATCTCTCCCGCGTATTCTTTGAAACCGGTTACCCGAGAAGACATTATCCCTTCTCCTTTAGTATCTATTATAAATTCCCCTCTGTAACCCAACAATCCCCGGGTTGGAATATCGAAAATAACCCTTGCAATTCCTTGCTTTTCTACCATATCTTTCATGATTCCTCGGCGCTTGCCAATCTTTTCAATAACGGCGCCCGAAAACTCCATTGGCACGTCTATAACCAGCTCTTCGTAAGGTTCGCTCTTAACCCCCTCTACGTCTTTAACGATAACTTCGGGCTGGGAAACCTGCATTTCAAATCCTTCTCTTCTCATGTTTTCAAGTAATATGGCCACATGCAGCTCCCCTCGTCCATAGACCTTAAAGAAGGAAGGTCCGCCCTTGCTGTCTCCCTGGTCGGGAGAAAAATCAACTTTAAGCCCCACGTTAATTTCCAATTCTTTTTCCAATCTTTCTTTTATCTGCCTGGAAGTAACGAACTTTCCCTCCTTTCCCGCGAACGGAGAATCGTTGACCAAGAAATTAAGGGATAGTGTGGGCTCGTCAATGGCAATGTGAGGAAGTGGTTCAACGCTTTCATCTTCACAAATAGTTTCTCCGATATAAATATCCGGAATACCCGCCAACAAAACAATGTCTCCCGATACGGCTGAATCTGTTTCTTTTCTGGTGATTCCTTCAAATGAAAATAGTTTTGTTATTTTTCCTTTTCGTGTTCCGTTTTCTCCTTTAATAAAAACCGTCGCTCCCGATACAACTTTACCGGAGTAAATTCGGGCCACAGCCATTCTGCCCAAGAAATTATCATATCCTAAATTAAATACCTGGGCTGACATTTTTCCTTCGTTGTTGAGCGAAGCGGCGGGAACCTTTTCAAGAATTAAATCCAGAAGCGGAGAAAGGTCAGCAGAATCATCAGTCAAACTCTTCATCGCTTTGCCGTCACGCCCGATAGCGTAAATTGTTTCAAAATTTGCCTGGTCTTCGTTAGCGCCAAGCTCAAAAAATAATTCCAAAACTTCTTCGTGCACCCGGTGGGCATCCGCCGCGGGCTTGTCTATCTTGTTTATCACTACTATCGGCTTGAGCCCAAGTTCCAAAGATTTTTTCAAAACGAATCTAGTTTGTGGCATTGGGCCTTCTACGGCATCCACAAGAAGAAGCACGGAGTCAATGGCGCGAAGAACCCGCTCAACTTCGGACCCGAAATCGGCATGACCGGGAGTATCAACTATATTTATTTTAGTATCCTTATAGTAGATGGATGTATTTTTGGAATAAATGGTAATGCCACGCTCTTTTTCCAAGTCGTTGGAATCCATAGACACTCCCTCTTCTTGAAGTCCTCCATTTTGCTTCATTAAAGCATCGGTCAAGGTCGTCTTGCCATGGTCCACGTGAGCTATAATTGCTATGTTTCGTATTTCCATAATGTAAATTTAGTTGATGAAACAAAAAAGCCCGAAGGCCTTCCTGTAATCTGTTTTATAATAACATACTTATTCCAAAACAACAAGTTAAAAGCTAAAAAAGGTGCAAAAAATATGATTTTGTGCTATTTTATACCCACGCGTCGGTGGTAGAGTGGTCAATTACAACAGACTGTAAATCTGTCGCCTTAGGGCTACGAAGGTTCGAATCCTTCCCGACGCACATTAAAATTTACACCGAAGACCGGGGGCGGACTCGCACCGAACTTTTGATTTTTCCCTTTTTCGTATCAATCACTAGCTCTCCGTTTTTTACAGATACGATAACACTATCCCCTTTCTTGACTCCGTTAGAAATGATGTGGGTGGCAACAGGATTCAAAATCTTGTTTTGAATCAAGCGGTTAAGCGGACGGGCGCCGTAGTGCGGGTCATATCCCTCTTTTGCCAAAAACGACAGAGCTTCGTCGGAAATTTCAAAGTTAATTCCTTTGGCCAATAGTCGGGCAATAACAACTTTGATTCTAAGATTTACTATTTCTTTAATTGCTTCAGGGGACAAAACATCAAAGACAATTATTTCATCCAGGCGATTCAAAAATTCCGGACGAAAGTTATCCTTGAGCGCTTCCATTACTTTTTCTTTCATGTTGCTATAGTCCTGTTTAGTGGAATTATTTGAGAATCCAATAGACTCCATCCTTTCGACGAACTGCGAACCGATGTTGGAGGTAAGAATAATGATTGTGTTTTTGAAATTTACAACTCTACCTTTGCCATCAGTCAAACGTCCTTCATCAATCACTTGGAGAAGCACGTTGAAAACTTCCGGATGCGCCTTTTCAATTTCGTCAAATAAAATTACCGCGTAAGGACGATGACGCACCGCTTCAGTCAGCTGTCCAGCTTCATCATAACCGACATACCCCGGCGGCGAACCAATTAATTTAGACATAGAGTGCTTTTCCATGTATTCCGACATATCTACGCGAATAATTGCGCTATCGTCATTAAACATGAATTGCCCCAAAGCTTTGGTAAGTTCTGTCTTTCCTACCCCCGTTGGACCAAGGAAAATAAAACTCCCGATAGGTCTGTTGGGGTCTCCGATGCCCGCGCGGCTTCTGCGAATCACGTCCGCCACGCGCTTGATAGCCTCGTTTTGTCCCACCACTCTTTTGTTTAATTCTTCTTCCATCTTCTCTAATTTCTCCCTCTCCTCTTCAAGCATCTTGGTAAGCGGAATCCCTGTCCATCGCGCCACAACTTCCGCTATGTCTTCCGCGGTGATTTCTTCTTTCAGGATTCTTCGGGATTTCTGCAACTTTTTCAACCGGGCAAGCTTAGTATCCAGCTCCTTTTTCAAGGTTGGGATTTTCCCATAACGAATTTCCGCCGCCAGCGACAAATCAGACCTCATTTCCGCGTCCTCCGCCTCAAGGCGTATGCTTTCCAGTTCTTTTTTTATGGCGCGGATTTCTACTACAATCGCTTTTTCATTCTGCCACTTCAGCTCAAGCTCTTTTGTTTTCTCGGACAAATTTCCTATTTCTTTATCTATTTCTTTAATCCTATTTTTTATTTCTTTTTGTTTATCTTTGGACTCCCTATTATTAGATAATATTTCCTTCTTGAGGGCCTCTTTTTCAATCTCCAGACGCATGGTTTTGCGATGCGCTTCTTCCAGGACAGGAGGCTTGTTTTCAAGCATAATTTTTAAAGACGAAGACGCCTCATCAATAAGGTCTACAGCTTTATCTGGTAAAAACCTGTTGGTAATGTATCGCGCGGAAAGATTCACCGCGGCAATAATAGCGTCATCGGTAATTCTAATCCCGTGGAAAAGCTCGTATCTTTCTTTCAGTCCACGCAAAATCGCAATGGCGTCTTCAACAGAAGGCTCGTCAATATAAACAGGCTGAAAACGACGAGCAAGCGCCGGGTCTTTCTCAATATGCTTCTGATATTCACGCAAGGTCGTGGCGCCAATCGCTCGGAGCTCTCCCCTTGAAAGTGCTGGTTTCAACATGTTGGACGCGTCCATTGTTCCTTCCGCGCCACCAGCGCCGACAATAGTATGAATTTCATCTATAAACATAATGACCTTCCCGTCCGAGCGTTCCACTTCTTTCATTATTCCTTTCAAGCGCTCTTCAAATTCTCCGCGGTATTTGGTGCCCGCAACCAAAAGACCCAAATCAAGAGATACCAGTTCTTTCTCTTTCAAAGATTCCGGGACATTCCCTTTGGTAATCATTTGAGCCAACCCTTCCACCACGGCGGTTTTACCAGTTCCAGCTTCACCTATAAGAATGGGATTATTCTTTGTCCTGCGAGAAAGAATCTGCATTATCCGGGTTATTTCCATATCTCGTCCAATAACAGGGTCCAGCTTATCTTCTTTCGCAAGCTTGGTAAGATTCCTGGTGTATTTTATTAGCAACTTAAATTTTTTGGGTTCCGACACGTCGGTTATATTCTGACTGCGAAGCTCCTCCAAGACTTTCATTACCTGGTCTTTGTGAATTCTGAATCGCGCCAAAGTTTCCCTAGCTTCGCTGGTAACTTCCAAGATGGCGATAAACAAATGTTCCGTGGAAACGAAATCGTCTTTCATGTATTCGGCAAGCTTGGCGGATTGTTCAATTACTTGCGCCAAGTCGGGATTAAGATATATCTGGTATGAAGGCGAAATAGTGCTATGAGATTCCGGCAACTCAATCATCTCAAGAACAGAGTCCATAAGAAGCATAGTGTCAATTTCCAACTTATCCAAGATAGAATTAACCATAGATTCTTCCTGAAGAAGAAGCGCCGCCAATAAGTGCATAGAAGAAACGTGGTTTACCCCGCGTTCAATAGCCAGTTCGTGGGCTTTCTTTATGGCATCCTTAGCTTTAGTTGTAAATTTATTTAATGGTGGCATATATTTAAGTATACACTATGTGTCAATAGTCTTGTAACTGGCAACTCTTTTGATTTTATGTTTATTAACTTACCGAGAGAGTTGCCAGCACTTCACTTATCACTTTAATCGGAGCAAAATTGGTTGTTTCGTTAAATAACGCAATTCCTAAAATATTACCATCAAGGTCCAGAACCGCGCCACCGGCGCTTACCTTAGAGACGTTCGTACTTAGGGTTTTATTACCTTCATAGATAGTTGAAGAAATACTATTACCAAAAATTATGACTTTCTGCCCCGCTTTCATTTTTTCCAAATCGGCAAAAGAAGGAACCGAAAATTCCAGCTTAGCGGCACCATCAACGGGTGCTCCTATTTTTAGAAATGAAAATCCGGATTTGTCTGTAGAAATAAAATCAGCTTTAAATTTTCCGCTGCTGTTGCTCGCATAATAATTTGTGGCGTTGGAAGGAACTTGGGAAGCATCTACAACTATTACTCCGCTTTTCGTTACCGCAAATCCTTTCCCTGCTGAAACTTCGGCCTTGTTGAATTCCGCGTCCGTTCCGTCTTTGGTTATTGAAAATACCGAAGAACTAT
This sequence comes from Minisyncoccia bacterium, assembly GCA_049287305.1. Lineage (GTDB taxonomy): Bacteria > Patescibacteriota > Minisyncoccia > Phycocordibacterales > UBA9973 > UBA9973. The sequence goes on along the minus strand of JBAQFO010000014.1, from coordinate 32,198 downwards.
TTTTTGATATCGCGTCAACCACCAAATCCTCTTCTTTGACAATAACAGTCTGGATAGTTGTTTTGCCTTCCACTTGCTGTATTTTTTCAACGGTTTGCTGGATTACTCTGTTTACCGGAACAGTAAAGGATGCGGGCGCCTGCTGCATCAAGGTTACAGTGGTTATCCCGGTCGCAATTGAAGTGATAAAAGAGAGAAGCACCGCCAGCAATATAAGTTGTGATTTATTTAAATCCTTAATATCCATTTTTTAATTATACCATTTTTTAAGCTTTGTCAAAATTTCATTCAGAGATTTAACAACGCAATCTATGTCTTCTTTTTTCGTATCATGTCCCATGGAAAAACGAAGTCCGCCAATTTCCGGACTAGCGTCCGGCCTAAGCGCTTTTATCACGTAGGAGCCTTCTTGGCTCCCACTTTCGCAGGCGCTTTTAGACGATGCCATTATTCCCTTAGCTGATAATTCCATTACCAGAAGATCGCTTGGGATTTTTGGAAATGTGATATTAATATTGTTTGGCAATCTTTCCCCCAAGTCGCCATTGATCAACATTCCAAAATTCTTGAGAATATTGGAATGTTCTAGCGTGTTTAAAAAATAATCGCGAAGCAGGATTAAGCGTTTTGATTCTTTTTCTTCTATTTTCTGCGCCGTTTTTAAGGCGCTGGAAAATTTTAAAATTTCCGCCAAGTTTTCCGTCCCCGGACGCAATCCCATTTCTTGGTCTCCCCCTCCGGATATGTTGGCAAGAGGCACGGAGGCTTTTTTAAACAAAACCCCTATTCTCCCCGCCCCCAGAATTTTGGAGCCTGACAAAGTTAGCAAATCCACTCCTAATTTTTCAACATTTAAATCCAAGTAGTTTACTGCCTGCACCGCATCTGTATGGAAAAAAGGAAAAAGAAAAGGATTTTCGAGTGGTCTGGGGATTTTTTCCGAGGACCCGAGAAAATCCTTTTCTTTTTCCGCCTCCTTCTGTTTTCTATAATGTCTTATTTCTTTGGCAATTTCTTTTATCGGTTGAATAGTGCCTATTTCATTGTTCGCATACATAACTGAAATTAAAATAGTGTTCGGCTTAATTGCTTTCTTGATTTTTTTAGGGTCAACTACTCCATTTGCTTCAACCTCTACCACGGAAACTTCGGCCACCATCCTTTTTTCAAGCAACCTGAAAGTCTCAAGCACCGAAGGATGTTCAATATTGGTTGTAATAATGTGCGGTCTCCTGATTTTTTCCGAGGACCCGAAAAAAAACTGCGGAGCGATCGCATACACAACTCCTTGTATTGCCAAGTTATTGCTTTCTGTTCCCCCGCTCGTAAATATTATTTCCGAAGAACGCGCGCCAAGTTCTCCGGCTACTTCTTTTCGGGCATTTTCAAGTTTCTTTTTGACAGCCATTCCGAGCTCATGGACAGAACTTGGGTTCGGCGTTGACGCCGCAGCGTAGTCCAAGTATATATTTTTCCTTATTTTGCCCCGTTTTTTATTTGATTTGGCCATTAAAATAGTATATATTGAAAAGATATGAACACAAAGCTCGAAATTGCTTTTTTTGCGTTGGCTGGAGTTATTTTTTTAATCGGAGCCATTTGGGCCATTGTCACCGAAAAGCGTCTGAAAAGATTTTTTCTTGGAAAAAAAGCGAAAGATTTGGAAGACACCATTATAGCTCTTGAGAGTGACATACAAAAATTAAAAAAATCCAAAGACAGCATTGAAGGCGACATTGTGACCATTTACGCGAAGCTCAAGAAAACCATCCGTGGACTTGAAACCGTCCGATTTAATCCATTCCCCGACCAAGGTGGCAATCAAAGTTTCGCAATCGGCATGCTGAATGAAGAAGGTGACGGTTTGGTAATTTCAAGTTTGTATTCCAGAGAGCGAATGAGCGTTTTCGCTAAGCCGATAAAAAGCGGCAAATCCGACTACGAATTGACAACCGAAGAAAAAGAGGCGCTGACTAAAGCAAAGGTGTAGAAAAATGAACTTTGGATTATGGAAACAAAAAATGAAAAACAGAATAAAGTAACTCGCCCTCCCGTGGTTGCGGTTATGGGTCATATTGACCACGGTAAATCCACCCTACTTGACTATATTAGGAAAACCAACGTTGTGGATTGCGAAACCGGAGGAATCACCCAGTGCATCTCCGCTTACGAAGTCCTGCACAAAGACGAAAAAAGCGTGGACCGAAAAATCACTTTCCTTGATACCCCCGGACACGAGGCTTTTTCCAAGATGCGGGAACGCGGAGCGGAAATTGCCGACATTGCCATATTGGTAGTATCCGCCGAAGACGGCGTGAAGCCTCAGACCATTGAAGCCTGGAAAACGATTGCCGAATCCGGCATCCCTTCTATCGTTGCCATAAACAAGATAGACAAACCGGGAGCAAACGTGGAAAAAACAAAAACAGAACTTGCCGAAAATGAAATCTATTTGGAAAACTATGGAGGCAAAATTCCGTTCGCTGAGATATCCGCCAAAGAAGGCACGGGCGTAGACAATCTCCTTTCTCTCATTTTGATTTTAGCCGAAATGGAAGATTTTACGGGGAATCCCGAATCAGACGCTTCAGGCTTTGTTATTGAAGTAAACCTGGATTCCAGACGAGGAATACTGGCAACGCTCATAATAAAAGAAGGCTCCTTGAAAAAAGGAATGACTGTGGCTGTAGAACAGAGTCTATGCTCCACCCGCATTATTGAAAACTTCAAAGGAGAGCAGATAGACAGCGCAACTTTTTCATCCCCTGTCCGCATCGTCGGTTTTGATAAAATGCCTAGAGTGGGCGCACCATTTCAATCTTTCCAGAAAAAGTCCGCCGCGGAAAAATTTGCTGAAGATTGGCAAGAAGAAAACAACAGGACAAAAAGTAAAAAAATCGAAACCCAAGATACAACAAAAAAAATAATCCCAATAGTGCTTAAGGCTGATGTCTCCGGGTCTCTGGAAGCAATTGAAAAAGAAATTTATAAAATAAAAAACGATAGCGCCGAATTCCGGATTGTAGCGAGCGGAATTGGTCCTATCTCAGAATCCGACATAAAGGGCATAACCTCCGGTGAAAACGCCATCGTAATCGGATTCAACGTCAAGGCTGACAAGAGTGCTTTTGAAATCGCCCAAAACAGAAATGTTATAATTTCAAATTTTGACATCATATATAAAATGACCGAGTGGCTGGAAACACAAATGGAGGAGAAAAGACCAAAGATTGAAACTTTGGAAACAACCGGACGGGCAAAAATTATCCGGGCTTTCAGCCGAACCAAGGAGCGCCAAATATTGGGAGGAAAAGTTATGGAAGGTCAGATTAATTTAAACAGCATAGTTCGGATAATGCGCCGAGATTTTGAAATTGGACGCGGAAAAGTGGTTAACCTTGAGAAGATGAAGGCAAAAACTAGCACCGTGGAAGAGGGCGTAGAGTTCGGAATGATGATTGAGTCCAAAACTGAAATAGTGGCGGGAGACGCATTAGAATCTTTCACCATAACTCAAAAATAATGTCGGACAGGAATGAAAAAGTAACCAATACCATTAAGGAGCTGTCAGCTCAGTTTTTGGGCCGTGCCAATAACAGGACTTCGCTTATTACCGTCACCTCCGCCACTTGCTCCCCGGACATGAAGAGGGCAACGGTTTACATTACGGTGCTACCAACTTCCAAAGAAAACGCGGCACTATCTTTCGTGAAGCGCCAACGGGGCGACCTTAGGGAGTTTTTGAAAAAAAATATGCCAGTGAAAGTAATTCCTTTTATAGATGTTGCGATTGACCAAGGAGAAAAGAACCGCCAGAAAATTGACGAACTATTGAGAGAAAAGTAAAAGAGGCCTGGGTGGGAATCGCACCCACGTATATTCCTTTTGCAGAGGAATGCCTTACTACTTGGCTACCAGGCCAAAAACATATTGACCGAATTTTTTCTAAACCTGCACGCAGAGGAATGTCATATCTTCCTTTCACTACGCTCATACTACTTGGCCAATGTGCCGGGAGAGGGACTCGAACCCTCAAGTCTTGCGACACTAGTTCCTAAGACTAGCGCGTATACCAATTCCGCCATCCCGGCAAAATTTAAAATGTGCATTGCTACTCGCACAGGGTGCGCCCTGAAGGGATCGAACCTTCGACCTTATCCTTAAGAGGGATCTGCTCTACCAGCTGAGCTAAGGGCGCAAATAAATTTTAAAAAACTTCTTCCCGGTGCCCGAGGTGGGAATCGAACCCACATCCCTTGCGAGACACGATTTTAAGTCGTGCGCGTATACCAGTTCCGCCACTCGGGCAAACAAAATAGATTATATGTAAAAAATGATTAAATAACAAGCCATTTTAGACTTATCTTATCTCTTGACATTTATGAACCAATATGCTATACTATCTTCATGAGTAATTTAATCAAAAATTCAATAAATTTGGGCGTCAAAATTATCTTCTTTTTGGCCTTCATTGTCCTTGTTTCTCCTATTTCAGCTTCGGCAGAAGGAGGCAGGAACACTACCTTTGGGGAACCCCATGTTTTTGAAAGCGGCTACACATACGAAGCTCCAACTCCGACAAACAATCCAAAACCTGTTATTTATTCCCTTAATCCGAAATCCGGCGACCAAAGCCTTAATCCGAAATCAATTACAATAACCGGACGAGGTTTTGTTCCAAGCTCAGTAGTTAGAATAAACGGATCAAACAGACCCACAACTTTCATAGACTCCACTCACCTTTTGGTTGAAGCTCGTGGCGCTGATATGTTCAACAGAGATGGTGGTTTCTACATAACGGTTGCCAATGGCGCTCCCGGCGGAGGATTCTCCAATTCAAAGTTCTTTAGCATTCAGAACGTAAGCGTGGCTCCTACGCAATCTCAAGAAAATCAAAGTCAAAACTCCAATTCTTACAGCAACACCGTAGACAATAATTATAACTCAAGAACAGAAACGGAAACCTTCAGCGACCTGACTTCTAATGCCATTTACGGAGGAAACACATTTCTTCCTTCCGGAGCGGTTCAATGGACGCTATTCGCTATAATTATCCTTCTATTGGTTATGTTTGCTAGAAAGTTCTTTGGCGGGGAGGAACGCTATCTAGCGGTTCCGCTAAAGCACGACTAAGCTTATAAATAAAGGGTATTTTAGGAAAAGTCAGGCCCTCCGGGGCTTGACTTTTCTGTTTGTTTGTGATATACTATATGGGTACCCTGTTGATTTGAAAATTTAATAAAGAAAGTAGGCTTAAGTAAACATTAGTGTTGATTTGCAGATCTGCAATCAAACCACTACTAATGTTTACTTAAGCCGAATTCCCGTTCCAGCTTGTAGCTGGAACGTAAAGAGTTTCGTATAGAGTTTGAGAAGTTCAACTGACCTACCACCTCTCCGAAAGAGGTGTGACCGAAAAGGAGTTGCGCCATGGGTGTGACAAACATTGCGAAGCCTGAGCCCACTGGTATGCTTAAGTGGGTTCTCACCATCATCTTCTTGGCGGTTTCTCTGAAATACGGCTACGCCGCGTTTCAGGTTACCGCCATCGTCGTCATGATGCTCATCCTCGTCGTCATCGCCTGGTTTCTGAAGGAAGACGACGAGAAATTGCGGGAGCAATTTCTCCCGCTCATCTCCGACAACGACTGGGTCTTCTGGGCCCTGCTCGGTCTCACTGTTCTGTCGGGCGCCATGTGGTACATCGGCCTCAATGGCAAGCCCGTCGTGGATATCAATCCTCTGGATTGGCTCTTCGGATCGTCATCGGCAAAGAAAACGGGCTACAACCCGTATGCGTGCCGAGGGATTCGTGGGTTCTACTTCGGGTGTGACGGTAGTTGGGGGAAAGTCTTTTGGAATTCCCTCTTCTGGACCATCATCGCCGGACCGGTGTCTTTCGTCGACAACTGGCTGGAGGCCAGAAAGACGATGAAGATGCTGAAGACGTTCTTGAAAGCACAGTCAAAGTAAGGAAGGAGACGACGACATGAAACTGAAAACGTTCGCAACTCTCATGATGCTGGTTCTCCTTTCGCTGTCGGGCTGTGGATACGGCCCGGATGACGCGATCGAGGACCTTGAAAAGAGGCCGGTCAACACCGCCGACGACGCGAAGAAGCTCGTCAGCGACATCGAGGACCTCATCAGCCTGCACGCGCAGGCGGACGTGGAAGACCTCTCGGAGGAACAGCTGACTAAGCTGGAAACCCTCCTTGAGACGAGGAAGAGCGAAGCGAAGGAGAGGTTCAAGCTGAACCTCGACGGAGTTAGCGGAGCCCTCGGTGAGGCGATTGACTGGGCCAAGTCAATCCCCTACAAGGAAAAGGCCAAGGAGTTCGTCGGAAAAGACACTCCGGAAGCCACGAGATTCAAGGGCCCTATCGACCCAACGAAGGACGGCGGGTCGAAGGACTGGCCGTAAGTAAACAAACCAAGGAGCGGGGGTTCACCTGAGCTTCCCGCTCCGTAACTGATTTGAAAGGAAAAACATCCCATGATTCTACTGATTGAAGCTGGAGCCGTCGCACTTCTCGCCTACTGGGTGTCAACGAAGTTTCCCGCCATCTCCTTCCCCATGGCAGTAATCGGACTCCTCGGAGTCTGGTTCCTGGCCACCAAGGGGAAGGGTTTTCTGTCTCACTTCACCACCACCGGTGGTGCAACTGCCGGAGGCGGAGGCGGCGGAAGCCGGAAGGGCTTCTTCGGAGCCATCAAGGACTTCTTCCTGATGTTGATGGTGTGGGTCGGCGTCATGATGATCGCGGTGCGCGTGACGGGCGTCTCGAACGCCTACGCGTTTTATCATTTTGACGATCTCGGCCGTAGGGTTTGGTTCTGGCAGAGTCATATCGCCATTGACCTCATCCTTTGGACCTGTGCGGCATTCATTGCCGGATGGGTCGCCACTGAGTTCGGTCGCGGCAACAAGAAGGTCGCAGGTTGGATCTTCGGCACGGCTGCGGTTGTAACGTTCTTGCTTCTCAACATGCCGCACACGGCCAAGAACGTTCTGCCGCTCGATGCGAGCGGCAAACTGACTCACGCCAGCACCGACACCGCGTTCTCGGAACGCGGTGTCGTCCCCGTAGTCGTAGATGGTGCCACCACCCTGGTCGGCGGTAAGTCCGCTAACCAGGAAGAAGCCGGGGTCATCCCGACTTGGTGGCGGAGGTTCTACCGTTACTGGTTCGGTGGTGGAGGTTCGGCCTCTTCCACCGCACAGGCAGCACCGGCGCCGTCCTCTCAAGCCCCTCAGGCTCGTGAGAACGCACCGAGACAGGAGCACGCCAAGTCGCTCCCGTCGAAGATCAGGAAGATGACGCCCACGGAAGTCACTGCCGATTACGCGTTCAGCCTCGAAGCTGACGCCCCGATCATGGTGCAGTATCCCGGGCAGAAGCCCTTCCTGTTCACCCCCGGGGACGACTGCTCGCAGCTCCCCGAACCTCAGCGGTCTGGTGCCAAGAAGTTTTGGGACCCGAACGACCCTGAAAATGGGCATGTCTCCTTCCGGATTTATCCAGGTGGGGGACGTTGCGCTTAGTCATGTTCTTCAAACGGCCAGGAAGCACCAGGAGGATGCTTTCTAGAACATCGCGCTGGCCACGCAAAGAAAACAAAAAGGCGTCCCGCTCTCGGGACGCCTTTTTCTCTTTTTACCTTCTATTTTTTACCGGTTTTAGAATTTTTTATGGAGTTAACTGATCCCCCACTTTAATATTTCCTCCTCTTACATCAACATCCTGTATGTTGAAGGTCTTTATAATCATCCCTAGGATTGTCCAGACTCCCATCATAATAGTAAGTCCGATAATCCCCCATAACATATGGCTCTTGCCATTGGTTTTCGCTTCTTCGTTTTCTTGATTCAAAATAAATTCAAGAACACCATAGAGGAAAAACACCATCGCCAAAGCAAACAGGAATATTATGAGAGGATTTATTATGGTATTGCTCACATTCAGGAGGAAGCTGTCTAGGGTGGCGTAAGCAATTTTAGTGGAAAATAAATCCATATTTTATTATTCAATAATAACAGGCACGGTTGGAAGCTCAATGTCGGTGGTGTTGTTCAAATCAAATGTGTTTCTTAGAAGATTTACAAGACCCCACATACCGATGATAACAGCCAAACCAATGATACCGAAGATGATTCTGTCTCTTCCGGCTGTCTTTGCCTCCTCATCCCCTGCCATAACGAAGCTGATGACTCCCCACACGAAGTAAACCACTCCGAGAGCAATAAGCACGGGAACGATTGAGTTTAGGAATTCTCCAACCCGGCACAATATTCCAAACAAAGTTCCGTCTGAACCATACCTACATGAAGTAGAGGTAGCTCCACTTGTATCCACCTGGGCGAAAGCCGCAAGAGGACTCATCATAGCCAAACCCGCCAAGATAACCAATTTCTTTTTCATAATTTATAAATTAACTTAATAATTAAGCGACCTAATAATAATGACTAATAATATACTTCAATTATAACACATACAAAATAAAGGGCATCTACCTAATTACACTGTTCTGAGCCAGGAGGGCAAACCTGCGGAAGCACCCTGCCCCCTATGTTGAAAGTTTCACCTAGAAGCCCCACCAGGCCCCACACCGCTGTCATAACAGTCAGCGCTATAATCCCCCAAATCATAAACTGCTTTCCCTGCTCTCGCTGCGCTTCCTCGTCAGAATTTATAATAAAGAACTTAACAGCCCCCCATATAAACATAACTACTGCAATGGCGAAAATCAAAGGGATAACAGAATTGTTGATTATACAGGTAAAGAAACCAAGAAGACCCTGAAAATTTGTTCCCATAGTGCAAGTTCCGTCCGCCGGAGCTGTTGCAATAGGCGCAAGTTCGGGCGCGGAGAGCGACCCCGCTTCAAATCCCAAAGAGTTCACCACTATGTTCACCAAACCCCAAAGTCCGATAATGACGGCAAATCCGATTAGGCCAAAAATTATTCTATCCTTGCCTTTTGTCTTGGCTTCTTCGTTATCTCCAATGACAAACTGAACCACCCCCCACACGAAGTAAACCACTCCGAGCGCAATCAGAACTGGAACGATTGAATTTAAAAAATCCTGGATGGTAACTACTATATCTCCCAAAACCTGAGCCGAGGCGACAAGCGGAAAGAACGCTGTCAGGGAAAACACCGAAACAAATTTTAATAATCTTTTTTTCATAATTAATTGTTAATTTATAATGCAAGCACGGTGCTTTCTATCATTTTTGCTATGGCCCATGAACCTAGGAGTATCGCCGCTCCTATTAATGTATATAAAAGAGTGTCTTTGGCTGTGCTTAGCTTCTCGGGATTGCCCCTGGCAGCCACAAACAGAAACCCGGCATATATGATAGCCAGCGCAACAATCGGAAGACCTATTTTTATAGCACCTTCCAAGACTATCTGAATAAGCCCAGGAATTGAAGTAATGTCCGGAATGGGATTACAAATTTTACCTGACTTGTCGCAAGGTCCCGGAACTTCTCCTTCTGCCACGACAGACATTAGCGGTAATAAAAAATAGACAGCTATAAGCGTAATCTGCACCCAACTTTTTTTTATAAAATTCATTTTAATATTATAAACTAATTTTAAGTCCTATCCAAGACCCATCGTATCCTAAAATAAACAGAAGCGTGCTAATAATGAGCCAAGCGGCTATAGCTATAATAAGTCCGAAAAGCGTGTTTATGAATATTTCCTTGGCTTTTGTTCTCGCACTAGCGGCTTCTCCTCCAGCCGTAAGCATTTTAAACCCGGCAAATGCAAACATAATAGCAGCAATAGGCACAGCCATCTTAAAAAGAAGAAAATTTATTACTCCGTTTACAAGAAACATAAGATCTTTCCATCCACACTTAGGACTACAGTCAGGAACCAATCCTGCTCCAAATGAAACAAGGGGTGTAATTAATACCATGAAAACTATTAATACTGTTAAATATTTTGTTGTTTTTTTCATTTCTTTAGCGGAATTAAAACCCAATTTTTTACTTAATTAATAAAAGGTTAAGCTTAGAACTGGCATCCTTGATTGCGTCATCTACGGAAAGGCTATTTGAAAGCACGGCGTTTACCATCCCCGCCCAAATACTATCGGTATCGGCAGGTGAAGGGTCAAGCCAGCCTTTGGCGAACAAAGCCGAACTGAAAAAAACAGGAGAGAACGCATCTGCGGGCTTTACTGAAAGAAGGTCTCTGCGGGCGGGCGGAAGATTTTGCGCCTTGGCGAATTTATTGGCAAAATCAGTGGTGGCCATCAAGCTCGCCGCGGTAAAGGCAGTATTGAAATTCCGAGAAGCGGAAGATATGGCAAGCCCGGTAACTCGAGCTCCTGTCAGCTTAAATTTGGCATCTTTAATCTGGGGCAAGGGCGCCACGAAAAAATTCTGGTTCGGATTTCGTCTTACAAAAGATTCCAGTTCACTCGCGTAACCGAAGTAAAAAGCTACATTCTCGCTGGAAAAAACTTCATCGGAATTGGCAAAAGATTTATTCCAAGAATATGCCGGATGATTGGGGTCGGCAAAATCCGTGTAAAATTTTAAAATAGACGGGAGGTTATAGCTTCCCACCGCCGAATCCAAGCTTGAACTAAATTTCCCACTGCTTGTCTCGGTGGTAATCGGGTTTCCGGCCTGCATAAAAAGAGCGATAAGTATTTCTTTGGCGTGAGCTACGTTGGAAGAGTGACCCAGGGCCACAGCGCTTTGGGTAATTTTCCCGGTATCATCTTTTTTTGTCAGAGTAGGAATCATTCCCGCCAAATCTTCCCAATACACCGGAGGATAAACAATGCCATTAGCATCTAGAATACTTCGGTTGTAGAACATAACAAGCGGGTCTACCGACACAGGCAAGGCCATTATGCCTTTGGAAGTGAGAAACACTTCGCCGGCGCCCGAGAATGTATTTTTAAAAGAAGATAAAGGAAAACTGGCGTATGGAATCGAGAAAATTTTATTAGCATAGTGGAAAGCCAAATCATCAGGCAAGAAAAATAAGTCGGGTCCTTTGCCGGTAGCCAGCGCTTCCAGCAAGTCTCGGTCAAAAGTCGTTGGAGATTTTTGCACGTATTTAACCACAAAAGAAGGATTGGCTTCGTTGAATAACTCCAGCGGCTCCGCCAGAAGACCCGAACGCACGGTTCCCCACAGGACAACATTCCCCAGGTTGCCGTCACCATCTTTACCTATCGGGATAGCCCCCGAGAAAACCAAAATCCCTACCAATGCGGCAGCAATAAAGATTATGATTATAATGAGTTGGAAATTTGGTTTCATTTATCTGTTTATTGTCTCTTGGTTAATATAATACCATAATGGTGGTTGCCGGCATCTATGTCGCGCGCAAAAACAAAGCCTGCTTTTTCAAAAATTTGCAAAGTTTTATTTTTGGGGATAGTTATTTTCCCTCCCATCACCGAGTCCTCTCTCCAGTCAACCAGAAGCACCTTGCCTCCGGGCTTCAGTATCCTTTTTATTTCCGCAACGAAAGCCTCCTTGTCTTCAAGCTGAAAAAGAACATTTGAGGCAATGACCGCGCTCACAATACTGTCCCCTATTTTGGTCCCGCCCAATTTCTCCACGTTTCCCCAAATTATTTCTACGTTATTTAAATGAGCCTCTTTTACTTTGTGTTTAATAGTATCTAAGAAATGCTTATCCACCTCTACGGCATAAACTTTTCCTTTCGGCACAAGCGCCCCGGCGAAAATAGAATAATATCCCGTCCCCGCTCCGAGGTCGGCCACAACATCGTCTTCCCGAAGGCCCAGTGCATTTAAATTTTTTATAGGGTCCGCGAACATATGTATTTATATAGTATACCCAAAAAACAGAGAGGAAACTAGATGCAGGCGAGAGAAGCGATGGAATCTCCCGTGCGTAGGCGCATGATAGTCACACCCTGTGTTTGACGTCCCAAAGAAGAAATATTATTTAGAGCCGTTCTGATAACTTGTCCTTTCTTGGACATGGCAATAAGCTCTTCTTCTTCACCGGTCAAAACTTTGGCTACTATCAGTTTCCCGGTTTTGGATGTAACCTTAGCTGTTTTTATTCCGGAGCCTCCGCGCTTTTGCACCTTGTATTCTTTTAGGCTTGTTTTTTTGCCGAAACCATTATCGCTCATAGTTAAGAAATACCCTTGCTTTTGATCTTTTTGCTGATTATTTTTTATGACATCAACGCCAATAACCTCATCCCCTTTGCCAAGTCTCATGCCGGTAACTCCGCCTGCCGTCCTGCCCATTTCCCTTACATCGGACTCTTTGAATCTTATGGATTGCCCCTGAGCCGTAGCCATCATTACTTCTTCTCCTTTTTCGGTAACCAAGGCGGAAATAAGCTGGTCATCTTTGTCCAAACGGATAGCGATAATCCCACTTCTTCTCACATCTTTGAAACTTTCAGTCGCCATTTTCTTTACCGTGCCATGCTTGGTTACAAGCATGAGCGAAGACGGGACTTTGCTTAAGTCTTTCGGCATCGCTAGAATTGAATTTACTTTTTCCTCTCCAGATAGCTGTAAGAAATTCATAATTGATTTCCCGCGAGTGGCGCGCCGGCCTTCCGGGATATCATACATTTTCATCTGATATACCTTGCCGAGGTTTGTAAAGAAAAGAAGATTGCTGTGAGTGGAACCTGAAACTAGCATCGTCACGAAATCTTCTTCCTTGGTTTCAAGGTCAATAACTCCCACCCCTCCTCTTTTCTGAGAGCGATATTCGGAAGGGTCGGTGCATTTTACGTATCCTCCGGCCGTCAGCACCAAAACCGTTTCTTTCTCAGGCACCAAGTCTTCGTCGGAAATTTCTTTTACTCCGCCTTTTACTATTTTTGTCCTTCTTTCATCCGCGTATTTGTCGCGAATTTCCTGAAGTTCAGCGGATATAGTCTTAAGGATTTTTTTAGGGCTTGCAAGAAGGTCTTTCATCATGGCAATAAACTTTTGCTTTTCCGCAAGCTCGTCTTCAACTGCTTTTCGCTCCAACCCCGCGAGCTTGGCAAGCTTCATTTCCAAAATAGCCGCCGCCTGTAAATCTGAAAATTTGAACTCTTTAATCAAATTTAATTTCGCTATTTGGGAATTTTTGGAAGCCCGGATAACACTAATAACTTTATCTATCTTATCCAGCGCTTTTTTGAGTCCAAGCAAAATGTGCTCCCTTTCTTCAGCTCTCCTTAAATCGTATATTGAACGCCTTTTTACCACGTCCTGCCTGTGGGAAATGAATTCCGTAAGTATGGATTTAAGAGAAAGAGTTTCCGGAACCCCGTCCACGAGCGCCACCATGTTGAAATTAAAATTTGATTCCAGCTGGGTATTTTTATAAATATAGTTTAAAACTTTTTCAGGGTGAGCGCTCGGCTTTAAATCTATGACCACTCGTATATCTTTGGTGGACTCATCCCGAAGAGCTTTGATGCCTTCGAGTTTTTTCTCCTGCACCAGCTCGGCAATACTTACAATCAAATTTGATTTATTAACCCTAAAAGGAATGGAAGTAATGATTATCGAAAAATTCCCGTCTTTCTGTTCCACAATTTCAGCCTCTCCCCTGCAAACCACCCCTCCTCTTCCGGAAGAATACGCGTGCAGCATGTCTTTAGAGCCGAAGGCTATGCCTCCCGTCGGGAAGTCCGGCCCTTTTATGAATTGCATCAAATCCTCCGTGGCCGCATCTTCGTTATCTATCAGGTGCATGGTGGCATCCAAAACTTCCGCCAAGTTGTGCGGAGGAATGTTTGTCGCCATACCGACGGCGATACCGAGCGTCCCGTTTAAAAGAAGTGCGGGCACGCTAGCCGGAAACACCACCGGCTCTTTCTTGGTTTGGTCGTAGTTTGGGCGAAAATCCACGGTTTCTTTTTCCAGGTCGCGCAAAAGTTCGCCTGAAATTTTTGCCATCTTGGCTTCCGTATAACGCATCGCTGCCGCATTGTCTCCGTCAATAGAACCGAAGTTTCCCTGGCCTAAAATTAGCGGATAGCGATAAGAAAATTCCTGCGCCATGCCCACCATAGAATCATATACGGCAGTATCTCCATGCGGATGGTATTTTCCAAGCACATCTCCCACTACTGCGGCAGATTTCCTGAAGCGTGCTGTAGAAGTAAGTCCGAGCTCGTTCATCGCAAACAATATCCTTCTGTGCACGGGCTTTAATCCGTCTCTGACGTCGGGAAGAGCACGCGAAGTAATAACCGACATCGCGTAAGCAAGATAGGATTCCTTCATTTCCGCCACCACATCTACAGGCAGAATCATGTCTCCCCCTACCAATTTTTCATTTGATTCCTTGGACTGTTTTGCCATAAATTTATTATTCGGATGCTCCCGTATCGGAAACCGGATTGACTATGCTCTGATATCCTCCCACGAAGTTCGCCTTGAGCGCCGATAGTGGTTTCAAGTCATTGCTTAATGTAGTTTTGTTCTCGTTATTTGAAAAAGCCGTGCCGAGTGAGAAAACCCAAAGCATAAGCAAGATAACTCCGAAAACTCCGGTGACAACGTGCAGTATATGCCTCCTTACTTCCTCCGGTTGTTTTCTTATGTGCTTAATGTGATGAATTATTTTTTTCATAAAATTATATATTTAAACCGCCTTTAAGACTATAACATCTCCTTCCTTGGTTTCAAGGTCTTTTTTCTTTAGGGTTAATTTTTCCACAACCTCAGCTTTGTCTTCTCCCATTTCTTTTAAGAATGTTTTGAGCGAAGCGTCATCGTAGTCCATAGGGATGACTAGTTTGGCTTCAAGGGCAGACGCAAGCTTGGCGGCAGATTTCGCGTCTAGCATCCCATGCCCTCCCACAGGAATGAAAAGGACATCGGGACTTCCTATCGCTTCGCGGGATTCTTTGGAAAGGTCTTCGCTGCCAATGGGCCCCAGGAAAGCTATATTAGTGCCATCCACGGAAAACAGGTAAATGGTGTTGATGTATTTCCTGCCGCCTATTTCGGTCTCTGATAGAACTCCTTTCACAAAAATATCTTTTATCTCATAGTCTCCGGGTCCGCTCATAACAAAAGGCTCTCGTTCTCCGTGGGTCAGCTGTTCTATGCCGTTATAGTCGGGATGGTTGATGGTCACAAACGCAACATCCGCGCCAAACTTAGCCGATATGCCGGTTTTTGATGCTTTACTTACAGGATTACAGGCAAGGACCATGTCCCCTTGTCCAATCTTGAAAAACTGCTTCCCGAAATATGTGATTATCATTACTTATATTGTAGCAAATTTTAAAGAAAAAGAAAACAAAAAAACCAAAGTTCGGCTTGCATTTTTGCCATATTATAGTAGTATAAAAATACAACTTAAATATATATTAAAAGCAGGATTTGGGGTAACCCTCTACAAGTGAAAGCAAAGCTTATAGAGAACCTGGACCTTATATCCGCTTATTTTAGCGGATTTTTTGTTTAAGATTGCAATAATTATGGAAAAGGAAGAAGAAAAAGAAAATATAGTTCTGAGCTCAATCACGGAGCGGAGCGCAACACGTCCTGAGGTTGACTCTCTTATAGAAGGAACAGTTATATTGGTTGAGAAATCATCGGTCTTCGTGGACTTATCTCCTTGGGGGTCCGGTATTATATATGGACGAGAATTTATCAACGCGAAAGATGTCATCAACAAGCTAAATGTCGGCGACACAATAAAGGCAAAAATCGTTGAAGTAGAAAACGACGACGGCTATACTGAACTATCCCTTAAAGAAGCAAAGCAGGCGCTAGCGTGGAGCGAAGCTGAAAAATCAATCAAGGCTAAGACTATTCTCTCCCTTGAAGTCAAAGATGCAAATAAAGGGGGGCTGATATTGGAATGGCAGGGTATCCAAGGATTCTTGCCCGCTTCCCAGCTTAAAGCGGACCATTATCCAAGAGTTCTGGATTCGGACAAAGATAAAATATTGAAAGAATTGAAGAAGCTCGTAGGAGAAAAAATTTCGGTTATGATAATCTCCACTCTTCCAAAAGAAGGCAAGCTGATCTTCTCCGAAAAAGACAACAATCCGGAAGAAAAGAAAGAAATATTAAGTAAATACACTATCGGCGACACCTTAGACTGCACCGTGGCGGGTATAGTGGATTTCGGAATATTCCTAAAGCTTGAAGACGGACTTGAGGGACTTGTGCACATATCCGAACTGGACTGGGGGCTCGTAGAAGACCCGAGAGCGTTATTTAAGGTGGGCGACAAGGTTAAGGCAAAAGTTATAGAGATAAAAGACGGCAAGATCTCTCTTTCCCTTAAAGCTCTCAAGGAAAATCCTTGGAAAGAATTTGAAGGCAAGCTTAAGAAAGGAGATATCATCAAGGGTGTAATAATAAAATACAACAAGCATGGCGCGCTTGTTTCCATCAAAGAAGGAGTGGCGGGACTTGTTCACAATTCCACTTTCCCAACAGAGGCCAAACTTCGCGAGAAGCTTGAACTTGGAAAGAACTACAATTTCCAAATCACCTTATTTGAACCAAAGGACCAGAAAATGACATTGGTTCACCTAGAATAATATCAAAAAAGAGAATCAAAAAATCCCGCACATTAATTTAATTGGCGGGATTTTTTGATATTTATTTTTAAGAATTTACTGCTAGGGTTATTGCGATATCTTTTTTCCCTATTTCATCCATTATAGATATAACCTCCTCGGCATAATGAGGAACGATTGAAGGCGGATTATAAGCACGCAAAATCTGAGATGTTGTTTTGTCCTCATAATAATGAGCGGTGTTAGGATTGTTACCACTCAAATTTCTTGCCAAAACTTCAAACCCATCCTCGTAGGACTTAAACTTTATTTTACAGCTACCCCAACCAAAAACATTATATTTATATCCCATATCTCCGGTTCGCCTGTAAGTAACCGGACAAGCAGCAAGTCCGCCCGTAGTTTCACGAGTAGCTATTGCTGCCAAGAGTCGGTAATCCAAGCCGTATTTTTCTGCGGCTAAAACCAACCCTTTACCATGCCCTTCAAGGGGCATTCCTCGTTCTCTAAAGTATGCGTCAATAGCTTCCGCCTTAGCTTTGAGTAAGTCTGCCTCGGCCTTCAGTGCTTGGTTAAGAGCAAGGGGACCTCGAGCATCAATATTCATTTTTTGGACCAATACGCTATGTGGCGCCTCTAGGTTCTGTATACCCCCTCCTAACGAAGTCGTTATTACGGGCAACATAACCAAAGACTGCACGAAACGGACTAGATTGTTTTTTTTCATATTTGAGCGGTATTTGCTCCGCCAACTTCGTTTCTGAAAACTCTATCAAATGTGTCTCTAACTAAAAAACCCTTATGTTATAAGGCAACTATGACATCAGTGCCTATACAATAAGGATATATTGATATACTAGCATATCTGAGTTCAAAAGTCAATAGTTAAACAACATATTTTTGATATGTCAAATTAAAAAAACCTTGTAAAATAAGGATATTTTAAAGAGTCCTAGTTGACAAACTTAGGTAAAAATTGAATAATTAATGACCTGTGGAGAAACTACTCGAGCGGGAACACCTCGTCGGCTACTTTGTAGGCTTCCCCCGCCCCCATGGTCACGAAAATATCCCCCTCGCGGAGCCGTAACTCTCGAACCGCCTCCTCGGCTTGCTCAAAATTCTCATAAGCTTGGGCATTCCCCCCGTTTGCCGTCATAACTTCCGCTAGCTTTTGACTGGAAACGCTTTCGTCTTTGTCCTCTCGGGCAAAATATATGGGCAAAAAGAGAGTTTGGTCCGCCTCCTGGAAACTTTTTGAAAACTCATCAAAGAAAGCCTTCGTCCGACTGTATAGGTGAGGCTGAAATAAAACTACTATTCTTTTCTCTCTCTTAGGGTAGAGGCTCCGCAGCGCTTGGAGGCTTGCCCGAATCTCGGTGGGATGATGAGCGTAATCGTCATAAATAATAACCCCTTCTTTCGTTACTCCCCTTTTTTCAAGCCGACGCCATGTTCCGGTGAAAGCTGCCAGGGCTTTTTTGGAAATTTCCGAATCAATTTTAAGAATATCAGCTACCGCTAGCGCCGCTGCGGCGTTTTGCTCGTTGTGAATTCCCGGCACTGAAAGCACGGGAACTTTGTTTAAATATTTATTATAATCCAATATCATATTTTCGCTTTTCTCTCCCAATTGCCTAAAAGCGTTCTGTATGTCTGCCAAATCTTTATAGCAATCCAAATGGTCTGCTTCTATGTTTGTCACAACCGTAATAAACGGATTAAAATTTAAAAAATGCCGGTTGTATTCGTCTGCTTCTACTACTAGGTATTCACTCTGACCTTCGCGAAAATTACTATTCCATTTTTTTACAAAAGACCCTATGACAACGGTAGGGTCCAAACCCGCCTCAATCATCATTTCCGCCACCATTGCCGTGGTGGTGGTCTTGCCATGAGTTCCGGCAATGGCGATAACTTTGTATGCTTTGGCAAATTGTCCCAGCGCTTCAAAATAACTGAGGACTGGTTTCCCTGTAGCTTTCGCTTTTTCTAAAATTTCCGGTCCCCGATATATCCAAGCATCGCTATACACATACATGTCTGCTTCTGGTAAGTTGTCAAAATCTTTTTCGTAAAATATTTTCGCCCCGGCATCACGGAGAGAGTCCAAGGTTTTAGGGCTTTCTTCGTCGTTAACTCCGGAGATCCTAATACCGCGCGCAATTAGCATCTTGGCGAGCGCAGAAATTCCTATGCCTCCTATGCCGATAAAGAAAACTTTCTTTATTTTTGACAAGTCTTTATCCATTTTATTTTAGTTTCTTCACTATTTTCATAAATTGTTCTCCTCTGTCATATTCGTTCTTGAACATGTTAAAGGAAGCAAACGCCGGGCTAAACAATACAACGTCTCCCTTTTGGGCGTCTTCCAAAGCTATCTCGAGGGCTCCTTTCAGGTCTTTGGACTTTTTTAAGTTTATCTTTGGGTTCTTTACCTGCAAAGCGCCGGAACCGGGCAGTAAAATCACTTTCTTGGTTTTTTGGTGCAAAATCGCATCTAATTTTTTAGCGCTGAGCTCTTTATTCATTCCCCCCATTATCAGGACTACTTTTTTATCAAAGGAGTTGAGCGCCGCCATCGTGGCGTCCGGAGTGGTAGCGTTTGTGTCATTGTATATTTCCACTCCATGAATATTTTTTACCAACTCTAGTCTGCCGGAAACAGCTTTAAAGTTTTCAATGGCTTTTTTTGATATATTATCCGGGATTTTTAGGGCGCGGGCGGTGGCAAGAGCGCAGGCTATATTTTCTAAGTTGTGCTTCCCGGTTAGTTTTATTTTCCATGATTTTGGAATATTTTTTACGCTTACCTCCATGATTTTGCCTATCGCGCCTTTTATCATTTTTTTCATTCCGGGGCCCAGAATAAGTAAGCCATTTTTGTTCTGAAATTTATATAAAAAAGATTTATCTTTAAAATAATCCTGCATGCTGTTTTTATAATAATTCATGTGGTCAGGCATAAAATTTGTGAATACTGAAATATTCGGAGAAATTTTTGCCTCGCCGAAACCTTGCAGTTGCCATGATGAAAGTTCCAAAACCACCGTGTCCCCCTTTTTCACCTTTTTCAAAAGTGGGAGTGCAGCAGTCCCTTTAATGTTTCCGCCCAAGTGAACTGGTAGTTTTGCTTGTTTCAAAATTTCATATATTAGCATCGTGGTTGTAGTTTTACCACGGGTTCCCGTAACTCCGACTATCCTTACGTCCGGGGCAAGTTTTACAAAAAGAGATTCATCCATTTCTATCGGTATGCCCATTTTTCTGGCATGGGCTATGTAAGGAGAATCAAGCGCGACTCCCTGTCCTTTTAAAATAAAATCCTTGTTTTCAAAATCTTCAAGCCGATGTTTTCCTAAAACATACTTTATATTTTTATATTTTCTAAGCTTTTGCAAAGAAGGCTCCAGTTCTTTGGTCGTTTTAATATCGGTCACTAAAAGTTTTGCTCCGCATTCGGCAAGAAACGCGATATCGCCAAGGCGCTTACCTAAAAGCCCCAAGCCAACTACCGTTACCTTTTTATTCTTGAAAAATTGGTGAAAATCTGTCATAAAATGATACTAACATATAAGCCCTAAAACAGAAATTAGTTTTCATAAAGCAATCTATCTGGTAAAGCTTTACCAGCGAACTGCTCGTCGGTCAAGAAAATAGTAGTCAGGGTACTTCCTTTATTTTCTAACCTCCTGCGCAAGGCTTTCTAAAAACTAATTTCTGTTATTCTCAAATTAAAAACAAATTTTTAAGGGGTTTGGCGAGTGGCGACGAGCCAACTTCAGAATTTTTGATTCTGCGGAATCATGTCGCGTAAGTCCCTTTAACGCGACCAAAAAATTCGTACCGGCAAAAATTTGTTTTTAATTATAAAGCCTTTTTAAATTCCTCCATGTCGTCAAAATGGCTTTTCTCCCCTTTGGCGTCCTGGTAGGTCTCATGCCCCTTGCCTGCGCAAAGAATGATGTCTCCTTCTTTTGCAATCTTGACGGCATGTTTTATTGCTTTCCGGCGGTCAGTCATTATGATTACCTTCTTTAACTGGTCAGTGTGAAGCCCTGCCAGCATTTCACTTATTATTTTATCCGGGTCTTCGCTACGGGGATTGTCGGAGGTAAAAATCGCAACATCCGAAAACTTCGCTCCAATACTGCCCATAATGGGACGCTTCATCGGGTCTCTGTCTCCTCCACACCCAAATACAGAAATTATGCGTCCTTCTTTTTGTTTAATCTCTCCAACCGATGAAAGTATATTCTCTAGCGCATCGGGAGTGTGCGCATAATCCACCACAACCAAAACCCCGGAAGACGTTAGGAAGTGTTGGAAGCGTCCGCTTGGCGGTTCAATGTGTTCAAATATTTTATTTACTTTCTGCATGTCAAAACCAAGAAGCGAGCAAGCGCTCCATACGGCCAGCAGATTGTAAGCATTGAATTTGCCCAAGAGCTTTGATTTTACTTTAATCTTGTTGAAAGAAACCTCAAGCCCGTTAACTCCGATTTTTTTTATTTCCCCATGAAACTGAACATCCTCATATCCCTTTTGGAATCCGTATGAAAATTGATTGGCCTTGATATCATGAAGCATTTTTAAACCATATTCATCGTCGGCGTTTGTAAGCGCGAAGGCTCGCGGAGGAAGCATTTGAAAAAATTTCTTTTTTGCGCCGAAATAATTATCAAAATTCTTATGGTAATCCAGGTGGTCGTGAGTCAAATTGGTAAAAATCCCGCCGACAAAATTCACTCCAGCCACGCGATTTTGGTCAAGCGCATGCGAGCTTACCTCCATAAAAGCGTATTCGCACCCTTCTTTTACCATATCGCTAAAGATTTTAGTCAAAGTAATGGAGTCAGGAGTAGTGTGGGTCGCCGGTCTGACTTCCTTCCCTACAATGTTTTCTACCGTGCTGATAAGCCCAGCCTTATATCCCAAGCTTGTCGCAGTTTTATAAAGAAGTGTAGCTGTTGTTGTCTTGCCGTTAGTTCCAGTTACTCCCACAATTTTTAATTTTTTGGAGGGATTGCCATAATAATACCTCGCTCCTTGAGATTTAATCCCCCACCATATTTTTTTAAAATTTTTGTTTAGCTGTTTCATTATAATTGCAGTAAAAAATTTTTTAACTTTTTCATGGGTTTTAATTTGAGGTATGTAGTCTCGTAGTCTTTTTCAATTAATTCAGCTCTAGTAACATCAAACCCTTCCGGGATAAATATCGGGTCAAATCCAAAACCGCCCCTGCCTGAAGGCTTTTGCGCAACAGTTCCTTTCAGGCTGCCTTCGAAATAAGCATCATCTTTTCCATCAAAATATCCAAATACGCATCTGGCAGTTGCTGTCCTGTCTTTACCATCAAGCAGGGAGCATATGGCTTCAAAAGACATTTGTTCAAGAAAATATTTTGCAAAGGGCCCAGGTAAACCACCCAAGGCGTGAAATTCAATACTGGTGTCTTCTACTACTACTGGCCCTTTTATTATATCGTATGCCTGCCTTACTTTATGCTCCACAATTTTTTTTAGATCCATAGACTGTATTTCATCTAAGTCAACTTTGTGGTGCGAAACCGGATGACCTAAATATTTAGCGATGAGCTCGGCTTTCTTTTCATTACCTGTAATATATGTAATTTCCATCATAACTATTTACGCTTCTTTGAGTCCCATTTTTTATATTTTTCTTCACGGTTAACAAACCATTTGTTGTTTACATTAAACCACCAAAAGTCTGGGTCTATTTGAAGCGCCAGCCTGCCCAGTTCTTTTCCGGGAGCTGTCTTTAGTCTTTTAACCGCCTGCTTTATCCATTTAGTTGCCTTGATGTTACCCTTTACTTCTTCCCCTCGCAAAGTCACTATCCACTCCAAATTATCCGCATCTTTTACCAACCTTGCTTCCAAGGTTTCCTTGGCTTGTTCTTCCTCAAAGAGTCCTAAAATTTCTGGACCGAAAGGGATACTTTTGGACATATCTTTCACGGCTTCCACTTCAGCCAACCTGCCGTATCTCTGGTGAATATAATTAAGGTCCGAGGTTCTTCCTTCACCAATGTCATGGAAGAGCGCCATTAATACAATTTTGCTTTTATCCGCTTTAGGCTCGAGATACGCCAGCGCGTAAGCTATCATCGCCGTGTGGAACAAGTGGTCAGCCACGGATTGGCTTCCGCTTCCAAGTGGCCAAAAACCTGAGCGCGGAGTCTTGCTGTGTATTCCGGTCTCATAAAAAAAGTTTACTATCTGCTCGTATATTTTTTGCTTTTGTCCTTTGGTTTTTTTCGCCATAAATTTTTAGTTTATGAGGGATTTCCTGTGCTGAGGCGCGTCAATCAGTCCGCATTTTTTATATTTGAACACTTCTCCCGTCGCGGAGTTTATAGCTCCGCAAGGACACGGGTCATTCCGGCCTACTTCTTCCTTCCCAGGAACGATTCTCTCTTCTGCAACCAGACTTTCATCCGGATTCTCTTGGCTGGTAACTAGTGTTTGCTTGGGGCCAGCTGTCTCCGCCTCCGGGCGGACATCGGTGTTTATGGTGCTAACCAGAGAAGATACCTGCTCCTTAAAGTTTGTTTCCATTTCCTTAAACATCGCGAGCCCTTCTTTTTTGTATTCTACTATGGGCTCTCTTTGTCCGTATGCTCTCAAGTTAACCGAGGAGCGTAGGTAATCCATTGCCTCCAGGTGCTCCATCCATAAGGTATCTGTCGTATAAAGCGCAATGCGGCGAACTGTTTCCAAGAACGCTCCGTCACCCACCTTGCTTCTTTTTTCTTCAATCACTTTTTCTAATCCTTCTCTGGTTTCCGCAATGTCTTTAAGTAAAGCTTCTATGCCCTCTTTATCAGCTCGGAGCATCTTCTGTCTTCTTTCGTAGACAATTTTGCGCTGATGGTTCATGACATCATCATATTCCAAGGTATGTTTTCTGGAATCAAAGTGGAATCCTTCAATTTTAGCCTGCGCTCCTTCCAGCGTTCTGCCGATAAACGAGTTTTCTATAGGCTGATCTTCTGGAATTCCGAAACGGCCCATCATGGTTTTAATTTTTTCCGATCCGAAAACCCGCATCAAGTCATCTTCCAGCGACACGTAAAATTGGGTTGCTCCCGGATCTCCTTGCCGGCCCGCGCGACCTCTTAGCTGGTTGTCAATTCTTCGCGCCTCGTGACGTTCCGTTCCGAGCACAAAAAGCCCGCCAACGTTTTTTACAAATTCGTATTCTTCTTTGTTCTGAGGGTTACCGCCGAGCTTTATGTCTATTCCGCGTCCTGCCATGTTGGTGGCGATAGTTACCGCATTACGCTTACCGGCCTGAGCAATAATTTCTCCCTCCTTCTCGTGATTCTTCGCGTTCAATATCGTATGCTGAACACCTTCTTGCCTCAAGTAAACAGACAGGAGTTCGTTTTTCTCAATGGAGATTGTTCCAATCAAAACCGGAGTTCCTTTCTCATTCAATTCTTTCACTTTTTTGGCGATAGCCTGAAATTTTCCTTTTTCCGTTTGGAATATTAAATCGTTGAGATCTTTCCTGACAATAGGACGGTTGGTGGGGATAACGATAACATCCAGCCCATAAACTTTTAAAAATTCCTCAGCTGAAGTCGCGGCTGTTCCGGTCATACCGGATAGCTTTTTATAAAATCTAAAGTAGTTCTGAAAAGTAATAGACCCTGACGAACGAGTTTCTTTCTCAATTTTTACCCCTTCTTTGGCTTCTATCGCCTG
Organism: Minisyncoccia bacterium; assembly: GCA_049287305.1. GTDB lineage: Bacteria > Patescibacteriota > Minisyncoccia > Phycocordibacterales > UBA9973 > UBA9973. The sequence goes on along the minus strand of JBAQFO010000014.1, from coordinate 7,943 downwards.
GTGGATGCCTTCGCTCCAGCGCCTGCCTGGCTGCAACCTCCCGGTAAAAGGGTCAACTATCACTACCTCCCCTTCTTTCACCACGTAATCTTTATCCCGTTCAAAAAGAGCCTGCGCTTTTACCGCAGTTTCCAAGTGATGCACATATTTTATACCTTTTTCGGTATAAATATTGGAAATTCCCAGGAGTTGTTCTGCTTTGGTGATACCTTCATCGGTCAAAGTTACAGCCCTTAGTTTTTCATCTACTTCAAAATCGGTGTCTCTCTTCAATTGTTTTGCAATCTGATAAAACTTAACGTAGAAATCCCCGGAGTCGCCCGACTGGGAAGAAATAATGAGCGGAGTTCTCGCCTCGTCAATGAGGATTGAGTCAACTTCGTCCACCACCGCATAGCTATGCCCTCTTTGCACCAGGTCGTTTATAGATGTGGCCAAATTATCTCTCAAATAATCGAATCCGTATTCGTGGTTGGTGCCGTAAGTTATATCCGCAAGGTAAGCTTCTTTTCTTGTGCATGGTTTTAAAAAGTCATAGAGAATTTTAAATTCTCCCACTTGGTCGCGCATTCTGTCTTCCTCGGTGTGCTTGGAGTCATATAAATAAGATACGTTTTGAGAGTTAATAACGCCGACAGATAGCCCAAGAAAGTTATAAACCTGCCCCATTAGCACTGCGCCGATACGGGACAGATAATCGTTAACGGTGACTATATGCACCCCTTCTCCCGAGAGAGCGTTTAGGTAGGCAGGAAGAACAGCCACCAAAGTTTTTCCTTCCCCTGTTCTCATCTCCGCAATTTTCCCGGAGTGGAGAGCGATACCTCCGACAAGTTGGACATCGTAATGCCTTTCCTTTAGGTTTCTTTTGGCCGCCTCCCGCACCAAAGCAAAAGCCTCCGGCAACAAAGAATCCAGGGTTTCCTCTTTTGCCAAGCGGTCTTTAAACTCCTCTGTTTTCTTTGGAAAATCCTCGTCTTTTAAAGCGGAAATATCCAGCTCCAGGGAGTTGATTTTAGCCACTATTGGGCTTATTTTTTTGATGAATTTGGCGCTTTCGTCGCCGAACATCGTGCTGAATAATGACATCACTACATATTAGCATAAAAACGAAAAAATTCCTCCGGAGAGGAATTTTTTCTTGAAGTGGGAAAAGAACTAAGCTCTCTTCTTCTTTGAAGCCTTCTTTGCTGGCTTCTTCTTTGCTACTTTCTTTGCCTTCTTTTTTGCTGCCATAATGTTTTAATTAAAATTATTAATTTAGTTTGCAATAAAACGACCATAAAATATTTTCCCAAAAATAAATTAAAGAAAATATTTTAAATTATTATTGCGCTAACATATTAATTATCCCGCATATCAAAACATAATACAATACTTTTTTGGCAAAACTGTGGATAACTCAGGAAAGTGTCTTTTGGATTTTTAAGACTTGCAAGCGCGACTGGCACGAACAAGAGGAATTTTTTAACAAAAAAATATCCATTCTTAAAAATCCAAAAAATACTTTCCTAAAAAACCGAAAACCCCATCACTTGCGTGGTGGGGTTTAAAAAATTACTTCCATTTGAAGCGGGTGATGGCGAAACTCCAACATATGTGCCTATGTGAGTGCGATCACCCGCTACAGATAAAAGTAATTTGAATTAAAACTTATTAAGTTTTAACACTATACAGAATAGCACAAAAATAGCCCTATTTGAATATGCTAATCAGAAGCCATATATTAAGAGAAGCTATTATCAAGGCAATAATCCATGAAAATATGCTTAATTTCCTGGAATTCGCGAAGACGCCCATCACTTTCTTGCTACCCGTAAACATTATTAAAGGGAACACCGCAAAAGAAAGCTGGATACTTAAGACAACCTGGCTTAATATGAGCAAATCTGTTACTCCATCCGAACCATAAATTGCTATAAATATAACCGCGGGAACTATGGCCATCATCCTGGTTATTATTCTGCGAAGCCAGGGCTGTATCTTGAAGTTTATAAAACCCTCCATTATAATTTGTCCCGCTAAGGTGCCCGTAATCGTGGAATTCTGCCCGGAAGCAAGAAGGGCGACGGCGAAGAAAATGCTTGCAAGCCCCGTTCCCAAGAGTGGCGCGAGAAGCTTGAAGGCTTCCTCTATCTCTGCTACGTCGTTGTATCCCTGATAATAAAAAACTGCGGCAGAAACAATTAATATGGCCGCGTTAACAAAAAGCGCTAAAGTTAATGCCACTGTGGAATCTATTGTGGCAAATTTTATCGCCTCTTTTTTACCTTTTTCTGTTTCTTCGTAGTTCCTGGTTTGCACCACGGCAGAGTGAAGATACAAATTGTGCGGCATGACGGTCGCTCCCAAGATACCTATAGCTATGTAAAGCATTTCCGAATTGAAAACCAGCTGGGTTGTTGGAATGAATCCTTTAAGAAGCGGGATTATTTCCGGCGAAGATAAAAATATTTCAGCGAAGAAAGCCATGGTAATGGTTCCAATCAAAGTTATCACCACCGCCTCCAGGTAACGAAAGCCTTTATTTTGTAAAAGAAGAATAAGAAGAACATCCAGGGCAGTAATTATTACGCCGGCAATAATTGGAATTCCAAATAGCAGATTAAGCGCGATAGCAGAGCCCAACACTTCCGCCAAGTCACAGGCTATTATCATTATCTCCGCCATTAGCCACAAAAATATAGCTGTTTTCTTTGAATACCTTTCGCGGCATATTTGCGCCAAGTCCCTCCCCGTAACAACCCCAAGCTTGAGTGCCAGGTGCTGGAGCAACATGGCGAAAAAGTTAGATATCAGAATGACCGATAGCAGGGTATACCCGAACTTGGAACCTCCGGCCAAATCCGTCGCCCAGTTCCCTGGGTCCATATACCCCACCGCCACCAAAAAACCCGGTCCGGCAAAAACAAGTAGTTTCCTCCAGAATGAGTAGTGCGCTGGAACGGCAACAGATTTATGAACTTCGGGTAAACTTCGGGCCAAGGCCCCACTTTCTTCCCCTATTCCTTTTTTCCAGCCTAAAGCTTCAAATAAATTTAAATGAGTCATTTCTAAAATTGTTTATAAATAATAATACCTACCTTAAAAAGGCAAAAACCACAGAGCTTGGAGAGAGGAAATGTGGAGGAAAATACAAAATAGATACTTAAGCTTAGATATATTATATACGAAAATCATATTTATGCAAGAAAAAAGCCGCCGGACCATCCAGCGGCTTGGAACACGATAGAGTCTTATCCCTCATCCCTTCACCCGTCCGATGCGTTTTACTTCTGTCTGCGACGGTGGCAAATCGGGCTCAAAAGGAGCTGCCGGTGGTTGGGCCCGGATTTGGCACTCCAAACACGGAGTAGGTCCAGGATTGGGCTTCGGACTCCCTCGTGTGATACACGACTCACACAAGGTTTTTGGCATGACTGCCTCCTGAAAATATTAAAGCACACTACGGCTGATTTGGCAACCTTATCAAAACTCATAGCTTTCTTTGGGTGGACCGTACCGGGATCGAACCGGTCGCCTCATCCATGCCATGGATGCGCTCTACCAAATGAGCTAACGGCCCTTGTGTAATAAGTTATATCAAAATATAAAAAATTTCTAGTTAGCGCTTCCGAGAATGTGGTCTACTAGGTCGCGCATCTTAGCACCGGAAAGCTTGCAGGATTCGGATAAATGCGAGTCGGGTTTAAGGTCGGGAGTGGATTCTATTTGAAGCAAATATACTTTTCCTCTGCTGTTTAAAATAAAATCGGATTTTAAATAGTGACCGGCGCCAATGTGTTGATGTAATTTTTTCGCCAAAAGAGCAAGTTTCTCCTTCTCGGCCAAAGAAAAAATACCAAAAGTATTGCCCAGCGGAAAAGTGTAAACATCCTCACCGCGGAACGCTGGCACTGAATGCACCGAAGCTATTTTACCGGATATAAATTCTTCCACTAAAATGCTTTTTTGGTGCTTAACCCCGTCTTGTATCGCATCCACTAGTTCGGAAAAAGTTTTCGCCAAATGGATGCCCATGTTTCTGTCCAAGGTGTAGGATTTGACCATCCAGGGAGCGGGAAATTTTTCGTGCACTTCTTTCGCTTTTTTAATAGCATATTCATAGATGGGACCCCGCCCGAACGACTGTTCAGTCGGGCGGGCGTCGAAATCTTCTTGGTATAGAGGAATTACCAAAGAACGCGGCATATCAAGCCCAATTTTTTGCATATGCCTTTGAAGCATTTCTTTGCTATCTTCCAGCACACCATGAAAATGCTCCTGTCCCACATATGGAATAGATAAATTTTTAAGAGTCACCGAAAGACCGGGATTCGCCGTGTTCCACACAACTTCCACCCGATGCATCAAATCCGCGGGCTGGATAGGAACTCCACCCATATGCCAAACTCCATCTTTATCCACCAAAACATCATAAGCTTTCCATTTTTCCGCCAAATTTTCCGTTATGTGAGATAAAATTTCGCCGCCCTTTCTAAGCGAGCTGTGATAATTTTCCCCTTCCCCTCCGCGCAGTATTCCAACTCGTTTTTTAGTAACTGATTGCACAATTAAATTATAGCATATGGTTAATACTGAAGGATATTAAGATCGAACATTACTATCTTCTTGTTCTTTGGGTTATAGAACATATTTTCAGGCTTAACATCATGATAAGCTGAAAATAATCGTTTCACTCTTAGAATTTTTGCTTCTATTTCTGATTTTTCTGCAGAACTTAGATCAGGATTAGTTAAATATTTATCTATAGTTTCGAGGTCTTCCCATCGCGATACAAAATATCCAAAACGGTTATTGTAATCTCTTCTATTTGTATAGGCCAACTGAAAATCAATAATCTCCACATCAGGATCCTCCCCTAAGTCTTCTTTAGCTATGGCTGATCCATAATATTCCACTTGTCCTCCTACGGGTGGAACCCCCGATATATTCATACGTTCTTGGTCACGTTTAACAAAAAATTTATCCGAGCCCACCACAACCTTAAATATGTCCGAATAAGGACTGTTGAACGGAATGACTTGAACATCTCCCTCTTGTTCTCCACCTTTCCTTTCGGCTCGCGGAATTTGAATAATTTTGTCTATAAGTTTTACCACTTTGGACATTGCTTGTGGATGTTCTTTCAGCCAATTTTTAAATTCTGGACGATAAGTCCAGCCATCCTTGCCATTACTTTTACTTAAATAAATTGAACCATCAGGCCATATTTCTTTCATGCATTCATTATATACCGATAAAATAACAAAAAACACCCTGAGTTCCATCGAGATGTTTTTAGGAGCCCGCCTGAGACGGACAGGTTTTCTGTCTTTCCAGATTATAACTTGGACATCCGATGTCCAAGTTTACAAAATCTCCCCGCCCTTTCGTATAGAGCTGTGGTAATTTTCTCCCGTCCCTCCGCGAAGTATTCCGACTCTTTTTAGCATACCAAAATTATAACACAAAAAATATTACAGAAATGAGAAGGCTGCATCCGGATGGATGAAGTCCATCTCAATGATGCAGCCGGAATCGAACTACTTCTCGCGAATGGTCTTGCAATACTCGGCCGCGTCCCCGAGAATTGCTGGAACGGGAATCATCCCCTTCTGCTTACCTCGATCGCTTCCGACTTCGAACTCGATCGGGGTCGTGCCTTCACTCTGACGCGCACTCGGCACCCCGTGCTGGTGCCACCACTCGAGGTGATTGTCGATGATTTCCGGCCCGACGAAACCGATACGCACCTCATTCGGCTTCAATTCGGGATGTTGGAACATGTCGGGGTCGCTCTTTCGCAGTTCATCTACGGTCATATAGCCTCCAGAAAGAATATTACAATATAAATCCAATTTGTCAAACAAAAAACGCCACGCTTGCGCGAGGTATACATCACTATTTAATAAATATTTTCATAACAAGTCCAAATAAAATATGTAATATTATTGGCACAGTTAGGCTGCCAGTTAAAAAATAAGCAAGTCCCAAAAAAAGACCAGCAACGAAGGACATAACTACTAGTTTCCAGTTCCAATCTTTTAAATGAAGGCTACGGGCGCCGTTTAATAAGTGCACCGCTCCAAAAATCAAAGATGACAGAATTATTGCCGAACTTGGACTTAAGACAGCCTGCAAGTTATTTTGAATAAGGCCTCTAAAAATTAGTTCTTCGGGCAGAGCGATAAAGAGACCGTAACAAAAAATAATCAACAAAGCTTGAAATAGGCTTTTTTTATTAAAAGATATATTTCCAAAACGGACTAATTTATTAGCTATAAATAAGCTAATAAAAGCACAAACAGATAGAGGGAGAAATAATAGAAAGTCTTTTGCCTGAAAAACAAAAGCAGCCCCTGGCAATGTTGTAAAAAAGAAAAGATAGATAGAAACAAATAAGTAAATTAGGACTACTGAAATAATATATTTTGACGGATAAAATTTTGGCATTGTATTCACAGAGGGTTATTTATTTTACAAAACATAGGATAATGGTCAGAGACAAAGGGTGTTTTAACTATCTCATACTTAGAATTGAGAGCCTTATTGTAATAATAAAGCATATAATCAATTTTTTTATTTTTTACCATAAACTTATTAAATCTTTTATATGCGTAAGGATTATTAGGGTCGCCTAAAGTAATTTGCGAATCACATAGTCTGGAAAATTTTTCCTGGTTAATTTGGTTGAATTTTTCTTCAGTCAAATTTAGATCACCGCTCAAGATAACACTGGTCTCTTGCGCTGTGAGGATAATGTTGTCAAACTGCTCTCTGGTTATTATTTCTGTTTTCTTTGAAAAGGCAGCATATAAGTGCGTATTTACTATTGTCCATTTTTCACCGTTTATTTCTATATTAGCTGTAATATACCCCTTATGAAAAAATATCTCGGTTAAGTTATGACGAAACGAAAGTTTGAAAAATTTAATCCGATGATGCAATGGTTTCTGTTTTAGTAAAGTCACTAAGCCTGACTGATTATAAAATAGTGTTTCGGAAGAAATAAAAAAATACTGAGGTAATCTCTTTTTAAGATAAAAAATATACTTGTTAGACCATACTTCTTGTAATGTAACAATCTCAGGATTTTGCGCCTCAATCATACTTACTATTGTAGACAGTCTTTTAAGACAGTCAGTTGATAACGGTGATGGAAAAAGCCAGCAATTTAAATTAAAAATAGAAATATTCATAAGTTATCATCGGTTTGATTATAACAAAAAACACCCCGCTTGCGCGAGGTGTTTTTGGAGTTTAACGTGATGTGGCAAGAATTAATATAAAATAAAAAGTTGCAAAAATAAATAAGAAAAAAGCTCCAAATAATAAAAGCGCATTAGTAAAAGTTTTGCTTACTTTTTTTACCACATTGGGTGTATCATCCATTTTCACTTCGGTAGGGCGACTAAACCCTTTTCTTCCGTACAAGAATATCAATATCCCCGTCACGGCAGTAATAAAAAACCATAACCATGATCCTCCGTAATTTAAAAAAGATATACTAAATATAGTTACAGCCACCCCTAAAAACGTAAGGAAGGCCCTTGCCGCTAGGTTTAGGTATTTATTCATATGATAATTATATCACAAACAAAAAACACCCCGCTTGCGCGAGGTGTTTTTGGAGTTTTGCTGTGCTTTGTTTTGTTTCGTTCTATATTTTAACTTCTTTATTTTTCTGTCTTTCCAGATTATGTCAGATTATTTTAAGTTTAAACAAACTCCACCTTTTTTACTTTATGATGTGCAAAGATTGTGTCGTCAATTGAGCGACACAATACCGACTCAATAAGTCCAACCTCTCCGAGGTCTAGGCTGTCGCTCTCGCGAAGCCTCAACTTTATAAAATTTCTTTTATAAAGTTGGGACGTTTTTCAAATTGAATTATTCCACGAGCAGCTTCCGCTACCCGTGCCTTGTTACGACTTAGTCCCTGTCACCGAGCTTACCTTAGG
>JBAQFO010000013.1:0-64710 GCA_049287305.1 Minisyncoccia bacterium | reverse complement strand
GGGAGAAGCCAGAACTCTTAACCAAAGTAAAAGAAAATTCGGAATATTTCAGAAGCGGGGCCAAAAAATTGGGATTCAATGTTTTGGATGGCATTCATCCTATTGTGCCCGTGATGTTGAATGATGCGGCCAAGACTCAGGAGATGAGTAAGAAACTTCTGGAAAAAGGAATTTTCGTCGTCGGGTTGTGGTTTCCGGTGGTGCCCGAGAATACGGCGCGTCTTCGTTTCCAAATTTCCGCTGCGCATACCAAGGACCAAATTGACCAAGCTCTAAAAATATTGGGGGATGTCGGCAAAGAGATGGGAGTCGTATAGCTTGTGCTATAATCTCTCCTATGTTTAAAAATTTTTTACTTAAAAAAATGCTTCGCACCCAGGGGGTGCCGGAAGCGCAGATTGATATGTTTATAGGCATGATGGAAAAGAATCCGGAGCTTTTTAAGACTATCGCCAAAGAAGTTGAGGAGAAGGTTAAAGGGGGAATGAGCCAACAGCATGCAGGGATGGAGGTGATGCGAAAATACGAATCAGACCTAAAAAAACTCGTATAATTTAACTGTGGAAAACTTTCTTGACATATACCCCCAGGGGGGTATATGATGTTTAGCATGCATACCAAAAAACAAAAATTAATACGCAGGCTCAAGATCCTTGAAGGACAGATGCGGGGGCTTCAGAATATGATCGAAAAAGATATTTATTGTATTGACGTGATTACTCAAACTTCGGCTATAAAGCAGGGCCTGTCAAACGTAGAGGACATGCTAATGGAAGGCCATTTGGGACATTGCGTAGTGAATCAGATAAAAAAAGGAGAAACGGACAAAGCGACTGAAGAAATATTAAAAGTTTATAAATTAAAAAGGAAATAAAATGAACACTCCTAAAACATACAAAGTAAAAGGAATGCACTGCGCCTCATGCTCCAGCATCATAGAGAGAACGGTAAAAAAGATTGATGGGGTTGAAGAAATTTCAGTGAACAGCGGTACAGAGAAGGCAAAAATTTCTTTTGATGAAAACAAGACAACTCCCGAGGATTTTAATAAAAAACTGGAGCCACTGGGCTACTCTCTAATAGTTAACAATGAAGACCACAGCATGCATTCCGGAGGAGTGACCGCCAAAGAGATGGGGATGAGCGAGGATGAGCATGCGGCGCATTTGGGGCTTAATCAGTCTAAAAAAGAAAAGCTCGCCGAACTGAAAGACATGCGCAATAAAGTGATTTCCGCGATACCGCTTGCGATTGTGAGCGCTTTTGTAATGAGCTGGGAGATTTTAGCAAAATATAATGTGGTTCCTGAAATGCCATATACGTGGGAAGAATTTTTTCATCATCTGATGCCTATACTTGCGACATACATTCTTTTTGTCGTGGGCAAGCCGTATCTGCTCGGTTTTTACCGATTTCTGCGATATGGAAAAGCAAACATGGATACGCTCATAGGCATAGGAACATCAGTCGCATTTTTATACAGCTTTGCTGTTACCGCATTTGAAGATGCCCTTAAGCCTTTCATAGATGTCAGCGCTACGTATTATGACGTTACTATTATCGTCATAGCTTTTATCGCGCTTGGAAAATATCTGGAAACGCGGTCGAAGATCAAAACCGGCGACGCCATAGAAAAGCTTTTAAACCTGCAGGCAAAAACCGCCTTGGTAATTCGTGATGGCAAAGAAACTGAAATACCGATAGAGCAAGTGATCCACGGAGATATTATCGTGGTAAAGCCTGCAGGAAAAATTCCCGTGGATGGTGTTATCGTTTCCGGCTCTTCGTATGTGGATGAATCAATGGTAACCGGTGAGCCGATGCCCGTAAAAAAGAAAGAAGGTGACAACGTAGTTTCCGGAACTATCAATACTACGGGCTCTTTTTCATTTAAGGCGACAAAAGTTGGCTCGGAAACTCTGCTTGCCAACATAATAAAAATGGTGGAAGAAGCGCAAGGGTCTAAGGCTCCCATACAGGCACTGGCAGACAAAATTTCAGCAATATTTGTTCCTGTAGTTTTGGTAATAGCAGCTTTGACTTTAATATTGTGGCTGGCTATTGGCACGCAGTATATGGGATTTTCGCAGGCACTTTCTTTTGGTTTAGTTTCATTCGTGGGAATACTTGTGATCGCGTGCCCGTGCGCGCTCGGACTGGCTACACCGACGGCGATAATTGTAGGAGTAGGGAAAGGCGCCAAAGAAGGAATACTTATCAAGGATGCCGAAAGCTTGGAAAAACTTCATAAAGTGCGGGCGGTGGTAGTGGATAAGACAGGCACGCTTACTTTTGGAAAACCGGAGCTTGTTTCAATAAATAATTTTTCAGACAATACGGACGAAGAACTTATCTCTATTCTTGCTGCTTTGGAAAATAAATCCGAGCATCCTATAGCTCACGCTATGTTAGACTATGCCAAGAAAAAAAATATTAGCATAAATAGTGCTGATAATTTTGAAATTATAAAAGGCAAAGGTCTTAAAGGCACTGTCGGCGGAAAGGAATATTTTGCCGGAAATACTAAGCTAACAGAAGACCTGAATTTAAATTTCGATAAAAGTAAAATAGAACAGGAAACATTGGAAGGGAAAACCCCGATAATCCTTGCTACAAAGGAAAAACTTTTAGCCGTGGTCATGGTAGCTGACGCTATAAAAGAAGAAGCGATTCTTGCGGTTAAAAATTTGCATAAACTTGGCATAAAAGTTGTGATGCTCACGGGCGACAACAAGAACACTGCCAATTATATAGCTAAACTTGTCGGTATTGATGAAGTAGTTGCAGAAGCATTACCTGAGGATAAAATAAATAAAATTAAAGAACTTCAGAATAAAGGCATGGTCGTGGCTATGGCCGGAGATGGCGTAAATGATGCCCCAGCCTTAGCGCAGGCGGATGTCGGTATCGCTATGGCGACAGGCACGGATGTGGCCATAGAAAGCGCTGGGATTACGCTTCTTCATGGGGACATTTCAAAACTTGTGAAAGCCATTAAGCTGTCAAAAATTACTATGCGCGGCATCAAGCAGAATCTTTTCTGGGCATTTGTGTATAACATCGTGGGCATTCCTTTGGCCGCCGGAATTTTTTATCCAATATTCGGTTGGTTATTGTCGCCGGTATTCGCCGGATTCGCTATGGCCATGTCTTCGGTCTCGGTGGTCGGGAATTCACTTAGGATTAAAAGTAAGAAATTATAAAATAAGAATATGGAATTTGACTATACCACAACTACAATAAAAACTTTTAATAATGCGGTTGAAAGCGTGCAGGAGGAAGTTGCTAAGGCTGGCATGAGAGTTTTATACGTCCACAATGTGCAAGAGGCCTTGGGGGAAAAAGGATTTGACAGAGAGCCGTTCAAAATTATTGAATTTTGCAGCGCCAAATTTGCCAGTGAGTTTTTAAACATTGATATTAAAATCGGACTTTGTCTTCCTTGTAAAATAAATGTTTATACCAAAGACGGGCAAACTTTTATTTCCGGCATGCGCCCAATCATTCTGCCTAAATTTTTCCCGGAGGCAGATCTGGGCGAGAAACCAAAAGAAGTTGACCAAATTATTCAGAGGATTATTAATAACGCAAAATAGCTAAGGTCGAAAATTATTAAAGTTAATTAAATAAAAAATTTATAATGGGATATTATGGATACAGTGGAATGATGGGGGGAGGATGGGGTGTCGTTTTGGGATTTGTGGTATTGGTAGACCTAGTTTTACTTGGAATTTGGTTATTTAAACAAATTAACAAATAAGGTTGGAATCATGAATTAATAAAATTATATGACGCATCAAAATTTAGGGAAACTGGACAGGATATTTCGATTCGCTTTGGCTTTCTGGTGGCTTGGGCCACTGGCTCCTCACTTTGACGCTAACTGGGGAAATACCTTGATTGCAATTGTAGGTTGGATTTCGTTGGCGGAAAGCTTCTGGGGCTGGTGCTGGTTGCATAACGCATTCGGTATTGATAATAAAAACCAATAATTTGAGGCTGGCTTTTTGTGGTATTCTGGAATAGAATATAAATAACATGAGTTTTAGAAAAAACAATTTATTCATCGGCGCCTTAGTTTTATTTGCTTTTATAAGCATAGGCGTATTCGGGTTGCTCCAGTTTGGACATGTGAATCATGCTTCTGAAGCGCCGATGGTGGATTGTCCTTATGCGGAAAACGGGTCTTCCGTATGTGAAAATACCTTAGACCATATCGCTAATTGGGAGCAATTCTCAAATGTGGTAGTTTCCTCCATATTTATTTTCTCGCTTCTTATACTTGGAATTTTATACTTTATAAACCAACAGGACTTTTTAAATCAGAATAAGCACTTTAATAAATGGAGGCACTTTTTATACAATAAAAAATCATATTCAAGCACCTACAAGATAATCAAATGGTTGTCGCTTTTTGAAAATAGCCCCTCTTTCTCATACACAAGGCACAGCTAAACTATTTTGTCGTAAAATTTTTTAGTTATGCCTACAAGATTCCCTAAGGGGATTTTTTACTATTCTAGCTAACTAATTAATCTATGGACAAAAAAACAATTATTTCTCTGATTATAATTCTTATCGGTATTACTGGCTTAGTGTGGTGGAGTAAATCTGTAGAAACAGAAGAGTTAAGCGCAAACGAAACGTCTAAATCTCACCCCGCAAGGACAAATGGTGGACTTGTTGCTTCCGAAACATTTTATGATTTTGGAACAATATCTATGAAAAACGGCAAAGTAAGCAAAATATTCAAAATAACAAACTCCGGAACTGAAGATGTAAATCTGACCAAAATTAGCACCTCTTGCATGTGTACTGCCGCTTATCTCATCACGCTCGATGGAAGCAAGTTAGGGCCCTTTGGTATGCCAGGACATGGTGGCACGACCGATATGCCAGGACATGGTGACAGTAAAGCTGGAGAAATAATTTCTGTTAGTGATTCGAGGGACATTGAAGTTGTTTACGACCCTAATGCGCATGGTCCGGCAGGAGTTGGGCTCATTGAGCGCGCTGTGTTTTTGGAGGACGAGAACAGAAATGTGGTCGAGTTTAAGTTTAAGGTGAACGTGACGCCGTAATATGAAAAAAATAATAATTATTGTCAGTGTAGTGCTGGTGGTTTTTGTCAGTATTGTCATTCTTAAAAACAGTCCGGCAACTGCGTCAATAATATGGAGTTTGAGCCGTGAAGGCACCTGGCTTTTGCCGCTTCTCCTTGTATCTGCGCTTTTAGACAGCGTGCACCCTTGTTCCTTCTCTATTCTACTCATAACAATTGCATTTCTGTTCGGCATACAGCTAAGCAGAAAAAAAATACTGCAGCTAGGGGGGACATATATAGCCGGAATATTCACGGCCTACTTCCTGATTGGACTGGGGATACTCAAAGTTTTGCACCTGTTCAATACTCCGCATTTTATGGGCAAATTGGGAGCGACTCTCCTGATTACCTTCGGAGTGGTTAATCTGATCAATCGTTTCTTTCCGCAGTTTCCATTAAAGCTTAAGATTCCCAGTGTAGCCCATGGCGCCATGAGCAAATTAATGGACACGGCATCCTTTCCGGCAGTATTTGGTCTTGGTTTGCTTGTCGGCATCTGCCAGTTTCCATGCATGGGCGGTCCATACCTTATGGTCATAGGCCTATTGCGTGACCAGGTTACTTACATGAGTGGATTTGGTTACCTCTTGCTCTATAACCTTATTCTTGTTGTGCCTCTGGCTGCGGTGCTATTCGTATCAGCGGACAAGTTATTGGTCGACAAAGTGCAGTTATGGAAACGGGATAATATCGGTAGCGTTAAGCTTTGGACCGGCATCGGCATGATCATTATCGGAATTCTAATCTTCTTCATATGACAATAGCTATAATATCAATTCTAATACTGACTCTCCTAGTTTGGCTCTCAAACAAAATATTGCCAGTGAGGGTGTGTTCCATTTGCGCCGGGGTAACGCTTACTTGGGTCTGGATGCTCTCTGGTGTGTGGTTCGGATTTTTGTCTGCTTCTCGTTACGAATTCATTATCGCGATACTTATGGGCGCTTCGATAGGCGGCATAGTAACCGAACTAAAGAAATTATTCCTGAAGCGTAAAAAGATAACAGGAAACATAAAAGTCGGAACAATAAAAAAACAACTCGACAACTGTTGTTAGAAATTACTAGGTTAAAAAACCACAATGAAAAATAAAATCAAAGAGATAACATATTCTGTTCTTGTCGCCGCCGTCGTTCTGGTGCTGGGGCTTGCTCCTGCCGGCGAAAAAACACTTCTAGCTCTTCGCTGGGGAGACATGGGAGTAAAAATGGCGGAGGCGGGGGTAATCGATATGGAAAAATTCGAGGAATTGTATGCCCAAAGAGGGGGACTCCGCGAGGCCGACAGGAAATTACTTACCGAAAGCAATAACGAAAGTCTGGTGATAAGTGCGGAAAATTCCGGGATGACGCTTAACATGCTTTGGGCTTTTGGGTTAGCTAATAAAAATCCTGTGTTGGAAAAAGGTCAAATGATGGATTCGAGATATGGCGGAGCGGGCAACTTCGCTTCGACCGGCGGCTGGACGCTCGCCAAGGGCGACGCCATGGACCATTACAGTATGCACCAATTCCTGACGCTTTCACCGGAACAGCAGGAGCTCGTGGAGAGAACCTCTCTAAATATATTCCGGCCTTGCTGCGGAAATTCGACGCATTTCCCCGACTGCAATCACGGCATGGCCATGCTCGGACTTCTCGAGCTCATGGCTTCGCAAGGCGTCACGGAAGGAGAGATATATAAAAAAGCCCTGGAAGTAAACAGCCTGTGGTTCCCGGAACAATACCAAAACATGGAGGCATACTTTGCTTCCAAAAATATGGCATGGGGGAGCGTAGATCCCAAGGTCGCGCTCGGAGCGGAATATTCCAGCTCGTCCGGATATCAAAAAATGATGTTGCAGATGCAGCCGCAGGAGCAGAAGGGCGGAGGAAGCTGTGGAGCTTAAAAGATTAATTATAATATTATGAAAACAGAGCATAAAGTTATAGGCGGAATTATATTGCTAACGCTAATTATTGTAGTCGGAGGCTCGTGGTGGTCTAGTAAGGAAGAATTGGAAACTACCGAAAAGCTTAGTAAGTCATTACTGGGCGAAAAGATGCCGGATTTGGGCAGGCAACATGTTGCAAAAGATGCCCCACACAAAGCCTACAACTCCAATCCTCCCACCTCCGGCCCGCACTGGGCCGGAGTGGCGGGGCCGGGAATTAAAACCGAACCAGTGCCTGACGAGCTCGTACTTCACAGCATGGAACATGGTGCTGCAGTGGTTTGGTATCGGGAGGGACTGGACCCAGGCGATATAGAAAAAATAAAAGAGGCATTCAGCAAATCTTCCGGAAAAAAAATAATGCTTGCTCGCAAGGGGTTGGATGTGCCGGTGGCACTGACATCATGGGGCTACTTGCTCAAGCTGGAAACGGTTGATGAGGCTAAAATTATAGCTTTCATAGAAACGAATAACGATAGAGCGCCAGAGAAGGCGCCTATATAGCAGAGTTCACATTATAAATTCTTTAAGCAAGGCTTAAGGATTCTAGCAATAAAATCATGAGTAATATTATACTTGCAGTTGTTTTACTTGGTGGATGTCTATTGATGCATCTTTTAATGATGCGCAAAGGCGGACATTTCGGAAGTCATGGCAGCGACGTGGAGGATGGAAACAAAGAAGAAAAAAAGGATAAGCACGGCGGATGCTGCCATTAAAAATTATGGCTAACAATATCGTAAAACCGATAATATCCGGAGTGCTTGCCAGCGTGGCACTGCTTTGGGCGTATTTCACGGTGCTGTCTCTAATTTCCGGATGGAATTATGCCTGGGAGCAGTTTTACGATTTCTGGTTTTTCGTGGTCAGCTTGGCAATGGGCTTCGGTATTCAGGTTATCCTTTACCAGTATATAAAAAACTTGGTGCACAGCGGGCGAGGCATGGGCAAAGTCGTGGGAATGTCCGGCACCACTTCCACCGCGGCGATGATCTCCTGCTGCACGCACTACCTGGTGAACTTGGTGCCTGTGCTGGGAGTAACCGGACTGGCCACATTTGTGGCGCAGTATCAGACGGAATTGTTTTGGGCGGGGCTTGCCTTCAATGCATTTGGTATCGGTTATATGGCAAGCAGAATTATTAAATTAAAAAGAAATTATGGATAAAAAATTATTAATTGTTCCGGCAGCCGTGGTTATCGTAGGCCTTGCGATATTTACGGGAAGCAGGGAGCCAAATAAAACTCTCACTACGGAGAATGAGACCTTGTTCTCCGAGCGCAACAGTGTTGAGAGCCAGTGGGAAACAAAAACCGACGATCAAGACTTAGTTTCAGTTACTGTCACCCCGAAGGATATTTCACCGCGATCGAAAGAATGGAAATTTAATGTTATAATGAGCACCCATTCGGTTGAATTGGACCAAGAAATGCTAGAGGTCGCAACCCTGACAGATGCTTTAGGCAAAAAAAATAAAGCGCTAAGATGGGAAGGCGCTCCAGCCGGCGGGCATCACCGGGAGGGCGCGCTTATTTTTAAGCCGATAACGCCCTATCCCCAAAGTTTAACGTTAGTTATGGAAAATATAGGTGATGTGGAGAGGCGATTATCTTGGGATACAGCCGAGGGCTCTAATGGAAACAATTAATCACAACAATCACATACGCAAAGAAGACAAACCGAACAAATATATTGTTCTGCTTATTTTATTCTTGTCTTTGGCGGGCATGTTCTTTGCATTTAAGGGGCCCGTAAGTGATGACATAATAAAAGGGGTAGTGATCGAGGTGGAGTCGGAGCAAGATATCGCCCTGGAACTCGGGGAAAAAAGCAAGACCATAAAAGAACAGACGCTTCGGGTGGAAATAATTACCAATGGTGAAAAAAGAGACGTAACCATTTTAAACGACTACAATCCCGTCAAAATCGGCGACGAAATATTTTTACGGGGAGCGCTGTTCGGAGAAAATGAATTAACCATTGCGGATATTTCGCGGACCAAGGGGTTGATATGGCTTCTGATCCTCTTCGTTCTCTTGGTGTTGGCCATAGGTGGACGGAAGGGAATCTATGCGCTTATCGGGCTCCTGTTTACCTTTGCCGTTATTTTTGTGTTTTTGGTTCCCCAGATACTCACTGGTGCTTCACCGGTAAGCATAGGCATTATTAGCGCCGCGGTCATACTGATCCCTACCCTGTATCTGTCTTATGGAGTGAATAAAAAGTCTATCGCCGCTTTTTTAGGCATAATTTTTTCCTTACTGGTTGTTGGTGTGGCTGCTAATTATTTGGTGGACATTCTCCATTTCACCGGATTGTCCGAGACGTCCGTGTATCTGGATATGGAAAGCTTGGGACCCATCAACCTTCTAGGCCTCATGGTGGCGGGTATTATTATTGCCGCCGTTGGCGTGCTGGATGACGTGGCGGTTATCCAGGCTTCTGTAGTCTGGAGTTTGGCGGAGGCAAATCCCGAGTTTCGCGGCGTTAAACTTTTTCGTGAAGCCATGCGCGTGGGCAAAGACCATATTTCCGCCGTAGTCAACACTTTAGTGCTCGCTTACACTGGAGCTTCTTTGCCACTTTTGCTTCTATTGTCGCTTCAGAGAATGTCACCCAGTTATTTTGCCAGTACGGAGGTAGTTGCCGAAGAGATATTGCGGACTCTCGTGTCTTCCTCAGGGTTATTGCTGGCTGTGCCCTTAACAACGCTCATCGCGACACTAATGATACGAAGAAATAATTCAAAATAAATAATAAGGATCTAATTTGCGAAGTCCGTGTTTTTGTGATAAATTATATGTTCAATGCTACAAAAATACACATTTCACGTGTCTGGCACTCACTGCGCATCGTGCAAAATATTGATTGAAGATATTCTAAAAGACGAGGAGTTTGTTAGCAGTGTCAGGGTGGACTTAAAGAAAGAGACGGTTGACATAGAAACCGAAAGTGAAAAAAATATTGAAGAGATTGCTCATATCTTGTCGGAAAAAATAAAAGCAAATGGCTACACGCTTTCGGTAGAAAAAGCTAGAGATGTGAAAAAGGGGAACGATGTTCTCTGGACAGCAATCCCAGTTGGGTTATTCTTCCTGGCCTTGTTTTTTCTTTTACAGAAGTCAGGAATTTTAAACCTGGGCTTGGGTGGGGAAATTACTCCTATCACCAGCTTTATTGTCGGGCTCATCGCCTCTGTTTCCAGTTGTTTGGCTGTTGTTGGAGGGCTAGTGTTATCTCTGTCTGCCAAAATTTCCGAAGACAACGAAAGCGATACAAAAACTTTTATTCTTTTCCACGCGGGAAGGTTGGTAAGTTTTGCTGTTTTGGGGGGAATATTAGGATCGGTAGGGAATGCTATCGGAATTAATTTAACCTTTACCGCCATTCTGGGAATTATAGCGGCTCTCATCATGCTTGCTCTCGGACTAAACTTAATGGGAGTTTTGGCAAAAAATAAAATTACCCTTCCGTCGGGAATTTTTAATTTTTTCAGGAAGATAGAACATAAAACTTTCACGCCTTTGATTGTCGGATTTGGAACTTTTTTCTTGCCTTGCGGGTTTACCCAATCAATGCAATTTGTAGCGCTTTCCAGCGGTTCATTTATGTCCGGACTTTTAATCATGTTCCTTTTCGCTCTCGGTACTCTTCCCGTTCTCCTTCTGCTTTCTTTCGGAGCGGCGTCCTTTGCGCATTCCCGCTATGCTCCGCTTTTTTTCAAATCCGCCGGAGTCGTGGTGGTGGGGCTTGGAATTTTTTCGCTTTTAGCCGGATTGGCAGGGTTGGGGCTAATTTCACCGCTATTTAATATATAATTTAATTTGCTACAATAAAAACATGAATAAACCAGTCTTAATCATTCTTAGTCTCACGCTTGTATTCATCTTCGGATTTATTTTTCTCGGAGAACCTGGCGCACAAACTGCATCTGTGCAAAACGTTGAAATTGTTGACGGAGTTCAATATGTGAAAATAACGGCGAGGGGCGGTTATTTTCCGGCGCTGTCTACGGCAAAGGCAGGTATTCCAACCAAGCTAATCATTAAAACAACAGGCACCTTTGATTGTTCGTCCTCACTTGTTATCCGATCAGTGGATTTTCAGAAAATTTTACCTCAAACAGGAGAGACGGAAATAGATATCGGAGTTCCTGAAGCGGGAACTCCGATAGAGGGTGTGTGTGGAATGGGAATGTATAATTTTAAAGTTAATTTCGAATAATAATCTATTGATAAATAAGGATTTTCTGGTACAATAGGACTACATGGGAAAAATATTAAATTTGTTAAAACAAAAGAAGTATCTTTATTATGGGCTGGGTGCGATTATTGTGGTGGTGGGAGGATTTTTATTTTTCAACAATAAAACAACAACCGGCGAAACACTAACGATCAGCCATTCCGATTTCATTAACCAAGTATATGTTTCCGGGAAAGTCGTCGCTTCCGAAGAAGTGGATATGGCCTTTGAAGAAAGAGGAAAGATAGAACGCGTATATTTTGAAGAAGGTCAGGAAATCAAAGCGGGTTCTTTTATTGCGAAAATAGACGCAAAAGAAGCCGAGAAAGAAGTTCATGATGCGGAAATTAGCCTTGAGAGCGCAAAACTTTCTTTGGCGAAACTAAAACTTGAAAGTTCGGAAGATAATTTGAATGCGGATTTGGCAAAAGCATACGACGAAGGACTTACCGCTGTTTCGGATGCATTCGTTGATCTCTCTGTGGTGATAACCGAACTTGAAGACGTGCTAAATGAGGACAATCTTTCGGATAGGTCTGCCCGCGCAAGCGGTTTAACTGCGAAGTCTTATTTGGAGGCATCCGAAAAAGCCTATTATGAAGCCCTAAACGCTTTCAAAGAAAACAGAAGTTATTTTCGACTTCTTGGTCGCAATTCTCCGCGATCGGAAATAGAAAAAATAATTGATACCACTTATGACACTACTAAGCTTTTCGCGGACGAAATTAAGACGATAAAAAATTACGTAGATTATATGGCAGACGACTCAACTGACTCGTCCAGCTTTACGGAATCCAAGAATTCTCTTTCGGATTATGCCGATACGGCAAGCGGGCATTTGGATTCACTATTGTCAATCAAGAAAGATATTAGCGATCTCAAAGAAGCATTCCCGAGTGCGGGTCTGGACATCAAAGACCTGGAATTAACTGTGAAGCAAAAAGAAAACACCTTATTGGATGCCAGAAAAAAATTATCCGATTATTATATCCGAGCACCATTTGATGGAGTAATAACCAAAATAGACGCCAAGGTTGGGGAGATAACGGACCCGAACACTCCGCTTGTCACGATAATGAGCCAAGACACTTTCCAAATAGAAAGTTATGTTCCCGAGGTAAATATTGCTCTTATAAAAGTGGGAGATATTGCAAATGTGACCTTGGATGCTTACGGAGAAAATGTTTTTTTTGGCGCTAAGGTTGTCTCCATAGATTCTGCTGAAACTGTCCGTGACGGTATCTCTACTTACAGAATTAAATTGCAGTTTGATAACGAAGATGAAAGGATAAAATCTGGAATGACAGCGAATGTTTCTATAATAATTTTCAACAAACCCAACGTCATTGTGGTTCCGGGTGGGGTTGTGTTTAACAAGGATGGCAAGAAATTTATCCAGATTATAGAAGAAAAAATAATCGTAGATCGTGAGGTTGTTCTGGGAGAAGTTTCTTCTTTGGGACAAGTAGAAGTGGTGTCTGGTCTTACTGATGGCGAAATGGTGGTCCTTAATCCTAACGTAGAATAATTTAAAATGTTTTCCTCATTAAATATACGCATCGGATTTTTCCTGGCCAAGCGTCAGATTAGGAGATCTAATCCCTGGACCACGGTCCTCATAATATTTGTGATGTTTTTTACTTTTCTTAACCTGGTAGTGGTTAGCGGTATTTTAGTGGGACTTATTCAGGGGGCCATAGATGCCGTACGCACTCACTATACGAGCGATGTCATAATTTCAACCTTAAATGATAAATCTTACATTGAGAATAGTCCGGAGGTTCTGAGTGTAGTCCGGTCGTTGCCTCAGATAGAGGCGATGTCTGCCAGGTATTTGGAAGGAGGAACGCTGGAAGCAAATTATAAAACCAGAACCAATGAAAAAGAAAAACCCAACACGGCAGCAGCCTCGGTGACCGGGATTGACCCCATGGCGGAAGATGCGGTGACAGACCTTTCCAGGTTTATAGTGGAAGGAGAATATCTTTCTCCTTTAGACTATGACCAAGTTTTACTGGGAGCTTATCTTACAAAAAAATATCTTCCGATAGATTCTCCTGGGTTCTCTACCTTGGATAAGATAAAGCCCGGAGTAAAGATTCGCATAAAAGTGCACGGAGTGGAAAGAGAGGTTACGGTCAAGGGGATTATCAAAGCGAAAGTAGACGAAGTCAGTATGAGGGTGTTTATGGTGGACTCCCAACTTAGGAGTATGATCGGAAGGAATGATTACAATGTGGATGAAATTTCCATCAAGTTAAAACCCGGAGCCGACCCGGTGGTTGTGCGTGATATCTTGAAACAAAACGGAATAGATAAGGTTGCCAAGGTTCAGACATACGAAGACGCTCAGCCAAAATTTATCAAAGACATGATAGACACTTTCGCTCTTCTTGGCAACATGCTTTCTTCTATCGGGTTGGTAGTTGCTTCTATAACCATTTTTATTGTTATATTCATTAATGCCATTACTCGCAGGAAATTTATCGGAATTTTGAAAGGTATCGGTATTAATGAAAGAGCCATTGAGATATCTTATATTTTGCAGTCGTTCTTTTATGCGTTTTGCGGTTCGGTGATAGGAATTGTCGCGCTGTATGCGTTTCTTCAGCCGGCAATTGCCGCTCATCCGATAGACTTTCCTTTTAGTGATGGAATATTGGTGGCTCCAATCGGAGGCACCATGTTGCGTATCGGACTTTTGATGGTCACTACCATAATTGCCGGTTTTATTCCCGCTCGACTTGTTGTCCGAAAGAATACCCTGGATTCTATTTTAGGCAGAAACTAATTTTAATTAATTTATGATTGAAGTAAAAAATTTAAAAAAATCATTCAAAGACGGAGAGAGCACGACAGAAGTTCTGAAAGGAATAGATTTCCTTGCCGAAAGCGGAGAGTTCGTGGCTATCATGGGTCGTTCGGGCGCGGGGAAAAGCACTCTCCTTTATCAGATGAGCCTTTTGGATGAGCCGACTAGCGGAGAGATTTTAATAAACAACAAAGATACCCACTTAATGTCAGTGGGAGACAAAACCTCATTTCGTCTTTCCGAGCTTGGATATGTTTTTCAAGATTATGCGCTTCTGCCTGAAATGAACGCGCTTGAAAATGTTGCACTGCCACTTTTGATGCAGGGGATTTCGGAAAAAAAAGCGTATGAAAAAGCAGAGATGGCTTTGGTCCGGGTCGGTCTTGAGAAAAGATTGCACAACTTGCCAAGCAAACTCTCCGGAGGAGAGCAACAGAGAGTCAGTATCGCTCGAGCTATTGCTCACGAACCAAAAATTCTTTTTGCAGACGAGCCGACGGCAAATTTAGATAACGAATCTTCTCGTATCGTAATGGATATATTCAAAGAATTACACAAAGGTGGGCAAACTATCATTATGGTTACACATGAAGTTGAATACAGTAAGTTTGCGGAACGCATAATCCACCTTGATGATGGGAAAATCATTTCCACTACCCAAAATTAGTCAGAATTAGGGATTATAAGTGGGGGGAATGGCTGTAAATTTTTTTTTGCTTTTAACCCTTTATTATATTGGGTAATTATCCCCACAAATATAGCTTTTTTCGTTGCGGGTGTTACGTTTTTCTCATATAATGTATAGGTGGTGGGTAGTATACCTACTCGCCGGAAAATGGACTTTTCGATAAAAAAAATACTACAACTATTTTCCTCTAAAAAAAGTATCACTTTTGTGTTGATGATGCTTTTTTCTGTTTCTATTTTAATTTCTAATACGGTTTTTGCAGCGTCTGGTACTCCGCTTATGCTCCATCATCAGGGCCGACTCCTGGATTCTTCTGGCAACCTTTTGGGTGGGGCTTCTGGCACCAACTACTGTTTCCGTTTTTCTTTTTATGACAATACTACTGTCGGTAGTGGTTCCAAACTCTGGCCCACCGGCACGCCGTCGAAAATGACGGTCAACGTCAAGAACGGTGTTCTCAATGCCGACATCGGGGACACGTCTGCCGGCGGGGACGCGCTGGACTTTAATTTTCAAACTACGGATGAGATTTATCTCAATATTGAAGTTGCTAATTCCTCAGGGGGTTCATGCGCGAGCGTGACTACGTTTGAAACGCTTTCACCTCGTCAGCGCGTTGTTTCTTCGGGTTATGCTATCAATTCAAAAACTGTAGGAGGATTCACACCTTCACAAACCCCGACCGGCGACCAAATACCGGTATTGTCTTCCGGCAACTTGAACCTAGGTACGAATAATGTAAACACTACCGGTTCCCTCGGCACGACCCTTGCGAGAATTTTAAAAGGCTGGTTTACAGATTTAGAAGTTACCAATCCGATTGTGGGTTCTATAACCGGCAATGCCGCCACAGTTACGACAAATGCGAATCTGACCGGTGCGATTACTTCCACCGGAAATGCTACTCTGTTGGGGTCTTTCTCTTCTGCAAATTTACTAACTGCTTTAACTGACGAAACAGGAACTGGAGTATCGGTCTTTGCCACAAGCCCTTCCATCACAACCCCGACCGTAAATACTTCGCTTGCACTTAACGGCGCGGACCCGGTAATGACATTTACTGATACCACAGCCTCGAGTACAACATGGAAGCTTAGAAATGGCACGGCGACGAACGGCACCTTTGACATTTATGATTCGACCAATAGCCGTTCTATGCTTGCGATTGTGCCCGGCTCTAATGGCGGCGAGGTGCGAATAGGTTCCGCGGATAATGCCGGCGGTGCCGGCAATGCCAGCCGGCTTTTCGTTTACGGGGGCACTAACGGAGCTAATGTCGATGTAATGGGCGACGGATCCATCGTAGGTGGTGACCAAGCAGTAATCGAGCTTGAAGGCTCTGACTATTCAACACAATTCAAAAGCGCGCGTCTCCAATATAACGGCGTGAATGCTGTAGGTACGACTATGGGTTTCAGCCTGGTGAATTTAGGGCAACTTACTTTCCAGGGTAACACCACGGCATTAATAAGGACAACCAATACAATACCTATAATATTCGGCACCAACGACACTGAGCGCATGCGTTTGGATGCAAACGGCAATCTTGCCATAGGCAGCACCAGCGCGGAAGCCCTTCTCGAAATTCAGGGCGCGGAGGCAACAGACGCGGTAATCGCGCTTGATGCTGACGACGGCGATGATTTAACCGACACTTGGTTTATTAAATCTCTGGCTTCCGACAATTCTCTTTCAGTATTAAATAATGTTACTGAAGTTCTTAATCTTTCATCTGGAGGAAATTTGCAGGTGGATGGCACTTTAGCTGCCTCCAATTTCTCGGGCACTTCTTCCGGCACTAACACCGGGGACCAGACAACTGTTTCCGGTAATGCGGGCACGGTCACTTTTGCCGACGCGGCAGGCGACACCACTACATTTGTCGCCTTGGGAACCGCAGCCACCGGCTCCCTTGCTCCAGCCACAGACGCGGGCCTCACCTACAACGCAACTACAGATATTTTAACTGCTACAGGATTCGCGGGGCCGCTCACCGGCAATGTTACGGGAAATGTTTCAGGAACAGCAGCGACAGTAACCGGAGCGGCACAGACGGCTATTACCTCCCTGGGAACTCTGACGACTCTGACCGTGGACGACATCACTATTAATGGAAACACTATTTCGTCCGCAGGAGCTTCTACACTAGCTATCATTCCGACTGCCGGACAAGCCATTACATTTGATGGAACAATAACTTTGGACGCGGGTGTAATCGCCGGAGCCACTTCAATTACTTCCACCTCTTTTGTCGGGGCTTTGACCGGCAACGCCTCCACAGTTACCACAAATGCAAACCTCACTGGGCCGATTACTTCTGTCGGCAATGCGACAGCGGTCGCAAGCCAGACGGGAATGGGTAGCACTTTTGTAATGAATACGAGCCCGACCCTCGTGACCCCTGCCTTGGGCACCGCAACGTACACGACCCTCTCCGGAGGCAGCATAACTAATTCCGCGCTCACTGCGGGCAGAGTAACATTCGCAGGAGCAGTCGGACTTCTTTCAGACGATGCAGATCTCACATTTGCCACAGATACACTTTCCGCTACCAAACTTTTATCTTCCACTTCAGTTTCCACTCCTTCTCTCATTTCAACCAGCGCGCTTACCATCACTCCCGCTTCCGGCTCAAACTTGAATGTCTCGCTTGCAACGACTGGAGATTTTGCTGTCAATACTGATGATTTGTATGTAGATACGAGTACGGGCTTTGTCGGCATTGGGGCAACTGTACCAACTGCACATCTCCAAATAGACGGAAATATTTCAGCCGCAGCGTGGACTACAGACGGTATTGCGTTTGATGTAAATGCCGCTACTTATACAGACACAAGCACTGCGGCGGCAGGAACAGTAGCGACAAGAACTGCAAATAGTTTCGGAGCTCCGACTTTTGCTTCCACAAACGCTATCACTGTTACAGACGCTTTTTCTTTGTATGTGCCGAAACCAATAGCTGGCACAAACACCACGATTACCAGAGCAAACTCTGCTTATTTTGAGGGGAACGTCGGTATCGGGACGGCTACACCATCCTCAGCATTAGAAGTAACCGGAAACATAACACTTACCCAAGGAGCAGCTAGAACAATTTCTGTTTCTCAACGTTCTGGAATTGACAACGACGGTTATGCTTTAAATATTTTAGGTGGTGCCGCGGCTGATGCCCAGGTACAATTTCACCAAGGAGGAAATGTATATATTGACGGAGGTGTCGGACAAACAAATGGAAATGTTATTTTATCTTCAGTGAATGCAGGCAAGGTCGGCATAGGCGACACCACACCTGACTATGAGTTAGATGTAAACGGCAGTATAAATGCCGTCACTTCTTTCCTTTTAAATGACACAACTGTTCTCAGTGGAACAACCTTAGGTTCCAGCATAGTAACTTCTTCTTTGACTACTCTGGGCACCCTGACTTCTTTGACTATAAACAGTGCTACTGTAACACTCGACCAGGATACTAACTTTGTTACCTCCGGCGGGATAAATGGAATGAGTATTGACGGAACTACGTTCAGTGTGGATGGTGCTAGTAATAGAATTGGAATAGGCACCGCTACCCCTGAAGTCTCTCTGCATGTTGCGAACGCAGATTCCGTTCAGCTTCTCCTAGAGCAAACTGCTGACAACACCACAAACCCCGCAATGATATTCAGGAAAACCAGAGGGGCTACTAAGACCGCCTTAGACGGCGATTCGATCGGAACATTCGGAGCTAAATTTTGGGATGACACCGCTGTGACTCCCGTGGAAACAACCGGCGGGCTTATTTATGCGGTAGTGGACGATGCTTCAAATGGAACGGAGGACGCCAGCTGGCACTTTACTAATATTGTAGCGGGAGCTTCTACGGAGATTCTGACACTGAAAGGGGGTAATGTCGGCATCGGTGATACGACTCCAGACTATGCTCTTGATGTAAACGGGAGCGTTAATGCTGTTACATCTTTTGTTTTAAATGATACAACTGTATTGAGCGGAACGACTTTAGGTTCTACTATAGTCGCATCCTCATTAACTTCTACGGGTACTGTTCAGGTAGGTACTTGGAATTCTGCAATAACTGCAAATTCTACCATCTCAACTACTTTTGGCACTCTTAAATTTTCTAACGATGTAACTAGCTTCGGAGCATTAACGACTCCTTCGATTTACGCATCAGCTAGTACCGGCGGAGCGTATCCATTTTTGGGAGCAGGCAATCTTGTTCTTCAGGGTAGGGCAGCAGATACTGATATTGTTTTTGCCACTGGAGCAACCCCTTCAGTAAAAATGGTTGTTACAGGAAGTGGCGAGGTCGGCATAGGCACCACCACTCCGGCCACACAACTAGACATAGATACCGGCTCCAACACTCTTGGTCTACGTCTGCGCGGCGTAGCGGAAACAACAGAGATAGGAGATATTTACATGGCAGCCGGGGGAGGACTAACATTAAGCACAGCAAATACTGGAGCAGCGACTGCGTATATTGAGGTGGACGGGGAAGATAATGAATACGGCTTTATAATAAGAGATTCTAATACAGGTAGTAGTGTATACAGCAACCTTTATATGAACGATGCCGCAACCGACTATCTCAACATAAATGTAGGCGCTACAAATGCGACGGCAGGATTGGTCGTGCAAACGGGGGGCAATGTTGGCATCGGGACGACGGTGCCGGGGTATTTGTTAGATGTAAGCAATGCGGGTTCTCTAGGTATTACCAATAAAACAGCGGCACCGGGAAACTCCCAAAGTTTGCCTGGCTCTCTTATTTTTGACGGTTACGGATGGAACACGAGCGTTGGTAGCACAGCTATCCAGGGCAAGGTTCTTTTCTCTGGAGCTTATTCTGGCACCACAGATAGCGTTGAACCTTTTATTACATTTTCGCTTAAAGGTACTGGTGGTGGTGCTGGTGCTGGGTCTAGCACACTAACAGAGTATATGAGAATAACAAATGCTGGCAATATAAAAATTGCCGGAACTGTGGCCCGGGCAACAACTGAAGGCACGAACCATCTGGACATCTTCAATGGCACAGCTCCGGTAGGAACTCTGGCAAACGGAATTTCTCTTTACAGCACGGCAGGAGAATTGCGGGTAATGGACGCGGCAGGGAACGCTACTCTACTTTCACCACACGAAAATGTAAACAACTACTGGGTATTTGATTCTGCAAATTCGGAAACAGGCAAGACTCTGGTTATAGACATGGAATTAATAATGAAAGATTTAAATGACAGTTTGGAACTAGATTATGTGCACGAGACGCAGGATGGAGAACTTGTCAATAGAGGCGAAGGATCTATCCTCTCCAAGCTTTTCAGTAAAGTCGGCGCGTGGCTCGCGGATGCAACGAACGGCATAGGCTCCGTTTTCGCGAACGTCTTTGAAGCCAAAGAAAAGATATGCGTGGACGGGGAGTGCCTGACTAAGGAAGATATTCGCGCCCTGCTCATCCTTACCGGTTCTTCTTCCGGCGGCAGTTCTCCAGCTCCAACCCCAGAACCCGCTCCTACACCCACTCCCGAACCCGCGCCTGCACCGGCTCCAGAACCTACACCGGAGCCCATACCTGAACCTACTCCCGACCCTGCACCAGTTCCCGAACCCATACCAGAACCCGCTCCTACACCTACTCCCGAAACCGCGCCTGCACCGGCTCCAGAACCTACACCTGAACCCGCTCCAGAGCCAGCACCTTAATATCTGACCATGTCTCACAATCTGACCAGTAAATTTTTTTTCATTTTAATTCTCGGTATCGGAGTTTTTTCTTATGCGTTTGCTGATTTCAGCAGTACTAATTTTACACTTGAAAATCCTATTAATATAATTGAGGGTGGGCAGTCGTCCTCAACTAGTTTTCAGTATCTCTCAAGCACGGGTCAGCTCACAAGCGGACAAAGCACCAGCACAAGTTTCCTAAAAAATATCGGCTTTTTATATTTTCCGACAGCGACATCGCCGGTTCTTTCCGCCACAGCAGGTAATTCGCAAGTAGCACTCAACTGGACCGCGGCGGTGGGTACTCTCGCAAACATAACGGACTATGAAGTAGGTATCAGCGCTTCTTCCGGCGGGGTTTATACATACACATCTGTCGGCAATGTGCTTACTGAAACTAGAACCGGCCTTACTAATGGCATCACTTATTTTTTTAAAGTCCGTTCTTATGCCGGTGGCCTGCTCTTAAGCGAATCGGCGGAAGTGAGTGCAACTCCTGTCGCACCTCCTCCCGGAGGTGGCGGAGGTGGCGGTGGCGGAGGAAGCAGCGGTAGTTTTCCCGCCGAGATCATTCTCTCTGGTCGGGCATATCCTTTGAGTAAAGTCAGCGTACTTAAGGACGGCCAGCTCGCAATTACGACCATTGCCGGACCGGACAGCAACTTTACCGTGGCTTTGGGCAGTCTTTCCACCGGCAATTATAATTTTTCCGTTTACGGTGAAGACAAGAATGGGAAGCTTTCCAGTCCCTTTACCTTCCAAATTTATATAACTAAGGGTGTGGCTACAAACGTAGGAGGTATATTTATATCTCCGACTATCGCGGTTGATAAAAAAGAAGTAAAAAAAGGCGAGAACATAGTCATCTTCGGGCAAAGCTCCTCGGTTTCCGACATCGTCATCAGCGTCAATTCCGAGCAGGAGATATTCAAGAACACCAAAAGCGATGCGTCCGGTGCATATCTTCTGAATTTCGACACTTCGGTGCTGGAACAAGGGGGGCACTCCGTTAAATCCAAAGCCTTAAAGGGTGGTGAGATTAGTAATTTCGGAGACCCTGCGCTTTTCGCGGTCGGCACCAAAACGATTCCCGCCGAAACCCCAATTCTACTTGCCAAATGTGACCTCAATGAAGACGGCCGCTGCAACTTGGTAGATTTTTCTATTGCTGCTTATTGGTATAAACGTCCGCTTTCAGGAGATATAATATGGAAGGAGGTCAAATACCTAAACGGAAACGGCACGATAAATTTGGTGGACTTTAGCATTATGGCCTTTTATTGGACAGGATAATATGAAAATAAATATCAGAAAAATTTTAATAACTCTATTCGTTCTTTGGCTCCTGCCCTCCGTTTCTTTAGCGGCGGAAATATTTTTTAATTCAGATAAGAGTATTTTTCCGGAACGCGAGAGTTTTTTAGTGGAAGTATTCATGGACACGCAAGGCTCCCAGATAAATGTTGTGGAGGGCACAATAATTTTTCCGGAAGAACTTTTGGAACTAAAAGAGTTAAGAGAGGGCAACTCGACGCTCAATTTCTGGCTGGACAAACCAGAGAGCACGGAAGCGGGGCAGATATCTTTTTCGGGCATGACTCCCGGAGGATTTTCCGGAACCGATCGGTTTTTATTGGGAATAGTTTTTGAAACAAGGGGATTGGGTGCAGGCAGCCTCGGGTTTAGCGGCACGCAGGCCCTGCGGAACGACGGTCTGGGGACAAAAACGGATGTAGATGAGATAAGTTTTGATTTTACAGTTTCTCCTTCGGCCGAGCCGGCGGCAGACTTAGCGCTTTTAGATACCAATCCGCCTGAGAGCTTCACACCGTTTGTTGCGAGCGACCCCTCTTTGTTTGAGGGCAAGTATTTTGTGGTTTTCAGTACGGTAGACAAGGGCGCTGGTATGGACCATTATGAGGTGCGAGAAGGGTTATTCGGCAGTTACATTGTCGCTGAGAGTCCGTATTTATTGAAAGACCAATCGCTTGGCAAAAATGTATACATAAAAGCATTAGATAAAGTTGGTAACGAAACGATAGTAAAAATAAAGGCGCAAAATTGGAAGTTTGGGTTGGATAGCTGGGTAATTATTGTTATACTTCTTGTTGTGTTCGGATTTTTACTGCAAAAAAAATGGCTAAAATTTTTTCAAAAATAATTCTCTTTTCCTTCTTGGTTTTTTCGCCATTATCATCTTATGCGGCGACTCTTTCTGTTAGCCCTGCTACCGGCAACTACGAGGTAGGCAATAAAGTAGTAGTAAAAATTCTTGCCGCTTCCAACACTCCATTTAACGCGGTGTCTGGGCTTTTGTCGTTTCCGTCTTCGCTTTTTGCCGTAGAGTCTGTTTCTAAGACTAACTCCATTTTGGATTTTTGGGTGACTCCGCCCACTGCTTCCAAAACTGCGGGAACGGTAAAGTTTGAGGGGGTGGCGATGAACGGATTTCATGGTTCCGTGGGAACAGTAGTTACTGTTAACTTGCGGGCAATCAAAGCAGGTTCCGCGAAACTTTCATTTCAGTCAGGGCAAATCCTTGCGAACGACGGTCAGGGCACGGATATAACAGGGAATCTAAACGGAGCCACATATTCAATCAAGCAAGCGTCAGTTAAACCAGGTGTTCCTGTTGTCCCGGAACCCGAAGAAGAAATTGTGCCTGAGGTTGTGCAGCCGGAGCCTTCTCTTAAAGCTCCTGAAATTATGCTTGGCACTAAATATGGCGCGCCGGCAATCATCGGGACATCAGATTACGGAAAGACGCAGACGCTTGTCACCTTTGTTGCCCGAGATGGAGCCAAGATATTTATTACCGGAATTTCCGACACAGAAGGCAGCTTTAATATAATAATTCCTAGCTCTCTCAAGAGAAACGTTTATACGGTAACAGCGGTGATGGTTAAGGAGGACAAGACAAACAGCGACGAGTCCAACGAAATTAGCGTAAAAATTGGCGGTATCTTCTCCGATATTGGTCCTGAAGTTTGGGGGCTGATTATTCTGCTTATTCTTGCCATTTTGTATTTATTGTTGCGGATTTATTTCCACCTAAAGAAAGACGGAGAATCGAGAAAGGTAAATCCAACCAGAGAAGAATTGCGCCAAGCGGAAGACACAGTTCGTAAATCTTTCAAAGCTTTGCGGGATGATGTGGATGACAGGGCGAAAGGAATAATAAATTCCGTGGAAAGGGCGAACATAGAAGAACTTAAAAAAGATATTGACTCCACTGAAAAAGTCATAGACAAAGAAATAAAAGAAATTGAAAAATAGGCGTTCCAGCACGATTTTTCAGAAACTTACTTTTCTTTTATTTTTATTGTATAGTGATCTAACATGTCTTTAAGCATAGGAATTGTTGGTCTGCCGAACGTGGGGAAGTCCACGCTTTTTAATGCGCTTACTAAAAAAAGTGTTCCGGCGGAAAACTACCCATTCTGCACCATTGACCCGTCGGTGGGGATTGTTCCCGTGCCTGACGACAGGCTTTGGAAACTTTCGGAGTTTTCAAAATCCAAGAAGACTATTCCGGCTGTCATAGAATTTGTGGATATTGCCGGTCTGGTGGCTGGAGCTTCAAAGGGTGAAGGTTTGGGCAATAAATTTCTTTCTAACATACGCGAAGTTGATGCTATTGCCCACGTGGTGCGGGTCTTTCAAGACCCTTCTGTTATCCACGTAGCAAATAAAATTGACCCCATGTCGGATATAGGAGTAATAAATTTAGAACTTGTTTTGTCGGACATGGAGGTGGTTTCTAAAAGATTGGCGGGGTTGGTGCGAGACCTGAAAAAGGCCGACAAAGAGGCGCAAATTGAGGACGGCATCCTAAAAAGGGTTGAAAAAGTTTTAGAAGAAGGCAAGATGGCCACGGAGGCAAATTTGAATGAAGATGAAAAATTCAGAATAAAGTCTTTGAATCTTCTTACCTTAAAACCCATGCTGTTCGTGCTAAATACTTCTGAAGCCAATGAAAATATGGAGATTGATATTGTGGGGGCTACGGTAAAAGTTGATACTATTTTTGAAAAAGGTTTTGACGATTTGATTCAAGCAAGCTACAAACTGCTGGGCTTAGAAACATTTTTTACCACAGGCGAGGATGAATCTCGGGCGTGGACCATAAAGATAGGATCTACAGCGCCTATCGCTGGGGCGGCTATACATACAGACTTCAAGGATAAATTTATCCGGGCCGAGGTCATCAACTGGCAGGGTTTGCTGGAATCCGGCTCTTATGGAGGAGCCCGTTCCAAGGGTCTTGTCCGCACCGAAGGAAAAGAATATATAGTAAAAGACGGGGATGTAATAGAATTTTTAGTATAACTTATGGAACTTAAACTTTTTTATTCCAAAGATTGGCATGCTTACGAGCTTCTGGATACGGGAGTTGGCGAGAAGCTGGAGCGATTCGGGCAATACACTTTTGTTCGGCCTTTTGAGGATGCGGTGTGGCCCAAAACATTGCCGGAAACCGAATGGGGAAAAGCCGATGGAAAATTCTGGAGTTCCAAGACGGGCGCAAAGAAAGGGTGGAAAATGGAAAGTAAAATTGAGGAAAAGTGGGAGATGTCTTATAACGGGGTAAAGTTTTTGGCATCACCCACTCCATTTCGCCACTTAGGATTTTTCCCGGAGCAGGCTGCTCACTGGGATTTTATAGAGAGCGAGCTCCGGGAACACGAGAAAAACATGAAGCGCCCCATTAAATTTTTAAATCTGTTCGGATATACGGGGGTTGCAAGTCTTTTTGCTCTGCGGACTGGTGCGGAAGTGACCCATGTGGATGCCTCAAAACAGAGCTTAAATTGGGCGAAAGAAAACCAGCAGGTTTCGGGCATGGGGAACCTGTCTATGCGGATAATAGAGGATGATGTTGTTAAATTCTTGGAGAGAGAGGAAAAGAGGGGAAACAAATACGACGCGGTGATAATGGACCCGCCCAAGTTTGGCCGTGGCCCCAAGGGGGAAGTGTGGAAAATAGAGGAGATGCTTCCCAGACTTCTGTCGCAGGTAAAAAAAGTTTTAAGCGACAAACCCATTTTTATAATTTTAACTTCTTACGCGATAGACACCTCTCCGCTATCGTTGGGGTATGCTCTATCTGACGCAATGAAAGACTTCAGGGGCAAAGTAGAACAAGGCGAGCTTTGTGTGGCAGAAAAATCACAAGGGCGAATTATCCCGCTGGCCAATACCGCTGTTTGGAAAAAAATATAACTTTTCTTTACTCAATAGGGTCTTCGTCCTCCTGGATTCCTTCCTGAATATCCTCCACGTCTTCCTGAATCTCGTCAACGTCTTTTTGAATTTCTTCTATGTCTTCCGAAACCTCTTCGAGCTCCTCGGCATGCTGATTTACGGTCATTTGTATAAATATGGATAAGTATATAGCTTCCAGAGACACCACGGTGGTTAAAATTAAAAGCACATCCGAAGAGGATGTGCCGAACAAACGAAGGCTGAACATTCCAATAAAAAAAACAGTATGCACAATAATGGATTGGGGTGAGCCAATCCAGCGAGTCAATTTTTTTGAAAAATTCTCGAATTTTTTTCTCATATTTTTAGACTTGTTGCCTTGTTTGCTTATGATATAATACATCCCATGGAAACACAAGCAAATATTACAAAACCGAGGCTTAATATAGGATATTTTTTCCTATGCTTGGGCTTATTAGCAACATTAATAACTTCCGTTGTATCTTTTCTTAATCTTGTTTTTGAAACATTGAACAAGCGTTTTCCCGATGTCTTGAATGCTAGCTATGAATACGGATATTCTACATATCAATACGATGCTATCCGCACAGCTCTTGCTACGCTCATAATTGTTTTCCCGGTTTTCCTAGCTGTATCATATTTTTGGAATAAACTTTCTCAGAAGGAACTTGGGCAATTGGATGAAATGTTTAAAAAATGGGTAATATATATAATTTTATTTTTATCAGCCGTTGTGGTGATAGGAGACTTGGTTACCTTGGTCAGATATTTTATATCTGGAGAAGTAACATCCAGGTTTATATATAAAGTGCTTGTGGTGTTGGCAGTAGCCCTTTTAGTGGGCTTTCGTTACGGATACACTCTCAAAGAACCATCGGCTTCTAATTCCAAAAAAATGGGACTAGTGTTGGGAGGGGTAGGAATAGTTATGGTGGTGGGAGCAATAATTTGCAGTTTTTCTATTTTAGGAAGTCCGATGGAACAAAGGCAGCTGCGTCTAGATGACAGGAGGGTGCAAGACTTGCAAAACATCCAATATCAAATAATTAGTTTTTGGCAGCAAAAAGAAAAACTTCCGGCTACTTTAGCAGAACTCACAGACCCTATGTCCGGATTTTCTGTGCCGGTAGAGCCGGAATTTGAAAAAGGGAAACAATACGAATATGCCATAAAGGCGCCTCTTAAATTTGAACTTTGCGCTACTTTCTCTCAACCTATTCCGAAAGGATGGAGGGAAAATAGCTATGGAGGAGGATGGCCTACCCCCATGTATGACAAGGCTGAATCAGTTTCGTATCCTTACCCCGGCGGTGGGATAAACGAATCTTGGAGCCACGAAGCGGGACGGACATGTTTCCTTAGAACAATAGACCCCGAAATGTATCCTCCGTATCCGAATCCAACAAGATAAACATCCTAGACGACTCGCACATAAACAAAAATCCGCTTTGCTTTAAGGCGGTTTTTTGTTTATTATGTAGTGATATGAAGGAATACGACCATAAGAAAATTGAAAAGAAATGGCAAACTTTTTGGCAGAAAAAAGGGACGTTCAATGCTCCGAGTAAATCTAAAAAACCTAAATATTACAGTCTGATTGAATTTCCGTATCCTTCGGGGGCGGGACTTCATGTGGGGCATATTCGTTCCAATACCGCTATGGATATTATATCCAGGAAGCGTCGCATGGAAGGGTTTAATGTGCTTTACCCCATCGGCTGGGATGCCTTCGGCCTGCCCACGGAGAACTATGCAATTAAGTCAGGTATACATCCCATAAAAGTTACCAAAGACAATACCAATACTTTCAGGCGACAACTTAAATCGCTCGGTTTTTCTTTTGATTGGTCCCGAGAAGTGAATACCACCGACCCGAAATATTACAAATGGACGCAGTGGATATTTTTGCAATTTTTTAAAAAAGATTTGGCTTACAAGACGAAGACAGAAATAAACTGGTGTCCTTCATGTAAAATTGGACTAGCCAACGAGGAAGTGGTGGGAGGTATGTGTGAACGCTGTGGAGGAGTCACGGAAAAGCGCGAAAAAGAACAATGGATGCTTGCCATTACCAAATATGCTGAACGTCTGGACAAAGATTTGGACACCGTTGACTATCTTCCTAAAATTAAAATTCAACAGAGGAACTGGATAGGGAAGTCGGAAGGGGCAGAAATAGATTTTAAAATTGTTTCTTCTGTGGCTTCCGAAGAGGTTAAGGTTTTCACTACTCGTCCTGACACGATTTTCGGGGCAACATACTTGGTACTTGCGCCGGAACATGGGTTGGTGCAGAAATTGCAATCTCAAATAAAAAATTGGGAGGAGGTCAAAAACTATTTAACCAAGGTTAAGAAAACCACTGAAATTGAAAGAACTTCAGAAGATAAAATAAAAACAGGGGTAGAACTCAAAGGAATAAAAGCCATAAATCCAGGCAACAAAGAGGAAATTTCGGTATGGATTGCCGATTACGTATTGCCCCATTACGGAACTGGAGCGATTATGGCTGTGCCTGCACACGATGAGCGGGATTTTGAATTTGCCAAAAAATATAATTTGCCAATTAGGCAGGTTGTTATGCCAAATAATCTTGATGGTAAAAATCCTCCTCAGGAAGGCAAAGAAAATACTAAAAGAAATGTTGTGCATGTCATATTACGAAACCCAAAAAATGAGACAGTGCTTTTGATGTTTCTAAAAGGTGAAGAA
Organism: Minisyncoccia bacterium; assembly: GCA_049287305.1. GTDB lineage: Bacteria > Patescibacteriota > Minisyncoccia > Phycocordibacterales > UBA9973 > UBA9973. The sequence goes on along the minus strand of JBAQFO010000013.1, from coordinate 36,268 downwards.
TGGAAGGGAGCTAAACCTGTAAATTTTATAATCGGTGGAATAGAAGAAGGGGAAAGAGAAATAGATGCCGCGATTCGTGAAGTAAAGGAGGAGACGGGATATATAAATATTAAGTTTGTTGAACAAATTCCTTTTAAAATTCAAGCTCGGTTTTTTGCGGCCCATAAGAATGTAAATAGAGTTGTTAATGTGCAAACTTTAGTTTTTGACTTGATGGGGGAAGAAAAAGTGGATATAACAGAAGACGAGTTTTTTTCTAAAAGTTCTCATGAAATGAAATGGATTGCACAGAGCAAGGTTTTAGATACTTTGACCATCCCTGATGATAAAATGGCTTGGGAATATTATCAAGCCACAGGATTTGCTTATGGGGCGGGCGGTATTTTAATAAACTCTGGAAAATTTAATGGGTTAGATTCAGAAGAATCAAAAAAAGAAATAATAAAGTTTGTTGGAGGAAAAGAAAAAACAACCTTCAAGCTGCGTGATTGGGTCTTCTCTCGTCAAAGATATTGGGGCGAGCCTATACCGCTCATTTTCTGCGATAAACCCGCCTCGACTCGCGGAGGTTCGTCGACGCGAGGCGGGTGCGGATTTGTGCCCGTGCCGGACAAAGATTTGCCTGTGATTTTGCCGAAGGTCGCAAAATATAAACCGACCGACAATGGAGAGAGCCCACTAGCGGATATTAAATCCTGGGTAAATGTTCGATGTCCAAAATGCAAAGGTCCGGCCAAAAGAGAAACTGACACAATGCCCAACTGGGCGGGGAGTTCTTGGTATTTCTTGCGCTACACCGACCCGAAAAATAACAAAGAATTTGCTTCTAAGAAAAATTTAGGATATTTCATGAAAAACGGCGTGGATTGGTATAACGGGGGAATGGAACATACGACTCTTCACTTGTTGTATTCGCGTTTTTGGCATAAATTTTTATATGATTTGAAATTGGTTCCTACCAGCGAGCCGTACATGAAACGAACTTCCCACGGAATGATACTAGCCGAGGCCGGAGAAAAAATGTCCAAATCCAAAGGCAATACGGTGAATCCCGATGATTTAATAAAAACTTTTGGCGCAGATACGCTCAGAATGTATGAAATGTTCATGGGTCCTTTTGACCAGTCGGTTTCTTGGAATACCGACAGTATGGTGGGACCCCGAAGATTTCTGGAAAGAGTTTGGAAGATTGGCGTAAAAATATCAGCTACGCGAAAAATAATTTCTCCGCGCTTGACCCTTCCCGGAATACCGGGTGGGACTTACGCGACGGAGAAATTGTTTTCCACTACGCTCGAGAAGCTTCTTCATAAAACCATCAAAAAAGTTTCTGAAGACATAGAAGAAATGCGTTTTAATACTGCAATTTCATCTATGATGGTGTTGGTCAACGAAATGGAAAAAAATGAAATTACCAAAGATGACTTTAAAAAATTTCTGCAAATCCTTTCTCCGTTTGCTCCCCACATAGCCGAAGAGTTGTGGAGCGTGTTGGGAGAGAAAAAGTCCATAAATTCTTCCAGCTGGCCCAAGTGGGACAAAGCCTATATTCAAGATGAGCAAGTTAAAGTAGTTATTCAAGTAAATGGAAAATTGAGAGCGGAAATTACAATAGACGCAAATGATTCCGAAGAAAATGTGAAGAAACAAGCCTTGAGCGATGAGGCCATCATTCGCTTTGTAAAAAATTCTGCCGTCAAAAAGGTGATTTACGTGAAAAACAGACTTATCAACATAGTTCTATAAGGCTATTTATTGCGTTTGTTTGTTAATATAGAGTATAATATTAACCATGAGTTCAAATATTTTTGATAGGCTTTCTTTTTTATCATTATTTCTAGTGCTAGTGTTGCTTCCTTTGTTTTGTTTACCTTTTACAAAAATACCCGTGGAGACTTCCAAAGGGCTACTTTTGGTTTTAGGTCTTGCGTTAACAATAGTTTTCTGGGCGATAGCCAGATTTTTTGACGGAAAGATAATCTTACCCAAATCATGGCTTTTGGTTTCCGGGTTTGGAATTTCTTTGGCATTTCTGCTTTCTGCGCTTTTGTCGCAAAATTCCCAAATATCTCTTTTCGGAACCATGTTTGACATAGGTAGCTTCTGGTTCGTCTTCGGAGGATTTATTCTAATGCTTATGTCTGCCATGATTTTCAGAACTCCCCGACAAGCCAAAATAGTTCTCTTGGGGATAATACTTTCTTCGGTTGCGGTCTTGGTTTTCCAAAGCGTTCACTTATTTTTCCCTGAAGCTTTGTCTCTCGGGATATTGTCGGATAAAACCGGGAATATCCTGGGTTCCTGGAACGCGCTCGGTCTTTTTGCCGGATTCGCAATCTTGTTGTTTCTTTTGCAGGTTGAGTTTTTTCCAGTGAGTAAAATTGGAAAAATTTTATTGCAAGTATTCCTATTGCTCGCTGTTTTAGTAGCCGCTACGGTAAACTTTCCTCTCGTATGGATTCTTGTCGGAGTTTCGGCTTTAATTATTTTTGTTTACAAAGCCTCCACTTCTTTCCTCAATAGGGGAGAAAGTGACGAGAAAAAAGAATTCCCGGCAACTTCTTTTATTGTAGTAATGGTGTCTCTTCTTTTCTTTATTTCTGGGCAGTTTATAGGGAACATTATTCCCAATTATTTTCAGATCATAAATGCGGAAATCAGGCCTTCTTTTACGGCGACAATGGCTACTACTAAAAATGTATTGGTTCAAGACCCCATTTTTGGCTTAGGTCCTAACAGGTTCGGAGAGGCTTGGTCAATGTATAAGCCGGTTTCTATAAACAACACTCAATTTTGGGATATTGCTTTTGATTCGGGTTCCGGATTGATTCCCACTCTTACTGCCACGTCGGGGGGTTTTGGTATCCTTGCGTGGATTATATTTCTGATTTTGTTTATATCCACCGGGGTTAAATCCGCATTTTCAGGTGTAAAGGAGGGAGTGGGGTGGGAGGTAATGGCTTTTTTTGTGCTCTCCCTTTACCTTTTCATCTCTATGTTCTTATACGCCGCCGGTTCGGTGATATTTTTGCTTGCCCTAGCCTTTACCGGAGTGTTTATTGGACTCTCTGCTTCCAGCCGCAAGAAAGAATTATCTATTCCATTCTTAAATGACCACCGCAGGAGCTTCTTCTCCATTTTAGCCCTTATCCTGATGATGATTTTTTCAGTTGCTACTACTTTCAAATTCGTAGAACGTTTTTCTTCGGTTTCGTATTTTGGTAAAGCGCTTTCATCTACAACTGTTCCTTTGGCTCAAAGCTCAATAAGCAAAGCCTTATCCCTCTACACCAATGATTTATATCTGCGAACCTATTCACAAATATATCTTATTAATTTAAAATCTTTGGCCGGCAAAGGCTCTGCCATAACTGAAGAAGAAAAAGCAGACTTGCAAACAAGCTTCGACCAGGCTATAAGCAGCGCCCAGTTGGCGGTAAATTATAATCCTTCCAGTTATTTAAACTATCAATTGCTTGGTTCGGTATATCACACCGTCGGGGTGCTGGGAGTAAAAGATGCCTACGTTAAAGCGGTAGAAGCTTACCAGGGAGCTGCAAAGCTGAATCCTCTTAATCCCGGGTTGAAGCTTGCCATGGCGGACGCTTCGCTTTCGGATGGTAAATTAACCGAAGCAAAAAGTTATGCAAATTCTGCTCTTGAGTTAAAGCCGAATTATATTGATGCCTTGATTCTTCTTTCTCAAATATCTAGAAGAGAGGGGAATAACAAAGAGGCTATCTCTTATGCAGAGCAAGCATTGTCTCTAGCTCCATCCAATCAAGAATTGATCCAATACGTAAATTCTTTAAAAAATACGAACTCGTCCACTCCTCCAGCTTCAAACAGTGAATCTAACGACTAAGGCATAAAGGATGGAGAAGATTTTAAGAATTTTTACTAAAGAATCCGGGAGCATAAATCAAGCAGCTCTTCTCTTGGGAAGCCTAACTTTTCTGTCGCAAATTCTGGCGCTTTTCCGCGACCGTTCTATTGCCCACTTTGTAGGTCCTTCGTCTTCTTTGGACGCATACTATGCGGCTTTTCGGGTGCCGGACCTCATATTTATTTGCGTGGCGTCTTTGGCTTCCATAACGGTTATTATTCCTTTTCTGGTTTCAAAGATGAGCGGGGACGTGGTAACCGAAGAAGCCCGCAAGTTTCTCAACGATATTTTTACCGTATTCTTCTCCTTGATGATTCTGGTGTCTTTGTTCGCTTTTTTCTTGATGCCACATCTGGTATTTTTTATCGCCCCCGGGTTTACGCCTTTGTTTCAGGAGAAAGTAATTCTTCTGTCCCGGATAATGTTGCTATCTCCGATATTGATGGGTCTTTCCAATCTTTTTGGAACCGTGACTCAGCTTTTTCGAAAGTTCTTTATTTATTCTCTCAGTCCGATATTGTATAACATCGGAATTATAGTCGGGGTGGTATTTTTTTATCCGGTATTCGGCATTTATGGAATGGCTCTGGGGGTAGCACTGGGAGCTTTTTTGCATTTTTGCGTGCAGGTTTTGGCCGCCGGCAGTTCCGGTTTTACTCCTCGGATTTCTTTTTCAATTAATTTCAAAGACATAAAGAATACGGCCTTGGCTTCGCTTCCGAGAACCCTTGGGCTAGCTTTCAACAACATTGCTCTTATTTGTATAATTGCTTTTGCCTCTTTCTTGCAAAGTGGTTCCATTTCGGTTTTTAATTTCTCCTTCAACCTTCAGTCTGTTCCTCTTAATATTATCGGAGTTTCTTTTGCGGTGGCGGCTTTCCCTACTTTGTCCAAATCTTTCGGGGCGGGGAAGAAAGATGAATTTATTAAATATTTAAAAGAAACCGCAAGAGCGATTGTTTTTTGGTCTCTGCCGGTTATAGTTCTTTTTGTCGTGTTGCGAGCCCAAATCGTCCGTGTAATATTGGGTTCCGGTTCTTTTTCTTGGGAGAACACCCGACTGGTGGCAGCCTGCCTGGCTATTTTTTCGATTTCCATAGTTGCGCAGGGGATGACCACGCTTCTTTCTCGCGCATATTATGCTGCGGGAAACACAAAGCGTCCGCTGGTAGTTAATTTAATATCTTCGGTTTTAATAATCATTCTCGCCTACGTCTTTATTCATCTTTTCCAAGCTAGCACCTTCTTTAGATATTTCATAGAATCAATGTTAAAGGTAAGCGATATTCCGGGCACGGAAGTATTAATGCTTCCGCTGGCTTATTCCACGGGAACTATTTTTAATTTTGTTTTGCATTGGATTTTTGTAAAGAGAGATTTTATGCCAAAAGAATCTTTCATCACCGAGACGCTTTTCCAGAGCTTGGGAGGAGCCTTTTTCTTGGGATTGGTGAGTTACCTGTCTCTTAACGCGCTTTCTCCTGTTTTTGGGACCACCACATTTTGGGGAGTTTTTCTTCAGGGATTTATTTCGGGAATTCTCGGGATAATGGCAGCCGCGGTTGTGCTTTATTTGTTGAAGAGTAAGGAATTAAATGAACTTTTCAAGACCCTGCATACCAAATTCTGGCGAGCGAAGGTCATCGCTCCTTCTCAGGAAGAGCTCTAAAAGATCTTTTGGGCTTTGGAATATGGGTCTTTTCTGCTAGAATGGCATAATGTTTTCGGTTACTAAACTTTTTAGATATATATGGCCTCAAATCCGCAAATACAAGGGAGCCTTTTATGGCATCTTGGTGTTTTATGCCATGCGGGTAGCCTTCGGCGCTATTCTGGTTCCTTTTTACTTTAAAAAGATTATAGATACTCTTTCGTTTACCGGTACCGAGCGCGCGCTTGTCGCATCCGGCATTTTCAAACTCGTATTTATTATTATTGGATTGAATCTTATTGCCATACTTTTGGCGCGAGGAGTTAAATTTTTATATATTACTTTTACGATTAATATGATTCGGGAACTTCGTAATTTTGCGTTTCAAAGAATTGAGCGGAATTCCTACACTTTTTTTAGTAATACTTTTGCGGGGAGTTTGGTCACCAAAGCTCGGAGATTTGTGTATTCCTTCGACATAATGTTTGATATATTTATATATAATTTCTTATCCTTCTTCGTCATTTTGGTCGGTGTATTTTTGGTTCTTTTTAAAGAATCAAATACGATAAGTTTAATTTTTATGGCTGCCATTATACTCAATATCGTGGTTGTAACTTTTTTTGTAAAGAAAAAAACAAAATACGACATGCTTGAAGCCGAACAGGATTCCAGGATAAGCGGACGCCTTGCTGATGTTTTCAGTAATATTTCTGCTGTAAAATTCTTTTCGTCAAGGGATAAGGAGATTCTTTCCTTCAGTAAATACACGGATGAAGGAGTTGCCAGAGGCAGAAAGGCGGCATTTTTCGGCGCGAAAATTGAAATTATTCAAGGCACGTTCTTTTTCATCATTCAGAGCATCATATTGTATATGATGATTAATTTTTGGCTAAAAGAGCAAATTTCAACAGGAACCGTGGTGCTGATTCAAACATATATGGCAATCGTATTTGAAAGGTTGTGGGAATTTAGCAACTCTCTGACAAGATTTATGAAATCAGCGGCCGACATGAAAGAGATGGTGGATATATTTGACATCATTCCCGATATATTAGACCCAAAAAACCCCGAGCCTTTAAAGGTGAAAGAAGGAAGCATAGTATTTAAAGATGTATTTTTTAAATACAATCTAGGGGAAGAGGTGATGAATAACTTTAACCTTGATATCAAGCCAGGCGAGCGCGTAGGCATAGTCGGACACTCGGGGGCCGGAAAATCCACGCTTACAAAACTTCTTTTGAGATTTAACGACATTACCGGCGGAGTAATTACAATTGATGGCCAGGATATAAGAAACATTACCCAAGACGATTTGCGGAGCGTGGTATCCTATGTTCCGCAAGAGCCGATACTTTTTCATCGCCCCATTAAGGAAAATATTTCTTACGGCAAGCCTCTTGCCACCATGGAAGAAATTATAGAAGTAGCGAAAAAAGCACATGCGGACGAATTTATTAAAAAACTGCCCCATGGATACGATACGTTGGTGGGTGAACGGGGAGTGAAGCTCTCCGGCGGAGAAAGACAAAGAGTGGCTATAGCGCGGGCTATGCTTAAGGACTCTCCGATATTAATGCTTGATGAAGCCACGAGCTCTTTGGACAGCATTAGCGAACATTACATTCAGGATGCCTTCAATGAATTAATGAAAGGCAAAACTACGATTGTCATCGCGCATAGACTTTCCACCATTCAAAAAATGGACAGAATTATCGTGCTTGATAAGGGGGCGATTGTTGAAGAGGGAACACACAAAGAACTTTTAGAAAAAAATGGTTTTTACGCCGAACTTTGGAATCACCAAACAGGGGGATTTTGGGAGTAATTTTTATTTATGGATTTAAAACATATCAGGAATTTTTCTATCATCGCGCACATTGACCATGGCAAAAGCACCTTGGCAGACAGGATGCTTGAAATTACGCACACTATTGAAACTCGAAAAATGCGGGATCAGGTTCTAGACTCTATGGACTTGGAGAGGGAAAGAGGGATTACAATCAAAATGCAACCAGTCCGCATGGAATACAATTTTGAGGGTCAGCCGTTTATTCTAAACCTAATAGATACTCCGGGGCACATAGACTTCTCCTACGAAGTTTCTCGCGCCCTAAAGGCCGTAGAAGGCTCCATTTTGCTTATTGACTCTACACAGGGTGTTCAGGCTCAAACCCTTACCACGCTGGCCCTGGCGCGCGAGGGAGGCCTTAAAATCATTCCCGTGCTCTCCAAGATTGATTCTCCGCTTTCCAGGGTGGATGAGGTAAAAGAAGAGGTGGTGGAGCTGTTGGATTGTCTCCCGGAAGACATTTTACTCGTATCGGGACGGACGGGAGAAGGAGTGGAAAGTCTCTTGCGGGAGGTCATAAGACGCGTCCCGGAACCCAAGGAGACTTATCCGGGGGATAATCTTTTACGAGCCTTGGTGTTTGATTTCAAATATTCCAATCATCGCGGGGTGATAGTTTTTGTGCGAGTTCTTGACGGCAAGGTTGCGAAAGGCGACACTTTACTTTTTGCGGTTTCGGGAGAAAAGTTTTCGGCGCTTGAAGTCGGAACGTTTTCCCCGGAAGAAACTCCAAAAGACTCCTTAGAGCGGGGAGAAACAGGATATATTGTCACTGGCATAAAAAAGCCCGGCATAGCGTCTGTCGGAGACACAATTACCATGTTCAAAAATCCGTTGCCGGCTTTCCCTGGATACATGCAGCCACTTCCTGTGGTATGGGCCTCCGTGTTTCCCGAAGACGCGGATGATTTCGCGGAATTAAAACTTTCCCTCGGCAAATTAAAACTTTCAGATTCCGCTTTTTCTTACGAAGAGGAAGCTTCGGGGTCTCTTGGGAAGGGATTTCGCTGCGGATTTCTCGGAATGCTCCACTTGGAAATAATCACTGAGCGTCTTAAACGGGAATTTAATCTGGAACTTGTTATCACTACACCTTCCATAACTTATGAGGTGTTGATGAAAAACGGCAAGCGGGAAAAAATTTATTCTCCCTACTTTTTCCCCGACGATGGAAACATAGAAAAAGTATTTGAACCATGGGTTAAGTTGAAAATAATCACGCCTATACAATATGTGGGAAGTATAATGCAACTATTGTTTGACCATGAAGGTGAGATAGGAGAGACCGACAACTTTGGAGATAACCGTTCGTCTATTTCCGTAATGATGCCGCTTAGGGAACTGATGCGTAATTTCTTTGACGAACTGAAAAGCGCTTCTTCCGGCTACGGTTCCATTTCTTATGAAATAGGCGATTTGCGCGAAGCGAACGTTACCCGACTGGATTTGCTGGTGGCTGATGAAGTTGTGCCCGCGTTTTCAAGGGTGGTTTCAAAGAAACGAGCTGAGGAAGAGGCCGAACAGGCGGTTGTAAAGCTAGCAGAACTTCTTCCTAGGCAAATGTTTACCCTAAAAATACAAGGAAAGGCTTTGGGGCGAATTATTTCTTCCCGCTCTCTGTCCGGAATGAAGAAAGATGTGACTCAGCATATGTATGGAGGTGACATTACCCGAAAGATGAAACTTCGCGAAAAGCAGAAAAAAGGAAAGAAGAAAATGAAAGAAAGAGGCAAAGTAAACATACCCCAAGACGTATTCCTGAAGATGATGCGCACGAGTGAAAAATAGCAACTATGTAGCTTTACTAAATTCTGAATATTGGCGAGTAGAGCAGAACCATGCTGATGATTATAAGGATGCTCACGATTGCCCAACCTACCTGAATTTTCTTTTGGTGTTTTTTATTGAAAAGCATATACTAAAGAATATAGCATATTTTGGATTTTATGAGAAATTTTGAAAGAAAAGCCACATGGAGAAGAATAATGGAATCTAAGCCCGCCTTAATATTTTTTGGGCTTTTGATTCTTGTATTTGCCTGGAGTGTATTTCGTTTTTTGGGGAAAATGGCAGAAACAGGCAGAAACAGGGAGACCGTGGAAGAAAAAGTAATCGCGCTTCGGGAGAAAAAAGAAAACCTTACCCGGGATATTGATAGTTTGAGCACCGATGAAGGAAAGGAGAAATTTTTTCGGGAAAATTACGGACTAGCTCAAGAAGGTGAACAAATGATAATTGTCGTAGAAGCAAGAGATATAGAGAAAGAAGGTGAGGATAAACAATCTTCAGGATTCCTGTCGTTTTTTCGGAATTTGTTTAAATAAATGGTGTGATATACTGGAAATATGAAAATTGCATTTTTTGAAGTGACCGAAGAAGATAAAAGAACCCTATCCGGTTCTTTTGGCGAGGCGCAGGTTTCTTTTTTTAGTGAAAAGTTGGACGAAAACAACACCGAAAAAGCGAAAGATGCCGACGTCATTTGTATTTTTGTGACCTCCACGTTAAACCAAAGCGTTATAGATGCCTTACCTAACTTGAAGCTTATAGCTACCCGAACCACGGGATTTAACCATATTGATTGCGAATATGCCAAAACAAAGGGGATACAAGTTGCCAGCGTGCCGGCTTATGGTTCACGGACCGTAGCCGAATTTGCTTTCGCTCTAATTTTGACTTTATCTAGAAAAGTTAGAGAAGCAGCCAGCGCTATGAAAGAAAATGGCGACTTCTCTATACCAAAAAGCGCCCAAGGTTTTGATTTGGATGGGAAAACTCTCGGCGTTATCGGTACGGGGAAAATAGGGAAAAATGTAATTCAAATTGCCCGTGGGTTCAACATGAATGTCGTTGCATGTGACTCATTCCCTGATTTGGAGTTTGCCGCCAAAAACAATATTTTGTATAAAACTTTCGAAGAAGTTCTTTCGCAGTCGGACATTGTTACGATTCACGCTCCTTATACTAAGGAAAATCACCACTTAATAAATAAAAACAATATTTCTTTGTTTAAAAAAGGTGCGTATTTGATAAATACCGCCAGGGGGGAGCTTTTGGAAACAGGGGCGCTTGCGTTTGCTTTGGAAAAAGGAATTATTGCGGGCGCCGGCTTGGATGTTCTGGAAGAAGAAAAAGGTTTCAAAAAGGGGGATAGCATTCCTCTGATTGAAATGCCGAATGTTATCATGACCCCGCACACAGCTTTTAACACAACGGAGGCGAAACAAAGAATTGTCCAAACAACAATTGAAAACATCAATGGCTTTATGGCGGGTGCCTCGGTTAATTTAGTTAAATAAAAATGCAGAGACAAATTAAAAATTTTAACGAATTGGCTGTTACCGAGAGCCGGGAACTAGCTCTTGCTATAGCGGAAGAGGGGCTAAGGGCCATTAACACAGAAGAAGCTATTTTGAAATCCGTGCGCCTGGAGGGCGAAACATTATTTGTGATGGATGAGGTTTATGATTTATCCAAATTTAAAAATATTAAAGTTGTCGGTTTTGGAAAGGCCTCCGGGGAGGCGGCGAAAGCACTTTCTGGAATCCTCGGTTCTCGGGTTAAAGAAGGGGCAGTTGTTGGTCTCTCTTCCTACAGAGTTTCAAACATAGAGATTTTTGTAGGCACTCATCCGAGACCAAGCCCCGTGAATGTGGCTGCGGGAGAAAAAATACATGAATTGATAAAGAATTCTAAAGCAGACGATTTGATTATAGCGCTAGTGTCAGGAGGCGGTTCTGCTCTTCTTTGTTATGGGAAAAATGAATGCGAGCAGGGAGTAAAGCTTTACGACGCGTTCCTGAATTCCGGAAAAACGATAACCGAAATAAATACCGTCCGAAAACATTTATCGCTATTGAAGGGGGGAGGGTTGGCAAAAATCGCTTATCCGGCCACAATCATTGGGCTTATTTTTTCCGACGTGCCAGGGAATAATTTTCTGGACGTAGCATCGGGCCCCACTTACAAAGACGAAACCACCATAGAAGATGCAGAGAAGATAATAGATGAAAATAACTTGGGCGAATTTGACCTGGTGGAAACTCCAAAGGAGGATAAATATTTTGAAAAAGTGAGAAATTTTGTTTTGGTTTCAAACAAAACAGCAGTTTTGGCTATGGAGGCCAAAGGCAGAGAGCTCGGTCTTGTGACTAGGATTGTTTCCACAGAGCTATATGATGAGGAAGAAGAGGTGATTAAGAAAATTTTTAGCGCCAAAGCTGACGATACTGTGGTGCTTGCTGCGGGTGAACCCAGAATAGAAATTAGAAAAACAGGGGGAATGGGCGGGAGGAACATGCATCTAGGGTTGCGAGTGCTGAGTAAAAATATATTAGGGAACGACTCTGTGTTCATTTCGTTTGCTTCGGACGGACGAGATAATACCGATATGGCGGGAGCTATCGCAGACAAGGAAACAAATAAAAAAGCCGAGTCCGCGGGTTTAAATGCCGAAGACTATCTTGACAGATTTGATTCGTATAACTTTTTCCAAAAAACAGGGGATATGCTCAATACCGGTCCGACTGGAGCCAACGTATCTGATTTGATGATATTGGTAACGAAAAAATAAGACTAATGTTTCCCTACAGCTTCGGAAATATTTTTATATCCGTCTTTTCTGAGGAATCCTACCAGTCCTAAGTTTATACTGCTGACCGTTTGGGGGCCTTGAAAGATCATTCCGGTTATCATTTGAATGAGCGACGCTCCGGATTTTATTTTTTTATAAGCGTCTTCGGCGGTAAATACTCCACCCACTCCGATGATAACGTATTTGCCGCCTGTTTTTTTATAAATGTATGCTATTAAATTATCCGACAAACCTTCAACCACCTTTCCCGACAGTCCGCCTTTTTCTGGAATATTTTTATCTATAATTTTTATATTATCACGATTCTTTGTTAAGTTGGAGCATATATATCCGTCTATGTTGTATTTATAAACCACCTCAACAATGCGGTCTATTTCTTCTAGATTCAAGTCTGGGGAAATTTTTATGAATATGGGTTTTGTTTTTGGAACGGACATGATTTTTGCGAGCAAGGAATCCAGCTTGGCGCTATCGGTAAAAGGCTGTCCGCCGAAAGCGTTCGGACAACTTATGTTTATTGTCACATAGCTTCCAATGTTCTGGAAAGCCATGTAGGCGTTAAAATAATCGGCAATAGCCTTGTCGTCCGCTATGGTTTCGGGCGAGTTTGTTTTCGCTATGCTGATACCCACAGGCAGGGGAAACTTTTTACCACTTAATCTTTTTGACACAGCTTCGCATCCGTCATTTTTCAAGCCGTAATAAACCGCGAGGGATTTTGACTTTTTTAATCTCCACAAGCGAGGCTTGGGGTTCCCCGCGCAAGGCATCCCCGTAATGGAACCGACTTCCGTAAACCCGAATCCTAGCGACGGCATGATGTTTATCATTTGTGCGTTTTTATCAAATCCGGCCGAAAGGCCTATCGGGTTTTTAAAATGAATTCCGAGAATATCCTGAGCCAGGGCTTTGTTTGAATAACCCCAGGAGACATAAGCTATTGCTCGGGTGAGTGAGGATTTTCCCAAAAAACGGAGGAAAATAGCCATAATGTCATGAATTGTTTCCGGGGCGAACAGGAAGAAAACGGGTTTTATGAGCCAGCGATATGTTTTTTGCGCTAAGTAGTTTCGAAGTCCAACCAATTTATCCATAATGCTTATGTTAGCAAAAATGTGGTAAAATATGAAGCATAATATGGACTCTTACCCTAAAAGCAGTATTTCTAAAATTTTAGCTGAGGAAACCAGAGACTCTCGCGGGAATCCCACGATTAAAGTTACCGTATGGGCAGGAGGCGAAAGCGGAAGTTTCTCTGTGCCCTCCGGTGCGTCTACTGGAGCGCACGAAGCGCGCGAACTTAGAGACGCGGACGGGAAGAATGTTCAGAACGCCATCGAAAAAGTAAACAAGGCGATTGCACTTGCCTTGGCTGGGAAAAACGTGCTCAATCAAAAAGACATAGACAAAACACTTACACGATTAGATGGAACCGCGAACAAAGGCAATCTGGGCGGTAACTCTATGATTGGCGTAAGCATAGCCTGTGCTAAGGTGGCGGCAAAAATTTCCAAACAAGAAGTTTTTGAATATCTCCAAACTCTTTCCGAGATAAAGCCTTCCAGGCAAGTCCCATATTTGTTCATGAATCTGATAAATGGAGGCAAGCATGCACGAAATGATTTAGCGTTTCAGGAATATGTTATTGTTCCCCAAACCGATGACATAGGACAGGCTATAGAAATAGGAATAAGCGTGCACAGTTCCCTGCGTGAAATTATAAAAAATACGCTTGGGGAAGAGTCCACAATTCTTGGCGACGAAGGAGGATTTGCTCCAAAGTTGAGCGATGTCAGACAACCACTTTTGTATCTTGCGCAAGCAATCAAAGAAAATAACCTGGAGGGGAAAGTGCGGCTGGCTATGGACGTGGCGAGTTCGTCGTTTTTCCAAGATGGAATGTATAAAATATCGGGAAAAAATATTTCTAAAGAAGAATTTTCAGCTATGCTTGGATTGCTTGCCAAGGAATTCAATTTACTTTCCATAGAAGACCCCTTATGGGAGGAAGACTTTAGCGGTTTTAGAAAATTTAAGAATTCCAACGAAGGGCTATTGGTGGTAGGGGATGACCTGACGGTTACCAATGCTGTATTGCTTGCGAAAGCCATAGAAGAAAAAAGTATTAACGCCATGATTATTAAACCCAATCAAATCGGCACACTCTCGGAAACGCTTGAGACCATGAAGCTTGCGCGCGACAACGACATAGAGCTTATTGTCAGTCACCGAAGCGGGGAAACGGATGATGATTTTATTGCCGACTTGGCTTTTGCTTTTAATTGTTTTGGAATCAAAGGTGGCGCTCCCGTAAAACCAGAAAGAGTGGTAAAATATAAGAGGTTGGAAAAAATTACTAAGTTATTAGTAGATTAAAGAATTAATTATTTATGGCTGATCAAGCAGGCAATGTTTTCGTCAAGTGGTATAACGAGGTGGGGATAGCGGACGTTCCGTATGTGGGAGGCAAGAATGCTGCACTGGGGGAAATGTTCTCCAATCTTGTGCCTCTCGGGGTGAGTATTCCGGATGGATTTGCTCTCACTGCCGACGCTTATCGGCATTTTTTCAAACAGACGGGGCTTGATGCGAAGATAAAAGAAATTTTATCCGACCTGGATACTCACAACATCAAGAATCTCCAGATTAGAGGCAAGAAAGTTCGCGAAGAAATTTTGAAATCAAATTTGCCCGAAGATTTAAACGAGGCCATTAGGCAAGCATATTCTAAACTCGGAGAAAAATACGGAAAAAACAACGATGTAGCAGTTAGGTCTTCCGCTACTGCCGAAGACTTGCCGGGAGCTTCTTTCGCAGGACAACAGGAAACTTACTTAAACGTGCATGGCATTGAAAACATTCTGGTGGCTACTAAAAAATGCATTGCTTCGCTCTTTACCGACAGGGCGATATCTTACAGGGCGGATAAGGGATTTTCCCACTTTGACGCGGCGCTTTCGGTGGGTGTTCAATGCATGGTGCGCTCAGACTTATCCGCTTCCGGGGTGGCTTTTACTATAGACACGGAAACAGGTTTTGACAAAGTTATTGTGATAAATGGTATATACGGCCTTGGGGAATTTATTGTGCAAGGTATGGTTATTCCGGACGAATATATAGTTTATAAACCCACACTTGAGGGCGGCGTTAAAAACCCGATTATTGGCAAGCATCTAGGGAAGAAAAATATTAAATTGGTGTATGCAAAAAACGGCACCAAAAAAGAAAATGTCAAAGAAAAAGACCAAGTGCAGTATTCTTTGAATGACGGGGAAGTCAAAAAACTTGCCGGTTGGTGTTTGCAAATAGAAAAATATTTTTCAAAGAAGCACGGACACTACCAGCCTATGGATATAGAGTGGGCTAAAGACGGGAAAACGGGGGAGCTTTTTATAGTGCAGGCGCGTCCCGAGACGGTTCGTTCCGTGGAAGATAAAAATGTTCTCAAAGAATATCATCTGGAAAAGAAAAGCAAAATTTTGGTAAACGGGATTTCTGTCGGCGCCAAGATAGGGAGCGGGAAGGTGCGCATATTAAAAAATGCAAAGAATATTTCTCAATTTCAAAAAGGTGAAGTGCTAGTGACGGAAATTACTGACCCGGACTGGGAGCCAATAATGAAAATAGCGAGCGCTATCGTGACCGACAAGGGAGGCCGAACTTCACACGCGGCCATCGTTTCCAGGGAATTGGGCATTCCTTGTATAGTGGGTTCAAACAATGCCACTAAAACGCTTAAAAACGGTCAGGAAGTAACCGTGGATGCTTCTTCGGGTTCAGTGTATGAGGGCATATTGCCGTTTAAGGTGACCGAACACCGTTTAGATAAAATACCGAAACTCCCCGTTAAAATAATGGTGAATATCGGTTCACCGAACGATGCGTTCGCGAATCATCATTTGCCGGCGGATGGAGTGGGCTTAGGTAGACTGGAGTTTATTATAGCCTCATTTGTTCGCGCGCATCCGAATGCACTTTTACAATATGAGAACTTAAAGAAAGGGAAGAAGACCCCATACATAACCAAGGTTTTGAAAGAAATAGACCGGTTAACTCCTCTTTATAAAAATAAAGCGCAATTTTATGTGGATGAACTGGCTCTTGGAATTGCTAAAATTGCGGCGACCTTTGCTCCCCATGATGTAATAATTCGTTTTTCCGATTTTAAAACGAACGAATATCGTACCCTTTTAGGCGGAGAGCTTTATGAACCCAAAGAAGAGAATCCTATGCTCGGCTGGAGAGGCGCATCCCGATATTACGACCCAAAATTCAAAGATGCTTTCGCGCTTGAATGCCAGGCGATGAAAAAAGTTCGCGAAGAGATGGGATTTACCAATGTCGTGCCTATGATTCCTTTTTGCCGGACTCCGGAAGAGGGTAAGCAAGTGATAGAAGTTATGAAGACTAACGGACTCGACCGCGCCAAAGATTCTACGCTCAGGGTATATGTAATGTGCGAGATTCCTTCTAATATTTTACTTGCGGACGAATTTCTGGAAATTTTTGACGGGATGTCTATAGGGTCCAATGACCTGACTCAGCTCACGCTGGGGTTGGATCGCGACTCGGGAATAGTCACCCATATTGCCAATGAAAATAACCCTGCAGTAAAAAAACTGGTGGCGGAAATTATTCATAAATGTCGCGCTAAAAATAAATATATAGGTATTTGCGGGCAGGCGCCGTCCGACTATCCGGACTTCGCGCAATTTCTGGTGGACGAGGGGATAGAGAGCATGTCGCTTAATCCGGATACTGTGTTTAAAATAATAATGGCCCTTGGCAAAAAAGAACATAGCGAGTAATATACCGCTATGCGGGATTAGTTTAGTGGTAAAATGAGTCCTTCCCAAGGATTAGACGCGAGTTCGATTCTCGCATCCCGCACAGTCAAGGTCGATGCGGAGGCCTAATAAATTCAATGGTTTTTGAGTTGCAAAATCGATTACCCCATGCGGGAATCGAACCAAAAATTAAGTTAGATTTTTAGAAAGAAAATGGTATGATTGTTTCATGCCGCTTCACCTTAAACAATCTCACCAATGACTTGGTGGGATCAAAAGAAAAAAGAAGTTTATGAAAAGAATTTGTTTAAAAACAAATCCCTTTTTGTGGTGGATGAACCATCTGACGAAGATAACTTTGGATTTGACCACTACATAAACACCCTCGAAGCCTTAGTAAGAGAATGCCAAACCCCTTTCGTTGTAGGCCTTCTTGGTAAATGGGGTGTTGGAAAAACTACGCTTGTAAACAAATTTTTAAAAAAACGACTTGCCGAAACCCCGGGTATAGGATTTGTATATTTTGACGCTTGGAAATATCAAAAAGACGCTTTCTACAGACAATTTCTGAAGCAGATGAAAGAAGACCTTTCAATTAATGACGATACGCTTCCGGTTCGACTCTATAAAACAATCAAAAGAACGCGACAATCTGGAGATTTAGAGTGGAATGTAGAGGAGATAAAAAATCTCATCTTTGAGCTTATTGCATGGTACATCGGATGGTATATATTTGCTGTCCAATTTCAATGGACACCCCGCTCCCTAATTACTTTTTTGGCTCCCTTGATTCCCGCACTCATCCTTGGTTTGGCACACAGGGCGACTAAGTTAATCCAAATTAAAAAATTTGACGAGGAAGATAAGCCTCTATTTTCAAACGAGCAATTCGAAGATGTCTTTAGACAATATGTAAAAAAAGCATCCGAAATTGGTAAAAAACGCATCGTAGTTACCATCGACAACCTTGATCGTTGTACAAATGAAACAGCAATTGAGTTACTGGGGACAATAAAAACATTCCTGAATGTGGAGGGTTGTGTATATTTAGTGCCAGTTGATGAAGAAGCTCTTATTAATCATCTCAAAGAGGGCCTCTTAAATGACGAGCTTACGATACCAGAGAAGGACAAACAGAGCCGTGAGTTTTTAAAGAAGTTTTTTCAAGCAACCGTTCGGTTGTCGCCATTTATAAGAGGTGATCTAGAAAAATATATTGATAAGATTGCTAGCAATGTGGTCATACCTTATAAAGATGATACGGAAAAAGAAAATGTGGCCAGTTTAGTATTGACTGCCTACTCACATACCCCGAGGAAAATTAAGCAATTCTACAACAACTTAAGTGCTAGTTATTTACTAGCACTGGCACAAGAGGAACAGGAAAATCTTGATAAAGGATTTATAACTGGCAACCTCTCCTTTCTGGCTAAGCTAATTATCCTACAAGAGGAATGGCCAAAGTTTTTCGGCATCATAAAGAAGGACCCTGATGTTCTTTCAATGACCGAGGGTTCCCTTAGAGGTCGTAAACTTGATTCGCCGCATGAACAAAATATACAAGCAGAATTAAAGCAAAATCCTGAACTTGGAGATTTCCTTCAAGCTTCGCGACCTTTTACCTCTAGAAACCCTGAGCAGTTTATTAATTTAAAACGCGAAGGATATGGGGGCTATGAAAGTGAAGATTCTGAGTTAGCGATTGCACTCTTTACCGGGAAATCTGACTCCATTAAAGAATTACTCAAAGGGGCGGACGATGCAGTAAAAAAATCGATAGTGAAGCTACTTGAAGATAAGGTTGTTGAAAAGAAAAACCAAGGTAAAGCTGCTATCGTATTCAATATTTTGTCAGTCATTGAAGAAGTATTTCCTGAAATCCCTGAGGTGAAGAAAACCAAGATTGCAGATGTATTTTCATCTCATTTAGCACATACAAGTCAATTGGCAAATATCAAAGAATTTTCGGCAAAGGGGTTGTTGTCGGTTCTTACTCACGCATCCGGCCCTACTGACCGGAACATCATCATTAACGAACATGTAAAACCACTTGAGACCGAGAATGAGCTGTTTATGGAATACAGCGAAGCCTACGGAGAAAACTACAAAATTGTTCCTGTTGCTGCACAAAAGAAAGTCGCAGAATCTTTACAAAAAGCTTACCAATATGTTGATGACCAAGGCGTTTCTTACGTACCAGACGTCCTTGCTAGTTTGCAAGAGATTGGTAAATACGAAGGAGCGCTGGGCGTATATGCAAACACGACCTTAACTGATTTACTTTTGAATGCTGTCCAGCAAATTGAACCAACAGCACTGAATAAAAATCAAAAGCAAAATCTCGAGGTCATAAAATCCCTATTTCCGTTTCTTAAAGAAGCACAGATACAAAAATTATTTGTCTACATTCATGAAGTTTTGCACAAAAAAAGTTGGGGTCAGGGTCCAGAAGAACTTGCTGTATTTGTGAATGAGTTAGTACTTGAGGATAAGGTTCCCGAGAAACTTATTTTTGAAGTAGCAAAGCAGTATAGTGATTATATAAATAGTCCAAATATCGCAACTACATATTATGTCAATTTTCTTCCCGCAATTAAAAAGCTGATTACGGATTCTCCAGAAGCGAAGCAACACTTTATCGAAATATTTAAAACTCATGCCATTGGACTTGATATTCCTCGTCTTACAACTTTATTTAAGGGCGTTGAGGAACAGAAGATTAGCATCCGAGAAAAATTAATCACTCCTTTAGTGACTCGGTTAATTGCAACTATCGATGCCGGAGAGCGTGACCAAATTATCGATATACTCAAAATGTTTGGGGCGCTTCAGGGGGGTCAGTTATACATATCTTCTCTTAAAGATGCAGTATTGGAGGCAAAAGATTTTGAGATCACTAATCATGTGCTCTCTAAATTAGAAGGAAGTCGGCCTTCTCTCATAGATAAGGATGTGAATGAAATAGCTCCCAAGTTACTTGAATGGGGTGAATCGCTGGGTGCCGATCATCCGCGACACAATACACCCTATCGCTTTCTTGTTCCTTCGTTCAAATTGCTTACAAATGAAAACAAAGAAAAAGTCATTGATATTTGGTCTACCATCTTAGAAAAAACCGGGGAACCGCTTGCAAGGAAAAATGAGATATGCGGCTTTATTCAAGACCCTCATGTTCTCAACGACTTTCCAAGTTCTCGTAAGGATGGGTTTCCAAGAAAACTTTTTGATACTGCAAGGAGCGTTGGTTTAGATGAAAAAGAAACGATGCTGAATACTTTGGCGGCAATTAAATCCTTATACAGCAGAAAAACCACCTTCCTTAAGGAATTAAAGGGATATGGTACCGAGCTTGAACAACAACCAGAGGACAGTCGTGAACACAAGTTAGGCAAATTGTTTCTAGAGAAATTAGAATAATTCTGTTTTTATTCCACCGCCAATTTCTTGTCTTTCAGAAATATTTTGCTCTTTATGCACGACATTACCTCTCGCTTCTCCAAAAGCGTGCCGTGCTGGAGCATATATTTGGCGAATGTTTTAATACTGATATTTCTGTCTTTTTTCGAATGCGGCAAATCTTGCTTAAGCACACCGGTTTGGAAGAGCGCATATCTAGCTACTTCCTTTTCAAGCTTTTGCTTCAGCTCGCTCTTGTCCAAACTCATGGTATCGATAATAGGCAGCATCTCGTCTATGAGAATGGATTCTTTCACCGACTCGTTTGGGCAGTCGCGATTTTTTATTTTAGTGCATCTATAGTATATATGCGAGTTTGATCCACCATCTTTCAGTTCCTTTATTTTCTCCTCGGCCGTTATGCCGCTCTCGCAGTATCCACAATGGAGCATTCGAGTAAAAGCGAACTCTCGGCCGTAGGCCTTTTTCTTTTCTACTTTTATCTTTTCCTGCACCGCTTCAAATAACGACTGAGTAATTATGGGCGTATGCTTGCCGGTGTACCATTCTCCACTACCGGCAGGATATTCAAACACTCCATAATAGAAAGTCATTCTAAGAAGGCGGTACACATTGCCTAGCGTAAGCTCTTTGTTGGTCCTCGTCTTGAATTTAATTTCCTTAAGCCACTGGCATATTTTTCTGCCGGAGTAATTTTCATTGGCTACTTTCTCAAACATTTGCTTGATAATCGGGGCACGTTTCGGGTCAACGAATACCTGGCACTTCTCATCCTTGTTCTTGCTGTTTAAGTATCCAGTCGGAGCAAGTGACGGCCTTAGTCCCATCGATACTCTCGCTCTCAGCCCTCGCTTTACATTTATAACCTTGTTGTCGTTCTCCAGTTTCGCCTGTGAACCCAAAATCATCAACATGAACTTGTCGTTCGGCGTGTTCATGAATTTCTGTCCGTAGGTGCGGATTTCAATGAGCTTCTTTTGGTCCATTAAGTCCACGATCCTGCCGAGATCGCCCGCATTTCGAGCGATTCGATCCGGTGCCCAGGTTAAGATGCCACTGTATTTTCCGGCCTTTAATTCTTCGACGATTTCGTTGAAGATGGGTCGCTGGCCCGCTTCCTTAGCTGAGTGAGATTCCTGTTTTCTGACCACGATCTCCAAATTCTCAGCTACTGCCATTTTCTCCATTTCCTTGATCTGGGAGTCAATGGAGAGAACCTGCTTGTCCTCTTGCTCGGTGCTCTTTCTGGCGTATAGGCAATATTTAATGCTTACGGGGATTGATATTTTGGTCTCCATCCCCATCGGCCTTGTTAATGTATGTTCCATACATACATTGATGACAGAACCCCTGCGGGGAGTCTAGGAGGCATAAGTTGATAACTTTTCCTGCGTAATCTAAAAAGGAAAACAAACGGTTAAGATGTATAAAAAACAAAACCGCTTTAAGCGGTTTTGTGGAAAACTTCCGGCTCTCTGTTAACTTTTCTAACCTAAAGCTTCGTCTTTTTCAATGCCTAATCTTGCACGAGCATTGTCTCCGCCGTGTCTTGCAAGGAATCTTTCCAGCAATCTTAGGCTTTCAGTAAAATATTCTGCCTTACTTTGAGCTTCTTCTGCTCCATATCCCTTCCCAGAAGTCTCTGCGGGGCTTGCCTCACGGCTCTGCTGCATACCGCGTTCTTCTTCAATTTTTCCCACAACAAACTCCTCAATTCGTTGGGGAGTAGCCGGACCTGTAAAATGGTGATGTAGTCCAAGCGTTGAACGAAGTCGCGTGAAATCTCCGCTCATATCAGGAGTTAGCTGAAAATTTTTAGCTAGAGCGGTTTTTTCCTGCCACTGCTCTTTTTCGGTTTTCCGTGTTTCCATTCCCATATTTTTAATTCATATTTTTAGTTTAATAATCTCGACCTTTATATCATAACACAGAATTTAAGATTGCTTGCGGGATCTTTTAGCCCTTTCGTCGCTTTCATTTTGTATGGCCGATGCTTTGACTGTATACATTCTCAATTCATTTCTTTTTGCAGTATCTTTTTTCAGAGCTGTCGGATCGCTGCTTAATGGCAAGATTTTACCTTGCACTATTGTTTTTAGTCTCTCGATTATTTTATCTGGTAATGCCCGAAGTTCTTCCGCGAACCGATCCGAATCCTGGGAAGAATCTATGCTCATTTCAATTAATTCTTTAAACTTTAGCCCCAAAACTCTTTCCGGGCGAACACTAAGTTCAAACTCTACATCCTTAACCCGGATCTTGTTTGCCGGATTACCCCCAAAGGAAAATTCTTCGCCCGCTTTAATGGTTGGAGGTGGAATATTTTCATACGTTCCCACAAACATCTCTTCTCCGGGTGAAGCTGCCACGCATTTCCATTCAATTTTCTGACCGGGGATATCCCGGGTAAGAATTTCAAAGGAATACCAGCGACCATCCTCGCCCTGTACAGTCACGCAACTTCCTGGAATAGCGGAAAGCACGTTAAGCTCTCGCTTAGAAACTTTCACTTGATCAACAGGATTTGTTTCCCAGCGGGCAGTCTCGCTGAACATCCGGAATGGCTGCCCCTCTTTCATGTCGGCAAGATTGCCTGTCGCTCCCATAAAATGCTTGTTGTTAGTTCTTACGCATTTAGCCCGCACAACACCAGGAACGCGTTCCGGTTCTAGAGCAAAATCATAAAAATTTCCTGCAGAGTCTCTAATAGAAAAGGTGTCTCCTTGTCTTAAAAACCTTCGATCCAGCCGACCGGGTTCGGGGTTAAACTTAGGCGGCTGTTTTGCCTCTGTGGCTTGTGTTCTGTTTGGTCCTTCCATTCCCATATTTTTAATTCATGTATTTAGCAATCCTTATTTGTATATTATAACATAGTTGAGTAAAAAAGCAATAGTAAGCCATTAATTCTTAAAGTACTTCGGGTCAGGCGGTTGTGCTCCGCTCTTTGAATTATATCTTTGAACCGAAGCTTCAAGTACCCGTTTTGCTTTTTCAGATAATTGCGGCCAATTACGCTGGAACTCCCATTCAAGGGAAGAAATAGAGAAACTCATATATCCTTTTCCTTTCCTGTTGAACTGTTCTCTATAAGCTATCTCCGCTGTATCATAAGGTCCGAGAGCTAGAAAAAAAGTTACTTTTGTCTCGCGTTTTGGATTATCTAGACCTTTCCCAGTAAACTTAATAATCTCGCCGCTTTCAAAATCTACTTCCGCATGAGCAACCATTTCTTGACTAATTTTCCCATCGTCGGCTCTTCTGGTAAGAACAGGTATTTCTTCTCCTTTTCCTGAAACCAAGGGACCTAAAAACATTTCAATATTATGCTCTATACTGCGTTCCAAATCCGGACTAAAATTTTCTAGTGAATCACCAGGTATTGAGGGCACGGCAACATTACCATGGAATACTTTCTTTTTTACAAGAGCTTCGTCAACCGCCCTTGCTTCTTTATTTTTCCAAAGTCTTTCAAACATGGATTTTATATGGCTCAAATTTAATTTCAAAACCTTCTTTTTCTACAATTGCCAAATATCTCTGTAGTGCCGCATCACGTTGTTCCGGGTGTGTCATGGCAATGCTCAGCGCGGTCATCTCTTCCATAAGAGCGAAAGTTTCTTTGTACTCCAAAGATAATTTTGCAAGTTTTTCTTCCAAAAGGGGAAGGTAAGGAGCAAATGTTGGATTTTTCGTAAGCTCGTTTATATTCCGGCAGACAAATCCTTGGCGGGCATCGCCCTCATTTTCAGCAAGGTGGATGATTTTGTCGTAGGGTCCTTGAAGATTGGCAGGAAGAGTTTTTCGGAAATCCGAGAAGATATTTACAAGTTCTTGGTTTACTTGCTCGATTTCCGTAAGCAAAACGCTGTCTGCTCCGCCTTTAAAACGCCAAATGCCATCTGTGCCATAGATTTCTTGATTCACTCGGATCGGCTCTCCCATACCTTCAATTTGGCTAATTATCTTTGCGCTCAGAAGATCCGGGATGCTTGGCGGCATGGAGAGAGGAACTGGCATCAGGCCTTCCCGCGCCGCGTCAATTTCATCGGGAGTATATCCAGCTATGCCGTAAATTCCTAAGGGATGCGTATGAATTTTCGTAAACTCATCTGACTGCTCTAGCATTTTCTCAGTTTCCGGGGTCATCGCGCCTCGCGCGAATGCAATCAAGTTTTGGCTCCGGTCCGTTATCTCGTATAGGCGCGGCGAGTTCGGAAAACGGATAAAAACGCGCTCTGAGTTATCTGTGAGCACCATTTTTCGCAGCTGTTCGGGGGTAATGAATGAACCCTCTTTCTCAATCGCTTGGTTTCTTTTGTCTCTCTTTCTGGCATAAATATCTTCTGGAATTGCAAGTGCAGTAGCAACAATGCCTAGAACTTTAATGAAATCTCGGCGTGAAGCTGTTCTTTCAAGTGGGTTTTTAGCTGCTGTCGCGTTGCCAATAGAACGGGTTTCGTTTTTTGGTAAAGTTAGATGTTTAAAAAATTCTCTTCGGGATTCAAGCATAAATTTAATTTATCCATCTATCTTTTTGAGAATAAGGGCAAATGTGTACCTATTCAAAATTATAGAGGACCCATATATTATAAGAGATTCCGAACAATCTATCAATCTTATTAAAAAAATGAGGCCAGCGTCCTTTCGAACGCCGGCCTCGGGGTGATAACAAACTAAAGTGCTTTCAGCGACCGGGGTACGGTCGGATGTGAATGCCGCACCGCCTTGCCGCATCGTAGATTTTTTCGAGGTAGAAGGTATTGATCTTCTGCTGGCGTTTGTACGTTTGATTGAAGTCGAACTGATCTTCTCGCCCTTTGATAAAACTGTCGAGCGATTCAAGATCGGCTTCAAGAAACCATACGTACAACTCCGTCTCCTCCTTCACTCGATCATTCATGGGATAGTCGGCATCGAGGCCGAGCTCCTTTTTGAGGAAGAGCTCCGCGTCCTTGGCGGCGAGCCGGTCCATTGTTTTTCGCGCGTCCGCTTCGCAGGCTTCGACGCGGCGACGAGCCCGGACCTCAATGTCCTTTGCTTCCTGTTGTGCCACCGCAGCCTCCGAGCGAGCTTTCGCCGCGACAGCGTAGGCACCTCCAATGAAGAGGGTTTCAACAGCAGCAGCGATGAACACGAGAACGATTGCGAGCTTTTTCCAAAGCTTCATGGTCATACCTCCAGAGGTGTTTTGAGGAGCGGCTTGTGGCGCGTCCCTCGGGTTGAGGGTTAGTCGTTGCTGCCCTGCTTCACCCAGGAATCGGGCGCCGCAAGGGCGACGAACGGCGGAAAGTTGAGGCCTTCACGCGTGAAGATCACGTAGAAAGACCTCTGGATGGTGTAGGACGAGTCCATGCCACGAGTCGTGAAAGCGACAGCGGACTGGGCACGTGCACCTTTCTCGTCGAGACGAAGCTTGATCTTCTTCACCGCCTCGTCGATCGAGAATCCGGGAACGCGCATCCCAACCATCCATGAAATGTCCACATCGGCAGACATCAGGACGCTCGGGAAGTTCAGCTTCTCGTAGTCCGCCTCTTCGCGAGGAAGGCCGAGGAGAGCTTTCGCGCGCGCGGGAAAGTCGGAAGCCTGGAGATTCTCGCCATCGGCGGCTTCCACCAGGTAGACGTCCCAGCCTTGGCGTGTCTCGATCCGGAAAAGCGGATACTTGTGACCCTCGAGACTGAAGGCCTCGAACTCGAGCATCTGAGCGCCGGAGTAATCGTCGTAACCTCCCTGAGGTCGACGAATGGAGATGTCCTTCTGCTCACCGACCGTTTTCCAGTCGACGAGCAGATCGAACAGCACTCCGACCGCGTGTCCGCCCGCCGGGATTCGGACCGGCATGTTAGCGAAGCCGCCTTTGGCAAAGAAGTCCTGGAGTTTCGCCGAACTGCCTGTGGCGATCGCCTGCAGAACTTTGTCATCGTCCACCTTGTGCAGATCGGCGACTGCGCCGTCGTAATAGGTGGACATGAAGCGTTGCTGCTCGGGTTTCGAAGTGGACCAGGTCTTCGCCTTCGGGTTCGCGGTCACCAGACCCTTAGTGACGGCGGAGAGGCAGAATGCCTTGCTCTTCGGCTGCGGAGAATCCGCCGCCTGGGCCGTGAGACCCATGAAAGGCAGGATGATGGAGAGAGTGATGCTGACAAGTGTTTTCATTTTCGTTCCTTTTTAGTGCGACACGGATGCCGTGCGCCTGGTCTGGGTGAGAGAACTTGGAATGGCATAAGACCATGAGGTTGCTGCCTCTTTCGACTTACGAAGTTCGGCGACGCAACTCTCGAGGAGCAGCCACATGCGTTTCTCCGAGGGGGCATCGACGATCGCCATCTGTTCTACGTCCGTCTGCCTGTCGAGATGCATCGGGATCGTTTCTCGAGTGGTTCCATTGAGCCGCACATTGTCATCGGCTCCCAGAATCACCTTGCCTGCAGCAAGAAGCATGTTCGTGAAGAGCTTGAACGCCGAAACCGAGCCGGTCACGCGGCACCTGCCGCACGCCACCTCCGGCGAATGCTCTCCTTCACACTGAACTGCGAGATCGCGAAACACGAAGAACTGGCCGGGTATTGCAAGCCCGCCAAGCCGTCCGTTTTCGCTGAATCTCACGGTGTGTACTGCGGAACTGTGGTTTAGGAATACATCAGGTTCTCGACTCCTACTCATCGTTCCTCCTTGGTGACGTCCCTTCGCGGGTCTGCCACCGAAGCAACTTGAGGATGCGTCCGTAGTCTCTGCCACGGTCTGCCCTCAAGGTTGGGTTTTCCTTATTGAGCCTTTGGCACTATGCCGCAGACATTCTCAATAAGAATTTTCTAGTACCATAATTCCTCTGGCTCGTCACGAGCAGACTTTGTACGTATGTACTTAGCAAGGAACAGGTACCATATATAATATATCATATTTCGCACAAAAGTCAATAGTTGCGTCATGAATTTAATCAATAAATTCAACACTTTTTTGTAAACAAATCTATGCAAAACCAATAAAATTCGTAAAATAGTCCTCGCGGGCATCCGCTCGCAGGTGACACCGTTCTTTAGGTGGCAGGTCGACCAAACATATGAAAAATAAAATAAGTACCCTGCCGTACGGGTATCAAACCAAGATACGGAAAATTAATAGTCCTGAGGAAATTCTGGCGATGGCTAAGGAACTTTCAGCATTGCAGGAAAAACCTGAAATTAGTGAAGAAACCATCATGGTAGAATCGTTCCCATCCGAACCCAAACAGACGAGCCTAATCCCGACAAATTCCCAACCTGATCTACCGGAAGAAGCAAATAGTCGCAGTCCGTGGTATGACTTGGTGGGCAACGAAACCGAGGCGATGATCATAGAC
The DNA here is from genome assembly GCA_049287305.1 of Minisyncoccia bacterium. Classification (GTDB taxonomy): domain Bacteria; phylum Patescibacteriota; class Minisyncoccia; order Phycocordibacterales; family UBA9973; genus UBA9973. The sequence goes on along the minus strand of JBAQFO010000013.1, from coordinate 8,739 downwards.
CTCTATGCTAAAGGATTAACCACCAGAGATATTTCCAATTTCCTGAAGCGAGCGAACAAGATGGAAATATCACAGCCTGCTATCTCCGCGATTACCGACAAAGTGTTTCCGCTTGTGAAAGAGTGGCAAGCCAGGCCGCTGTCTTCCTGCTACCCAATTCTTTACTTGGATGGGATGCACTTCAAAGTTCGTGAAGCCGGGAAAATCTCTTCAAAGGTTGCCTACATCGCTCTCGGCATTAACCTCTATGGTCACAGAGAAATCCTAGGTATCTGGATCAGTGAAACAGAAGGCGCAAAATTCTGGATGCATGTTCTGAACGAGTTAAAAAATAGGGGCGTCGATGATATACTTATCGCTTGTGTCGATGGACTCAAAGGATTTCCCGACGCCATTAAGACCATTTTCCCAAGAACGGAAGTCCAGGTCTGCGTCGTCCATCAAATCCGGCACACTCTGATGTTCATCTCCAACAAAGACAGGAAGAAATTTGCCGATTATCTAAAAGCGGTATACACCGCCGCGACAGAAGACGCCGGACTCCAAGCCCTGAAAGAAATGGAAAAACAGTGGCCACAGTACATCTCATACCTGCAAAGTTGGGAGAATCGCTGGAGCGATATTTCTCCGTTTTTCGGCTATCCTCAAGTGGTCAAGAGAATGATCTATACCACGAACACGATTGAAAATCTGAACCGCCAGTTTAGGAAAGTAACCAAGACTACCCAGGTCTTCCCGCACGATGACGCTTTAGTCAAACTGCTCTGGCTCGCTCAAGCCGACATCTCCGAGAGATGGGAGAAGTCCTGCTTTAATTGGGGAGAAATCATGGCCCAGTTGACGCTCATGTTTCCGGATCGCATTAAGTTCTAGTCGCATAGTTCATTATTAAAGTTCACTAACTGACGGCCTCCACTAAAAGAATATGTTACCGGCGGGGGCTGCGGTGCTACACGCAGTCTTTTGCTGTTTGTGATTAAAATAAATTCAGAAATATTTTTTCAAACTCTTGAGCATAGTGCATTTCCGTTTCGTCCGTTCCCGGCTCTATGTCCTCCAGGCGAATAAGCATACGGTCCATGAAAACCTCGGCCAGGAATTTGGTGTTGTTTTCCCGGTAAATATTTCCTTCCAACTTTTCGGCAAGGTATCGCAGTTCGTCATTCAACTGTTCTATGCTTTTCTTGAAATCATTGATGAATCCGTCTATTTTGTAGCCCAAATCGATCTCGTAAAGCCTCGATAGTTTTTTGTAAATATCGGCAAAGGCCAAGAGAGAAGCGTAGCCCTTCAAGAAATCGCCGTTTCGCAAAAACAAAATGAGGCAATCGAGCGGCTTCAGGCCTTCAACTTGGTTTTTGAAATCTTGAGCGAAGTCGAAACCGCCTTGGAGGTTATACAAACTCTCACCCGTTATTATTTTCATACTCTCCTTTGATTCAAAAATTTCTTTTTCCCTGACTTCAACTTTCAACTGCCCAGCATCTATCAGTTTTTGTATTTCTGCCTCTGCTTCGTCCTTGGCTTTGAGCCACCTTTTTAAAATCTCCATGTGGGGAAGTTTAGTGTCGCTGTCGTTGCACGTAGTTTTGTCAGCACTATTGCATAAAGGAACGTACTTCTTTTCGAACAAGCCCTCGTCCAACCATTTACGGATGGTTCTTCTTAATAGCTCTCTGACCTCAACTTTGTTTTTCTCCGCATAATCTTGGATCTTGAGAGACAAATCCTCCGCCAAGGTTTCGCTATTGGCATCATAGCTGATCTCGTTCTCGTCTGCCCACCTTTTCGCTATTTCCAAAGTCGGCAGTTCGGCGAAATACCCATAGAACCACCATGCTCCAGACTTCATGCCTTTTTCCTTGAAAAGCTCGGCGTATCTGTTGTGAGGCACGTCAGCGATTATGTCAGCCAGTTTTTCCTTTGCTTCCACTGTCAGCTGTTCTGTGCCATTAAACAAGTCCGCGATAATTTCTTCCTGGTCGAGGTACTGACTTTCGGTTCCCGCGTCCTCGTAGAGAGCTAAAATGTCTTTTTTTAAGTCCTCGTCTATTTTTTGAAACGTATAGCTATGTAAAAATTGATCGAATCGAAGCCCGGTATTTTTTAGGATAAGATCCAGCGCTTCGTTTTCGTCTACATAGAGATGTATTTTCCCAAATCCATTTCCTTTTTGCAGGGAGTCGCTCCACATGGCGTAGTCGAGAAGCCTGCTCGACCGCAGCAGGGAAACTTGAGCGTTCAAGTAAGTAGTCTGGGCATCCAGTCGAAGGGAACCCTCTGTCCGCCACCCTTTATTGTAGCGGTTATATTCGTCTACCTCGCGGTCATGCAGTGGTTTCCATCCTTCCGACAATGCGTGCCTGTCCGCTTCTGTCAGAATTTCCTTGCCAGTTTTGTCCTTACTTACCGCATCGTGTACCAGAAAGAGCATCCGTTCCTTAGGAGTCAGGTCTCCTTTTTTCAACAAAGTAGCTAGGTTTTTCATTTTCGTTTTTTGAGAACTTGCTCGATAAATTCCACTCGCTTCTTCAGTTCCACCGTTTCAATTGTTTTAGACAGAGCGAGGGCGAGACGGGATACAACAAGTGCGTACCTGAGCGTAATTTTTCTCGCCGCTACATCCTTCAGAGTCTGCGAAAGAATCGACGCCACGTCTTCCGCGTTCATGTTTTTATCTCCTAATTTTTCTAAATTTGGATATTTCATATATTTTTACATGCCTTCCACTATTTCCAGCCACGCCTTTACCTCGGGTGCTTTGCCGTGTTTGCTCGCGGTGCGGTAGAGGGCAAAGATGACGTTCGGGGTAAGCTTCCGGGCCCATGCGTGGATTCTTGGTATAACTTCTTCCTTCTCCAATTTCTTGTTCCAATCCGTCAAAGTTGCAGGATCCTTGATATTAAATCGCCTCGCGAACTCGGCCTGCGTTTTGATTTCAAGCAAGCCAAGCGCAATTTCCTCGTCAATGCCGAATTTCTCAAGCACTTGACGTGGCTGGCCCCGGAGGAACGAGGGCAACGCCTTCCACAGAGCGTAGGACTCGAAGTCTTGGGTCTTGTACACTCCGAATTTCTTTGGGTTTGGAAATTCATCGCTCATACCTTTACCGCTTTTTTGCCGGTCAGCTTTTCCACACGGGCAATCGCTATCGCCACATATTCCGGATCAATATCTATGCCGATGCATCTTCGACCGAGATGTTCGCAAGCCACGGTCGTACTCCCGCTTCCAAGAAACGGGTCGTACACATATTCGTTTATCTTCGTAGAATTCGGTATCAGCTTTCTCAAGAGTCCCACTGGTTTTTGCGTCGGGTGCAGTTTTGATTTACTCGGTTTCGGGTGAAAAAGCACGCTCTTTGCTTTCGAGCGCTCCATTTTGTGCCTGCCGAACCAGCCGTAAGCGATTAACTCGAACATCATGAGATAGTCTTTCCGATTCATGACGACTTGGTTTTTGAGCCAGATGATCATCTGGCTGTAATGGAATCCGGCTTGTTTCATGCCTTGCCGGAGCGCGGGAAACATCAGGTCGCTGTTGAAGATATAGCAGGCGTTATATGAATCAAGATATGGAATGGCGAGTCCGAGCCAGCTTCTAGTGAACTCCGCATACTCTTCATCCGTTTGCAGTTGATCGCCGACAATGTCCTTATCGCTCTCAACCCCCATTTTTTGATTGAGATATTTTTTCCCTTGGACATAGTCGACTCCATACGGCGGGTCTGTAAGTATCGCCCTGATTTTTCTGTTGCCAATGACCTTGTTCACAAAGTTGGCATCCAACGCATCGCCGCAGGCAATGATATGCTCTCCGAGCTTGTATATGTCTCCTTGCTTAATGGTCGTACTCATAATAGTTTCGCTTTTTGGTTGGTAAATGCCTCCCATCGGTCAATAGTGACGGTGGCAAAAATGGGATCGAGTTCGACTCCTCGCCATTTGCGATTCAGTTGCTCGCAGGCAATCAAGTCGCTGCCGCTTCCGGCAAATCCGGAAAAGACGATATGCCCTGGAGCACTGCATCTTTTCAAAGGCTTTTCATTTAAGGTCACCGGCTTCTGCGTAGGGTGAGCGTAGTCCTGTCCTGCGTCCCTCTTTTCAATCCAGAGATTGATCATGTCGAGAATTTCTTCGTGTACCTGATTGCCCGTCCCGATTTCCTGATTTAAGAGTTCGTTCGCATTGGTGAAGTTCCGATTGAGATGCGGTTTCCCGATGACTCCATACACGCACGGCTCGTATGCTTTGTTGAAGGCCACCTGCGGGGTCACGCTAAAATTATTTTTGATCCACAAACACACCCGCTTGCTGTCGATTTTGTTTTGCTGGTAGAGCGTTTGCGTTAGCCAGATGTACCGTTCGTCGCACCAGTAGAAGATATGGGCATTTGGTTTTGAAATTGCCAGTGCCACCTTGATGCTCGCGTCAATGAAAGATGCATAGACAGAATCTTTCTTGGAATCCTTTTTGCTGGTGTATGAGCCTTCATACTTTCCATCGGTGCCGACCCCCTTGGAGTAGTCGAGGCCGATATTGTAAGGCGGATCACAATATATGACGTCAGCCAGATCGCCGTTCATTAATTTTTTCACTCCTTCGGCGTCTGTCGAGTCGCCTACAAATAGCCGATGCTCGCCGAGCTGCCAGATTTCTCCCGGCTTCACTTTCGCTACCTTCGTTTCTTTAATAGCTTTTTCGACATCGAACTCGTCATCGATTACGTCCACGTCATCAAACAAATCCTGCAATTCCTCGTCGTCAAATCCGACATGGAGGAGCAAGTCCATATCCATTTCCTTGAGGAGCTCATTGTTCCAACTTCCTAAATTTTTATTAAGCCGGAGGTTGAGCGTTTTTTCTTCCTGTTCGCTCAGCTCTCGGCTCGGCACCATGGCATCGACTTCTTTTATTCCGAGGTCAGCATAAATGGTGACGCGTTGGTGGCCCCCTATGAGCACGTTATCTCTAGTCCCGATATTCAAGACCACCGGCACGACCGTACCGAACTCCTTAATGGAATCTTCGAGGTCTCGACGCTCACTCTCGCTCATTTTTCGTGGATTGTAGCCACTAGGTAGCAAGTCCACGACTTTTCGCCTCGTCGTCGCCCATGTTAGCTTCTCTCCGTGTAATGTATTTTCTCTCATATGTTTTTTGCTTTCCTTTTTTCTAGACATATAGTATGATTAGAGAAAAGGAAGGTGAATAAAATTTATAATCTTCTTCTCGAAAAGAATTATCTTAAGTTTAACTTCTAGAGGAATCACAAATTTTGTGACCTGTTTGTGATATATTAAAAAACACCCTTATTTTACAAAGGTATTTCAGAGAAAAAAATATTGAATTTTCCCAAGCGTTTATTTTCTTGGGATTATTTTGTGGCCTATATCACAATTTTGGGATTTAAGTGATAGCCGCGGCCTTTTTCGTGCTTAATAAATTTTCCAATGTTCGTCCTGCCTTTTACTATTAGTTCTTTAACCAGTTTGTTTATTTCCCCAATTCTATTTTCGATATATTTTTCAGTTTTTTTGCCCAGTTCCGCCTCCATTTCTGCCACGAGTCGTTCGGGTCTAAAACACTCGTCTTTATTTTTCGTAAATTTGTAGTACAAGAAATATATGAGCCATTTATCTGTAGCGTTAATTTCGCGTTTTTCGTTGCCCTTCGATATATAATAGTCGCTAATTTCTATTCCCAAAGTTTTTATCATTATCGGCTCTTTTAGGTCGGAATATTTTTTATCTGCCTCCTGAAAAATCTCGGTTTTCACGGGCTTAATTTCTTCGCCCAAAAGAGCAGCCTTGTATTTCAGGTACTGCTCTTCAAAGTCATTTGGAAGTTGTATGTATAAATCGTTAGACATATATTTACATGGCGGGGTTTATCGACTCGTACTTAATGATTAGGCCTTCTTTCTTGAAACCAAGCAGGATGTTTTCCAGCGAGTAATAATTGATGCCGAGTTCCATCATCCATTCATATACCTGGTCGCCAGAAATTTTAAGCTGCACCTGTCTCCCGTCTTTGGGAGCCAAGTCCCAATCTTCTTTGAGTTTCTCTAAAATGAAAAGTTTCTTTTTATCCGCAGGGGACAACTCTTTTACTGGGGCAACTTTTTCTTTTTCCGGAACGGTTTTTTCTACGAGCGACAGGATAACCTCTTCTTTCCGTAGGTCCTTTATTTCGATTTCTCCCAATTGCTCCAGAGCCAATATCGTTTCATAAAATCGGTAGTGATGCTCATCTTTGTTCGCCCAACCGCCAATCCGAGCGACTTCCTCGAAAGTTATCGCAATATTCTTTTTACCGTATCTCGCTGCTAAGGACTGGATCGCACCGAGGATGTTGTTTTTCTGCTGCTCAAATATGAAGAGCCTAACTCCTTGAGGCGGGATCAATTCGCCCGCTATAAAGTCAGCGACGTAGGCGTTTAGACGTGCCTGCAAATTTTTCTTGTCTATGGTGAGCTTGAAGCGAAGCGAAGAGAAGATGGTTGCGTCGGATGTTTGGTCAATTAGAATGTCAAGATTTGGCAACGTGAGCTTCTCTCCTTTATCGACTTTGTTATATATGTATTCCGGTAAACCGCAAAAAAGGTCCACAAGAAGGGGGTCGTTTTTAGGTAGTTGTCCGCCAAGCCCAGCCGTTATGGAAAGAACTGCAAGCTCTCTTCTTTGTTTATCCGTCAGGCGGGCTTTCATTTTCTGGCGATAGTCATGCAACACTTTTTTCCCTAGCTCGATGTCTGTGATCTTTAAACAACGAGGGTCTTCGATGGCCAGTTCAATGAGGGCTAACAAGATCTTCCGTACCTCGAATTTATAATACTGGTCGGAGCTTGGCCCATCGGCACCGCCGATTTCCGTTTTTGCTCCTTTGGCGAGTTCAATCGTATATGAGTTTATCCTGTTAATGCCTTTTTGTGCGTTTAGCAATACCAAGCGTTGTTGGTCCTCCGTATCGAAGAAGATAAAATCGTTGGGCTGAAATACCCTGTCCGAGTCACTAGTATCGAGCAACAGCTTTTTCCACAAATATATCTTCCATTCTGGCAAATACTCTTTCATTATCTATGCAATCTAGCATTTTTGCCCGTTTTTAGCTACTCTTCAAAATCCCATTTTATTGGCATTTGTTGGCATTTCAATTGAACGGGTCAAAGTCCCTCATTTCCTTTTCGAGCCTGTTCGTTTCTTTGAGCACTTTCCTGAAAATCCGTGTCAACCGCTCTTTACTTTGCTCGCCGTAAAGCCCGGCGGCATAGTCCGCATCCTCGTCAGGCACGAAGGAAGCCAGAGAAATGTACGATGCCGTCAGTAGCCGAATGCGTTCCTTGATTGCCCGCTTAATCCGAGCTTTGGATTCGGGCAAACTGGAAATACGATTGAGCGTACCTTTCGGGTCGTTTTCTTCGAATCTCAAATGCTTGCTGGCTTCTATGACGGCTTCGATATCGTCCATTCCTAATGGATGACGCCGATTGGCTTTGGAGTCCAGAGATACCGAAACTGCCCTTTTTATACTGTCTATTGTGTCTATTCAGTCTGTAAATGAGACAGTGCCCAAGACACCCTTTTCGTGTCTCATTTGTCTCATTTACAAAAAATGACCCCCTATGCGGAGGGGTTAGGAAACTGGTTGAATATTCTTCGGAAAACGCTTATACTGCTTGATATCATCTCGTCCGAGACGCGGATGGGGCACCGCTATGTAATAGCCGATTCTCGCATTCCGCCGCCGCTTGACACGTATGCTATAATTAAAAGTATTAGAAGTATAATAGAAAAATATCATGAAAAACGTAACAATTTACTCAACTCCGTCCTGCCACTTCTGCCATATGGCCAAGGATTATTTTAAAGAAAACAACGTAGCTTACACGGAATACGACGTGGCAAGCGACATGGAAAAAAGAAAGGAAATGGTGGAAAAAAGCGGACAAATGGGCGTGCCTGTTATTATTATCGGGGACGAACTAACCGTAGGCTTTGATAAGCCGAAAATTGCCAAACTCCTAGAGCTTTCTTAACCCCTTTTATATTATAAAGTAGCCACTAGCCATCCAAGGAAACTGAATTTTCCTTCTTTTTCCGCCAATAGAGCTTCAATTTTTTCTTGTTCCTGCTTCAAGGTTTCAATTTGTTCCCGCATTTGCATTTTAAGAGGCGCATTCACCGTCTTGGAAATCAAAGAGTCAAGTAGGGCCTGAAGGCCTTTAATCTGCACCAGTTGGAATTCCAAAGTTCCTAGATTGTTTCCTAGAACCGCCACGCGTAGACCGCTCGTGTTTTTTATTGTGCTTATGGCATTTTCGGATTTTTCTATAGCCGAGTTTTGTTTTGCGGTAATTTCCTTAAGGGTAAGTTCTATGTCTTTCTCTGTCGCCTCTTTTTTTCCCACGGCAGCGGTGAAAGATTTATCGGCAAGTTGCTCAACTAGAGTTACCTGCGCTTGGTAGTTGAGCATCTCATTCAAAGATGTAGTGTTTTCTAATGCGTTATATAAATGCAAGCTGTCAGCTTCATTGGCACGAGCGGTTGAAAAGGTGAGAAGGGAAAGGGTTAGCGCTAGTAGTATTTTTTTTGGAAAAGTGTTCATACGGATTTTAATCCTAATTTAATAATTACCTATAACCTTTAGCCGTATGAGATAGGGTGTTATTACAAATTTTAAATGGAAGTGCTGAATAATTCCAAAAGATCTCTCGGTGTGCTAGATTAGTATGTGTAAG
>JBAQFO010000012.1:0-155687 GCA_049287305.1 Minisyncoccia bacterium | reverse complement strand
TATCGCAGCAACGCCACGTCCTTCATCGCTTCTTAAAGTCAAGGCATCCACCGTACGCCCTTAAATTTCCTGTTAAGAAATTTGAAAATCACAACCCTCCGATTTTAGGTCGGAGGGACGCCCGCCCTTTCTAGGGAGCGAGCAAAGCCAAAAATTATAACAGAATACTCTTTTTCGGACCGCTCCGATACTTGAATATTTTTTTGGCTTTTTTCTGTCTGGGCTCGAAAAGACCCTATAAGGTCGCCCGACAGAAATTTAGTTTTCAAAGTGTCATTCCGTCCTGATTTTCTAACAAAAAAACCGCCTCTTAGGCGGCTCACACAGACAAAAGAAAAGTCTGCTAGGGCCTGCCTTTTAAACTGTTTCTTGTAATATTCATACCGATTAGATTAGTCTATACTAAGCGCTAAAATATGTCAAATATCTTTACATATCTGTTATGTTTATAACCTGGGGATATACAAACGAAGGGCTAATTGATGCTAAAACATCAACTAGCCCTTACCTCCACAGATCGGCTGTAGAACCCGCTCGTTAGACTTTGTAGATAGTTCCCTCCTTGTAAACATCGATAATCTCGTAGGCGAGCGCGACGGAGCTCGCGACGATGAACGGTCGTGCGTTCATGATGTCGTACTCGTTGCAGAGAAAGTCCACCACAACGCCGCCGGCTTCTTCGACGATGAGCTTAACTGCGGCAACGTCCCAGCACTCCTGCTTGACCTTCTTCGGATTGTTGTCATGAATGACGGCGGCGAGGCGCATGGTTCCGTCGAGCATGCGCATCGCGATTGACGAATGCGGAGCTTGCGAAGTAACGAGTTTCGCTCCACCGGCCCGACGCAATACGACCCGGAGCCGAGCGAAGATATCAGACTCCAGCGACGAATCGCCATATTGATTCATCTCCACCCACGAATCCCGGAGAACCAACGACGCATCCACCTGCAACTTTTTGCCATTGCCCGTGAACGCCCCCATTCCCTTGACGGCGAAGAAGAGCTCGTCGGTAAGCGGAAGATAAATCACCCCGACATCAGTCACTCCATCTTGCTGGTGTGCGATGAGCACGGCCGGCTTGTCTTTGCCAACCATGAACAGGAAGCCGACACTGCCGTCGAGACAATCCAAAATCCAGCGTGACGGAGAACCGTTCAGTTCTGGGGCGCTTTCTTCGGCGATGATTTCACTCCACGGGTCTTCTTGTTTGATGAGAGCGACAACCACACTTTCCGCTTCAATGTCAACGGCCGAAAACAAATCGCCGAAGCTCTTCTGCCTGATCTCCACCATCTGGCCGTAACCTTTCTTGATCACCCGACCGGCCGTGTGTGCGGCTTTGACGGCAAGAGCGAGTCTCGGGGTTTTCAAAAGCTTGTTCATCTTTTCTCCTTTTTTATCGTGACTGCATGGAACATCAGAAATGTAACTGCGAGTTGTGCCGGTCTTGCTAGTGGCTTACTCCTTCGAGCTCCCTGTATTTACGACACAGAGTGCTCATCTCTTCCTTCGACGGGTCCATCGCTGACAGAGCCACCGTTTCGCCATCCACAACACAAACCAGACGGCTGTCGGCCAAGCTCGGCTTCAGCATTTTTTTCTTAGCCTGAACCCAGTATTTCGCCCCATCCGGACTACTCCGAGGAAGAAAGAGTATCTCAGTAACCCCCACTTCCTTCGCTTGAGCAATGATCGTGTGGATGTGAGCCGTAGGCCCACAATTATTGCCAGTAACCACAAGCATCCAAGGCATCTGCATTCTCCTTCTTTGGTCGTAACTACATGGATAGAAAACTACAAAGCATATTGTCAAAGAACAATATTTTCGTTCTAAACGAAAACACCAGCTTCCGTAGAAGACTGGTGTTTGGGTTGTAGTATTTATTTTAAGAGTTTTTACAACGCAAAGAGCAACCTTCTATGGGGAAGGCTGGTAGATGAAGTTGTTGTTATAAAAGATTTACTATATTTTACTTTCATATCTATACTACTTATTGTATTAGAATCAAAAAAGATGTCAACCAGTAGAAACTGGGGACATCTTTTTTGGGTTAAAGTCGTGTTTTTACTTCGGTTTTTTATCTTTCGGAAACCTCTTCCCCGAGACGGGAAATGAGGCGAGAAGCGTGCTCCTTGCCACCCAAGCCGAAAGCGAGAGCGCCTCCGAGGGCAAGCATGGCGATGATTCCTGAGAATAGAATGCTCATGTAGTCGTTAAGTCCGAGTTTGCCCAGAGCGATTATGAAAGCAAACACCCAGACAGCGTATTTAGCTACTGTCGCAAGCATGTTAGCTGCTCGTAGGTTCATAGCTTTGCTGGTAGCCAAGACTGTCTTGGACAGAGCTTCAGAAACAAGCGCGGCGATGATAAGCACAAACGCGGCGATGATAACTTGCGGCAAATATCCAAGCACATCGTCTTTCAAGAAAGAGGCGACATCGTAAAGCCCTACGATATTAAGAGAAGGAAGAAGGAATACGATTATGATAAACCATCGAACAACTTGTCCGACAAAATATCCCGTATTGAGATTCATTCCGGCCTTTCTCAAGAAATTATCAGCACCAATAGATGAAAACAGCCCATCTATTTTCAAGCTGTTAAATACTTGCTCTATTGCTCGCGCAATAAGGGAACCCAGCAACCAACCCACAACAAAGAAAACGATAGCTATAACCAATCTCGGTGTAAATTGAACGAAATTCCACCAAAGAGTTTGAAGCGACTGAGTAAACACGTCGCTCCACGCAAGCCAAAGATTATTATCCATAATAAATAATTAATTAATAATAAAAGCACTTTTTTAAGTTTCGACCTTATTAAAGTTCTAGAATTATTATACCAAATTTTAAGCCTTTTTAAGGGTTTGTGTGGATAACTCCTTCGCCTGAAGAATTACCTCGTGAGGATAGTCTAAGATGTCCCGAACCAGCTTGTCATACATATTTAGTCTGTAAAGGAATTCTTTAGTTTCAAAGACGGCGTAGGACAATTCTCCGCCCATTTCGGCTTCCATTTTTTTTACCCCTTCCTCTATCCTCCCCCGTTTCATTTTGTCTCCAACAATAAGCAAGTCCACTCTGCTTTCGTGGCTTTTAATGAAAATGCCGGAAACGACAAACAGCTTAATGCGTCCGACTTTCTTGAAGTTCCCCAGGATTGATTCTTTGCTTAAAGTGTCTCCTCCTAAAAGGAGGTCTTCAAACTCCGAACCGTATTGGAACTGAGCATCAAAAGACCAATTCGCCCCTCGTTTCTTTATGAATCCAACTGATGCCAAAAGGCGAAGTTCCCGACGCACCATGGGAGCTGCTACTCTGCTTCTTTTCGCCACGTCTTTGGCCGCAAAAGTTTTACCTCTATTAATGAGGAAGAGGCGCATTATTTTTACCCGCGCAGAGTTGCCCAATATTTTACCTAGAATTTCCATTTGTGTATTATACCCGGTTAGTAGATTTTGGCAATGCTCCGAACAAGGTCGGAGCGCACTTTGTGCTTTACCAAAACTCACTACCGGGTATACGACTTTCCCCGCAAGAAACAATTTGCGCCAAAGGCTTATCTATTAAGCAATAATCTGACTTCGGTTCCTACAATTCCGTCAACTTTTAAATTATTTTTTGTCTGCAATTGAGAAACAGCGGCTTGTGTTTTTAGTCCAAATTTTCCGTCAACACTACCCACGTCATATCCCGCCTCAACAAGAAATTTTTGCAATTCTATAACTTCATTTCCTTCCGAGCCTCGCTGTAATCGTTCCGTGAAAGCAAAGGTTTCGGCTCCAAAAACCTGATTTCGCCCGTTCCCATCGTCGCTGATTTTGCAAGACATGCCATTTGTGGCGCTATATCCTGAAGTTGAGGTGCACCCACAACGAAAGCCAGTTTGAGTATCATATCCTGAAGACGAACAATTGGAAGTAGATCCCTTTATTTTAATCTCAGAATCCGCACCCGTAAAAACCATACCTGAAGAATCAAGATAATCAATATCGTAAATGCCGTCAGTGCCATAGCCAGTTAAAGCAAATCTGTAGGTCGCCGCAGACATCCCAGCAGCTACATTGGCTTTCAGCGACACTTTTACAGGAGATCCGTAAGAAACCAAGAATTCACTTTTTCCAGAAAAACTTATATCGCCCATACTAGATGCTTCAGCGTAAGAGTGTTTTATTCCATTTACCCACAATGTGAAATTTTTAAAATGTGTTGGGTATGTAGGACTGGATGTATAGTAATTTCCTTGAGAATCAGCCATAAACCCCCAAAAACCAAGGTCGCTAAACGTTGCCTTCGTGCCAGAATCAAGCGCTGTAAAATTGAACTCAGCGAGGGTGACATCTATCTGTCCCGGTTCATAGTTTTTTTGCTTATTTGCTGGACGAATTTTTATTAAGTTAGTTGAAGTTGGGGTATCGCTTGTAATTTTGAAATAACTATCACTTAAATCCCACGCTCCTTGCTTATTAGCGATAGAATCCCATATGAGTTTATTACCAACTTTATCTTCAGTGATGGCTATTATTTTATAGCTGCCAGGTGACACATTCCAACAAACATTTCCGCCCCCGCATACTTTTTTGGCATCCCACATAATATACCCCGGAGAATTTGCCTTTAGATTAGTTCTTATCCATCCCACTATCTGATAAGGATTTCCAGCGATGTTTGTGTTCTGAGTGGCGCCCTCAAGAACTAGCCCGAGATCTACGCTATTATTTCCGCCTGACCAAGAAATTTTATTTTCCTGACCTTGTATAAATGTTTCTCCGCCATTCGGAGAAAGAACTGTAATAGAAGATACCTCTTTTCCCACCACAAATACAACATTTGTTGCAACAACTTCACCATAGATTGCAGTAATTTTAGCAGTTCCTGGAGACACTCCTCGCACCATTGGATAAGACTTGCAGCCTATACAAGTAGGAGCTATGTATTCCACTTTGGCTACATTGGAGTTGCTTGATGACCAATCTGTATAAGCAGTAACATCACTAGGCGCAGGCATTACTTGCGCGCACACTGTGAGAGTAGGACATGGGGGCATAGGTGGCTGATAGTATGCTTTTACGCTTTTATTTTCACCGACGCCAAGTGAAATACTTGAAGGGGAAATATATAAATATCCTGAGTTTTTTGAATTCCCTACGTTTACACTCAAACTAGTTTGCGCACTCCCTCCGTTCGAAGGGCATGGAGCTTGAACACATCTGATTGTATTTGGACTTGTAACCGTGAAAGTGGGTGAATATGTCCCCGCTTGAGAATAAATATGAGTAAAGGTTGCGGACTGTTGAGAAATATTCGCCGCTTTAACTGCATTTGAATTTGCGCCGTATCCGTATGAATACTCATCTCCCCAAACAACGGAATAAGAAAGATTCCCGCCATTTTTGTTATAAGCTGAAACTTTCCAAGTTCCTAGTTGGTTCACATTTAAAGTCTGTGGTCCGCTTACTCCGTTGATAACAGGACCACCTGAATTGCTGACGGAAGGATAAACCGCGACTTCAATCGTATTGGTTCCCACGAAAGAACCTTTGTAATAAATATCCGCACGAACATCTGCGTAGTGAACATTCGCATCTTTTGAAGTAAGGTAAACAGAATATGAAATGCCGTTTGTCGGACGGAGAGACGCACTGAAGGCTCTGCATCTTTCTTTACCAACAGGTCCAACTATTTCTATTTTTCCGCTTTCACTGCAATCCGGAGTTATGACTACTTTATCAAAAAGTTTTGGAGAGCTGACGGAAAATTGATATTTGGATGGGACTCCGGAGATTTGAAGATATGAGAAATTTACCGCAGAAGGAGGTGTAGGAAATGGAACAGGGACAGGGTATGGGAAGCAGCGCTGTCCTGTTAAGTAGCTATACCCTGCACTACTAGTGCACCCCGGAGGAAAAATAGGAACTTCATCTTCATCATCGGAACACCTGGCTCCGGTAAGAGGGCTGTATTTAAATCCGGGCTGGCATCCATCCTGGGGGTGGGAAGCCACACATCTTTCCCCGGTTAAATAATTATATATCGCGCCTCCACTACACCCCTCCTCGGAAGCAGGGGTAGTTGCGCTTGCGTTGTAGACATTAATGCTAAATAGGCTGAAAACAAAGACTAGAACGAGAAACACTCGCATGTATTTTTTCATACCCAAAGTATACTACCAATAGATAATTTATCAACTAAAATACGTTCTGAGCCGGGTCTATTGGCTGTCCGCCCCCTCCCCCTCCGCCGCCCGTTACGGTAACTGAAGTTGTTTTACTGACCGTGCCCCCCCTGCAATCTGAAGCATACATTGTAACCGTGTATGTCCCCGTCTGGGACCATGAGTTAGATGTTGTGTAATTCCAGCCTTGCGAAGTTCCTTTTGGTGCATTTATAGGGCAAGTATGTGTTGAGCGTCCTCCTCCCCAGTTTACTGACCAAGTAAGGTCGTCGCCGTTCGCATCTGTCGCTCTGGCGGTCCAAGTCCCTAGCGTATTTACACTTATGGAGGTAGGACCATCTATCGTGTTTATTGTTGGCGCTGTTGACGTTGGTGTAGGGGTTGGAGTATATCTCGGATGCTCCACGCTGGAACAATAAGCCAAGGCGGCTGCTGCTGTCATTGGTCCGAAAATTCCATCTATTTTATTGCTACCAAAGAACCCCGCAGCTTTCAGTTTTCGTTGAAGCACTTTGACTTCTTCTCCTCTTGTTCCGAGCGGAAACGGTGGATTAAGGACGCAGACGCAGGGGTTGCCAGTGGTCGTGCTGTAAACATTTCCTGCAGCACAGCCGTTATCCACAACTGGGTCCGTGGGAGTAACTGAAACTGCACCTGTAAGTTCATAGACATCGGCTGTATAAAAAGTGCCGACAAATAGAAAAGCTTTTTCTCCTATTACCTGGACGCTCACCTGATATATTTCACCTAACCCTTTATAATATTCGTGCAAAAAATCTTTGGTATCTAGTTCTTGTGGTGCGCCAGTCGCAAGTTTCCATATCTTAACGTCGCTGTATAAATCCGGAGCTTGACCTCTTGCAACCAGGTAACCACTTTGATAATCCAGATCTTTTATTGTGTAAATATACTGATACCCGTTCCAACCAGGATTTCCAGCCCTTCCTCCCATTGTTTCCGGACTGATTACATATCTTTGTTCGGTATAAATACTCCCGCTCGGAGTAAATACAGCGACAGAGGCAGTCGGCAATATGTATGCCGGTATGCTGGACTTTGGCCTTGGATTGGAAGAGTACACCACGGAGTAAATTTTCTTACTAACTTTATCTATTGCTAAGCCAGTATAAGCTGCTGTTGCATGTTTATCCTGCATTACAGGTCCGGCAACAAAAGTTTTCAGCGGTGCACCACCGTTGATAAAATCTGCTGCATTGTAAATCTTAATCTCAGAATTTGTTTGCGCAAATCCGCCATGAGAAATTCCGGTAGTTACTGCGACAGTTTCACCGGCCTGAACTAATTTGCGGATAGCCTCTTTTGGATCAGATCGCACATAGGCAGGATTGTTTGGATCAGTAACATCTATTATTTTCGTGCCTCCTGCCCCACTTGCAGATAGTCCGGTAAATACTGCATAATATTTACCTCCGGTTTTGACTACCGTTATATGACTACTGTCTCCATTTGGCTTTCCATAGCCATCCATATCGGTTAACCTCACTGTCCCGTTTTTACCGGTTCGAAGCCAGGGCGAAGCATGTATTGACCCGTCTGTATTATATATACTTTCTGTGTCTCGTACTTGTGTAATTATCCGTAAACTCGAACCACTATCTCGGGCAATACCGAAACCGAAGGAATCACTGAAATACACATATCCGCGGTCATCTGCTTCGAACCACGTGACACCCGTATGGCAGTCACAAAATTCACGCATCCATGCGTTGTCTGGATGTTCTGGATATATGTAGGCATCCCAGGGCACAGCAGAGTGATCATATTGAAATTTTAAATCATGGGTATTATGTTCCTGAGTTCCAGCGAAAACAGCTAGGGAATCATTTGCTTTATTGGCAATTCGACTGAGAAATGTATCTTTGTTATATGTAGCTATGGTGCCTCCGATAGCAAGATAAATCTTGTTTCCCACAATTCTCGGATTATTGCCCCCCTCAACATTAGTTGAAACTCCATACGGTTCATACCATTCAAAGCCTAGGCCTGTGTTTGTGCCGCCTCTGTCGCGTCCGTCAAAGTATCTTCCGGCAAATTTCAGCGACGCAGGTATTCCGGAGGGGTAGCTGTCGGGAAAAGGCTTGACGATATTATTTCTGCCGTAAATACTTTCTAATGTATAAGGGAAAATTATATTGCCGGTAGATACCGGGTCTCCTGTCTGAGAACAGTCCCGCACGGCCGAGTCAATATTAGAGACTTTATTTAAACCTACAAATTCCACATAGAATCTCTGAAACAAGTCCCGGTTGCCCACTGACAAACTCTTGCCAGGCTCTAAATATTCGTATTTAGAACAATCCAAAACCTTCTGCAAATTAAAATCTCCCACTTGTACATACGCGGTATTGCTTTGCGCAGTTTTTCCTATAACCCCAAAATCTTGGAAGCCCTTACTGTCACCATTGTCCACCCAGAGCTTTACTTGAGCATTCAAAGGAGCATTGGTGATCTGAAACCAGTAATCCTCTCCGTCAGCTACGGTTATAGGATTATTAACACGTAGATTGCCCTGTACTGTCTTGCCGAAGGGATAAGCTTGGGGAGCAACTTGAGCGGAAACTTCAATACCGCTAGTAAAGTAAAAAGCTAATGCTAAAAATGAAACGCTCAAGAAAAGTTTTTTCATACCCCAATTATACACCCCCTTGTATGTTTCGCAATTTGCGAACAGAGTTAGTTTACTTTCACAGTGAAAGACTTGCTTGTTGTTCCTCCTTTGCAATCGTTTACGTAGATTTTAACCGTGTAGCTTCCGGCCTTTGTCCAGCCGTTTGAAACGGTATAGCTCCAGTTTTGAGAAGTTCCCACTGGTGGATTTACTTTACATGTTTCGGTGGACTTTCCTTCTCCCCAGTTTACACTCCAAGAGAGGTCATCATTATTGGCATCAGTGGCTGTGGCTGTCCAGGTTCCTTGTTCATTTACTTTTAGGGACGTCGGTCCGCTTATTGCTTTTATTACAGGAGCGGTAGAAGAGGTTGGTGGAGTTACTTTGTATCTAGGATTCTCTACGCTCGCACAGTGAGCCATGGCAGCTGCCGCAGTCGCGGGTCCGTATACTCCGTCAACTTTATTACTACCAAAGAATCCAGCGTCTTTTAGTTTTTGCTGTAACACTCTGACGGCCTCTCCTCTTGTCCCAAGTGGGAATGGCGGATTAAGAACGCAGGTGCAAGGAACACCGGTGCTGCTGCTAAATTTTTCGCCAGAGGCGCAGCCGGTAGCTATGGGGGTAATGGGAAGGTCCGTAGACGGACCCATCTCAAGTTTATAAATACGAATCGCGTTGTTTTTACTTTCCCTTACTGCTAAATATCCATTTTTGGAAATCGTAGCCATGCTTAGACTCCCGCCATATGGATCGGGAATCGCTACCAACTCGTCTATTTTGGTGCCATTTTTCCAGAGTTCTATTCTGGTGTTATAAAGATCTACCATAGCTCCCCCCGCACTTTTGTATTGAGCACCAGTTTTACCGCTGGAGATAACAGCCACGTAGTCCCCCCATACTGCAAACTTTGTTCCATAAGCAGCCACCGGCAAATGAGAAAAGGTTGCAGGCAAATTAATCGTTTTATCTAATGTAATGCCACTGGCTGTAGCTTTATAAGCATAAATTCTTACTGGACTTGGTGTAGGGTATCCCGAGCCATTAACATACTCCAAAAATGTCAGTTTGGGCGGCCAGGTAGAGTTATCAAAATTATATAAGGCATTGTATTTTACGGGCAAGGTCTCTAGGTATGTTTTTGCGCCATTTGCGGAAACTTTATATACTTTCCAGCCTCCATTGCTGTTATTGCCATACCGCTGGATAAGGAAATCGCCAAATCCGATACTGCTGTTTTCATCTATAGCACCACTAGCCCCCTGACTGTTCCAGTCTGGCAGGCCAAGTAATTTTCCCTCTCTTGTAAGAAGCCGATCCTTTAATACAGTCAAACCATAGTTGTATGTTATTGGTCCGCCTGGGTCCGGAGAAACGGAAACTGGTTCTATCCTGCCTGTTTCATCCATCCCATAATAAACGGCGCGATTGAATCCGCCGGGATAAACATTTTCCGGTTCACAATCTCCCGGCTCACCGCTCGGACCTCGGAGTAAACATATCCACATATTGCCGGTAGCTACTATCCCGTGCACAAAAGCACCCTCGTCGTTGCCCCAATTTAATAATAACTGCGAAGAAATATGCCCATGTCCGTATAAATCGGCCCAACCGGTGCCGTGCATCGCATCCACGCAGGCATTTCTTTCTGAAACGACAGAGCCGTCTTCTTTAATTACCCATAGATTGGTGAACCTGCTGCCACATTCGCCGGAAATCACAAACTTGTCCTTTATTGCTAGTATTTCTTCAAGGGTTACGCTCCCGTTGGGATCTCTTTGAATAGGTTTTACGGCTTCTTTAATAAACCTTATTTTACCTCCAGCGCTTGGAGTTGTATCTATGGGCGGCGGAGGCGGAGGAGTAGATTTGTCTTTTTTCTTTGTAATGTGAAAATTAATAAAACCTGTTTCAACACAAGGAACTCCTTCGGACATAAATTCGGCTTTAATCCTTACTAAAGTATCTCCGACTTGTTTCGGACTACCTGGAATAAAAAGTCTGAGCCAAGGGCCCTTGCTGGACACAAGAACACCATTTACATAGGTCGTGATTTCTCTCCCGTAAGTTATCTCGTCTTGTTTTATGCTGGTCAATCCGGATGGAAGAGGATCAAGCGCTGTTACCACTATAGGCTTTAAATTGCCTGACAACAAATTCGTCATTCTTGTTCCAATAGCTCCATAGTCTCTACCGCCGTGATTACTATAGTCTTCTCCAACATATAAATTCAAAGCATGTTTGTTCACATAAGCAAGCCTCGGCGGAGCGTTGTCGGAAAAATCATCCAGTACACTAGGACACTCAGCACCCGAAGAAACGCTTCTTGTTTTAGCAAGAGTTGGTTTAATATTAAAACTAAAAAGACCAAAAACAATAGCAACTATAAAAAATGCTGAGATGTATTTTTTCATACGTTAATTATACACTTACCTTAAATTTAAACCAACACAGTGCTAGTGTTGATAAAATCCCCTTGCTTCCGTGTCGGGAATTAATACAAGATTTACATTTTTAGCCTTACACAACTCTATTATTTTCTCGTCATTGACCGAACCGCTTGTTGAGAAAATAGTTTTGATCCCCCGATTTATTAGGGTTTCCGGAGCATCAGGAAAAGGAAAGAAGCTGTCGCTGTAAGCTGTCGCGTTCTCCAGGTCCGCCATCTCCAGCGTAGCATCAGAAAATTTGGCCGCGTCATCCGCTCGGAAAATCGCAAGCTTGGCCGCCCCTACCCGGTCTTGCTGACCCACGCCGTTCCCGTAAAGCCTTCCGTCTTTAACTAGGGTTATGGTGTTACTATTAGAAGTGCTTCCCACTGCCCATGCCAGGATAATATCTTTGTTATTTATATCGGGCACAAAAGTATAATTGGGCTGTTCCATAAAACCTCCCCGAACATAGCGAAACCTCATTGCAACATCAAGCGTCGCAAGTCCCGCCTTGGAAATAGCGAGGTTGGCAAGCAGTCTGCATTTTCCCTTTTTGCGGGAAAGAATTTCTACCGCTTCGAGGCTGAAAGATGGAGCAGCGACGATATCCAAAAGCCGTCTTCCTTCTCCCGCGTATTTGTGAATAAGTTCTTCCGCAATATTTTCATCCACCGGGAAATTAAGCATAACCGAACCGCCGAAAATAGCGCGCAAATCCCCCTGAAGCATCTTCCCGATTGCCTCAATTTCATTTTCACCGATACCCGCTCCGCAGGCATTGCCGTGCTTGGCTCCGATAGCCACGAATGGAACTCCTTTATTTTCTTTTGCAAAATTTTTCTCAAATCCCGCACCGATGTGGGTCATCGTTTGCATCATTCTATCCAAGTCGCAAATATTGTTGTAGCTCAAGGGGCTACCCGCCACAAGCTGCCAATTATGAATCGCAAGCGCGTCTTCTTTTGTATTTAAATTTCCATACAGGCTGGCGGGTTTTTGGTAGGCGTTTTCACCATAAGCGCATTCCAATTGTTTGTTTCCGAAGATTCCTTTTGACTCTCCCCCACTTCTATATTCTCCGGACATAGAACAATACCTGGCTATTACCGCTTCCGCTTTTGCGGACAAATTATTTAAAAATTCTTCTCTCTCCGCTTCGCCGTTTTTTAGCCAATCAATTACTTTTGCCCGGTCGGCGGGGTCACAAACAACGATACGTCCACCTTTCGCTCCCGAGCGAATCATTGTGGGTCCGCCTATATCTGTTTTTTCTATGACCGACTCTAGGGTTGCGTTTGGACTTTTGGTTTCTTCTTCCAACGGATAAAGGTCCACGCAGACCATATCTATCCAAGGAATTCCATATTTTTCCAATTCTGCTAAATGTTCAGGAGTATTCAGAGCTAGAAGCCCTCCGTGGATTTTCGGATGAAGTGTCACTACTCTGTGGGATAAAATAGCGGGCATGCCCGTTATCTCTTCTACGTCCGTGACAGCCACCCCAGCTTCCACCAAGTGCTTGGCTGTGCCTCCCGAAGAAACTATCTTCCAGTCTAGGTTTACGAGTTCTTTGGCAAATTCCACTATGCCTTCTTTGTTATATACAGATATTAGGGCAGTTTTTTGTTTCATAAAAATTAAAACACCCTTTACGGGTGTTTTAATTTTAGTATTTCTAGGCAAGGAAAGCAATTTGTATTTTGTAAGGGCTACAACGGAGGTAACTTGTTGTTTTAGGCTGACTTGCGAGAGCGACGGCTCGAGCACGAGGAATTTTTTAGCAAAAAAATATCCGTGCAGTCTAAAATAATAAGTTGCCGAAGGTTGAACTATTTAAGTTCAACCTTTCCTCCAGCTTCCTCAACTTTCTTCTTCAAGTCTTCAGCTTCGGCTTTCTTCATTCCTTCTTTCAAGGTAGAAGGAGCGGCGTCAACCAAATCCTTTGCGTCTTTAAGTCCTAGTCCTAGAGCTTCTTTCACAACTTTCATCACGGCGATTTTCTGTTCTCCGGCTGATGCTAGAACAACAGTAAAGGCGTCTTTCTCTTCGGCTGCTTCGGCGCCGGCTGCGGCTCCTCCGCCTCCTGCTACAGCGACAGCTTGAGCGGATACTCCGAATTTTTCTTCAATAGCTTTCACAACTTCATTTAGTTCAAGGGTTGTTGCTTTGTCTAACCATTCCAATAATGTATCTTTGTTCATATTTTTTAATAATTAAATAATAAATTTATTTTTTCTTTGACACTTCGCTCAAGGCCAAGGCAAATCTCTGCATTGGGCTCTTCAGCAAGAATGCGAACTTTGAAAGCAAAACTTCCTTGGAAGGGATTGTCGCAATCTCCATCATATATGCTCCATCCACAAATTTTCCATTGAATATGCCTCCGATAATGTTTAGAAGACCTTTATTCGCTTTCTGGAAGTTGTAAACTTCGCGAGGAGACGCGGTGCCGTCCTTGGAATACGCTATCGCTACTTCTCCGGCAAGTTCAGGCAATTCTCCTTCCGCCTTGCCTTCAAGAGCGCGTTTCAAAAGAGTCTTTCGAGACACTTTGTAGTTTACTCCGTTGTCTCGCAAAGCTCTCCTTAACTTGGTTTCGTCGGCTACTTTCAAGCCATGGAAATTAACAAAAACCAAAGATTCGGAACCTTTAATGGCTCCTTCCAGGTCTTTTATCATTTCCTCCTTTTTTGATTTTTGTAACATAATTTTTTGATTTAATTTTTTTCAACAAAAAAACGGCTTCCGCCGCAAGTTTTTCTTCCATTCCACCATATAGGCAAAAGGAATATCGACCCACTAAATAGGACTTAACCAGATAAACTATCTGTGCCTACTTTCTCTGCGGTATATGTAATATATCACAATTCGTCCAAACCGCAAGCCTGGAAATGATAAAGGGGCTAACTTGCGTTTTGCCCCTTTCCTGAACAACTCAGGCTCTGATGATTCTTCATTGTCCCCTCACTACATGACGAACGAAGATTCGGGATTCGGGACAACCCGACTGCTTCGTTCCTCGTGCTCTGCGACGAGTGCGGGATAGGAGATATCACACTCCTCTTGGTAGCCACACCTTTCACAGGTTGCGATTGCCACGGACACACCAACGCCGCCCGTCCACACCTGTATAAGGTGGCATATTTGAAGATCCCCATCTTCACCGCGAGGGCACTTCTCACACCGAACGATAAGTTCACACAAGAGCATGGGCGTCTCCTTTCGCCTTAAGTATACATATATTAGTCAAAATAAAAACCCCGCGTGACTTTGGCCTGTGGGGCATCGGGGCAAAAGTTACTCGGCTAGCACTCGTCGCCAACGCAAGGCTCGGATGCAGTTTGGACTGTTTCGGCTTCTTTATCGTTAAATTTTATGTTGCCAAGGAGAAGAACACCCGCCATTCCGAGGGCTATCATGAATAAAAATACAGCCAAGCGTTTGAAAAAGTGTTTCGTAATCATATGAGCTGATTATATCAACTAAAACAAAGGAAGCAAATTGCACCCACAGCTTATAGTTCTAGGATTAACGGAAACCATTGAGCCATAAAATTATGACAACAATTACGAGAGCGACAAGAGTGAAGGTCATCCAGTCCATTTTTATTTTTGGCTTGCCGTGCTTTACCCTGTAGCCATTTAGCATTTCAATCCCCTCCTCAATTATCAAATAAGGAAGGATGAACAGGAAGAAGAGAAGTTTTAAAACAATATCCATCATATGCGCCAATTGTATCAATATTGAGGAAAAACACAAAGCCGCCCTTCGGGCGGCTTGCTCCAAAATTAAAAATGTTTTATTCCAGACACGGTTCACCCGTTTCATGATTGAAGAGGTCTCCTTCTAGGCAAGTCGGAGGCAATTCTCCTCCCTGACACGGCTTGCCTGTCGTCTGACTAAATCTGTCGCCCGAACGGCAACCATCTTCTATGGTTTCAAGTCTCACGGGTTTCAAATATTTTGAAGCTCCGAAAATAGCCAAGGTCGCCAAAACCAAGACTCCAACTATCAGCATTATTAGATTCTTTTTGCTTTGAATTATCTCAAGTCGAGTCGGAGCTTTGTCTTCTTCAGGGATATTTTCGTTGATTGAATCATTTTCCATCTTCTTATTGTATAGAAAATTACTATTTTAGGCAAACCAAACTACCACTTAGCTAAAACACTTATAAAAACTATAATGAGCAAAAAAGACTTTTTGATTTAAATCCCGTGGGGTTTCTGGCTGTTCATAATCCTTTTCCTTAAGTCACTACTAGAGTATCCATGGTCTCGACTGTTGTAAATAACTTGCATAGAAGGAAGTTTGTCTCTGGAATAATTCTTCTTACTCTTCCAGTCCGCTCCCATAAAACGAAGGTCGGGTTTTAGTTTTAGAAGAAGCTGATAAAGATCTTCTTCTGTGTCATACGTTACCACCCCATCCACGTATTTACATCCTTCTAGACGTATCAATCTCTCCTCTAACGTTTCTATGGGTTTATTTTTTTCTGGTCTATCTATGGTTGGATCAGTTTGTAGCCCCACTACAAGAAAATCACATTGAGTTTTACATTCTTTTAACATCAAAATATGTCCCGCATGCAACAAGTCCATAGCTCCACAAGTAAATCCTCTTATCATGAGAAAATTATACCTCTTTCTTTCAAGAACACAAATTACTTAGCAATCTATTAAATTCCACAATAAAGCTGTAAAAAATCCACTTTTATGCTACATTACCTGATATAGTATATATCAACAGGGCATGCTTTTGAGGCAATAAAAAAATGAAGGGTTTACTTATACAATTTAAGATGTTTCTTATTTTTATTGTTGATTTAATTGTCGCTTTTGGTGCTCTTTTTTTGATGCTTTTTATAAGGTATGGAGGGAGTGATCTTTATTCTCAAATAACTGCCCACGCTCTTCCCTTTTCTATTATCATCCTTTTGTTTTTACTTATTTTTTATATATTCAATTTATACTCTTTTAGATTTAACAAAAACACAGCTGAATTCACCAACTCTTTTATAAAAAGCTTGGCTGTGTCATTCGCTCTCTCTGCTTTGATCTTTTATATGTTTGGAGATTTTTTTAAATTAACTCCGAAAACAAATTTGGTTTTATTCACAGCAATCTTTGGAATCAGTGATTTTTATTTAAGAATCCTGATTAAGAGATATTTCGTAAAAAAAGGGGTTAACAGGAAAATAATTATTATAAGCGAGGGAGAAAATAGTTTGGTCTCAGAGTTAAAACAAAATCAAAATATTGGTTATGAAATTATAAAAGAAACAAACAATTTTGATTTAAATGAAATAATAAATCTAAATCCAGACCTAGTCGTCATAAATTCAATTTCAGAAAAAGAATTTGATAAGATTTATACTCTTATCAAGAGAGGAATTTTCGCATACACAATAAATAATTTTTATGCAGAAATATTTCAAAAAGTTCCAACTGAAAAAATAGAAAAGGAAGAAATTGTGGATTATTTAAGCAAAAATAGAGCTATTTTCAACTTTACAAAAAGAGCTTTGGATGCGAGTCTATCTTTCGTATTAATGATTGTTTTCTTACCTCTTTTTATAATTATTCCTATTCTAATTAAAATAACATCAAGGGGGCCAGTATTATTTAAACACAAGAGAATTAGTCTGAATGACACAGAGTTTACTATTTATAAATTTAGATCTATGTATGTTGATGCAGAAAAGAATGGCGCTGTTTGGACAGAAAACAACAGAAGGGATCCTAGGATAACACCGATTGGACGATTTATGAGAGAAACACACATAGATGAAATTCCGCAATTAGTAAATATTCTAAGGGGTGATATTTCTTTTGTTGGCCCTCGTCCCGAAAGACCAGAATTTATAAATGTATTAAAAAAAGATATCTTATATTATGATTTAAGACATTCCGTGAAAGCAGGATTGACGGGCTGGGCTCAGGTAAATTACAAATACGGGTCTTCCGTAGAAGATGCTAGGGAAAAATTAAGATATGATTTTTATTATATAAAAAACAGAACCATCTTTTTTGATATCTTGATTGTTCTTAAAACAATTGCGAAGGTGTTCACCTATTAAATATGGAAAAGTTAAAAGCTTTCTTCTTTCAAAATACAAACACTAAGCAAACTATAGTAAAAAATACTTTTTGGCTTTTTTTGAGTGAAACCTCCGGCCGTTTATTAAAAATGGGATTGATAGTCTACGCCGCTAGAGTCTTGGGCGCGAGCGGCTGGGGTCTGTTCTCTTATGCTATATCTGTAGCTTCTTTGTTAACTATGTTTGGAGACATAGGAATAAGTGAGCTTATGATTAGAGAAATAACGCAAAAAAAAGAAGGACATCAGACTTTCATCTCCACGGCATTATTGCTGAAGATAATAGTCCTCGTGATCAGTACTTTTTTAGTAATTTTCGCAAGTCCGTTTATATCGCATATTCCACAAGCAAATTCTCTTTTCTTCTTAGTAGCACTTATTTTATTCTTTGACTCCATGCGAGAGCTCGGCCTTTCTATAAACAGAGCTTCAGAAAAAATGGAACGAGATATGGTGGTAAAAGTAACTACCAATGCTGCCATTTTTTTCTTAGGTGTAATGTTGTTAAAAATAAAATTGGCTCCAGAATCAATCGCTTTAGCTTACGCTATCGGAAGCGCCATTGGGTTCATTGCTATAGCAATCCTTATCAGAAAAGAACTCAAGGTTTTACTTGCAAAAGTAGACTTAAGAATATTTAAAGTAATCATAAAAACGACTTGGCCATTTGTATTCATTACTTTGATAGGAGTAATAATGGGAAACATAGACATATATATGCTTGGTATTTGGAAAAATGCAGAAGAAATCGGTCTCTACGCTTCGGTCCAGAGAATTCAACAATTTATTATAATTATACCTTCCACTATTGCCGTTGCCGTATTCCCTTTGATGTCCCGCTTAGTGAATGTAGACAAACAACAATTTAGAGTACTTTTAGAAAAAACCCTTTCTATGATTTTCCTAATAGGAATTCCTATAGCCCTCGGTGGAATATTTCTCGCCGACCAGATAATTTTAAAAGTTTTTGGTCAGGGTTATGTAGGCGCCATACCGATATTCCGTGTACTTATGTTGATGTTATTAATCTCTTTCCCTCTCGTGCTATTATCTAATGCAATTTTTGCTCACAACAAACAGCGCAATCTTGCTCCAGCATACACGCTCGGAATCCTGGCGAATGCTTTGTTCAACCTACTCCTCATCCCAAAATTTGGAGCGGTCGGCTCCGCCGTAGCCACCCTCGTCTCCACTGGAACCATTACTATTTTTATTTGGGTAAAATTAAAGAAAATAAACGACTTTACGGTCCTACGAAATTTGAAAAAATCCATTTTGGCAACTTTGGTTATGGTATGTTTTATTTTTATTCTTAAGTATTTGGAAGTTGGTGTTATGTTCAATATTTTAGTATCAGCAGTAATATATTTCGCTACTCTTTTATTACTGAAAGAGTCAATTTTTAAAGATTTAAGAGAAATGGTCAAGAGTTAATATGAGTAGAAATTTTTATAAATCTGTATTATAATAGGAAAATTAAAGTATATATCTCAATGAAAAACAACACAAAAGGCATAATATTAGCAGGCGGGAGTGGCGCCAGGCTATATCCATTGACGATAGCCATGAGTAAACAGCTTTTGCCTGTATACGATAAGCCGATGATTTTCTACCCACTTTCTATTCTGATGCTCGCTGGTATTAGAGAAATTTTAATTATTTCAACTCCGAGCGACTTGCCAAATTTCAAGAAACTTCTAGGCACCGGTGAAAGTTTTGGATTAAAACTATCCTACGCCGAACAGCCTTCCCCCGACGGCCTAGCGCAAGCCTTTATCATCGGAGAAAAATTTATTGGCAAGAGTAACGTCGCCATGATACTAGGTGATAATATTTTTTATGGAAATGGCTTAGTGAAAACCTTAAAAGAAGCCGTAGAGAATAAAAATCGAGCAACTGTTTTCGGATATTATGTAAATGATCCAGAGAGATTCGGTGTCGTCGGATTTGATAAAAATGGTAAAGTTTCTTCCATAGAAGAGAAGCCGAAAAATCCCAAGTCCAACTACGCCGTGACTGGGCTTTATTTTTATGATAATAGAGTTATAAATTTTGCTAAAAAAATCAAACCAAGCGGCCGCGGAGAATTGGAGATAACAGATATTAACCAGCTATACTTAAATGCTGGAGATTTAGATGTTGAATTGCTGGGTCGTGGATTTGCTTGGCTGGATACTGGCACGATTAGTTCCCTGATGGATGCCAATGATTTTGTCAAAATAATAGAGGAAAGGCAAAATACTAAAATCGCTGCCCTAGAAGAAATAGCTTTCAGAAACGGTTGGATTACCAGAAATGATTTACTTAAAGTAGCCAAGCAATATAAAAAATCACAATACGGACAACACCTTATGAGAGTAGCTCAAGAAAATAATCCTAAAAAGATATTTTAAATTAAATTTCATGAAAATTGCTCCAACAAAAATAAAAGATGTTTTAGTGATTGAACCGGATATATTTGAAGACACCCGTGGGTGGTTTTTTGAATCTTACAATCAGAAGAGGCTAGCGGAAGCTGGAATAAGTTCTGCCTTTATCCAAGACAATCGTTCTTTTAGTAAAATGAAGGGAACCCTCAGGGGGCTTCATTTACAGAATGCTCCTTTCTCTCAAGCCAAACTAGTCAGCTGTACGCGAGGAGCCGTCCTAGATGTAGCCGTGGATTTAAGAAAAAATTCCCCCACATATAAAGAGTGGTATTCTATAGAATTAACCGAAGAAAATAAAAAACAGCTTTATATACCTCGTGGTTTTGCTCATGGTTTTTTAACTTTGGTAGACAATACCGAATTCATATACAAGGTTGACAATGATTACGATAAGCAATCCGAAAGAAGTATCCGTTTTGACGATCCAGATATTGGCATAGATTGGGGAGACATGAATCCCCTATTAATAGATAGAGACAAAGACGCTCCCTTTCTAAAAGATTGCGATATTAACTTTTAGTCACGTATGAAATCTAATATGTTCTATACTTACGTTTTACAAAGTCAAAAGAATAATAAGTGGTATATTGGATATACGAGTGAATTACGGAAGCGTTTTAAACAGCACAATGAAGGTAAGTCAACATATACAAAAGGACGTGGACCATATAAGATTATGTACTATGAGGCATGTCTAAACGCAGACGATGCTCGGTCGAGAGAATTATATTTAAAAACAGGAATGGGGAGAAGATATTTAAATTCTCGTTTAAAACGATTCCTATTTCATACGTGATGAAAATTCTAGTCACGGGTGGAGCTGGATTCATAGGTTCAAACTTTATCATCTATATGATGAATAAATACCCTACCTACGAGGTAGTAAACCTAGACAAACTAACCTATGCTGGAAATTTAGACAATTTAAAAAGCATAGAGAATAACCCAAATTATACATTTATTCACGGCGACATTTGCGATAGAAAAATAGTTATGCAAGCAATGACGGGATGTGATTTGGTGGTTCATTTTGCCGCCGAGTCCCACGTGGATAGGTCAATTGAGAACCCAGAAGATTTTGTCGAAACCAATGTCAAAGGCACACTGGTGTTGTTAGAAACTGCAAGAAAGTTTAATTTAAAAAGATTTCACCACGTATCCACCGACGAAGTTTTCGGCACCTTGTCGCTCGACAAACCGGGAGAAAAATTTAAGGAGAATACTCCGTATTCTCCTAGGTCCCCTTACTCCGCATCAAAGGCTGGCTCAGATCACCTAGTCAGGGCTTTCATTGAAACATACAATTTCCCTGCCACAATTTCAAACTGTACAAATAACTATGGCCCGTTCCAGTTTCCGGAAAAAATAATCCCACTTTTTATAACTAATGCTTTTGAAAACAAACCTTTGCCTGTTTATGGTAAAGGTAAAGCTGTGCGAGACTATTTGTATGTCATAGATCATTGTGAAGCTCTTGATTTAATAATCCACAAAGGCAAAATAGGAGAGACGTATTGCATCGGGGGAGATTCAGAGAAAAATGGACTTGAAATTACTGATACCATATTGAACCTGCTAAATAAACCGAAAAGTTTACAAACTTTCGTAGAAGATCGTAGGGGGCACGATATGCGTTATGCCATGGATCATTCAAAAATTACCCGAGAATTAGGATGGAGCCCTTCTGTATCTTTTGAAGAAGGAATACAAAAGACCATTAAATGGTATGAAGAAAACAAGCCTTGGTGGCAGAAAATCATTTCAAAAAAATACTTAGATTGCAATAAACACGAAAAGTAACATTAGCTAGAAAATCAAGACGAGAGGATAATCCAGCCGTGATGTCCACTACGCTAGTGAGGACGCCTAAAATGGACCGAGCCAGCTTCTAAGCTGATCGGTCCATTTACACTTACTTATAAGACACTTTTTATGTCATTGATTATTGACTTAATTTATGTTAAATTTATCTCAAGTAAAGTAATTTTTTAATAATATTAAAGCCTATAAATTTTGATGAAAAAAAATAATATCCGAGTTCCCTATGGATTTTCTGTTCATGGAAAAGAAGAGATCAATGCGGTTGTAAAAATTCTAGAGGGTAACACCGCCTTAGGTGATAAAACAAAGGAATTCGAATCAAAAATAGCAAAACTTTTTGGTAAAAAATATGGAGTTATGGTAAATTCTGGATCTTCTGCAAATCTCCTTGCTTTTGAAATTTTAAATTTACCCAAAGGGAGCGAGGTCATCACCCCGATACTTACATTTGCAACGACAGTAGCTCCAATAGTTCAAAAAGGTTTAGTTCCTGTTTTTATAGATGTAGATCCAAACACATTTTTGATTAATATTTATCAATTAGAAAAATCAATAACAAAGAAAACAAAAGCCTTGATGATTCCCTCACTGATGGGCAATATTCCAGACCTAGAAAGATTAGCCAAAATTGCCAAGAAACATAATTTATATTTCATCGAAGATTCTTGTGATACTCTTGGAGGTAAATATAAAAACAATCCAACAGGAAAATATTCCCACATCACCACTACCAGCTTTTACGGCTCGCATATTATCAATGGCGCCGGAGGTGGCGGAATGGTCTGTGTAAATGACAAAAAATGGGTTGATCAATTAGTAGTTTTGCGTGGCTGGGGAAGACAGTCATCTCTATTTGGAGAAAAAGCAAATTCAGAACTTTTAACAAATAGATTTAAAAGTAAACTTTCCGGAATACCTTATGATAACAAATTTATATTTAGTGAAATTGGATACAATTTCTTGCCACTCGAGCTCTCCTCTGCTTTCGCTTTAGAGCAACTAAAAAAACTTCCAAAATTTGCCAAGGCTCGCAAAGAAAATTTCGCTGATTTATATAAATTTTTCAGCCAACACACCAAATATTTCACTCTATCTAATCAAACTCCAAATACAGAAACCATCTGGCTGGCCTTCCCTTTCATAATCAATAAAGATGCACCATTTACTCGCCTAGAATTAATAACTTTTCTAGAAAACAACAACATACAAACTCGTCCAGTATTCACTGGCAATATTTTAAAACAACCAGGATATGAAAAAATCCCACACCGTTTAGCTCAAAAAACATATCCAAATACAGAAAATATAATGGCAAATGCTTTCGTGGTTGCCTCACATCATGGCCTAAAAAAAGAACAGTTAAAATACTTAAAAGAAAAATTTGTAGAATTTTTATCAAAATATAAATAAATATATTCGCATGAAAGTCATTATTTTAGCTGGAGGATATGGTACGCGTTTGGGAAGTATTACTAGTGATATGCCAAAACCCATGGTACGTATTGGCGATGAACCAATCATAAAACATATCATGAAAATATATGCAGATCATGGATACAAAGATTTTATCCTAGCACTTGGATATAAAAAAGGGGTCATTGAAGAACATTTCAAAGATACTAGTCATGGCTGGAATGTTACCTTAGTTGATACAGGGCTAAACACCCTAAAGGGGGGTAGATTAAAAAGACTAGAAAAATATTTGCAGGATGATGATACTCACATGTTGACCTACGGAGACGGAGTAGCGAATATTAACATACATGAACTTGTGAAATTCCATAAAGCTCACGGAAATATGTTAACAATAACTGGAGTTCGCCCACCATCTCGATTTGGAGAATTAATTGAAAAAGATGGTAAACTGCTTTCATTTAAAGAAAAACCACAAGCTTCTTCCGGACTTATCTCGGGAGGTTTTATTGTATTTAATAAGAAACTGTTAGAACACCTAACGGAAGACGAAAATTGCGATTTAGAGTACGGGGCTTTTGATAAATTGGCGGAACAAGGACAAATTATGGTTTACAAACATTTAGGTGATTGGGAATGTGTGGACACAGAAAGAGATCTAAAACATTTAAATAAAATATGGGCAGAAGGTAAGGCTTTCTGGAAAAATTTGGGGGATAAAAAAAATGGATAATCTCTTTAATAATATTTACAAAGGAAAGAAAGTTTTAATAACCGGGCATACTGGGTTTAAAGGTTCTTGGCTC
The DNA here is from genome assembly GCA_049287305.1 of Minisyncoccia bacterium. Taxonomy (GTDB): domain Bacteria; phylum Patescibacteriota; class Minisyncoccia; order Phycocordibacterales; family UBA9973; genus UBA9973. The sequence goes on along the minus strand of JBAQFO010000012.1, from coordinate 131,882 downwards.
GCTCTCTGGCTTACTAAGCTTGGAGCAGAGGTTATAGGTTATTCGATAGATATCCCCTCAGAGCCTAATCATTTTGAATTATTAAACTTGAAAATGACTTCCGTAAAAGGGGATGTATTAGACAAAAATAAACTTTTTGAAATAATCAAAGAGCACAATCCCGAAATAATTTTTCATATGGCCGCTCAAGCACTAGTCAGAAGATCTTATACCATTCCTGCAGAAACATTTGAGACAAACATACTTGGAACGATAAATATCTTAGAAAGTTGTAGGAAATTAAAAACTGTAAAAGTTATAGTAAATATTACTAGCGATAAGTGTTATGAGAATAAAGAAGACGGGAAGCCATACACTGAAGGCGACCCGATGGGGGGAAATGATCCTTATAGTGCTTCCAAGGGTGCAGCTGAAATAGTTTCAAATTCATACAGAAAATCATTCTTTTCTCTAGACGAATATGGCAAGACTCACACTACCCTTCTAGCTAATGTGCGAGCAGGTAATGTTATAGGTGGCGGAGACTGGGCGCAAGATAGACTCATCCCAGATATAATAAAATCAACAGTAGCAGGTAATGGGTCCGTGATTCGAAATCCTGACTCAGTACGCCCATGGCAACACGTTCTAGAACCGATTAGTGGGTATTTATCTCTCGGAGCAAAACTATTGAATGGGGAAAAAGAATATGCTGACAATTGGAACTTTGGACCCAAGGAAGAATCTATACTATCAGTAAAAAAAATCATTGAACATGCTCAAAAATACTGGGGTGCAATAAAAATTGATTTAAAAACAAATGCTGATAATTTACATGAAGCAAATATTTTAAAATTAGATTCCTCAAAAGCACGTTCGTTATTAAAATGGCAGAGTGTATGGGAATACGAAGACACAATATCAAAAACAATTAATTGGTATAAAAGTTATTATGAAAATAATATTGTTTTAAGCGAAAAAGATTTGAAAGATTACATAGAAAATGCAAAGAGGTTAAATATTGATTGGACAAAAATATGAAAATCGTAGACACAAAATTATCCGGAGTATATATCATAGAACCCGACACCTTTGAAGATGATCGAGGTTCTCTTGTAAAATCTTTCAATAAAGATTTTTTTATAAAAAATGGACTGATTTCAAGCTTTGAAGAGAATTATTATTCTATATCAAACAAGAACGTAATTAGGGGCATGCACTTCCAGAAAAATGAATCAGATCATGCCAAGCTTGTATATGTCACTCATGGATCTATCTTAGACGTAGTAATAGATCTGCGAAAAAATTCTCCGACATATGGTCAATGTTCTTCCTTAGAATTGTCCAAAAAAAATCACAAAATAATTTACATGCCCAAGGGGTGCGCGCATGGATTTCTGTCCCTAGAAGACAATTCTTGTGTCATATATCTACAAGAAAAAGCAAGATCAGAAAAAAATGAAGACGGCATCCACTTTAATTCTTTCGGTATGGACTGGCGAGTTGCAAATCCAATAGTTTCAAAACGAGATCAAGAGCTACAAAATTTAAGTGAGTTTGACTCCCCTTTTATGCTTAATGAAAGTAAATAATATACTATGAAAATACTCATAACAGGAGCAACAGGATTTGTAGGAAAAAATTTGATCAAGAAAGCTAAAAAAAGAGGTTATATTTTATACGCCTTAGTAAGACCATCTACCAACAAAGACTTTTTAATCAAGGAAAATATAAAATATCACGTTTTAGACAAAAATATTGAAAATTTTATTTCGTTTATGCAAAACGAAAAAATCGATGGGGTTATCCATTTGGCTTCTTTGTTTTTGACACAACACAACCCAGAAGACGTAAAAAATTTAATTGACTCAAACGTCTATCTTGGTTCTTTGGTCTTAGAAGCTTCGGTCAGAGGTAACGTAAAATGGTTCATAAATACTGGTACTTTCTGGCAACATTACCGAGGCAAAGATTACTCCCCGATCAACCTATATAGTGCCACCAAACAAGCCTTTGAAGATATAGCAAAATATTACGCAGAAAGTTCAAATATAAATTTTGTAACCATAAAATTGAATGATACTTTTGGCCCAAACGATTCAAGACCAAAGCTCTTGAATGTTTGGGATAAAATAAGTAGATCTGGTGAAGTCCTGGACATGTCTCCTGGTAAACAGATCCTTGATATAACTCATGTAGAAAACGTGGTTAGCGCTTTTTTACAAATGATTATGTTGTTATCAACAGATAAGCAAAGAAAGTTTTCGGGAAAATCTTATGTTGTAAAATCACCCAAAAGAATGTCGTTAAAAAAGCTTGCTCACCTTTTTGAAAAAATAACAGGTAGAACATTAAACATCCGCTGGGGCAAAAAAACATACAGAGAACGTGAAAACATGAATCCTTGGAACAATGGAAAGGTAATCCCAGGATGGAAACCAAGTATTACTTTAGAAGAAGGAATTAAAAAAACCTATAAGTAGCGTGAATACAAACAATAAAACAAAAAAAGTTAGTATCTGTATCCCCACCTACGAAATGCATGGTATGGCTAGTAGTTTTCTACCCAATAATCTCAATGTACTTCTTGGACAAACATTTAAAGACTTTGAAGTTGTCATAACGGATAATTCCGAGGATGATGTAATAAAAAATATTTGTGAAAATGAAAAATATAGATCTTTGGATATTAAATATACCAAGAACAACAAAACCGTAAAAAAGGGAATATCGCAAAATACAAACGAGGCCGTCAAGAAAGCAAGTGGTGAATTAATAAAGATATTATACTTGGATGATTATTTAGCTAGTGAAAACTCTCTGCAGGATATCGTAGACAACTTCAAAGGGAACTGGCTGGTTACTGGGTGCGGGCATGATGAGGGTGACGGAAAGATAATAAACCTCCATTTCCCTACTTATAATGATAAAATCTATATGGGTAAAAATACAATAGGATCACCGTCAGTACTTACAATTAAAAACGAAGACCTTATCTTCTTTGATGAAAATCTTACTTGGTTACTAGATTGCGACTATTATAGAAGACTTTATGAAAAATATGGTGAACCAACAATTTTAAACAAAATAAATGTTGTCATAGGTATAGGAAAATACCAAACAACCAATCATTTAAATCGCTTCATTAAAAGAACAGAATATAAATACGTTAAAAATAAATACGCAACAAATCAGGACCACAAAAATATTATATCGAAACTATTTAAATGGTGGTAAAAAGAAAATATGATTATAACAGAATTTTATAAAGGACAGGGATTGGGCAATCAACTCGCCTGCTATGTCGCCACTAGGGTCATAGCGAAAGACTTAGGATATGATTTTGGAATAATGCATCCAGAAAAATTTAAGGGTGCTGATTTTTTAAATTTAGATTATGGAAAAAGGGTTATAGGTGGCTCTGGTCCTGAAGGTGGCCCTCCTACAAAATTACCAGAGGGTATTGAATACTACTATCAAGAAAAAGAAATTAATCACCCGGTTAATGGTTCCGATATAAGACTTTATGATAAAGATCTAGTAAGTGTTTATCCGAACACCAAGATTGACGGTATGATGCAGGATGAAAAATATTTTGAACATAGGAAAAACGAAATAAAAGAATGGCTAAAGGTTAAAACAGAATATGAATGTAATGATTATGCTAATGATAATACTTGTGTCATTAATTTTAGGGGTGGAGAATATGCACGACATAAAGATATATACTTAAGCAAGAAATACTGGGAAGATGCTGTGAACAATATGCTCCAAGTAAACCAAAACTTTAAATTTGTCGTTATTACTGACGACACGTTTGAAGCAAAGAAATTCTTCCCCAATTATGACGTTTTTCATTTTAGTATTGCTAAGGACTACGTGGTTATAAAAAATGCACATTATTTAATTCTATCTAACTCTAGTTTCGCCTGGTTCCCGGCTTGGCTTTCAGAAAACCTTAAATACTGCATAGCCCCGAAATACTGGGCTCGTCACAATGTATCAGATGGTTATTGGAGCTGTGGATACAATATCACAGCGAATTGGATGTATCAGGATAGAAATGGAAAACTAAGTGATTATCCAATGTGCCTAAAAGAATTTAATGAATACAAGACAAGTCATAAAAATTATTTTTTATCTTCCCATGATAAGGAAAATATATATTTATTGAAATCATACAAAACTAACAGAAATATTCCGAGATTGCTATATAAAAAAATATCTAGACTGATACCCAATAGAATTAAAAATTTTTTGTCTCAAAACTAGCTTATGATTTTTGAAAGAATTGTAACAAAAATAAAAAAACGTATTCCCTTATCACTAAAAAATATAGCCAAATTTTTTCTCAATGATCTAAGAAATTTTATTGATTATCTAAAAGAGCCATTCCTTATTCTAGAAGAGTCTAGAAGAGAGAAACTGTGGTTATCCAAAGAAGATATAAAGATTTATAGAAAAAATATAAAAATTTATGATGTTTTTCTTTTTTTTAACGAATTGGAGCTTTTAGAAATACGATTGAATATTCTAGATCAATACGTAGATTATTTTGTGATTGTTGAAGCCACAGAAACATTTACTGGCTTACCTAAACAATTATATTTTGAAGAAAACAAGCACCTTTTTAAAAAATGGGAACATAAAATAATTCACTATGCAGTAAGGGATACACCTAAAAATGAGGCCGATATCCGAAATCGACTTTTAAATAAAAATTTAAGCACTACAGATAAAGAAATACTAAACTTTACTTTATCGACCGATAATGTCCCGGACAAAAAACAATTACAGTGGTTAAGGGAGTTTTATCAAAAAGAAACTATGCAAAGAGTGCTGACAGGATTAAAAGATGATGATATTTGTTTTATATCAGATTTGGATGAAATCTGGAATCCAGAGATAACAATAGATTATTCCAGAAATGATATTTTTAAATTAAAACAAACTGCATACATATATCATCTCAATAATCGCTCAAATGAAAATTGGAGAGGATGGGTGGGGACCATAGCTACAAAATATAAAAATATTAAAAATAATTCAATCAATCACATCAGAACTCCAAATAAAAACAGATTCACGATGCTTAGAGATGGTGGATGGCATTTTTCATTTCAGGGTGGATCTAATATGGTTAAACAAAAACTTGAATCATACAGTCATCAAGAAATTAATACCAAAGACATAAAACTAAAAATAGAAGCAACAATCTTGGGAAATAAGGATATTCGCGGAAGACATATTAAATTTTGGAAAGATGAATCAGAACTACCGAAATATATTCTAGACAACAGAGAAAAATATAGCACATTGTTTATGCAATAAAACTTTATTTTCCCAAAAATATTTTATTCTCTTCCTCGGATAACAGAACATTGTAGAAACTTTTGTCGTTATGAACAACCTCAATTCTACCTAAAAAGGGACTAAAGTAGTACTTCCAATGTGACATTTCAACGAAATTATCAATAAAGCCCATAAAACCAGAACTGCCAACTTCTGCAAAACCTGCATATGGCCCAATAGTACCGCCAAAATACAGAACAAGCATAGTTATCAAGGCATCAGCCGGTAGTGTTCCGAAATGTTCTTGTGCATACGGAAGAACTGCGTCTAAAGCCGAGCTTAATTTTTCTTGATTTGAAAAATTGTTAACTATAAAATTGCGATTAATTAGAGTCCCTCCACAACCACCATAATATATATTATTGATATAATTTGGAATAGATTTATTCTGAAGCTTTAAGAAGGCGGTGATTTTTTCTCTGAGTTGTTCGCATGGTTTGATACCATTAAAATCAAATTTTAATTTTTTAATTTTTCCATACATCCTAGCGTCGTCTTCTAATATCATCACGAAATCCTCTGTGGAGTTCTGTGCGACAAACAACAATCTTTTCACCCACGATAATACTTCTTCTTTAGATAAGAACCAGAAACCGGAATCATTGCCACTATAAAGATATTCATACTTACAATTGAAATGAGAGGCGATATGACTCATATCAAGTCCCTTGTTGCTAAACAAATAAACTGAACTATTGGGATAAAATTCTCGAAATGATTTAATGGTAGCAATAACACATTTGGGCTGATTAAAGCATTGATAGAAAGCGCAGACAGAAGGTTCGTTATAAACCCGATTTGATTTAAAATAATCCACAATAGCAAAAAAACTTAAAAAATAACATCTGCCCATGAACTTTAACCTACCAAAGGCTCTTCTTAAGAAAATCATACATTTACAATACCATGCAAGGTGTGATAAAATCAAATAAAATGAATTTTATTCAGAACATGCTAACCATCAGAAAGAAAGAAAATCCTACAATTGGTGCTTTTTATCAGTGCTACAAACAACCGAAGGCTCTTATTCACGCTTTGCAACATTTTCGTAAAATATACCCGAATAGTACAGTGGTGCTGGTTTCTAATAATGGAGATAATATGGAGAACGTAGCCCGATTTTTTAATTGCAATTACACTCACAGCTTTCAATCAAATAGTAATCACAGCGTGTATTTTTCTGACGAAGCAGGAGTAAAGCTATATGTCAAAAGAATATATGAGGCTGCGCAAAAAATAAAAGAAGATTATATTATCCTCTTGGCGGATGACGTGCATGTATTTAAACCAATCACAAATCTTAAATACGATTTAAATGGTGGTGAAGGATACTGGAGAGGACGACTCAAGCGAAGGTTGAAAAACTTTTTTAGAAAAAATAAAATTGTATATTCAAAATACGATGACATGCGCGCGTTTGGTGATGGTTTTATTATGAGAAAAAAATTTATCTTAGAACATTTTAATAATATTGAGGAACCACTTAAGCAATTTTCTTCTAGTATAAAAAAACGCTACAACAACCTTATGCCTTCTGATGTATGCATCAATACGTTTACTGTATATTTTGGTGGATCCGTCGGACCTTACTTCGGGTGGTATGAACAAACACGATTATTTTATTGGCCACGAAAATTATTGAACAGTATCCAGGTTTCACATCAAGAAAAATCTCTATATGATCAACCACTTTCCCAAGAAGAAAAATCAATCTTGGAAGGTAAATAGATAAGATTATCTAAAAATTTTTATATATTCTTTTAATTTTATATACAAATACTCCGTCTAGCGAAATGATTTTTTGAACCACGAAAAAGCACCCCCTGATTATACTTACAAGAAAACCCCTAAAAAAATTAGGGTATTTGTTTTTAAATCTTAAAACTTCAAAAATAGATTTTCGTGCTTGGGCTATTCTATGGCGATTCGAAATCGTACTTCTCCGCTGAGCTAAAGAGACTGAATAAATATCAAGATTAGCAAATTGACCCACTGTCCCCAATTTCAGCCATAAATCATAATCTTCTATGTGGAGCGTATTAACAGTTTCATTATATCCTCCGACCCTAAAGGCAAAACTTTTTCTAAACATTACGCTAGAATGCAAAAAACAATTTTGCCCCAAAATTTTACTTCTTATTTCACTATCCTTCTTGGGCATTAAAAATCTTGTCAGCTCTTTCCCCTCTTCATCTAAAATTACCGCACCCGTACCCAACAAAACATAGTCTTTGTTATCTTCCAAAAACTCTACTTGTCTTTTCAATTTATCTTTATCTATCCAGATATCGTCATCGTCTATGCGCGCAATATATTCACCTTTTGCTTCTCTTAATCCTTTATTCAAGGTTTTTTGTATACCCAAATTTACTTCATTTCTTATGTACTTTACTCTGGAATCTTTTTTTACAAAATCGCCAACAGCCTCATTTGTATTGTCAGCAGAGCCGTCATCTATGACAAGCATCTCCCAGCCTGCGTAAGATTGGCTTATAACACTAGCTACAGTCTCTTTCAGGCGATCTGCACCATTATAAACAGGCAAAATTATGCTAACTACTGGTATTTTCATATCTCAATGTCAAAGCTAAAATTATAAAAAACCAAAAAAATGATAAGCTGTCATCAAACATGACAGAAATACTAACAGCAAATAGAACTCCAAGCAATGCCAAGGCAGTAGGATTAAATTCTGATTTTAATTGTAATCTTAGGTTTTTAAATGCATTGATAAAGATATATAAGAAACTCAGTATCCCTAGCAGTCCTCCCCATAGCCAAATTTGTAGGAAAGTATTATGTGGACCTGAATTTATATATTCTCCAACATTATCCTTTAAGCTAAAGCTCAAGTGAGTATTTGGCCCTATACCAAGTGGGTTCATCAATATGTACTTTAAATAAAATGGCCAAATTTTAAAACGATTTTCTCCATTAGCATAAATAAAAACATGCTTATCTGACTTATCAGTAATAAATTTAGATACAATATCGTCAACCGGTTTATTTATAACTTCGACATAACTAGAATAATCAGATCCACTTGGGTATAAAGCTCGAAGGATAACCCTCTGCTTCCCAGTTTGCGGAGTTATAAGAAATCCAATTAAAAATATAATGAAGAGAAGTCCACCACTATAAAATAGTTTTTTCCAATTAAAATGATGTAAAGAAAAAACAAGCCACACGAACATCATTGAAATCGCCAAAGAAACCAATCCTCCCCTGGATGCAACCCAAAACAATAAAGCAACCATAGCGCAAGAAATAGCAATATATCCAATTCTCAGCCACCTGTTTTGAAGTTTAAACAAAGAATGCGTTATAAAGAATAACGCAGGAATAAGCAATATTTTAGAAATTATATTCGGATTGATTGTAAGCCCAAGAAATGTGCCGTTGTTTTCCAAGTTAAAGTAATTAGCCCCTTCGGTGAATAACACAAAAATCGTATATACAGCCGGCAAAAGTAATGCGTATAAATATTTTTGGGCAAATATTTTATCATTTTTTGTGTAAAATAAAACCAATACAAATATCACCAAAGAAATTACAAAATTCCCAAACTCTAAAATAACATTGAAATTTATCGGCACATTCTTAAAAAATACAGCTACAGCCCAGCCCACAAAAACAGATACCAGGAGGCACGACAATGCTATCCAAATTTTTTTATCAATTGAAGAGAAAAAAGCTTTAAATTTCTTATTGATTAGTAAATGCACAAATGTAAGAATGATAATCAGTACGAGAATTATTTCAAATGGCTTTGGAACAAAAGTATTGTAAAAATTACCTTTTCGGTAAATTAAGGCGATAATAGCCAAAAAAACTAGGTTTTTGTTTATCTGCTCGAGTGTTAAACTTTTAATTTTATTGATTATATTTATCATCCTGTAGTGAATTTTTAATTTGTTAAATTTTTCAACTTATAAATATAATCTTTTATCCTTCTCTTTATTAATCTATTCCCTTGTGTTGTTTTCAGATATTTCTCTCTGCGCTTAGCATCACTTTCTTCTATACACGCTTCGTAGTATATGATATTCCATGGAATATATCTTTTTGTAGAAAAATTTAACCCTTGATTATGTTCTTCGACTCTTCTTTTTAAATCTGAAGTATAACCAATATATAGTTCTTTATTTTTCTGACTTTGTAATATATATGTGTAGAACATAATCTAATTAAAAATCTACTACGGGATTCATATTCTTACCCACTCTTTTGGTATTAAATCGTTTGTGTATATAGATTTATCAGGAAACCATTGTTTGGGACAAATTACAATTTTCTCTTTATTGTTAGAAAGCCAAGCAGCCCACCAAGAAAAGGAGCTGTTCGCAATTATAAAATTTTTACACTTACTCATTAAAAACATATGCCCTTCTCCTTTTTCTCCTGCGTATACGCTATCCACAAATACCGTAGAAAATTCAAATTTTAAACTATTTTTACACCATTCTATGTCATCAGAAAAAACATATATTTTATCTACTGACGCATGATTTTTTATATACTCAATGCCTTTTATATAATATTCATTATCTACAATTTCATGATTTTTATTTCCTACATAATCCCCTCTGCGCACATGAACGCACACCGAATTTATATGCTCTATTTCTTTCGCAAGGTCTTCTATGTTTTGAACTGGTGGGTTTTTTAAAGTAAAATCTTTTCTAATTTCATCCTCAAAATCTTCAAAGTATTTCGGACTTTGCCAGTATCCATCTATGTATAAGCTTGATCCACGACAAAAAATCTGCGGATCAAAATCAAAAGATTTTTCTTTAAATCCATATCTTGTAATTTTATCCAAAATTTTGCTTTTATGACAAAATCTGTATAAAAAAGGAATTTCTTTCTGCTCCAGAACTTTTCCGGCAATATTAAACACCTCCAGGTCGTATTGCCTCTTAGGGTTTAGATTCATATCATAAAAACCGATATCTAGTCCGAGAGTTGTGTTATTTTTAATAGACAAAGCACGCCCTAAGGCATATTGAAACATCTGATTACCCAAACCCCCTTTTAATCTTACAGTTATCATTTTATAGGCTTTGGTTAGCTTTATACCACTCGTAAGTGTGTTTTATACCCTCTTTCAGGCTAGTGCTGTGTTTCCAGCCTAAAGAGCGTATTTTAGACACATCAAGCAACTTGCGAGGGGTGCCGTCCGGCTTTGATGAATCCCACACAATACTCCCTTCATATCCTACAACTTCTTTTACTAAATTAGCTAATTCTAGAATGGATAAATCTTCTCCGGTGCCGATGTTTAATATTTCAGAATTATTATAATTATTCATGAGATATACGCAAGCATTGGCTAAATCATCTACATATAGAAATTCTCTTTTCGGGCTACCACTCCCCCATAAAGTTACTTCCGGTGCATTATTTTTCTTAGCATCATTGAACTTTCTTATCATTGCCGGAAGTACATGCGAATTATCCAAGTCAAAATTGTCACCCTCGCCATACAGATTGGTCGGCATTACACTTATAAAATTTGCCCCATACTGCTTGTTGTAAGCCTGACACATGACTATACCAGCTATTTTCCCTGTAGCATAAGCCTTGTTGGTAGGTTCAAGCTCGCCTGTTAGTAGGTATTCTTCTTTCATCGGCTGAGGAGCATTTCTAGGATATATACAAGAACTCCCCAGAAATAAAAGTTTCTTAACTTTGTTTTTATAAGCAGAGTCTATAATATTCGTTTCTATCATCAAGTTATCTCTGATAAAATCTGCTGGATGTGTATCGTTGGCTAGGATTCCCCCGACTTTTGCCGCAGCCAGAAAAACATAATCCGGTTTCTCTTTGTTAAAAAACCCTTCTACTAGATCTTGCCTAGTCAGGTCCAGTTCCACGCGAGTTCTTGTTAAAAGATTTGAGTAGCCGTTCTTTTGCAATTCCCGCACAATAGCAGAACCAACTAGCCCATTATGCCCCGCAATATATATTTTTGCATCTTTGTTCATAATTATTTTATATAATCTTTACTGGGAAGTCCCCGCTCTTCAAATTCTTCTTTTACCATTAAATCTATAAGGTCTTTAAATTTTACATTGGTATCCCAGTTTAATTTCTCTTTTGCTTTTGTATTGTCTCCCAACAATACATCTACTTCCGACGGCCTGTAATAATTTTCATCTATACTGATGAGGACTTTTCCTGATTTTTCATCTATACCAACTTCTTCCAATCCTGACCCTTGCCAAACAATTTTATAACCAACCAAAGATGCCGCATATTCCACGAACTCACGGACGGAATGTGTCTCTCCTGTTGCTATCACGTAATCATCAGGAGTATCTTGCTGGAGCATCAGCCACATAGCCCGCACATAGTCCTTGGCATAACCCCAATCCCGTTTGGCATCTAGGTTTCCCAAAAATATTTTTTCTTTTTTCCCTAGTTTTATATCTGCGAGACCTTCCACCACCTTTTTAGTAACAAAAGTCCGCCCCCTCCTCGGAGATTCATGGTTAAAAAGTATACCATTGCAAATAAACATATTATAAGCCTCGCGATAATTCACGCAAATCATATGCGAAAATACTTTGGCACAACCATAGGGACTCTGGGGGTTGAATGGCGTTGTTTCTTTTTGCGGAGTCTCTAAAACTTTCCCAAACATTTCACTTGACCCCGCTTGATAAAATTTTATTGGATAACTTTGTTCCTTTATAACATCTAGCAATCGTAATGTTCCAAGCGCATCTATGTCAGCAGTATATTCGGGAATATCAAAACTTACTCTTACGTGACTCTGCGCACCCAAGTTATAAATCTCGTCCGGTTTACTTTTATTAACCATATTATTTATACTGTTGGAATCAGACAGATCTCCATAATGAAGAACTAGATGACGATTGTCCACGTGCGGATCTTCATATATTTTGTCCAATCTTTCGGTGTTGAAGCTGGAAGAACGCCTTATCATTCCATGAACCTCGTAGCCTTTTTCTAGCAAAAATTCAGCCAAATATGACCCATCCTGCCCTGTAATACCTATAATTAAAGCCCTTTTTTTATCTTTCATCCCGTTAGAGGTAGGAAGCGCCTAATCTATTTTTTAGATAACGCTTGCCCATTCCTGATTTTAAATATAATTCTCTCGACCTAGCTTTATCTTTTAATAAGCACCCTTCGTAGTATATCAAAATAAATGGGCCTCGTCCTTTAGTATATGTAGATAAACCTTTATTATGCTCACTCGGGCGCTTCCGTAGGTCTTGCGTATATCCTGTATAAATTTTGCCATCTTTCTTACTTTTTAAAGTATATGTGTAATAAAACATAAGTGATCTCTAACGGGAGACATGTTAAATATTGTTATACTTCTTTAATTCTTCTATGCCTTCCTCCAGGACAACACGTGGTTCCCAATTTAAGAACTCCTTAGCCTTTGATATTCCTGCTTGGGTATTTCTAGGTTCTATTCGAGGAGGAATATAAGAAACTTCTCCTCCCACCAGTTTTGCAATGTAATTGATAGAGTATTGATTATTTCCTCCGATATTTAACACTTCCCCTTTTCCTACCTTATCCCCTTTCATGGCCAAAATGTTGGCAGAAACTATATCTTTAACATTTACAAAATCTCTAGTCTGTTCGCCGTCTCCGGTGATAGAAAGTGGTTCGTTCTTCTGCCGAAATTCTATAAATTTAGGAATCGCCGACGCGTAGGCACCACTTGCGCTCTGCCTAGGTCCATACACATTAAAATACCGAAGAGAGATAGTCTCTACTCCATAAATCTGCGCATAAAGTTTCATATAAACTTCACCTATGTATTTCTGTGCGCCATATGGAGAAAGTGGACTCGCTTCCATGCTTTCGGTTATGGGTAATATATCTTGGTCACCATATACAGCAGAAGAAGAAGCAAAAATTACCCTCTTAACCTTATTTATCCTAGAAACCTCTAAAATATTTAAAGTACCTTCTACGTTAATCGCGTTAGTTTCAACGGGATTCTCTATGGAATACTGAACTTGCGGAAATGCTGCTTCATGAAATACATATTTTGCATTTGTAAATATCGGGATCAGCTTTTCTTTTTCTCTTATATCTACTATATGTAAAACTGCTTTTGGGTTTATATTTTCTTTTCTCCCAGCTGACATATTGTCTACGACATGCACTTCGTATCCTTCCTCAATAAGAGCATCTACAATATGTGAACCTATAAACCCCGCTCCACCTGTTACAATTATTTTTTCCATAAATTAATTATTATTACTTTCTTTTATAGCTTTTTCTTTATCCAAATTTAAAAGATCCAGACCTTCTTCGCCATATTTGAGGGAAATGTCTAGCAGGGCTTTGGCTATTTCTGGTGTCGGGCTTTGAGGAGAAGCTAGCTTCATTTTTTCCACATAAAACAGACTTTGATCATAATAAGCTTGTCTTTCCTGTCCGTCAGTTAACGCTATAACTACTGAGTAAAATCCTGCTTGTCCCATCAAAATTTTCAGCTCTTTGTAATCTTGCTTTTTTAAACCATTATCCAAAATTCTAATAATTTCTTTGGCTTCGTTTATCATTAATTTTTTTTCTTCATCCTTGAGTCCTTTTTTCAATATTTGCCTAAGTCTAATATGATATGGTAAAAAAATATTTCCTAAATCTGTGGTATTTCCTATATAAGCATTATCTATTTCTTTATAAAGCTCTAACCTTTTACTATAAGACTCAGTCGGAAATCTAGCCAACATATTAGCAACACGATAAGGCACAATTATTACATAGTAAAATAAAAATCCAAAAATCACTATAACAACTACTGAAAACAAATTACGAAAAGTATTATCACTGTCTTTATTTCTTTTTTTATTCTTCTCAATCTTAGTATCAATTACATTTCTATCCATAAAACAAAAATTAGCAACAAAAGCAATAACTATAGACACAACCACCCAACCAACAATAGTCTGAAACAACAACAGCCCTTGTATCAAAAAAGAGATTAACCCAGCCGCCAAAGCCATAAACAAAATATTATTTTCATCATTTTGTTTTATTCCATTACGTAAAAGACCAAATAAAATTATTCCATACAAAAACATAAGTAAAATAAAACCAATAAAACCTCCAGCGTGAAGTTCGTCAAAATATATACTATGTGCACGATCTGCCCAATATTCTGGAGAATAACCTGGAGAAGTAATAATTGGGTTAAAATATTTCGCATATGCAAACTGATAAGTATCACCACCCCACCCCAGAACTGGATGTTCTTTGAAACTAGAAACTGCAATATCCCAAAAGATCAATCTATTTGGACCGGCTGTTTCAGATATGCCCTGACGAAACACACCTGGGCTGATTACTACAAACAAAGATACTGCAACCAAAATCGTAATAAAACTTCCTATACATATCTTTCTCCACTTTATAGATGTTATTTTTCTAAAAAACAAATAAAGAACAAAAAAACTAGTACCAGCAAAAATAGAGTATAATGATGCTCGAGCTAAACCAATGAGCCGAAAAGACTGATCAGGGGCCGGAATTATAAAGCCAGTAATAATTGGGTTAAAAAATGTAAAGATTAAACCCAAAAAACCAATAACTCTATGACTTTTGTTTTGTGGTGAAAATGTAAGTCCTAGGCTTATAAAAAAAACAAAAGCAAGATAAATTCCCGCCCAAGATGAGTTGCCAACAAGAAAACCTCCTGAAGCATTGATCGTTATAGTGGGAAAAAAATTCATCCCCATTTCTGATAAAAAAGTTCCCGAGGTGAAAATAATTCCTGAAATCACAAAAGTTGTAAAAAGTGTGTACCAATCTTCTATCTTTTTAAACACCGAACTGGTAATGACAGAAAAAAGGAATAAACACAGCATAAAAACAGCTCCGGTCCCATGGTCCAAGGTTCCCCAAAATGAAAGTCCGGGAACAAAACTACTAAGAGCAGAAATTAAAAGAGAAAAAACATAAACTCCAAATACAAAGAGGGTGATATTTCTAGAAATTTTTTCTGTTTCTGTTTCTGTTTTAAATAATTTGCCCATTATCCAAAGAACACCAATAACGAGAGTAACACCCTCTAAAAAAAGAGATTTTGAAAACACCATTGAATATGGTGTATATGGGAAAATTATAAAAGGCAATATAAAAATGAAAACCAAGATTATTTTTCTGATGATTGAATTCATCCCGTTTAGAAGCAGATCGCGATCATCTCGCGTATCTGATATGTTAAGTTATTAATTCTTACAATATTTAACTTCATATTTTTATTTGTTTTTACATTGCGATCGCCCCACCCGCCATCGCTTTGCTCTGGCGAAAGCGGGCGGGGGCTTCTAACGGGATTCATATAGTCTAATTATACAACAAAAAAGAACAACAAAAAACCCCGGCCTCTCGTAAGAGGCGGGGGTTGTTTTGTAATACTTTTTAAGGCGTATTAACCAGAGTTTAAAGAAGTCAGGTTAATCGGATTAGCTATCCAATGTTACCTTTCCTGTCTTCAAGAGATCAGTTAACGCTGTGAAGCTCAAGTCGTTAGCTGAACGAGTAGCTCCAGATGTACTATCAGTACCGAAGGAAATTTCGTCTCCCTTCATACCTACTAGTATAGCAGCTGAACCGGTAGCTTCTACGACTGTAGCTTCAATGTCAATATACATTATGTCACCTTCATTCATAGTGAAGTATTCATTATCAGCACCACTGTTTGTAACAGTATAAGTGCCTGATGGTGTAAATGTATATCCCGTAGCGCTGATTGAAGAACTTGCATCCCCTCCATCAACAGCTATACCAAAGAACTCTTCAGCTTGTGTGGTTTCATCATCACCGTTAAGGTAGATGGTTCCGCCGTTAGCTACAATCTTTAGTCTCATCTTAGCAGTTGCAGAAGATGGAGCGCTTGAACCGTTATCGTTAGCTACGATAGACTTTGATTCTACTGTAACCGTTGGTGACTTTGAATAGAAGTACTGGATGGTACCTGCGGCAACACCAGTCATTTCTGTAGCGTCAGTCAACTGATCGCCACCCTCTGTGTTAAGAGCAACGATAGAAGCACGACGAGTAGCATCCAATTCTGCTAACAAGTAGTCTCCTTCGTCAAATGTGCTGTCCTCAATATCATTCACATCTGCTGTAACAGTAAATGTGTATTTACCAGGAGCAAGAGTCTTATCAAGCTCGTTAAAGGTAATAACTTCTGTAGTTCCTACTGCAGAACCCATAGATTCTGAGAATTCTGTTCCGTCAATAGTAAAGTATACAGTGTTTGATACAGCATCCGCGTTTGTAGCGTTTGTAGTAAACAAGAATGGAACTTCATCCAACCAAACATCAGATGAACCTTCTATTTCCAAAGTACCCTTTAAGATAAGAACATCATTTGTGTCAGAAGTTACATTCGCAGTCTGAACACCAGCCTTCAATGTTGAATCAACTGTTAGCTTAAGTTCAGTATCAGTTGCTGATGCGGAAGTAACGAAGTTAAGTGGGATTTCAGCCTGTGTGATAGTATCTGTTGACACTACACCACCTCCATCCTCATATCTTACGTTAATAGGATCAACACCCCAAGAATCTGAGTCAATATCTGCTGAGTCTATGTTGTTTGCTGCGTTAACGGCGATGTAGAATTTCTCCGTATCACCATCTCTAACGATAGCGTCAGAAACAGTCACAACCTTTGAATAAACACCAGCGCTGTCTCTCGTGAAGTCTACTGTGTCAGCAGAACCGATTTCTTCTTCACCTTGCCAGATTGATACTGAATCAAGGTAATCAATAAGACGATCTGAATCTGCTGCTGCATTTCCAGTGGAACTAAAGGTTAGTTTGAATGACCTAAGTGATACATCTCCGTCTGATGCCTCAAGTTCAAATCCAGCAATTTTTGTATCAGTTACGCCAGCTCCCACCTTTTCATTAGTGTATTGTGACAACTGGGTATATGTAACAGTTCCTGCTGTTCCTGCTAGATCACCATCAGGTGTTGGGGCTGCTGAACTATCACACTTTGTGCCAGTTAGAGGAGAGAACCCTGCAGTTGAAGAACAACCTGCTGGAAGTCCTGCTGATGGACCACTGTTACATGGAAGACCAGTTGTAGAACTAAATCCAGAAGCTGAAGTACAACCTGCTGGGAAGTTTCCTGTAGGAGCTCCCATCAAAGCTGCGCGGGTCATAGGACCTACGACACCGTCAGGGGACAATCCTTTGGAAGCTTGGAAAGCCTTAACAGAAGTTGCAGTCATAGGACCGAACTTGCCGTCAGCGGTTGCTCCAACTTTGCCCTGTAAACACTTTACTTCATCGCCTACAGAACCAACCCTCAAGGTATTCACGATTGTACAATCAGCTGAAGCGTCGCTTGCACCAAATGCAACTCCGCCTACAACCAATACGGCTACAACCATAACTCCAAGAAGGAATTTTGATTTAAATAATTTACTCATATAATTTTCTAATTTTCTACGCCATTAATAAGTTTCGACAAAACTAAAAGCGTATTTTTTTCTTATCGTCATCCCCTCTCCGCTTATAATTTATAAATTTTAATAATGCAGCGGATACGAAACAACGAATAAAGACGAACTAACACACTGAAAACAAATCTTCCCCCTCCTGCCAAAGTTTTAATTCGGCACTCGGGTGAGTATTTAATTTTCAATGACCTTTCCTTACTTTCCTCTTCATCTTTTTTTGGATTTTTTCGACGAAATCCAAAGAGATGGTTAGGGGAAAATAAATACAATTTGCGTCCGCACATTACACATGACGTGCAACATGCGAATACAATTACATTATAATATATAGCCAAAAAATAAGGCAATATATTATGTGGATAACCTGTCGCAAAGACAAGTCATCTCAGCCTTATATTATCATACTTTTTTATCAAATGCAACACTTAAGCGTGTAGAGTTATTTCACGAAATATCGGCTCCATCTTTTTTCTCCGGTTTTCTTAAGGACACCGTCTTTGAGCATAGACAGAAGCTCTCTCTGGAGCGTTTTTTCTCCGCAAGAGGATAGCGAACCTATTCCGGCTGGCAAGGTCTTGGCCTTGTCCTTTATGTCCGTTATGGTAGCGCTTCCACCCATAATCTTTATTACATTTAATATATCTTCACGGCGTTGTTTCTTTAGGACATCAAAGTGCTCGGCAGTGTGATGTTCGTGAACTCTATCGGACATATGTGAAGTTTTATCGGACACATGGACACCTCCTTCTATCCCCTTCAAGGCCTTGAGGAGGGTTCCTCCTTTTTGAACTCCGAGGCTGCGGGGGGCGCGTCCATGATGCGAAGAAAAATTTTCTTTCAGGAGAGAAGGGTGGGAATCTTCCGATTCGTCTTCCGTGAAAAATTCTGAAAGGTTTATCTTTCTTTCTCCCCTTGCCAGTATTGCCCCATTGTCTCCGGACTCCCTGATAGCTTGGTCAAGTTCCGAGAATTCTTTTCTTAAAATATTGCAGTTCATCTGAGAGATGATATTCATGGCAAATGCGATGTCTAAAAAGGACATGACTTCGGATATCCTGGCGCAAGCTCCCGCGGGAACGTCGTTTATGTCCGATATTATGTTTGTGCCCAATGTCCTTAATTTGTTCCTTAGAGGTTCGTCTTTGTCTATGATGTCCGTGACCATATACAAAGCAGTTACTAGCTTATCGGTCTTTGTGTATGAAATAGAATTTGGGCTGTCCTTTATGGCGAGACCCATGTCCCCGGAGGAGTCTTTGAGATTTTCCTGAATGTCTTTCTTGTCTCTAAACATGCTGTCCATTATATACTCCTCCGCCTTGATTGCAAGTCCTTTAAGGGAGAGAAAACAAGATATAGTTTTAAAATGCACGCATAAAATTCTTCTGAATTTTTGCTCAGGACTCGGCCCGTCGGCCTCCGTAGTCATTTTAAAACTATATCTTGTTTTTAAGAGGTGGCGGGGTTGGTGTTAAATATAGGCTACGGAGCGCGGCGGCGCGAGTCTTGAGAAATTTTTTAGCAGAAAAATATTCGGACTATATTTAACACCAACCCCGCCAATGAAAAACTTTACTTCAAGAAAAATATTCAGCCAAGTTTTGCACCAATTCTGTGTTTTGAGTGGTCTGCGGGAAAAAATAAAATGTGATAAAATACACCCATATGGCACCCGCCCGAACGTACCGTTCGGTACGGGCGGGAAAAATGAAAAATTATGAAACAAAATAAAAAAAGGACTGATAGGAAAAATAACAAGAATGAGAGCAAGTCGGGAAACGGATTAAAAACTCAGACCAAACATGGAATCATCGCGGTGATATGCCTTGTCTTCGCCTTCTTCTTTTTAATGTCAGCGTTCGGCGCGGCGGGAGTGGCGGGAGCATTCGTATATGAAAAACTCTTCTACCTTCTCGGCATCGGTTACTATTTGGTGCCGATACTTTTTTTCTTGCTCGCAAGCTCTTTTATGAAGTCCGAAGCTCCTGATATCGGCTGGACTCGTATGGTAAGCGGAACAATGTTTCTGCTCTCAGGCTTGGGCATCATAGACATAACATCCGCCACTCACGCTGGAGGATTTTTCGGAGAAATATTGGCAAAGCCGTTCTTGGCGCTTTTTGAAAAATACGCCAGCCTGGTGTTCCTTTTCGCTATTCTGATAATCTCAATTTCAATAATGTTTGATGCCAAGTTCAGCCTCGCCCCTATCGGTCGCAAAATTATGGCGTTGTTCTCTAAAAAAGAAAAGTTGGAGGAAGTGTCTCTTAACGAAGACGAAGCAAAAGAAGTTCTGAAAGCTATACCGGTGGAAGAAGATGAAGAACCGAAAGAAAGCGCCGGAGCGAAAATCAAAAGCGCTCTCGGGGTAGGCAAGAAGAAAGAAGAAAAGCCGGAAGAAGAAGAAATGCCAATCAGGAAGATGAGAAGCGGACTCGTGTCTACCTACATCCCTCCCCCACTGTCGCTCTTGGAAGAAGATAAGGGCAAACCAAACACGGGAGACATCAAGGCAAACGCGAATATAATAAAACGCACTCTCGCAAACTTCGGCATTGAAGTAGAAATGGATGAAATCACCGTCGGACCTACCGTAACCAGATACGCCCTCAAGCCTGCCGAAGGAGTGAAACTCTCACGCATCGTGGGACTTCAGAATGACCTCGCCCTTTCTCTAGCAGCGCATCCTATTAGAATAGAAGCACCTATTCCGGGGAAATCTCTCGTGGGTATTGAAATTCCGAACAAGTCCAAGTCCATCGTCGGGCTTGCGACTCTCCTAGCCGACGATAAATTCGTAAATTCTTCAAAGCCTCTGACGACGGCTCTGGGACGCGCTATTTCCGGCAAGGCAGTATTTGGGAACTTGGCAAAAATGCCTCATGCCTTGGTGGCAGGAACAACAGGCTCCGGGAAATCCGTGACTATCCATTCCATGATTACTTCCCTTCTATATAGGAACGGCCCCGATGACCTCAAGCTTATCCTCATAGACCCAAAACGGGTGGAGCTTACTCTATATAACAACATCCCCCACCTTCTCACCCCTGTTATTACCGAAGCGAAGAAAACAATCCTTGCCCTCAAATGGGCGGCAAAAGAAATGGACCGTCGATATGACATATTGGAAGCGGAATCCGTGCGGGACATTGAGTCTTACCACAACAACGTCTTCAATAAGTCGCCGAAGAAGCTGAAGACCAACAGCGAAGGAGTGGAAGAGGAAATAAACGCTGACCGAATGCCTTACATAGTCATTATAATAGACGAGCTCGCCGACATAATGAGCACTTACCCCCGAGAATTAGAATCAGCAATTGTTCGCTTAGCTCAAATGTCCCGCGCAGTGGGAATACATTTAATACTTTCTACCCAGAGACCCGAAGTCAACGTTATTACAGGTCTTATCAAGGCAAACATTCCTGCTCGTGTAGCGCTTAAAGTTTCTTCCCAAATAGATTCCCGAACAATCCTGGATGCGGGCGGAGCCGAGAAGCTCCTCGGAGCGGGAGACATGCTTTACTCTTCTGGGGAAGCTCAGCCCGAAAGACTGCAGAGCGCCTTCATCTCCGAAGCGGAAGTAAAGAAAGTTGTAAAATATCTTGCCGACGCTTATAAAGACGAAATCTCCGAAGAAATTTCTCTATCGGTAGGGTCCATATCGGCTGATAAGAGTATATTTGAAGCCTCCCTGGAAGAAGACGGCATGGAAGATGATGACGAAATGTATGAAGAAGCCAGGGCATGCGTCATGGAAGCGGGAAAAGCTTCCACCTCCTACCTGCAAAGAAAATTGAAACTTGGTTACGCTCGCGCTGCCCGACTAATGGATAAGCTGGAAGAACGAGGAGTCATAGGACCGGGCGACGGCGCCAAGCCGAGAGAGGTGCTTGAGAAAATAGAGCGAACAGACGAAGGAGACACCGTAATTTAAAATCTGCCGCAGGGAGTTTCTTTTACTCAGGTCCTCGGAACAAATCTAGAGACCATTCGTAAAAGTAACTCCCTGCTTAGAAAAATAAAAAATGACCAGAGATGTAAAAAAAATAGCGAAAATGGGAGGGGTGTTTATTTTTTTCATCTTGATGGTAGGTTACGCTGTTTTTGTGTCTAAAGACTTGCTCTTTGGGGTAAAAATAAAAGGTATCAGTCTGGAGGACGGCGTAACCTACACGGAGAATGTCCAAAAAATAACGGGAAACGCCCGAAACGCCATTCACCTGACGCTAAACGGACGTGAAATATCAATAAACCAGGCGGGAGACTTTGAAGAAACTATCGCTCTCCTTTCGGGGTATAATATAGTGAGCATCCGCGCAGAAGATAAGTTCGGCTATGTGGATGAAGAAAATTATAAATTAACTTACAAAATTCAGTAAATATTTCTTTTATTTGAATTTAAAATAGATATGGCAAAGAAAAAAGAAAAAAGGGAAGATAAGACTATAGGAGGCGGAAGCGAAGTTCTAAATGACACGCTGAAAGCCATCCAAACCAAATTCGGAGAAGGTTCCATAATGAAATTCGGAGATTCGCCAAAGGTGGATATAAACGTCATCCCCACGGGCTCCATCGGACTTGATATGGCTCTCGGAGTAGGCGGAATCCCCCGCGGAAGAATTATTGAAATATTCGGACCTGAATCTTCGGGGAAAACCACTCTCTCGCTTCACATTGTGGCTGAAGCTCAAAAATTGGGCGGTATATGCGCATACATAGACGCCGAACACGCCATGGACCCCGACTACACCAAGAAACTCGGAGTAAATATAAACGACCTTCTTATCTCTCAGCCCGACAACGGAGAACAGGCACTTGAAATCGTGGAGTCTTTGGTGCGAACCGGGAAAATTGATGTTATCGTCATTGACTCTGTTGCCGCCCTCACGCCGAAGGATGAAATTGAAGGAGACATGGGAGCATACCACGTCGGCAAGCAGGCTCGCCTTATGTCTCAAGCGTTAAGGAAGCTGACTGCTATTGTCGCCCGCTCTAAAACATCGGTTATTTTCATAAACCAAATCAGAATGCAGATAGGAGTAATGTTCGGCAACCCGGAAACAACCCCGGGAGGAAAAGCTCTGAAATTCTATACTTCTGTCCGGCTTGATATCCGAAAAATCGCTCAAATCAAAAAAGGGGAAGATGTCGTCGGTTCCCGCACCCGCGTGAAAATAGTGAAGAATAAAGTCGCCGCTCCGTTCAAGCAGACGGAATTTGATATCATCTACAACGAAGGTATTTCCAGAGAGGGAGAAATCATGGCGCTCGGAGAAAAATTTAAAATTATAGAAAAAAGCGGAAACTCGTATTTCTACGCACCCGAAGGTAGTGAAAAGGTAAAGCTCGGAGTCGGATATGACGCTACCCGCACATTTCTAAAAGGAGATAAAAAAATCTCAGGAGAAATAATGAAAGTTATAAAGAAAAAGTTTGCAGAGGAAGCTTAAAATAAAAATTGGAGTAAAAGAACAAAGAGCTAGTGCGACAGCTCCCTGTCCACACCAGCTCAACCGATTGTGACTTCTCCCCTACTTCAGACCTTCTCCGACAGCGATGCGCACGACGTCTGTGGCCTTGAGAATGGGCTCCATCCTCTCGAACAGACCGTCGACCATCCCCTGGAGGGTCCCCTCGGAAACGACCTCCGAGACTTCTCGCAGGTTCATCTCGACGACGTCCTGACGCTTGTGGACGTCCTCCATCTCAGCGGCGAGGAGGAAGACTTGCGTCCTCTCCTCCTTGTCGAGGAAACTCCACTGTCTGAAGTACTTCCCATCCTCGACCCCGTAGGTCTCAACGCCCCGTAGGTATGTCATACCTACCTCCTTCAAAAAGCATTTAACACGAAAAAGTGCTAATTGTCAAAAAGGTGTTTATTGCGGAATGCAGTTTATTCTGATAGTATAATGCCTATGTCACAATTAGATTACAGCGAAATTCGCGAAAAGAAAATAATTATCCACAACGACGAGCCTTGTGAAGTCGTAGAGAGCCACGTAGCCCGCACCCAGCAAAGGAAACCTCAGAACCAAGTCAAACTCAAAAGCTTGATATCGGGCAAGGTCTTCCCTGCCACTTTCCACGTTTCTGAATCAGCTCATGAGGCAGACATCAACAAGAAGGACATTACTTTTTTATACGAAAGCAAAGGAGAGTTCTGGTTTTGCGACCCTGAAGACAAGAGCAAGAGGTTCAAGCTCGACGGAGCGCTTATCGGAGATACTTCAAAATTTTTGAAGCAGAACGGAAATGCCGTCGCCCTCGTCTGGGATGACGATGATGAAGAAAAAATAATAAAAGTTACCTTGCCTATCAAGATGGAATTCCTGGTAAAAGAAGCCCCTCCCGCTGTCCGAGGCGATACCTCCAAAGGAGGAAACAAAATCATCACCCTTGAGAACGGCGCAACTCTAAACGCCCCCATGTTCATCAAGGAGGGCGATCGAGTAAACGTAAATACCGAAACCGGAGAATACGTAGAAAGAGTATAGCGAAACTCGTCGTAGGCTTACTTTTTAGAATGCCTTGCGCAGGCGGTCGCGCCGAGCAGTTCGCTGGCGGAGCACCGCCAGACAGATTGCATTATAAAAAGTATGCCTAGAAAGAGTTTAGAAAAAAATTCCTTACCTATAAACAAAAATCCCCCATATGGGGGATTTTTGTTTAGGTTTTTATTTAACTACGAATGGAAGGAGTCCCATAAATCTAGCGTGCTTCACGGCCATAGCCAACGCCCGCTGATTCTTGGAAGTTACCCCTGTTCTCTTGTGACTAACTATCTTTCCGTTAGGATTCAAAAATTTCTTGAGGATTTCTATATCCTTGTAATCTATGAATTTTATATTGTTTGCTGAAAAGTAATCTTGTTTCATAATGTTGCTTATTTTTTAATTAAAATGGGATGTCTTCTGGGTTAATATCTTCTTCGGGATATTCTATAGCGTCAACTTCTCCTTCGGCAGCTGGAGCTTTGGAGCCTGCGCTGGTTGTTCCCTCACTGCTACTTCCCGCCCCCTTCGGACCAAACTGAGTGCGGTCGGCGACGATTTCGGTGCGGTATTTCTTTTCCCCGCTATTCTTGTCGTCCCAACTCCTGGTCTGCATCCTGCCTTCTACTAATATTGAACTTCCTTTCTTCATGTATTGAGCTACTGTTTCAGCTTGTCTTCCGAAGACCACAACATTGTGATAGTCGGTTGATTCCTGTCTAGCGCCATTCTTGTCCTTCCATACTCTGTTGGTGGCCAATGAGAACGTGCAGACCTTTATGCCTGAAGGCAAAGAACGCAGTTCTGGGTCGCGTGTAAGATTTCCTATCACAATTGCTTTGTTTAAATACATGATTTTACAATTTTATGAATAATCTACACCGCAACCATGGCGTCTATTTCTTTATCTATTTCTTCTTTATTGATAGGAGCAGCTTCGGCATCCCCTTCTGCTTTAGTGGTCTTTGGCTTCCTGTGCATATCGCTTCGCACGAACCTCTTGGCGGCGATAGTGTTTTCTTTAACTGTTTTTAGTATCAAAAATCTGATTATAGTGGTATCAAGGTCAAGCTTCTTCTTCAATTCCAAAACCTTGTCCGCCTCCATGGTGAATTTAATCCATCCGAAATACCCGGTATTAAACTTGTTCCGAATGTTTGAAATTACTTTAACCATTTGGTAAGCAAGGGGTATCATCTTTGGCATTTCGTCGGCAACATGTGCTCCGCCCAATGTGGAGATAAGGTCTTTCAAGTTTCCGTATGCTCCTGGCACTTCTTCTTCAGAAAGAGTAGGAACCAACAAATAGCCGAGTTCGTATACTCGCTCGGTTGCGCTTCCTTCCGCCTCGTTTTTATCATTCATTTCCACGTTTGTATCGCTATCTTGCATGAAGTTCATACTAGCAAAAAGCCCTGAAAAAGTAAACCCCTCCCGATTTTATTATATTTTATATGCCGAAAACTCGCTTGGCGTTAGCGATAATTGCTTCCGCTGTTTCTTCTTCTGACAAATTTTTGATTTCAGCGATTTTTTTTACCACTTCTCTCACATAAGAAGGCTCGTTCCGCTTGCCCCTGTGAGGCGCCGGCGTCACGTAGGGAGAATCTGTTTCCGTCATTATCATGTCCATTGGAGTGTTTTTTATAACATCATCATAATCATGGGTGAAAGTAACAACTCCCGTGAAAGAAAGCGTAAAGCCGAAATCTAAAAACGCCTTCGCTTCCTCCCAGTTCCCCGCGAAAAAGTGGACATCCCCCCTTACCTTGGCGTGTTCTTTAAGGAGAACCAGAGAATCAAAATAAGCATTTCTAGTTTTGTCTTCCGGATTGTTGCGAATGTGGAGCATGAGCGGCTTGTTAACTTCGTTCGCAAGTTCTATCTGCGCTATAAACGCCTCTTTTTGTTTTGCTACAGAGTCTTCATCGCACCTATAATAATCCAGCCCGCATTCCCCAATTCCCAGGACCTTCGAATCTTTCAAAAGTTCTCTGTAAGCGTCTTTGTTTATTGTTTCCCCTCGCGAAGTAAATTCTTTTCCACCCTCCCCCAATTCCTTCACGTCGTGATAGGACGCACCAGTGTGGATGGGATGAAGCCCAATAATAGCGAATGCGCCTTCGTATTGATGAGCCATATCTACTGCTTTGCGTGAAGTATCTATCTGGGTTCCCACATTTATTACCAAGGTGTCATTCTCCAAAGCACGTTTCATCACCTCGTCCCTGTCGGCATCAAAGGCGGAAAAATTCACATGACTATGTATATCTATGTATTTCGGAGTCATTTAATTCAACATAAGGTTAGGCTGGGCAATTTATTTATAATCAAATAAGGTTTTTCTTTCTGAAAGATTATTATAGCACTTGTATATCAGGATACTACCGCAAGTAATGTTATAAGACTTGCTAGAATATGCCAGGTGCCGTGATAAAAATCATATTCTTGTTCTTTGGTTTTAAAAAACAGGATAAAAAGCGCAATAACAGCAAATATCATCGCCCACCAAAATGCATCCGGAAAACCTTTTTGCCAAAACACAAAGAGGTTTAGCACTATTAAAGACATGCCGACGAAAGTGTCTGTCCAGAGAAAAACTTTTTGGTAAATATTTAATTCTCCGGTTTTATGCCACCATACCGGGCCTTTAGGTTTTGAGCCGTGGAATAAAATTGAAACAAGGAAAAGGGCGGTGATAATGATTGCGTGAATTTTTGCTCCGACAATAATGGCAAAATACAAAGGGATAAGGAAAAAAATGTGGGAATAAATTGAAAATGGGTCTTTTAGTTTCATAATCAATCTTTACGGGGGAATAAAGGCTGTTCAGGCTTTTTATTTTCTCTAATTAATTTTTTTAATTTTTCGTTGGTTGCGGGAAGTAACGGATTTAACATTCTGGCTATGGCATAAAGCTCTAAAACCATTTCGGTAATTAATTCTTTTCCTTTTGTTTCATCAATTTTTACAACTTTGAAAGGCTCTGTGTTTTGAATTTTTTTATCTAACGCTTGAATTCTATCCCAAACGGAATCAGCAGCTTTTTTGATATCAAATGTTCCAAGAATTTCAAAAAATTCTTTTGGGATTGATTCTTCCGGGATTTCTGGACACTTTTCCAAATATTTTTCCGAGAGAGTGAGTATGCGAGAAGATAAGTTCCCCAAGCCGTTTGCCAGCCCGGAATTGTAGGCCTCCTTGAATCTTTCTATGGTGAAAGGACTATCCTCAAAGTTTGAAATTTCTTTCGCTAAGAAAAATCGGAGGGCGTCCGTGCCGAATTCTGCGACGACATCTTTCGGATTTACTACATTGCCGAGAGTTTTAGACATTTTCAAACCTTGGTCGGCAGTTATGAACCCGTCCACCACTATCTGATGAGAATTTTTCACCCCCGCTGCCATAAGCATCGCCTGCCACACAGCAGACTGAAAACGAGTATTGTCCTTCCCGCAATACTGGGTAGGATTTCCATTTACCCAATATTTTTCAAAGTTTTCTGTCTGGTCGGGCCAGCCCAAGGTAGAAATATAGTTCGTCAGGGCGTCAAACCACACATACATCACGTGGTCATCATCCCTCGGCACAGGAATCCCCCATGGCATTTTGCTTTTTAGACGGGAAATTGAAAAGTCCTGCAACCCGCGCCCCACAAAAGCTTTTATTTCGTTGAAGCGAAAATCGGGAATAACAAAGTTTAGATTTTCTTCGTAAAATTTTGAAAGCTTGTCTCCGAATGCACTGTATTTGAAAAAGTAATTTTCTTCCTGAATAGTTTCTACCTTTTTCCCGGGATGAATTGGGCACTCGCCATTTACAAGCTCGGAATCGCTTTTATTTTCTTCACAGCCCACGCAATATTTCGCTTCATAAAATTTCTTATAGATATACCCATTATCACTTACTCTTTTCCAAAATTCCTGGGCTGCCTCCACGTGATGCTGGTCGGTCGTGCGAACGAAATGAAGAATTTCTTCGTCCATTCCGAAAATTTTTACCGAATCCTTGAATCGCAAAAAGCTTTCATCTACAAATTCTTGCGGAGCTTTCCCTAGAGAGTCGGCTTTCTCGTATATCTTCATTCCATGCTCGTCGGTGCCCGTATTAAAGAACACATCAAAGCCCTGGAGCTTCTTGGCCCGGGCAATAATGTCCGCCCGCACGAACTCAAGCGCATGCCCCATATGAAGGTCGGCATTCACATACGGGAGGGTTGTAGTTATATAGAAACTTTTTTTACCGCTCATATTATTTATTGCTGCTTCGGGCTAAAATTTTATCCTTTTCAACGTCGTTCATGAATTCCATCACAACCACAGCCACCGGGATAGCAAGCAATATGCCCCATACACCTCCGAGTTCAAACCCTATCAATGCCGATAAAATTATTACTACAGGAGAAAGCCCTACTACTTTTTCTATAATTAGCGGAGCAAAAAGGAAGACCTCAAATTGGTGGATGATAAGATACGCTCCCAGCACCATGAATGCGCTAGACCAGCCACCGGAAATATAAGAAAAAGAGAAAGCAGGAATCAAGGCAACTATCATGCCATACGGCACGAGTTCCATAACTCCCGCAATAATAGCCAGAAGCAGAGCATATTCAATACCGAGAAGCGACAGAACCAAGTAAATAAGCACCGCTATCACAACAGCCAGCACTACCTGACCTTTCATCCAAAGCGCAATTTTGCGGCTGGAACGGCTCCAGAGGTCTACGGCGTAATTCTCGTACTTGATAGGCACCACAACTCTAAGGAAATTTTCTATTCCTTTCTCTTGAATTGAAAGATAAAAAGAAATAACTATAATCAGCACGAAGTTGAAAATACCGTCGAAGGCTACGGAGATAGTAGTAAAGAAACCTCCGGAGAGATTTAAGATAAACGCTCTGGATATAGACAACAACCCACCCACGGAGAAATCTCCCGACAAAGACCCAACTATGTCTTTGGCGCCGGAAAAAGCTTCACTTTGGAAAAAGTCCAGCCAATAAACTCCCGGGATAAAAGAAGAGAAGAAACTTGAAAGATTGTAAATTTCCGTAATAAGAAGCGGAGCAAACAAGTAAAAGAGTCCTGCGAGGGTAAGTAGTGATATCGCATACATCGCCACGATAGCCAAGATTCGGTTAATTCCTATTTTCCTAAAGTGCGGAATAGCCGATTCTATAAAAGAAGCAATAACAATGGATGTAAGGACGACTAGCACTAAATCCCGCAAAAACCAAATCAAGAATACCGCGAGCCCCACCATAACCGCCCGAATCATTGTGCCGGTATTAATAGCGAAGGTTGTGGGTTGCTCAGGAGAAGTCATAGAAATATGATAGCACAGAAAACTGCAAATAAAAAAGTTAGAATTTGAGGTTTTTGGAAAAAGGAGCCTTCTCTTTAAACGGACCGATTAACGCCAAATTGAGAGAATTATCCTTGAAAATCTTATTCGCCATTTCTTGTATTTGCTCCGCCGTAACCTTCCTTACCTCCTTAGTCTTATCTTCCGCATTTTTTATTTCCCGTTTTAAAAGTTCTTGCGAACCATAAAAATTCGCGATGTCGTCGCTGGATTCCAGAGAAAGTTTCATGTTGCCTATCAGGCATTCCTTCACTTTGTTGAGCTCTTCCGGGATTACTTTTTCTTTTTTGAGCTTTCGGCATTCTTCCAAAACAGCCTCTATGACTTCATGGATTCTTTTATTATCCACGCCCGCTGAAATTTGAAAAAATCCGTGGTCGGTATAGACATCGTTGTAAGCTCGGACATAATACCCCACCCCCATCTCTTCGCGAAGCTTTTGGAAAAGTCGGGAGCTCATACCCCCGCCCAAAACTCCGCTTAAGACAGAAAGCACTGTATTTTTTTTGTTGAACAAGTCGAAGGTTCGCACACCCAACACGAAATGGGTCTGATCTGTTTTTTTAAACTTCACCAAAACTTCGGGTTTAGACTGTTTTTCTCTGACTTTTATTTTTCCTTTTTTATTTCCCCGCGGAATCGCGCCGAAAATCCTATTGGCTTCCTTCATTACTTCTTTTTCGGTCACACGGCCCGCCACAATAAGGACAGTCGCCTCGGGCAGATATTGCGCCTTTTTGTATTTAACAAAATCGTCCCGTTTCATGGAAAGAATGTTGCTTTTCTCCCCCGCTATGTTCCAGCCCGCGGGAGTATCCCCGTAGAGCAGCTTCATCATCAAATCCTGCACATGCTTGTTCGGCATGTCTTCATACATATTTATTTCTTCTATTATCACCCCTTTTTCTTTCTGCATTTCCGCTTCGGGGAAAGTGGAGTTCAGGTAAATATCGGACACAATATCAAAAATTTTACCGAAGTGTCGGGCGTCGGATTTGGCATAATATCCCGTGTATTCCTGCCCGGTAAAAGCGTTGTATTGGCTTCCGAGCGCGTCCAACTCCTTGGAGATATCTATGCCTTTCGGTCTTTTCTCCGTTCCCTTGAAGCACATATGCTCCAAAAAATGAGATATCCCGTTCACTTTTTTATCTTCATATTTTGAGCCTGCTTCCACAAGCACGAGCACTGTTGCCGTAGGATTGTCTTTCATCGGGACAGTAATAACCCTTAATCCGTTTTTAAGTGTTTTCTTTGAAAATTTCATTAGCTTATTCTTTCTTTTATATAATCTTTCAAGTCCTCAATTCTTACTCTCTCTTGTTTCCCTGTATCACGATCTCGCACAGTCACTCCCACATCCTGTTCAATCGTTTCGAAATCTATAGTTATACAAAATGGCGTTCCAATTTCATCCTGACGACGATATCGCTTGCCGACGTTGCCATTGTCATCCCATTCAGTCCGCACATCTTCTCGGAGCATTTCATAGACTTCACGCGCCTTTGCCACAAGTTCAGGTTTGTTTTTTAACAATGGAAAAACAGCAGCTTTGATTGGAGCAAGTCGGTATGCAAGCTTAAGAACAGTGCGAAGCTCACCATCAAAATCTTCTTCAGTATAAGCTTCAGAAATAAAAGCCAGAAACATGCGACCAAGACCTACGGAAGTTTCTAAAATCCAAGGAATATATTTTTCGTTAGTATTCGGATCAGTATAATTCAAATCTGTCCCAGAAAATTTCATATGCTGAGTCAGATCGTAATCTGTTCTGTCGTGGATACCTTCAAGCTCATCAAAACCATTTGCTGGAAAATTGTATTCAATGTCCCACGCATCCGCAGCATAAAATACTAGATTCTCGTGCTGTTTGAAACGAAGATTTTCTGGTTTTATTCCCATTTTTATATACCAACTGAAACGATCTTGTTTTATTTTTTCGTATGCTTCTTTGTTTTCATGTGGACGCACAAAATATTGAGTATCAGCCTGTTCGAGTTCACGAGTTCGGAAAAGAAAATTACGTGGAGATATTTCGTTACGAAATGCCTTACCTATCTGAGCAATACCAAAAGGTATTTTGGCGCGAGTGGTATCAACTACATTTTTAAAATTGAGATATATCCCCTGACATGCTTCCCCTGGTAAATATACTGGGGTTTCATTCTTGCCCGTAAAATCACCCATATTGGTCTTGACTAATAAATTAAACGCGCGCACTGGCGTAAAATCGCTTGCCCCACACTTAGGACATTTAATTTTTGTTTTGTGTTCAGTAAATAAAGTATTGAGTTCAATTTCAGACATTTTTTCATCTGCAGTGACTCCAACTTTCTCCAATTCTTTATCGACTCGGATACGAGTATTACATTTTTTACATTCTGCTAACGGATCCGAAAAACCGCTGGTATGCCCTGACGCATCCCAAACTCGCGGATCTTTAAACATAGCTGAATCAAGACCAAAATAATTGTCTCGTTTCTGGACATGTTCTTTCCACCAAGCTGATTTAATATTATTTAAAAGCTCAACACCATAAGGACCAAAATCATACATTCCAGCCATCCCGCCGTATATTTCCGAACCTTGAAAAATAAATCCGCGTCTTTTGCAGAGTGAAACTATTTTTTCCATTAAATCATTTTCATTTTTTTCTTGGTTTTTCATTGTGTGTTACGGAGCTACGATGCCTCCATTTTGGGGGAACGCCGCGTCGCCTTCCATTTTCGTGGTGAGTGGCCCCTTGTTTACCCTCACGTCCACCTTAGCAAAATCGTCACGCCCAGTCAAAATAGAGGAATTTATAATGTTCGGAGTAGAACCGACTTGCGAAACCGAAGGCTTGAAAGAAACCTTAAATGCAACAGTCGGAGAAGCGGCTGAAATTCCGGCGCCTTTAGGAATTCTGCCCGCATTCCATTTTATTGCCCGAGCGGCGGCATCATATGTCACGTCTTGTCCGGCAGGTGAAATTGAGCCTTCAAAATTCATCCATGGAGGAAGAGTGGCGTTTACCTGCGCGCCCGAGATGCTGTTGGATGTATTGGTCAGTGTCCATAAAATAGTGTAGGTGGTTACTTGTTCGGCCTTAGGAGGGATTGGTCCCGAATTTTTAATCGGTCCGGAGTAGTAGTAGGCCTTCGGCGTAAACCCAACGTCGGAAATTATTCTCACCAGCGCGGAAGAAGAATTTTGTAATTCCTTATTTTCAAATCCCTCTATGGCTTGCTGTCCCTCTACGCTGACTTCAATATTTATAACTGGGTCGGTAAGAACTCCCCCTTCTGCTGAAAAAAGTGGCAGTGGAGAAACAGAAAACACCACCGAATCGGATTCCCCCGGGTCCACTTCCCGAAGCTTGTTGTTAGAATTTCTGTCCCACGTTATCGTGTTGGTGGAAGAATTATAAAATCCGAGCTGGGGCCTTACCGTAGTGCGGTTATAAGCATTCCCCGAAATTTTCGCGTTTATTTTCAAATTATCAACCCTTGTGTCCAGGTGGTTAACGTAACGCACTTCCACGTTAAGAGCTGTCCGGGCGTCTACCGCGTATTCTTTCTCGGAGACACCGTTCACGAACAGGTTGGCTTCAATAAAAGGCCTGCTTACCATCACCGTGTGCCTGATGGAATTAAAAACAACTCCGATTACGGATTTGCTTGATGACGACTGCGAACCACTGGAAATATTGAAAGTTTTTTCTTCGCCGTCAAATACATCCACCATTTTCCCAGATATGGAAATACTATGCTCCGCTCCGGGAGCTAGGTCTCCCAGGTCCCAAATATTATTACTAAAGGATGGCGCCGGGGTTGCGCTTATAAACTGAAACCCCAAGGGGTAATCAAGTTTTATAAGCATTTTTTCAGCCGGCTTGGTGGCGTTTAATGATGTTTTGACTACTAAATTAATGTTTTGATTCGGGCTTACGGACGACGGCGCTTCCACGGAAAGATTAATAGGCGTTGAGTTAATATTTACTTCAAAAAGTTTTTCTTTAACGAATATGGAGTTTGAGCCAACTACTCTGTATTCCAGCGTAATTCTTATGGGGCGAACACTGCCCTGCTGTCCATACAGCACAAGCTTCAAAGTTTCATTCCGCACCGCTCCGGCTGGAATAGACCCAAGTGACACACGCATGCGGTCGGTATCAGTGGATAAATCCACCGCTCCGCCCTTCGGATATTCCACAACCAAGTCCACCAAATCAAGAGATGCGCTATTTCTGTTCGTAATTCCCACTATCAAATCCAGCTCCTCTCCCCCGGCGGTAAAATTGTTGCCTAAAACCGATATTTCAATGTTGTCGCTGGAAACAGTGTTGCTCCCGGCAAAAAAAACATATCCCGCGTACAGGAGGGTTAAAGCAAAAAACGCGACAGAAAAAATAAAAAGTTTTTT
The DNA here is from genome assembly GCA_049287305.1 of Minisyncoccia bacterium. Lineage (GTDB taxonomy): Bacteria > Patescibacteriota > Minisyncoccia > Phycocordibacterales > UBA9973 > UBA9973. The sequence continues at coordinate 97,816 of JBAQFO010000012.1, read as the reverse complement.
AAACATTGATGTTTTCATGAAAAACTCTTTCTTAAAGTCCGATGCGGTTTTCTCTTTAGTGTTCCAAGAATCCACGACTCCACGACTCCCTTGGGCGGTGAAACCATCTCTGTGTTCCAATTTCGTGTGATAATTTTTTCGGAAGAGCTTACCTTTTAATTCTTCAATCCTATTTAGCTTATTTTTGTCATCTAGCGGCATAAAGGGAATTATACCATACTTTACGCTTTACAGATGAGTTTCTTTTAGCGCTTTATTTATCTGTTCCAGCACTTCGGGCCTGTTTTTTGAAACTTTATAAATTAATTCTTCCTCAAACGGAGACTGCACGAGATTCCCCAGTAATTTATCGTCCCCGATGTAGCCTAAGTTGTGAAGCACCCGTAAAACTATGACAGCTTCAATATTCCGTAAATCTTCGAGTTTGGTAGTTTTTTCCAAAACCGAAAGCCCGCTTATTAGGTCTGAAAATAAAGGAATATTGGGCTCCACTCCGGCCAGCAGTCTTTTCAAAAGACGAGCTATGTTAAAAAATACTCTGAATGTTTCGGGGTTTTTGGATACTTTTTCCAGCATGTTTGTCTTCTGGGCACTTGTTAATCGCCACAAATCCTTGCCTTGCACCAGGTCAATTTTTAAATAAGCAAAATCCTGGAGAATAAACCGAAGTCTGGAAGAAATCTTGCGGACTCCTTGCGCCGAAGCGTATACCATTCCCAAGTCTCGGGTGAAAATATAATAATACTTCCCGGATTCTCCGTGAGCCCTGCTTCCCAGTATTATTCCCTCGGTGTGGTAAATGTGATGCATTTTATTGTTTCTGTCCGTCTTCAGAACTAAGAATTATTTTCCCGGACGAATGGTCCCAGTCGGTATACCGCCACCATTTCGGAACAAACGCAAAGAAAACAAATTTCGGGTCCTTGGATTTTTCCTTTTTATTTGGGAATTTTTTAAAATATACTTTATTAAAAAGCATCATCTCCGTGTCCGTGGTTAAAAGCTTAACTTCCCCGTCCATTTGCAAAGTTTTCCTGTTGCTTTCGTCAAACCCTATGACAACCGAAGCCCGCGATATTTCGCGTCCGAAAAGCGCCTCGCATTTCCTGTATGGGCGATATGTCTCAAACAAAAACATGAATGGCTCTTCCGACAGCGCGAAGTGCACCGTTGCCGCATGCGGAGAGCCATCCATCATCTCCACGGAAAGGACTGATAGAAATTGGCTATTAATAAAATTAATCACTTCCTTGGGCATATCAAAATTCTTCTTCTTTATTTACTTCTAATGCCTTAAATTCAATTCCGGTGCCTGTAAGGATATTTTGGTAATTTTTATAGAAAGTTTTTTTACCGTCTTCGTTTAGTAGGCCATCATGCACAGGAATAGCCACTTTGGGTTTAAGTGTTTCGAGCCACTCAACAACTTCGCTGATTTTAAGAAATCCTCCGCCAACAGGAAAGGCAACAACTTCTACCTTATGTTTTGGTATGTGCAACGCATCCCCGGGGTAAAAAAACTTGTCATTTATTATAAAACCAGTATTTGGAACCACAGGAATTCTACGATGTGCTTCTATGTGTAATTTCCCCACACCAATAATAGTAACACCATGACTTACAACCTTCTGCCCATCTTCAATCATTGCATAGTTAATACTTTCTTTCTCCAGAATTTTCCCTACCGAAAAGTTGGTAATTATTTCTGCTTGTGGGTTATTCTCCAATATCTTTTTAATAGATTCTAAGTGGCAATGATCACTATGCTCGTGCGTGATTAGAATTATGTCAATATCCCTTTCTTCAACCTGAGACAGAGAATACTTGCCGGGGTCCAACATTATCTTAGCCCCGTTAATATTAATTACTAGGCAGGAGTGTCCAAGTTTCTTGATCTTCATAACTATATTTTACCATAAAATTAAAATCCGTCGGGCGCAACGAAGGTGCGCTCCCGACGGATTCTGCCAGCAGAGGATGCTGGACTTAGGACGGATTGAGCTGGCGACGCTTCCGGTTCGACACGAACATGTTCGGGTCGAACCGAAGGCGGTTGCGTGCGTCGAAGGGCTCCACCTGAACAGGAGCCCCTTCCGGTGTGCACTTGTTTTCCATGAGGAAATTGGTTGCACACCGTTCACATTCCTTGAGCGACCGCATCTGACAGCTCTCGCAATTGACCATGCTTAGGCCTCCAGTCTTGTTATACCACTATTCTTTTTAAAGACAAGAACGAGAATTTTATTTCTCAATCTTAACCCTGAAAACCAACTCATCAACTACTATTTTCTCCCCGTCATTTTCAGCAAATTCTATATTTGAGACAAGAACTGTTTTCTTCATGTCCGCCTGGAATTTCTCAATCAACGCTTTCCCGTCTTCGTTTGTTGCAATGGTAAGCGCTATGACATCGCTCGGCGTAAGTCCTGATTTTTTCCTCATATCCTGAAGAGCCCGCACAAGTTCGCGATAGCTTCCTTCCGCTTTCAGTTCTTCGTCTATTCTTATATCCAGCAATACTTCCTCTGAAATTGAATCATCAAAGATTATTTCTTTCACGTTCAGTTCTTCTTTTATTAATTCCAAGTATTCCGCTCCAAGCTTCCCGAACTTTACCTTGATGGAGGCAAGTGGCTGGCGGACTTTTATCCCGGTTTTCTGCCTAGCCTCAAGTCCCAGGGTTACTATTTTCCTTACTTCATCCATGTAGACCAGGGTGCGCATTTGTCCGGGTAGTCGCATTAGAATGCCTAAAATATTGGATTCGGTCGGCCAATTTTCCAAATGCACACTTTCTTTATCTTTGTCTGTTCTAAGTTTTAACCAGATGTCTTCCGCAGCGAAAGGGGCGAACGGAGCCATCAGCTTGGCTAGACTCTTCAACACAAAATATAAAGTGGCCTTCGCTTCCGAGTCGCCTTCCTTTATTCTTTCTCGGGACCGCCTTAAATACCAAGTAGAAAGGTCTCCGATGAAATCTCTCATTCCTCGCACAGGTTCCAACAATTTATAACTATCCATGTTGGCTGTTACATCATTCCTTAATTCAAAAAGACGGGTGAGAATCCATTTGTCCAAAATATTTTTAGAGCTTGGTCTGGAGTTATCTTCGTAGCTTTTGTCTCGGTAAAGTTCGTAAAAGGCCAGCACATTGTAAAGCAGTCCGAAAACTTGCTGAGAGAGAAGCGCCACCGTTTTCTCGTCAAAATTCTTTGACTCCCCTGGCTGGTTTATGGAATACATCCACAGGCGTAATGTGTCCACTCCATATTTATCCATTACTTCCCACGGATTCACTACGTTGCCGAGAGACTTGGACATTTTCTTTCCTTTGGCGTCTAGTAAATGACCTAAGCAAATCACGTTTTTATATGCCTTGCCTCGCCCCATCAAAATTCCGACGGCATGTAGCGTATAGAACCATCCGCGCGTCTGGTCTATGGCCTCCGCGATAAAATCCGCAGGGAACCCGGGCCCTTCCACCCATTTTTTATTTTCAAACGGATAGTGGTCCTGAGCAAAAGGCATTGCACCAGAGTCAAACCACACGTCCATGACTTCTTTGGTGCGGATAAGTTCTCCTCCGCAGGAACAAACCATTTTTACTTCATCAATATAAGGTTTGTGCAAATCCAATTCGTATTTTTCATTATGGGGCAACGGCGCGAACGGTAACTCTCTAACCTCGGCATTCCTTAGCTGTTGAAATTCTTTTACGAAAGATTCTCCGTTTGGAATCCTATAAGCCTCGCCTCCTGGTATAAACAACCCAGAATTAACGAACAAAAGCCATGCCGGTCCGCCATGGGTAACAATGAGAATATTTTTTCCACTGAACTTATTTTCAATCTCATATAAGAGGGACGCCGTCCTCTCCCCCACATCCTTGAGGGATTCTCCGCCCGGGATTGTTTGATTGAACCATCCAGACCCTGAGCTAGCAATATATCTGTGATAATCTTTCCATTCTTTGCCGTCAAAATCCCCAGGGTCAAATTCCGCCAAGCGCGAGTCAAAAACAACCTGGTCTTCGCCGAGGCCAAATTTGTCTTTAACTATTAATGCTGTTTCTTTAGTGCGAACAAAGGGAGACGCCACAATTAAATCTATTTTTTGGCTACTTAGTTTCTCCGCGCTTGCCGTGACTTGCCTTTTCCCTTCTTCCGTCAGGTGGTCGCTTGCCTCATTTTTATAGCTTACAAGTCCTTTCTTGTTGGCATTAGTTCCGCCGTGCCGCATTACCAAATATTTATTTCCGGATTTTTTTGCTTTAGATTTTATATCTTCTATGCTCCCGAGCACTTCGGTTTTCTTGCAAGTTTCGCAAGACCACACCGGAAGCGGTGTTCCCCAATATCGCTCACGTGATATTGCCCAATCTTTTATCTCCCGAAGCCATTCGCCGAAACGTCCGTCGCGGGTATGCGCCGGCTCCCAATTTATTTCTTTGTTTTGGCTGATGAGTTCGGCTTTTATTTTCGGGTCAGACATTTTGATATACCAAGAATCTCTCGCGTAGTATATGAGCGGAGTTTTGCATCGCCAGCAATGCGGATACGAGTGTTCGTATTTTTCTTTTTTAAAAAGAAGCCCTCGTCCAGCCAAATCTTTGATTATATCTACGGCAACTTCCTCGTCTTTTACAAAGCGCCTTTCAAATATGCCAGTCCCGGGAAGGAATTTTCCATCCAGCCCTACCATATGATGTTTCGGCAAGCCGACTTCGTTCCCGAGCACAAAGTCGTCCTGTCCATACATTACGGCGGTATGCACTACCCCCGTGCCGTCTTCCGTGGTTACAAAGTTTGCTTTATGCACCCGGAAGGCTTTTTCCAGTTTTGGTTTTTCATTTTCGGAAATCGTATTTTTGAAATATGGGAACAGCGGTTCATATTCCAAGCCAATCAGCCCTCCGCCTTTTATCTCTTCCACTATCTCGTAAGATTCGGTTATTATAGAAAGTCGGGCTTTGGCTAAAATATAAAGCTCGGCTCCTACTTTCACCTTTACATAATCAATATTTTCTCCAACAGCGAGTGCCACATTCCCTGGAAGCGTCCATGGAGTCGTCGTCCATGCCAGGATATAAGTATTGTTTTGTCCGACAACTTTGAATTTTGCCGTCACCGATAAATCTTTTACGTCCTCATATCCTTGGGCAAGCTCATGTGAAGACAGCGCCGTCCCGCACCTCGGACACCATGGCACTACTTTATAATCTTTATAAAGTAGTCCGCGTTCGTTTATTTTTTTCACCACACTCCACAGCGACTCAATGAATTCGTTGTGGTAAGTAACGTATGGATTATCCTTGTCCACCCAGTATCCGACTCGGTCGCGGTATTTATACCAGACATCCACGTGCTTCCAGACACTTTCTTTGCATTTTTGGTTGAAGGCGGCAATACCGTAACTCTCAATTTCTTTTTTTGATTTCAATCCCAGTTCTTTTTCCACCAAGAGTTCAACGGGAAGGCCGTGAGTATCCCAGCCCCCCTTTCTGCGGACATGGAACTCGCGCATTGTTTTATATCGCGGAATAGCATCCTTAAAAGATTGCGGAATCAGGTGGTGAATCCCCGGCATGCCGTTAGCAGTAGGCGGACCGTCGTAAAAAATAAATTCTTTCTTGCCGGCACTTGCTTCCAGCGTCTTGTTGAAAATTTTATTATCTTTCCAAAATTCCAAAACCTTCTCTTCGCGGAAGGCTGCGTCAGATTTTTCTATGATTTTTTTTGTTTCTTCACTCATATTTATATAAAAGCTGTTATTATTGTAATAATTCCAAGTAGGACTCCTGGGAAATTTGCCCAAAATACGAACTTTTCTTTTTTAAGATAAGCATACAATGACCAAGTAAAACAATTTATTGTAACCATAATCGGCTGTATGAATATATGACTCTCGCCTCTTATGTTTGCTCGGGCGATTTCAAGAAGCGAAACGAACATAAGTATAGCTATGGTTGTGCCAAGCGTTCCAAGAAACTTTATGGTTTTTTCTTTTTTGTCCATTTTCGTAAATATAACTGGGTATAATATTTTGACACCGTTCGGATATTATATAAATAACTTTATATATGCTCCTCTCTTGTCAAAATAAAAAACTCGTCCTCGGACAACAATTCAAAAGACTGACTGAATTGCTGAACAAGGACGAGTTTCTTTGCTCGTGGTACCACCTTTGTTTTTACCCGCTTCGAGCGGGGTTTCTCATTACGGCTATAACGGGCTTGCCCGTCGGGTTCTACTTAATTCTTCCCGAAGCCTGCCCCGCTTCGCGGGGCGAAGGGGTGATCTCCCCTCGAACGCCTGTAAAAGTAGTATACCACATGCCAATCAGAAATAAAGGCGGACACGCTTGACACGCTTCGCGGGGCGCGAGACTTTACTCTCGGGCGAGACTGCGATGGTTTTCCTTCACCTTCTTTCGTTTGCGTTGCCCGAGGTTCGGGCATTCAATGACGGAACAGTATCGACGTATCTTCTCCATGGTCGCCAACGGCTTGCCGAGGCTACAATGGTAATAAATGTCGAACCGTAATCTCATTCTTCTATCCCCCCGCACATTCTCCCCGTGTCAGCCAGGGCGCCGCGCAGAACTGCTTTCGGCGAACACAGGGTGACTACCAACTCGGCCTCAAGTAAAGAGCGGCCTCCTGCCGCATGGACACATGACTGCCGTGGATGGAGAGGCTGACCTTCGGTTCAAGAGACGAGTGCCATCTCTTCAAGCGAAGCAACTTCAACTTCTTCTGCTGACCATTCTTCATCTTCCATCATCCTCTGTCGTTGAACTTCTGCCCACTCCTTGTGCCACTCCCAGTAATGCTTCACACACCCATCACACATGACTCCCACGTTGGGAATCCATTCCATCTTTCCAATCTCCAAGCTCCTATGACAGGAGGAGCAAGAAGAGCCGGAAACTTCAATAACAGACTCTAACACTTGTCTTCCTCCTTCCCGAAGAGAACTGTGTTTCTCCAATAGTATACGCTCAAAAATTCCCCACGCCCTTTCTAAAAGTGCATAACTTAAAAATAGAAAAGCGGGCGCACTCAACTTCGAGCGCGCCCGCACGGGGTTCACTATTCATCTTCCTCCTTCTCTGAACTGGTCGGGGTGTTATCTCACTCTTACCTCGAACTTTCTGCGGTAGATTTCCTTCTCCCGCTCCTGCTCCTCGTATCTTGCCACACAAAGAGAGCAAGAGAATCCCCACAGATTGTTGATCCAAACCAGCAAGTCGCCGATTTTGCTATTCGTGCAGTTGTCACAGGTAATGTCCACGCTTCCCCCCTATTCAACACCACTATACGCTTAAACGTCCGAAGCGCCATGCCCAAGGTGCATAACTTTTTTGTTTACGTAATGTATTACGTAATACATTACGTACCTGTTTTGCTTGTTTTCTCTTCCCCCTGCAACCTCTAACCACCACCCCCGACTTCTCCACTTTACTTAACTAAAGTGGATTGTTTTTGTTCTTAATATATTGAAAAATAAAATATCCAATTGAAACAAGAGAACATAACCCAGCAAAAAACCAAGTTAAATCTTTACCATCAAAGCTTGTAATTGCATCACCCCCCGAATCTTAGTTTTCATACTCCGAATTATACCAAAATTCTAGTCTCAGACCCTAACCCGCCTAGGTCTACCTCACTTTACTTCTATGACCTGCATCATACACGAGATAAGGGTCTATTTTGAAAGGTTTTAACAACTGTATCTTTGTAAACAACTGATAAACATATGACCTAGCCCTGTCGTCTTTTAGGTAATGAGCAAGAGGATCATTAATTTTGCCTAAACTTTTTTTGTCCAAAATTCTTAAGGTGTTGTTGATTCGGTACTCTAAATCATGTGCAGTTACCTGCTTTAGTGAACGAGCTTCTTTTATAATTTCCAGTCTGCGTTTGATTTGACTTATATACTCTTCCTTGGAGCCTTCAAAATAATCCAAACCGAAATTTGTTTTTATATCCTCTAAGATATTAGGCAAAATCCCTTTTTGAATTTTTTCAATTTTAAGAATAAGAGGATAGCATTTTATACAGTATCCTCTTGTGAAGCGAAAATCGTCCACTTCACAATTTAAGCATTTTTGGTAATCATCCAAGCTTTCCATAGATATTATTTAAAGTTTAGCACCACACTTCTGGCATTCATAATCGATAGGTTCCATTGGATTACCGTTGTTATCAGTATTAATCATGGTAATTTTTGTAGTTCCTTTTTCGCCACATGCTGAACATTCAAAATAAATTTCGTCACACGTGTTTAGTGGGGTTATTTTTACTGGTTTTATCATAAAGAAATAATAACATCTAGCCAAACCTTTCACACCTTTCTTACACCTCAATTTTGCTACATCTTTTTGGGAGCTTGGATGCCGAGGAGGTGCAGGCCGGTTTTCATTGTAAAGGCAAAAGCGTAAGTGAGGGCAACTTTATAGGAAGAAGTAGTGTCCTGTTTGTCCACGATAACGTTGTTGCCGTAAAAGCTGTTGAAGGCGCGGGCTATTTCTATCAGATACCCCGCAATGTGATGAGGCTCATACACTGAAGCAGAGCGGAGGACAACTTCCGGGAATCTGTATAATAATTTTTCAATTTCAAAAACTTCAGTCGGGGTTTTTTCAAAATCGGGCAAGATGTTTTCTTTTTGCGCTTTTTCTAAAACCGAGTTCGCTCTGGCATGAGAATATTGCAGGTAAGGACCGGAGTCGCCTTCGGTAGATACCGATTCGTCGACGTTATACACTATGTCACTCCCGGCTTTTGAACGAAGAATGGAATATTTTATCGCCGCTACGCCCACAACTTCAGCGGTTTTTATTTTTTCCGCTTCATCCCAATCCCGTTCTTCTACTTTTTCTTTAATCAAAGCAATGGTATCGCGAATTAAAGACTCTCCTGTTACCACGTTGCCTTTTCGGGAACTCATTTTCCCTCCCTCCAAGCGCATCATCCCATGCGTGATGTGAAACATTTTTTTCTCATGTTCGGGGTTCACGAGAGAAATCGCTTTGGCAACTACTTTCATGTAGTCAGCTTGTTCGTTAGCGGTAACAACTATGGACAAATCCATGTCAGGGTCCGTTTTAAATTTTTCCTCCGTCAAACCGAACTCTTTGGTCTCATAAGTAGGCAGTCCTTGGGAAGTTATGAAAACTCGGGTGTGAAGTTTTGGGTCATGCTTTTCAGCCTTAAACACTATTGCTCCGTCAGACTCTTCAAAAACTTCGCCCACGTTGGCACGCACAATTTCTTCGCCAACAGGCGCCATTTGGCTCTCGGGAAAATAGAAATCAAATTTGGTGCCGAGAATTTTATATAAGTCTTCAAATGCTTCCATCGTCACTTTGTATCCCCAGTCATATGTTTCGTTTATTTTTTCTTCACTTCTGTTGTAAATTTTCTTATTTATTTCATCTACCTCTTTTTTGGCAAATTCACTATCTTCATACGCCTGCGCGCCGAGCACATAGGCTTTCCCGATATTCATCGCCTGGTCGTTGTGAGTTCCCGCTTTATCCTGCAAATCAATATCTTGCAAAAGTCCATAAATAGCCTTGGCAACATGAAGCCCCACATCACCTTGATAGTTTGCTCTTGATACTTCGGCGCCCGAGTGCTCAAGGGTCCTAGCCACAGACTCCCCTATGGCGTTCGTCATCAGGTGTCCAATATGAAAAGGCTTGAACGGATTCGGATCGGTATATTCCACCATTATTTTTTTCCCGATAAGAGTTTCGTTCTTGCCCACACTATCCGCCTTACTCAAAATTTCCTCTACGCTTGAGCTGAAAAATTTCCTCGCCATGTGGAAATTAATAAATCCCGCACCCGCTACCTCAAGCTTTTCAATAGCATCATCTGTATTTAATCTGGATAATTCTTTTACTATTTTATCCGCAAGATGCTTGGGCTTCTCCCCGATGTTTTTCGCAATGGCTAAAGCCACGTTCGTAGAGTAGTCTCCATTTTTTAAATCCTCAGGATGTGAAAGTGTAATTTCACTGACTTCTATGTTGAGGTTCTTCAGCGCGTCTTTTATTAAATTTTTTATTTTTTGCTCCATGTTATTTTCTTCCGGTGCTTCCAAACTTTCCTTCTCCGCGCGCGGAATCGCTTAAAGTGTCCGTCTCCTCAAGCTCAGCTATCTCAACCGGCACTATTACAAGCTGAGAAACCTTATCTCCTTCCTCAAAAGTATACGGCTTATCCGATAAATTTACCAACAAAGTGTTGTATTCTCCACGATAACCCGCGTCGTATACCCCACCCATGTGCACAAACCCGGCTTTGGAAATGCTGCCCTTATCCATTATGAGCGCCGAATACCCTTCAGGAAACTCCATCGCAAACCCGTGCCAAAAGCGATAATGCTCCCCAGGCTTTACCGTCACTTCTTCCATAGAATATAAATCCATCCCCACATCCCCAGGGTGGTGATAGCTCGGCAGTTTCGCGTTTTCTTTTAGTTTTTTAACTTTTATTTTCATCGCCAGTTATTTTAAAATTTTTTTAACTTTTGCGTAAATTTCTTCGTGTATATTTTCACGAGTGTCCAAGACTCCGTTCTTTACACATTCAACTTTTATCCAGCCCTTTTGTGTCTTGGCAAGCCAAAGCGCGCTTTTCCTGGAATTTTCCATATATTTTTTGTCTTTTTCCACCACATCCTTTTTCTTGCCGAGGTAGGCGCGATTGCTGTTTTTGTCCCTTCCTTTTATAAGCTTCATAACTATGGGAATAGGCACGCTCAGGTAAAAAACACTATCCGGACGCGGAATTTTAAAAACATCGAACTCCATCTCCGCGAGCCACTTTAAAAAATTTTCACGTTTTTTCGTATTGGCTATTTTGCCTCCCTGGTGAATCTGGTTTGCGCTGGCATATCTGTTGGCTATTACTATATTGCCTTCTTTCAGCCATTTTTTAATTTTATCTTTAGATTCAAATCGGTCAGCGGCGTAAAGAACCGAAGCAATCTTCGGGTGCACCTTTACGAAATTATAATACTGTTCCGAGAGACAATGCCCGATGAATGCCCCAAAGAAGTTGGAATAATATTCCGGGAAATCAACGAGTTTTACTTTTTTCCCTTCTCGCTTTAAATGTTTTATCAAAAGGTCAATCTGAGTGGACTTGCCTGAGCCGTCGGTGCCGTCTATTACGATGAATTTGCCTTTCTTTGCCATAGAGAAAATATAGCAGAAAAAGGCCTAAATGAAAAATTACCAGAATTAGCTCAAGTCAAAGTGTGACAAAACTTCTTTAAAGTAGGAATCTATCGGTTCTAAATTTGAAATTTCTTCTAAACTTAACCACTTATATTCTGTATTTTCATCGCTTAATTTAACAACCCCGTCGGCAAAACCCGTGTAAGTCAGACGAACTATGTGTTTGGTAGCTCTTAAAATGTCTTGAGCAGTAATGAGTTTGGGTTCGTATTTTATTTCAAGTCCCGTCTCTTCCATTACTTCTCTTCGTAAATTTTCAAGAAGCGTGCTTCCTGGGTCAATCCTCCCCCCAACGATATCCCACTTGGCCCCGACTTCGGGATATTTTTCCGCCGAACGGCAAACTACCAGATATTTTCCGTCTTTGTTCTTTAATAGAATTTTCACCCCAACTTGCAGTTCCATATTATTTAAAAAAGTTTTTAAAAATTTCTTCCAATTCTTCAGGGTCTTTGTAAGTTTTCACCGCTAAATTTTTATTCCCGTTTATCATTCCTGAAATCTTTCTTTCCGACCCTTGTTTATATAGACACAGGACTTTCTTTTTTAAACTCTCCGCAAAAGCAATCTCGTATCCCACCCCGGCACTGTGCATACTGACTTCAGCCACCAAAGCATCGGATTCTTTCAGCCAAGCAATATCCCGCTCGTAAATGTGCATATCATCCAAGTCCATTTCTCCCTGATTGGATAAATTCGGATTACCTATGTGCTCCGTTAGCACCTGTCCATATTCCTTTAGCAACTCAATTATTTTAATATATAATTCTTTGTCATCCCTTCCTCCCCGTATTGACCCGGCAAAATATATTTTCATAATTGTTTTTATACAAACTTTTTTGGTATCGGGAACTTTTTAGCTAGTTTCTTGACTTCTTTGTGCACGGACTCTTTTATCTTTTTATTGTCTTTATTTTTTAAGACTTTAATCATAAGCTCCGCGACAAGCTTGCATTCTTTCTCCTTAAACCCGCGAGTGGTTATAGCCGGAGTGCCGAATCTTATTCCTGAAGGGTCCAGCGGCTTTCGGGTATCCCCTGCAATTGAGTTCATATTCAGAGTCATTCCTACTTCATCAAGCACTGTCTGCGCCTCCTTCCCCGTAACACCCAAAGAGCCGTAAACATCCGCCAATATTAAGTGATTATCTGTTCCTCCTCCAATCATGCGAATTTTGTTTTTTCTAAAAACTTGCTCCATGGCTTTCGCGTTTTTCAAAATTTGTTTGGCGTAAGCTTTGTATTTCGGCGTCATTGCTTCTCCGAAGGCTACAGCCTTAGCGGCGATTGTATGCATATGCGGTCCACCCTGAATTCCCGGGAAAATTGATTTATCTATTTTCTTGGCTATTTCTTCGCTCTCACGAGTAAGTATTATTCCCCCGCGCGGACCTCGGAGGGTCTTGTGGGTGGTAGAAGTAATAATATCAAAGCCGTCATCAAATGGGTTGCGAAGCACCCCGGCGGCAATCAGCCCGGCGATGTGCGCCATGTCTGCCATGGTTATCGCTCCAACTTCATGGGCAATATCCACGAATTTTTTATAATCTAGGGTTCTAGAATAAGCAGAAAATCCCGCAATAATTAATTTCGGTTTGGTTGCCACCGCCACTTTTCGCATATCTTCGTAATCAATCTCTCCCGTTTCCGGGTCTTTCATTTTGTAAGTTACGAATTTATAAATTTTTGCGGGAAGAGTCATCGGATGTCCGTGGGTCAAGTGCCCGCCGTGAGACAAATCCATACCAAGCACCGTGTCTCCCGGTTCAAGAAGCGCCGCATACACCGCCAGGTTCGCTGGCGCACCCGAATGCGGCTGAACGTTCGCAAATTTACATTTGAAAAGTTTGCAAATACGCTCAATAGCCAGACGTTCTACCTGGTCGGTAAAATCCTGCCCTCCGTAATACCTGCGCCCGGGATAACCTTCGGAATATTTATTCGTAAAAACCGAGCCGTTAGCTTTCAGCACATCTTCTGACACATAGTTTTCGGAAGGTATGAGCTCCAAACCTTCCCTCTGCCTCTTTTCTTCTTCTTTAATTAGTTTCTCAATTTTTTTATCTTTCATATATCCATATTATCACAAGTTACCTACGGAATGAAAATGTTTCTTTTTGGCCGTCAGATTTCATAATTATCGTCCCAACCAAGTCTGTTCGGAGAACTTTTACGCCTAAGTTCAAAAGGGTTTTTGAGGTTTCAGGGTGAGGGTGTCCATAGCTATTATCCGCCCCGGCGGAAACTAGCGCATATTGCGGTGCTATTAATTTTACAAATGGGAGAGAGGTTGAAGAGCGCGAGCCATGGTGTCCGACCTTTAAAACATCGCTCTTAAGAAGCAGGGAAGAATTTTCTTCAAGAATTATTTTTTCAGTTTTAGAGGTTGAGTCTCCGGTAAGCAGGACGGATGTAGAGCCGTAAGAAAGACGAGCCACCACCGAACCTTCATTAGTTGCCCATTCTCTCACATCGCGGTCCGGAAATAAAATATCTATCACCGCACCTCCACCCAAGTGTAATCTCATCCCCTTGCGTGCCAATATGTCAGGAATTTTCTTCTTTTTTATTTCTGATTTTAAATTTTGAAAAGTTTTAGAATCGTTAATAGTGCCGGGCTCAAAAACATATCCAACTTTGTAATTTTTTAAAATTTCCGCAAAGCCGCCAATATGGTCCGCATCAGGATTCGTTATCACAATAGCATCTATGTTTTTGTCAAAAGGTGAAATAACCCAGGAAAGCGCACTCAAAATTTTCCGAGGAGGCCCAGCATCAAATATTATTTGAGTCCCGGTCGGAGATTCAATAAAAAGAGCATCACCTTGTCCCACATCCAGCATCACAAAAGTGAGAAGTTTCTGGGAGCTTTTCCACTCCAAACGAAAGAGGAAAATGTTTCCTAAAATAAGCAGAATTACGCATATGGAGAGGTGATGCTTCCTACCGCCAAACGTCATGATATAATATTAGCATGAAAAAATTCGAAGAAATAAAATTCAATATCGGACCCTTAAAAGGGATATCGGCAAAGAATATTGAGGAACACCTGAAGCTCTATGCGGGTTATGTAAAAAACACTAACTCCATTTTGGAAAAAATTCCCGAATACGAAGGCTATTCCAAGGAAGATGCTTTTGCCCCTTATGTCGTAAGCGAGCTTTATCGCAGGTTTAGTTTTGAGTTCAACGGAATGCGAAATCACGAATATTATTTCAAGTCTTTGGAAGGAGGAGAAAAATCTCTGTCTGAAAATTCCGAATTAAAGAAAGCAATTGAAGCACAGTTCCCTTCTTTTGATTCTTGGCTGGAAAGATTTAAAACTTTAGCGATGACTCGTGGTGTAGGCTGGGCAGTATTGTATTACGATAAAGTATCAAAACAACTTGTTCAGAACTGGATAGATGAGCAGCACTTGGGGCAATTAAACGGACTTAGCTGGGTTCTCGGAATTGATATGTGGGAACACGCTTACGTGTATGACTACCCGACCTCGGAAAAGAAAAAATACGTGGAAGCCTTTTTTGAAAATCTAAACTGGGAAGTGATAGAAAGCAACTTCACTAAGGCAGTTCAGTAAATTTGAAAAATTCTTTTATTTTTTCTCCAAAAAGCTTATATGTAAAATAAGCGTAAATTATCGTCATGAAAAAAAGCGGAAAATCCGGAAAGGAAAAGGATGCGAAAGGCAGGCTGGCAAAAAATGTAATAACCCAAAGTTCATAGTGGAGGAAAAGATAAGTTATATATCCAAGCGGAATAGAAATTATCGGAAATATTAATCCGAAAAAAGCAGTAAGGAACCCCATCCCCATGGTAAAAGGAATAAATGGCAGAATTAAAATATTCGCCGGAAGCGCCACGAGAGATAAGTTCCCCATCTTGTAAAGCACAAAAGGTAGGACAAAAATATAAGCCGCCGTGGTCACTGCCACCACATCTCGTAACCCAAAATTCGTAGTAATCCACTTAAGGCGCTTTTCAATTTTGGGAGCAAAAAATATAACCGCCACGGTAGCAGTAAAAGAAAGCTGGAAAGATACATCAAAGACCAGGAGATTCGGATTGAAAATGATCATCCCTACCCCGGCAAGAATGAGTGCCCGCCCCACGTCATAGTTTCTTCCGGTCGCACGAGCAATTAGAGCTAGCCCCGCCATAATTCCGGCTCGAACCGCCGTAGAGCTTACTCCGGTCATTAAAATAAACAGTAAGATTGCAAAAATCCCCATGCTAATACCAAAGGAAAGCGGTAAAAAAGAAAATAACCTCATGAACCATTCCGCAACTATCGTAACGTTGTAACCGGATAAGGCGATAATGTGAATTGTGCCGGTATCCACAAAATCTTGCCTCATATTTTGGCTAAAGGCAGATTTCTCCCCCAAAATAAGCCCGCCCATCAGTAAATTTTCAGGAGGCTGTATAGTTAAATTTATTTTTTCCAAAAATTTTCCTTTAACCTTAAATAAAGTTCTTTTTATAAAATTTCCGTTATCTCGGGAAATAATTTCAACTTCCGGATAACTCATCACATATAAAATTCCATCTTTCTTGAGATAATTTACATAGTCAAATTCTCTGCCTTGGTCGGTTGTGAAATTCTCTGGTTTTTCTAACACCCCCTTAAGGTTTATTGCGTCTCCGTAGTGATACTCTTCTTCCAGCCTGGCCGACAGCAAAATCACTGCTTCCTCGTCTTCTGTTGATATTTTCACCACCAATTGCTGATTTTTCTCCTTGATGGCTGGGTCATCTGCAACCATCCCCAAGAATTGAATTCTTTGCCCCACTGAAGATTCAAACCCGGCAGGATAAGATATGTCTGATAAGTGGAATCTATAAATTCCGATAGAAAAAGACAGAACAAAAATAGAAATTAAAATTCCCCAATTTCTCCTGGAAATAAACGTAAAAAATAAAAAAACCGCGATAGATATCGCGGAGATCAAAGCAGTGCGATAAATATCAGCGGAAACGAAAGAGTGCCACGTCACCCCAGAGATAAAACCGAAACAAATGGTATGAAAAATTTTATCCCGCATTTAAAAAATTACTTTTTTAATTCTACCGGATTGTTGTCGGCGAAACTTGTCGCTATTTCGTCCGCTCTATCATTGAACTTATCCCCATTGTGCCCTTTTACGTATTCCCAAGCTGGCTTTAATTCTTGAGTGAGTTCATGAAGCGCTTCCCAAAGCTCCTTATTTACCACTGGTTTTTTGGCGGCATTTCGCCAATCATTCTTCTGCCAATTAAAAATCCATTCCGTGATTCCTAAAATTACGTATTTTGAATCTGAAACAATTTTTACGCCTTCCGTAGCGTTGAGTTTGTGGGATTTTATATATTTCAAGGCTTCAATGGGACCGGTAAGCTCCATCTGATTGTTGGTCGCGTGATTAGACCTTCCCCCCATTTCAAAAATTTTTTCTTTATTTTTATCTTGGGCAATAAAAACCGCGCCCCAGCCCGCCGATCCTGGATTCCCTCGCGCAGCTCCGTCAGTATAAATTCTAAGCATTTTTTTTTCGTTGGCTGTCATTTTTATAGTATATCAACAATTCGCAATCTAAGCTCTTCGCGTCCGCGAAAGCGGGACAAATCAAAAGTTCCTAAAACATTCACGATTTTACCTTCCGACAAAGGAGTGCTAAAAGATTCCTGGTTGGAAAAAAATGAAATCGCTACCGATGCCCTCTTGCTCTCGTCAGAGAAAACAATTTCCAGGTGCTCGCCGGAGCCATTTTTCCCAAATTTTTTCAATTTTTCTATTTTTACTCCCTCAAACAAGAACACCGGTTTATGGTTGCCGAGCCCGAATGGCGCCATTTTTTCAATTTCCTTCCAGTTTTTTATATTCACGGCGCTAAGAGTGGTCTTTACATCATAAGCCACGTCGCTTTCAACTATTGGCCTTTTAACTTTTTGAAAAGACGCTGACAGCGCTTCTTCAAGGAAATGGATTTTTTCACTGTGGACGGTAAATCCCCCGGCAAGCTCATGCCCGCCAAATTCCACGAATGATTCTTGTGTAGCTGTCATGAGTTCTACTACAGAAACCGAGCCGCTGCTCCTGCAGGAACCTTTAATGCAATCATTTTCGTCTTTTCCCCACACAAAAACAGGCCTTTGGTGCATGTCTGATATTTTCCCCGCCACAAGCCCAAGCACCCCCACTCTCCACGCGGGATTGCCAACCACGATTACTTCTTTTATTTCTTCTTTCTTCTCAAATTTTTTATTAACCTCCCGCATGATATTCGTCACTATGTTTTTTCTTTCATCGTTTATTTTTGACAAATGGACAGCCAGCGCGCCCGCCTCTTTTTCATCGTCAGTTGAAAGAATTTCATACGCCCGCATCGGGTCATCCATGCGAGAAGCAGCATTCAGCCGAGGAGCTATCATAAATCCCACATCGTCCTCGGACAGATATCTTTGGTCAATATTTAGCTTCGCCAGAAGCTTTTGCAGACCCGGCCGTGGAGATTTTTTAAGAACTTTCATTCCGAAATAAGCCAAGGCTCTGTTCTCTCCCGTCAGTGGAACCATGTCGGAGAGCGTAGCTATTCCCGCCATGTCCAGCATCCACTTCTCCGCTCCCGTTTTGACTTTAAAGTATTCTCCATATTTTTTTATAAATCCCTGAGCAAGCTTGAAAGCAACCCCGGCACCGCACAGCATTTTCTCGGGATATTCATCCACCTTCGGATTTAATATTGCAAAAGCTCGAGGCAAAACTTCTTGAGGCAAATGGTGGTCGGTAATTATCACATCTATCCCGTAAACTTCCGCTTGAGCGACTTCGTTTACCGCCGTGATTCCAAGGTCAATAGTTATCAGTAACTTAACTCCTCCGTACCTAAATTTATCTATTGCTTCAGTGTTTAGTCCGTAGCCTTCACTGTTCCTTTGAGGGATGTAAACTTCGTAGTTTTTGTAATTTAATAGTTTAAATAAATCATTAAGAATAACGGCTCCGGGAATGCCATCGCAATCATAGTCCGCATAAATCACTATTTTTTCTCCCGCTTCCACGGCTTCGAATATGCGAACACAAGCACGCTCCATGTCGCGCATGAGATATGGGTCGTGCAAATCCCTTTCGTAACTTGGGTTTAAAAAAATGTCCGCCTTTTCCAGGTCGGCAATGCCGCGTTTTTCCAGTAGCTTAGCCAGGAGCTCCCCATACTTTTGCATAAATTCAATTTTAGCATACAATATAGGTATGGAACATGACTGCATTTTTTGTAAAATTGTAAAAAATGAAATCCCCGCCACGAAAGTTTATGAAGACGAAAAGTTTATAGCTTTTTTAGATATCCGCCCCATAGCCCCCGGACATGTGCAGGTAATTCCCAAGCAGCATTTCCGCTGGGTATGGGATGTGCAAAATGCCGGAGAATATTTTGAAATTGTAAAAAAAATTGCCCTTGCGCAAAAAAGGGCGTTTAACGCCGACATAATTCGCTCACAAATATACGGAGAAGAAGTTCCTCATGCTCACATTTGGGTGTGGCCAGAAACGGTTGGAGATGAAAAAGATTTAAAAGGAAACGCTGAAAAAATTATCTCCGCTCTAAAATAAAAAGAGAACCGCCTGTGAGAGCGCGGTGCACTCTCTTCAGGCGGCGATGAGCGGGACAAGCCCAACCCGAAGGTTATCTTGCCGCTCGATGAAGCTCTGTGCAGCATAGACGACTGCTGCCGGAACTTCTACTTCCCCCACAACCTCGTGGGGCTTCAGGTCCTCCTCGGCGCAGGGTCGAGCAAACGCCTGCTCGGTGTGTCGGCAAATCCCCATCAGAATCTCCCTGGTGGGGTCAAAAAAATACGACCAGCCGTGGTTTCCGGTCGTGAACTGCACCCTTTGAAGCTTCATTGGAACTCCTCCTTACCACCATTTATATATTTTTTTTGAAATATGTCAATACTAATCCCTCAGAGCTTTAAGGGCGGGTAAATCTTTGCCTGCCAGAAATTCCAGCGTAGCTCCTCCCGCTAAACTCACATGAGAATAATCTTCAAGCTTTTCGTATCTGCGCGCCACATCAATGGTATCCCCTCCGGCAATTATAGAAACTCCTTTCATTTCTTTCATGGCGTCAAGAACCGCTTTTGAACCTTCGGCAAATCTTTCGTCCTCAAATTTACCCATCGGACCGCCCAAGAAAACAGTTCCAGATTTTTCAATTATTTCTCTAAAAGTTTCCCGCGTTTTGGACCCGATATCAAGGGCTGCCCAACCCTCTGGCACTCCTTCGGTTAAAATATCTATATTCTTTACATTAACACCGTCGGAAATTACCACATCTTCTGGGTATATAATTTTATCCTTATATTCTTCTAAAATTTCTTTCGCGTATTCCACCCAGTCTTTTTTCTCACGCCTCTTCTCATCCACGAAAACATCCTCCACAAAGGAAGCCCCTAGTTCTACTCCTTTCGCTTTTAAGAAAACGCTTGCCACGGCTCCTCCCACTAAAACTTTATCCGCTATTTTTAGCAAATTATTAACCGAATCAATTTTATCGGATATTTTAGCTCCACCGATAATCACCGTAAATGGTCGAGCGGGATTTTCAAGCAAATTAGCCAGCATTTCAACTTCCTGCTGCAAATAGAAGCCAGACACGGACGGAAGGTGACGTTCTATTCCTGTAGTGGAAGCATGCATCCTCATAGCCTGAGGGAAACCATCAAAAACAACCACATCTTTCCCCTCACAGAGCTTTTTCGCAAATTCATCATCATCTTCCATTTCCCCCTTATAAAATCGCACATTTTCCAACATTAAAATATCCTGGGGGTTCATTTCGGAAATTTTTTTATCAACAGTGGCGCCGACACATTCGTCAATTTTTGAAACCGGATGGTTTAAAAGTTCGGCAAGTTTTTTTGCGTGAGGAGTTGTGCGAAGATTCTCCACTACTTCCCCGTCGGGACGTCCTACGTATGTGAGAATTACAATTTTACAATTCGCCTTCAAGAGATACTGGAGAGTCGGCACAGTCGCCCTTATTCGCAAATCATCTTTGACTTCCAGTTTTCCGTTAATTTCCTTAACTCCGATGTCGTAAGGCGCTCGGTAAAGAATAGTTTTGCCTTCCAAATTTATACTCTCCAGAGTCTTGAGCTTCATCTTATGCAATATGTTCAGCGATACTTATAATTTCATTAAATTTTTTGGCGTTGAGGCTTGCCCGCCCCGGAAGCAATCCGTCCACTCCCCCATTCTCCAGAAAATCTTCCGCGTCGCGTTCGTTAACAGACCCGCCATATATCATTTTTATACTTTGAGCATCTTTCCCGAACTTATCCGAAAGAATTTTTCGGATGAAAATAGTCATTTCGCGCGAATCATCGGATGTCGCGTCTTTGTGGTTCGGCGTGGTAGATATTGCCCAGACTGGTTCGTAGGCAATAATAATTTTGGAAAAGGCGTTTTTGGATATGCCTTTCAGGCACTCTTCTAGCTGGATTTTAACTAAGCTAAAGTAACCATGATTTTCGTCGCGAACAGTTTCTCCCACGCATAATATCGGACGCAACCCGGAAGCAAGCGCCGCTTTTAGCTTCTTATTTACTTCATTGTTGGTTTCTCCTAAGGCTCGTCTCTCCGAGTGACCCAATATCACATACCTCACCCCCATCTCATAAAGCATTTCCGAAGAAACTTCTCCAGTGTAAGCTCCGATTTCGCCATAAAAAGAATTTTGCGCGCCTAACGCTATTTTCTTTGAGAGTTTTTTTAATTTTTCCAGATACAAAAAGGGAGCACAAATCACTACGTCTGCGTTCTTGGTCTTTATCGCCCCTTTAGCAATATCACTAAAAAGCTTTTCCGCTTCTTTGAAAGTAAGCGGATTCATTTTCCAGTTACCAACTATAATTTTCTTTTTCGCCATCGTCTTCCATTATAACACAACCTATTCTACTTCTTTCCAAGACGTTATTCCCCACCCGCCGGATGGTCCGTTGACGAAATTAGCATTTACCAAGCCGCTGTCGTAAGTAATAACCACATTGTTGCTCAAATTTATATTTTTCCCGTTCAAAGCTTTTGCCCCTCCGTTATTAGACAGGTTCACTGTTCCATTGGCGGCATACAAAATAACGGCTCCACCGTTGTTGGCTAGAGTTATTGCAGATGTTGAAGTGGAAGTGGACAGAACCATTAAGTAACTTCCCGTAGAACCAGACCCCGCGAACACAGCATTATTTCCGATATTGGCAATTCCATCCGTAACAATTACTCCTTCTGAGGTTGCATAACTAGAAGAAAGATTCACGTTGGCATTGTTTTGTATGATAACGTTTCCTTCCACCCATAGAGTTCCTGTAACCGTCAGAGTAGCATTATTTTGAACAGAAAGATTTCCTGTAATTTTCTTTGGCCCCAAAGAAGCCGTTGTGCTGTCAACAATATAGTTTCCAGAATGAGTGCCCCCAGCTTCGGCTTCACTCTTCCAATCCAAAATATTCTGGTCCGATATCGGCATAGCTACTTGAGTTGGGTCCGGTAGAGACGTATTGCAAGCCTTGTTGTTGCCAGTTCCAGTTTGACAATAATTGGTGCCAGCTATGGTGGAGTTCGTAACCGTATGCGCATAAGCATTCCCTGTCCCGCCCGAACCAATGGTAATGCCATTAATAAGCCCCGTTAATCCGCCGAGATAAAGTTTAAAGAAACCGTCTAATCCCGAAGGGCTGGTGTTGCTCCAAGTTCCGCCTTGCTGCCCTGTCTTCCCTGTTCCCAAAGCGTAGCCGTTGCTATTTGCTCCAATTTGATAATATTTTGATGAGTTTGTCGCTCCGTCTATTACTATCCAATAAGTTGTCCCCACCGATAACTCCGGACTAGACGAGAAAGGCACGCTTACCCAGCCATAGGTCGTGGAAATAAGAGAAGCAGACAGAGAGCCAGATGTTAAAGTTGTGGTGCCGGGGTTTGTCCCCGAATTTGACACTATCCTTACGGTTAAATTTCCTGGGGTGCTTATTTTTCTAATATATAAATCAACTTTATTAACCACACTTGTTTCGCTTACTTGAAAACTTTGGGCGAAATCCTGCGTCCCGTTGGCATTTCCAAAAGTTACATCATAATAAGGCGTCCCGGAATCATTGGACTGGTCAGCAGAGATAGCGGGAGAATTCGCAGAAAAAGCAGCACCAGCGATTGAACCTGAGCCGGTTATGTTCCCGTTTGAATAAACGCTTCCATCAACATAAGAACCATTGGCCATGGTAAAGCCTCCGGTCCCTGACTGCACGCCGTAGCTGAAAGAAATTCCTGTGCCAGTATTCAACACTAGCTTATTTTTCCTTTGTATTGAATCAACGTTTCCAAGCGAAGAAACAGTTTTTTCGTTGAAACCGGAATCGATAATAGTTGTGGTGGTTGTGTTTCCTCCTAAAGACAGCGTCACAGAAGACCCCACGGACTTGGCTGTTTTTAGTCTGAAATAGGCGTCCTCCACCCCGGACTCCGACAAGAACAAGCTTTGCCTTGACCTTATGCCATCGTTGGCATTTTTAAATCCCCGCACTGACGGACCAACTACTCCGGAAATTATGGCCAAAGAAATAAAAAGGAAAAACACCACAGAAATC
The DNA here is from genome assembly GCA_049287305.1 of Minisyncoccia bacterium. GTDB lineage: Bacteria > Patescibacteriota > Minisyncoccia > Phycocordibacterales > UBA9973 > UBA9973. Next base: position 74,945 of record JBAQFO010000012.1, on the reverse strand, counting down.
AGCATTGCCGCTCCGCCATTTCTTTTAATTTTTTTAAAGTCTTTTTTCATATCCTTAGTAGCTTCCCCGCAACCCTACGGTATCAAAAAAATCAACCGTTCTTCCGTATTTATCATTGGTTGATTGGATGGATAAAGTCACTTTTACGGCCTTGCCTTCCGTCGTAGTTATTTCGGCAAACGACAAAGAAGACACAATTATGTTCGGAGTATTCAGATTGCCGATAAATACGTCATTTTCCAAAAACCTAATGTTGAAATTTAACAACGCGAACTCCACCGTCTTAGAGTTTCCGTCTTCGTCTCGGGTATTCAATTTTAAGCTGGTTCCGGTAATTAAATTTATGCTTTCGGCCTGGCGAATTTCACGGGATATTCTCTCCATCGCGCCGCCGGCGCGTAAAAGTTCGGACTGGGTCTCTGTTTCCTTGAAAGATTGAGCCATGGTAATCATTGAGTTAATCACCACCAAAGAAAGCAGAGATAGGAAGGATACATAGAAAAAAAGTTCCAGGATAGCATAACCTTCTTGGTTTTTACTTTTTAAAATTATTCTGTCTTTTTTATTAATTGTTATCATAATTACTCGGGTTTAAACGGGTTTAAAAAAAATGTCTGCTATATAAAACGGTAAGATTTTAGTTATTGTGACTCCTCCCTCTACCCAGGATACCGTAACCACAACTAACTTTGTCTGCGGGTCATTTGTGCCTGTCCCAGAAATATTTTTTGTAGTATCATCCCGAGTTACGGCTGAAAAACGGATAACCCGAGTAAACTCGCCGACAGTATTCGGGGTAAGCGATAACGTCCACGCACCTCCGACAAATATCGGATAATAGTCCGTGTCTAGGGTAAGTAATGAAATGTTCGTCCAGGCATTGTCGCGCGTAATACGGACGACTTCGGCTCCTTCTTCAAGTAAAAACCCAGCCTGGGTCGCATGAAGCGCCTGGCGCGATATATAAATAGATTTTTGAGCCACGGTCATTGTTGCCAAAACCGCCGCAGTGATAATGGAAACTGCCACTAAAACTTCAATAAGCATAAATCCCCTTTCCCCGTGAAGCTTGGGCAAACAGGTGCCGACTTTATTTTTATTATTTTTTAGTGAAAAAATTTTCATTTAATTTACGCTGGCAGACCCTGTGGCAGAAATTGTAATGGTTTTCGTAAAATTTGTGCTGGAAACAACTATTGACCCGGTGACACTTGGCGTTCCGCTTAATCTGTTAAAAAAAACGTTTGAGCCTCCTCCAGCAAGCGCAATGGTGGATATCGCAGCAGGAGAAATTATGTTAATTACTTCATTGTCCGCGCTGCCCGCGGAAAAAACAGTTCCTTTGAAAATTATAACTTCATCGGAACCAAAATGCACTCCGTAAGAAGAAGAGTTCACAGACGCCAGAGTATTCGCTTGAGATTTATTTATAGCGGACAATATATCGCTAACCGCGCTCTTTAAAACCTGAAGCTCCCTGGTTTTAGAAAACTGAGGAATTATAATAGAGAAAATAATAGCTAAAACTGAAATAACAATCAGAACTTCCATAACGCTTATTCCTTTGTTGTGTAAATTTGGCATTAATTGAGCTAAAACGTTTCCACTCTACGTAATGTATGTATTAAATTATGTACCTAATTACGTAATAACTTTATTGGTTCTTTTTGCAACAATAAAATAAATTATTGATACCAAAGAATATAAGCCGACAAAAAACCAATTCGTGAGTTCTCTGTCCACTGACACAATACCCGAATCATATTCAGGCACTAAAAAAACTATAGAAATTGATATCACAAAAAATATACCAGAAAGTTTTAACCAAAATTTATGCTTTTGGTCACTCAGCGTAAGAGCAAGTAAACTTAAGGGAAGTAAAACCACTATCCATAATAATAAATGCTCAAAATAAGTTATAGATAGCCCTGTGCAAATTAAATTTCCACGACAAGGTAAGGCAAGTAAAATATAAAGAACAAAAATTACCAAAACAAAACCCACAAATTTCTTTTTCATATTAGTTAAGATTATCTAGTAATTTATTCAACATATCAAGTAAAAGCTGAGCATCGGTTTTAGATAACTTTTTTGGCTTTGTGGTTTTTAGATCGGGTTTAGATAATGTTTTTTGAAGAGCAGATTTAAATATTTCTGCTTTCAGCTTAGTATTATCAATTTTACCTCCTTGTATTGATTTAATTATAATATCAACACGATTATCAAAAGCTTTGATCTGGCCTTGGTTTAATTCAAGGGAATCGATCGTGACTTTCATGATCTGTAAATATAAAATAGGGTCAAAAGTGGCACTTGGTAAAAGGTTAAAATCAGTTACTCCGTCCCCCGTAACATCTAAGGCTAACTGTGGTATACCGGCCTGATTAAGCGTTATTTCTCCTTGTGTTTGAGTTGTTACTGGTATATCTATAAAAGACGAGATAACCGCTGTTTCGTCCGGTAAAACTTTTTCTGATTCATACGTGAAAGTTCCTATGTCTGTACCTTGAAGCTTAATTTTTGCCATTTCATCTTCGGGCAGATTTATGTATTTCCCTTCTCCAAATTCAAGATAAGAGCTATTCAGTATATTTTCTTCTGCATAACAAAAGTCAGAACCTTGCGGACAAATTTTACCTGTGTGATTTTCTTCGTGGTCATAAGCATCTATGGTAACGGGAGAGTGTATTGATAACCTGATGCGATTGGATGTGTCTACTGGTTTAGAATTTTTAAAAACAGTGTCAAAATTAATATTTTCCCCATCTATGACTGACTCAATAAAATTATTTACTTGATTTATCTCTAATATATCTTTATGTTCTCTGTTTCGACGAAGCTTGCCGAGTTCTTTGTTATGCTCTTCTATATCCACCCAATACTTTTCCGCACTACCCAAAAAGCTCCTATAGTGAGCACTTGGTACAACCACAGTACCATCACCATCACGAGTAAATCTTGGTCTTTCATCTAATGCGAAGGGACATGCCAATTGTCCGCATTGTTGTGTTTTAGGATAATATTCAAAACTAGCGACAGTATCCAACCCCCAGCCAGCTACTTCTATCACTCGCAAACTTGCAGGCAGAGCGAAGTTATCTATACTGTCATGCAGACTTTCAGCCTGTGAAAATAAATTTTGAGATAAACTGATTGGCAAGTTTGTCTGGCTTATTGCCGGGTCCGTCCTCCCCTCTGCCCCGAAAAGAAAATCTTTATATTCGGAATATGAACTGATTGCGCTACCAAAAGTTTGCACAAGTTTGGTCGTTACGTTCGAAGGAATCGCGGTATCAACAAAAGTAACTGGCGAGGCACTGACTCGGTTTATGTATTCTATACTTGGTAATAAGCCATACGCACTCTTCATATTGCGCCCAAGTTCGCGTGCATGAGTTTCATCCACGAGTAAGCCGCCTACTATTTGCTGATCATATCCATGCAGTATGGAGGGAACAGCTTTAGCGGTACCTATTTCCGGCACTGCCACTAAAATCAGCACATCCACCTTATTAATTAAATTATTTACGCCCGCCACCTTATCGTCCTGTAATTTTTTTAATAAAGCTTTAGCCACCAGTCCGCCATTTGAATGCGCAACGATAGTGACTTTGCCATTCTTTGAAGAAGCAACCAAAGATTGCAGAACATTGACCAGAGAAGCAGTTTCCCCATTTGGAAGTTTTTGCTGGGTGTTTACCACCTCCTCCGCGCCCTGCCGCCAATCATAAGGAAAAGGCTGCCAAGCGGCAATTTTGGAATCATCCATAAGCTGACCCATCGTATCTGCAAAACTTTTATAAATATTCTGTCCGGCTAGTCCGGTAGGTATAGGCGTATTGGTCTCTTTTATAATATCGCGGGTATAAATATTGGAATTCCTACTCCCCCCGTCGGTATTTAAATATAAGTCTTCCACGTCGCTATTGCCATTGGGCTCCCAAAGCTGGTCTTCGCTTCCATCTGTTCTCGGTGTATATAATCTGCTTGCCTCAAGTCCTGGCAAGAAAAGCACGCTTGAAAAACAGTCCACGACACAGGAAGGAGTTACTGTAACTGTATATGCTTGAGTTGATTTATCCTCTGCCGTAACTGTATAAGCAACAGGACTGCTAAAATCTTGAGCTAAATTATCACTGGGGCCAATAGATGCTCCCGTAGAAATAACTATACTTGGAATAAGGGCTGTGACATCGGTACCAAATGGAACAGTCGCAGAAATAGTGTGATCAGTTTCATTAACAACACCGGCAACACTTGGTGTTAAGCTTTCAAAACTAAATGAAATGACTGATTTTTCTGAGCTGAGAATTTTACATACTCCGCCCACATCAACGTCGGTTTCATCTTGGTTTTGTATTCCATCAAAACAAGTAGGAGGGGAAGTTTTCCATCCATCGCGCCTGACCCATGGATTAAAATCTCCGTATGTATGGTTATAAATGTTGAAATATCTTGGTCCATCACAAATACTGTCAGAATTTAAATCTGCACACCCCTCGCTCGGCGCATCATAATCACTCCAATAATTACCCCCCACGGGCATCGCATCATAATACTGATTTAAATCATTCCAGCTAACTTGCCCATCTCCATTATTAATAAAATTATTATTTACAATGTAATTTTGATTTTGAGTAGAAGAAAATGCGTACACTCCGTTTGAGCGACTGTTTTGTATTGTGTTATCAGTAACTTTATTTCCAATACCATATTCCATCCGCAAACCAAACCCATTGTCAGAGAAAATATTGTTTTTAATAGTATTATTTGAAACAAAATATGTTCTTACCCCATAAGTATTGTTTGCAGAAAATGCATTCCCTTCAATTGTGTTGTTCGGTGAGTTTACAAAAATTCCAAGAAAATTTTTAGTAAAATTATTATTTAAAAACGTGTGCCCTCCCGAAGAGCTGAAAAGATAGATTCCGTGACTACCACAATAAGAAAAAGCAGAGTTTTCAACTCGACTATTTGTTGTACCGCCATTAAAAACTAGACAGCTGGAAAAACTTTCAACGTTTATATTTTTGATAACTGCATTAGATCCGCTTACGGTTATTCCCAATCTTTGGAAGAAAGGAGCCTGAACATTTCTTGAAACAGTATGTCCAGCACCATCAAGAGTAATGCCAGTGGAGCCAATATTTAATGGTCCTGAAAGATCTTTAGTTAGCGTGCAGGTTTTGTCTAAATCATCCCAAACACCAACAAGAGCACAGTTACCTCCTCCCGTACTATTTATACTAATGTCACCTATGTAAGTTTCTGCACGAACAAATGTTGGTAAAAAAATACTTGATACAAAAATAAATATAATAAAAAAGAAGACGGATTGTTTAGTTATAAGCATTAACTTAATTATACAACTTAAGGTTAACCATCAAAATAAGATATGGGGATAAGTATTAATTAATATTCCCCAAGATAGAATAAAGAGGAGATATCATTGATATGGCGAAGAATCCGACCCCAGCACCGATAAAAATCATCAATATTGGCTCAATGATTGTAGAAAGATTTTTTGTTTTGTTTTCAATTTCTTCCTCGTAAAAAAGAGCAATTTGCAAAAGCATATCTGAGAGCTTTCCCGTCTCCTCTCCCACCGCGACCATTTCCGCCATCATCACGGGGTAGAGCTTGGTGTTTTCTTCAAAGACCTTGGAAAAGGGGGCTCCTTTTTCAATCCCCTCCCTGGCGTCTCTCAAAACTTTTTTATAAAAAACATTTTGGACAACTTCTTCCGTAATTTCCACCGCCCGAACTATAGAAACCCCTGACGACAAAAGAGAAGAAATAGTTCGAGCCGTTCGGGCGGTGTTAATTTCCTGAGCCAAGCGGCCAATCACCGGGATTCTCATAACGACAAAATCTATGTATCTTGCCATAAATTTCGCCCGAAATAAAAAGAACAGAGAAGAGGCGGCGGCAATTAAAATAACAAAAGTCAAAATAAGATTATTGGAGAAAAAGTTCCCAACGAATATTATAAGCCGGGTAGACATAGGCAGGACAACACCAAGCTCTTTAAATGTGCCGGCCAGGGTTGGGACAACGAAAGCGAACATAAGCACTCCCACAACCACCATCGCCGACATTATCACCCCCGGATAAATAAGGGCGCCTCTGACTTTTTTCGTTAAAGAGTGTGACTTCTCCAAGTTTATTCCGATATCCGAAAGCGCGCCAGACAAATTTCCCGACTCTTCCCCCGCCCGAACCATGGAAGTAAATAGTTTTGAAAAAACTTTTGGAAACTTCGCAAGAGCTGAAGAAAAAGTTTCTCCGGAATTAATATCATTGGAAACAGAAACTAAAATTTCACTAAGTTTCGGATTTTTTGTCTGTTTTTTTAATACGGAAAGAGCCCGCGACAGAGAAAGCCCCGCTTTTATCATTCCGCTTAAGTTTTTCGTCATAATAATTTGCTCGCTAACGCTTACTTTGGAAAAAATATCCTGCATGAAAGCAAATTTGTCCTCCAAGCCTCCCCCCTTCTCGGTAACCGAAATGGGGGTATACCCCTTGGAACGCAAATCCCGCATCGCCGAAAAACGGTCCGGAAAATCCACGACCCCCTCCAACATCTCTCCTGTTTTTGATTTTGCGCTGTAAGAAAAAATCATTTTTATAAAAAACAAAGCCAAATTATTCGGAAACAACCCTAAACACTTCTTCCAAGGTAGTGACCCCGAGCACGGATTGGTAAACGCCGTCTTCTATCATGGTCATCATTCCTTCTTTTTTCGCCTGAGCTTCAATTTCGTCTTGAGAGCTTCCTTTGATTATCATATCTTTGATAGTGGAAGTAACTTTAAGAACTTCGTGCATACCCGTTCGGCTGGAATATCCTTCCTCAAATTCGCTGGAAGGCACAGGCTTATAAAAAGGAATTTTATCCCAGCCGTCATCGGCTCCCACTATTTTTTCATCTTTCAAAAATCCAAGAACCCGGTCCATGTCCACTATTTTTTTCAAATTAGCCAACTCAGCAGGCGACAAAAAATACTTTTCTTTAGTCGGGGTAAGCCTTCTCACCAATCTTTGAGCTATTATTGTCTTGACCGTAGCTGTTATAAGAAATGGCTCCACTCCCATATCCCGCATCCTGGGAATTGCACCCGCTGCTGAGTTGGTGTGGATAGTAGAAAGCACCAGATGCCCAGTAAGGGAGGCATTAATAGCAAGCCCAGCTGTTTCGCCGTCGCGTATTTCTCCTACCATGACTATGTCCGGGTCTTGTCGGAGAAGCGACCGGAGGCCGTTGGCGAAGGTTAGCCCTATTTCAGGCTTAACTTGGGTCTGGTTTACCCGCGGCATTTGGTATTCTATAGGGTCTTCAACGGTGGAAATATTAACTTCCGGCCTGTTTAAAATATCAAGCATGGTATAAAGCGTTGTTGTTTTCCCGCTACCGGTTGGCCCTGTGGCCAGCACCATTCCCGTTTTTTGTTTTAAAGAATTATGAATTCTCTCCAGCCCCTCGCCGTGAAAGCCAAGGGTTTCCAGAGAAAACCCGTGAGAAGTTTCTTTCAGGATTCTGATAACCGTTTTCTCTCCGAAGAAAGTAGGCAGAGTTGAAACACGAAAAGAAATTTTTTCCCCGTTTTGTTCTATTTTAAATCTGCCGTCCTGAGGAAGACGCTTTTCATCCAGCTTCAGGTTGGACAAAACTTTAATACGCGCCGTTATTCCCGCCCCAGCGGCTTTATCGAGCGCCATAGCGTCATGAAGAATGCCATCAATTCTGTATCGCACCGTCAACTCCTTTTCTCCCGGCTCTATGTGGATGTCGGAAGCGTTTTGTAAAATCGCGTGGAATATGAGAGAGTCCACGATTTTCACCACTGGTAAATCTTCTGCCATTTTTTTCAATTCGGATTCGGATTTTTCCGCGGGCTTTTCTCCGTCTTCTTTTGCCGAAGCATTGAGCGTATTCGCCTCTTTCTGTATTATGTTTTGAAACTCTGCCTTCAAGCTTTGGCGGTATTGCACGAGAACAGCCTTGATAGAGGCTTCGTCGGTCAAACGGGGTAAAATTTTCAGCCCGGAACGTTTTTTTATGAAATCAATAACTGATAAATCTTCTACGTCTAGCATTGCCACCTCCAACTTTTCTTCAGTTTTTTTATAGGCAACGATATTGTAATTGCGGGCAATTGGCTCCGGGATAAGAGATAGCACCGAAAAATCTATTTTTTGGTCGCTTAAATTTATAAACGGAATACCTAAGGCAAAAGCTTCCATCCTCCTCATGTCTGTTTCCGATATTTTGCCGTCGGAAAGGAGAACGTTTCCGATTTTTTGTTTCTGTTTTTCAGCCTTAAGGACAGCTTCCGCTAAATCTTTCTTGGAAACAATTCCGGAATCCAAAATAAATTTTTTTACCTGCTCTTCATTTATTTGCATCTTATATAGTATAACAAAAAAAATCCCGCTTGGGATGTTATTAAAACGCTTTATTAAAAAACCTTATGTCCTCCTGTCTGCGCCGAAGCGAGACAGGAGGACTGGGGATTGAGCCTTGCGACTCGGTTGATGATTGTTTGACTTCTTGTCACTCCAGCAAGAAAACAACCAGAGTGAAGTTGTGATTGTTGTGCGTTAGAACTTCGGAGGGTTCGGGATGTCCACTTCGACGGTGTTGCAATCCGCCGCGGAATAACCCGCACACACGACCAGAGGGGAATCCTGCCCCGCCATCCCTTCCGGAACCTGAACCTCGTTGTTGATGACCTTCACCTCCTGGCTCCGGTAGAGCCCCGGACCCTCTCTGTGATAGAGCATGGCCACTGGCGGGGTGGCAAATACTCCATACAGAGTGATGCGCTTTCCGTCAGCTGTGGGAACAGCTTTGAGAAGCGGCCCAAACCCGGCAACCGGTTCCGCACGAAGCGGCACCTGCACCTGAGTGTAGGACTCCGTGACCAATCCTTCCGGCGAAGTCTCTTCCACCTTGTAGATGGCGATACCAGGCCGCCACGGCAGCTTGGTGCCATCCGGCAGTTGATCGTAAAACTCCTCGCCATAGAAGAGCCAGAACGTCCGATACATCCCGTCCTGGTGTGCCTCCACGACCGTGTTGCCGAGCAGAGAGAACGCGTTGTCCCCCGGTTTCTTGACCGACCGGACAAACTTGGCCCCTTTATGAGCCGGACCAAGTGTCTGCGCTCCAACCCATGCATTAGTCACTCCGTTCCCATCCGGATCTTCGTAGATCACAGTGAGAACAGTGGTGACTGCAGGAGCTGGAGGAACAACAGGTTCCGGAGACGGAAACCGCACGGCCCGTCGACGGCTCGCTGCCTCCACCGAGGAGGACAGCAGTGAGAACAACACAAACAGCAAAACGAAGCGACGCATGACAGCCTCCTCCTCAAACCACTCTTTCGAAGAAGTGGGTAGTTAGGTGAATTTGCGAACAGAGAGCTATGCCGACACGTAAATAGTCATCGCACAAAAAACTATGCGACAGAAGTCAAATCAAGGAACAGCGAACGCGAACTATGATAGTCTTTAGTAGTATACCACAAAAAACCCGCAAAGGCAATTGCGAGTTTTTTGCTGTGGATAACTTTAATATCCTTTTAATCTTCAATAAAGATGGGCTTCTTTTTGAGTTCGGAACACGAAGCGTTTGTCCCGCTTATCCCGGGACATATCCATGTCCACCTGTCGGGGGCGTTTACGTTGCTTGTGCTTGCAGTAGGAGAAGAACAGCTGTAGTGATTTGGAGAACATACCCCATTAGCGCCAGGATTGATGTCGCAGGTAGGTGGATTAGTTGCTCCGTTGGCACACACATTATTACAAGTAGGATAATTTGTTGAGCCATTCGTGCACACTCCCCCGGTACAACTACTTTCCGAAGGGGTTGAAGCTGAGCAGTTACCACTACATTGAATTACACCTGAGCTTACTTGCCCGCAAGAGTTAGGAGAAGAAGAGCAAGCGTTGCCTTGGTTGGCGGAGCAAGCGGCGCTAACGATAACATTTGTCCAAGAGCTACAATTGTTGTTTTCGTTGGCAGCAGGAGTCTCTGTTATTGTTCCCGACATGGATGTATTATTATCTGCGCAGAATCTTACCGAACGGGTTCCCGCAGAACCGGTAAATGTGTAAGAAGCACTCGCGGTGGATGATGTCCCGGCAGTAAGAGCTGTCATAGGAGAAGGTGTTGACGCAATAAGAGGATTTACTGCGCCCACACCACCGGCAGCCGTTGCTACTTGCAAAGAGTTGTAGAAAGAAACTCCTGTTGAGTTTGTGCCAGCGTTGGAAATGTTGGAAGTGAATGTTTTAGCTGAGCCTATTGTCGCTGTATTTTGAGTGGGAGCGGAGGCCGTTAAGTCTATGGAAGAAGGACAGTTAAGTGTTTTGGGAGTGGAGGCAAGAGAGGTCCAAGCAAGAGTAGCGGGATTTTGCGCCTGAGCTGTGATTACATGATTAACTCCTGGAGTTATCACCCCAGCCAAATTTATATAAAAGCCACACGTCCCCCCTGTGCAAACTCCTGCTGCTTGCAAGTCTGCCCTATAAGTTCCAGCCACCCCGGTCGCTACCGAAACTCCGTCACTTAAAATTCTGACATTAAGGTCAAGAGCTTTATCCGTAGAGTAAGCAGCCCACCCATCAGCATGACATTGAGACGAGGAAGCTACTGTGCCACTATATTGATCGTGCGTTCCCGCTATTGTTCCCTGAGGAATCAATGTTATCGCTACCCACGCGCTACAGTTGTTGTTTTCACTCCCCGGAGATACTTCTGAAATTGTTCCGGTTCCGGTAGCGGAATTTTTATCTGCACAGGCACGCATATATATAGTTCCCGCTGAAGAAAACGTAATTGATTTCGTAGCTGGAGCATTTGTGCCCGCCAACAAGGAACTCATATTAGGACTAACTAGATAGTCGGTCACTATTCCCCCACCATTAGCTAAGGTGGATGTTTGAAATAGATTTGCAAAACCTGCTCCAGTAGAGACAGTTCCGCTGTTTGTAATAGTAGAAGTGAACGTCTGCGCTACTCCTACTGTCGCCGTAGTAGGGGTTGGAGTTGAAGCCGTAAGGTCAACGTAAGAACTGCCTACTAACACGTTTCTCCACGCGCTACAGTTGTTGTTTTCACTCCCCGGAGATGCTTCGGAAATTGTTCCCGTGCCTGCGACAGAATTCTTGTCAGCGCAAGCGCGAACTGAACGCGTTCCAGCTGAACCGGTAAATGTATATGAAGGAGAATTAACAGACCTAGTTGTCCCTGCGTTCAAAGTAGTGGTGGAAAGAGCCGGAGTAAGGCTCGTAATTGTGCCACCACCATTTGTTGCCGTTGCTACTTGGAACAGGTTGTAGAAAGAAGCTCCGGTAGAAGCTGTGCCATCATTGGAAATTGCTGAAGAGAAGGTCACGGGTGTTCCAATCGCGGCCGTAGTAGGGGTTGGAGTTGAAGCCGTAAGGTCAACGTAAGGAACCGGTGAAACGACTCCTGATTTAAAACTAAAAGAGTAGGTACAGTCGGCATTAATTGCGCCCGTGGTGTAGGTGTTGCCCGACCATCCACTTGTGTTTAAGACACATGAAGTCGATGTGCTGGAAACATCTGTTTTGTCTACTACGTTTGTTCCGGTTGGAGAAAGAGTAAAAGTTGTAGAGGCCCCCGCGGCAATATTCGTTCTAGGATTGGTGGAAGTTATTGTTCCCCCGCTATTATGGGTACCAAGAACATCGTAAGTTGCTGAAGCGCTAACAGTATATTGACAAGACTGCCACCCGCTATTAGGCTCAGTAATCGTTGTTCCAGATGTGGTTTGGCAATATATAGTACCATTATGAATCCCTGCTGATAGAGCTCCGGGGCTGTATATATCGCTTCCTCCAGATAATTGAAGTGGTTGTGCTGCTACTGATGGGAAATTTGACCCAGGAAGGGCAGGATTTCCAGTGCTTGGGAGATTGTCGTTACGAACATAACAGTAATTTGAAGACGAATTTGTGGTAAAAGTAATTGTTGGGTTAGTTCCATTTGCCATCGGTGAAGCTGGAGACACGGTGCAAGAAGCTGTAGGGGTAACGACCGCCTTTTCTTTATATTGGATAGTAAAAAAGATCTGGACGGGTGTCGGTGGCGGGTCGTTTGGCGGTGGCGGAGTCGGCAAAGGATCACCTCCGCCGTCCCCAGGTTCATACCAAGTACACGGACTAAAACACGTAGCCTGGGAACTTCCACAACTACCCCCCTCACTGCCAGTAGGAATTTGACAGTACCCGCCTTCCGCGAGGAGAGCCGAAGCTTTCTTGGTTACGAAAAAAGATTTAATTACAGAGAATATGGAAGATCTCGGCAGAAAATTGAGTTGTTGGTCCATCCCTCCACCATTGCCGCCACCGCCGCCAACGGAGCATTCAGATGCGCCACAGCTGTTTACAGATCCGCAGGAACCGCTTGAGTTATACTCAAGGTGAGGATTGGCCTGACCGGAAGGACAAGCCCCTGCCGGAGGAGATGTCGTGCCTAACGTTTGGGGAGTAACCACACCGATAAATTCATAAGTTTTTGTTCCTATCGTTTCATCAACACCATCCGGATTAAAAGCGTAAGAACCGTAGGGCATGCGTTCGCAGGTTTTTTCAGTAAGATTGGTACCGTTACAGTTGGGCGCGCCAGGAGGTCCACTTATTGTCCAACTGACTGCTGGTTTGCTGGTTATAAGATTGCCATCCTTGTCGAAGGCCTGCGTCTGGACCGTGACTGTGCCGAGCGGAACAACGTCTGCCACCACTTTTAACCGGAGGCAGTCAAAATCGTAGCCGTTGGAATCTGTTACCCATGCCCCCGCTACAGAAGAACCCAGCTGAGAACTACAGGCATTGTCGGAGGCCTGTAGTTGTACGCTTGCGTTTTTTATGGCTGCGCCGTCAGGAGCGGGCCGGGTTTCAAGATAAACCTGAGCGCAGTCCGGGTCATAGGAATTTGAATCCGAAGCCCAAGCTGTATAACCTCCTCCGGTGCTAGCCCAAGGAGACAATCTTGAAGTTCCGGCTTCGGAGCTACTACAACCAGCGTCCCCATCAGTAAGCTGGATACCTACGCGGAAATCCATACTTTCAGTAATTCCCGCCATGTCTACTTTGGCGCAGTCTGCATCGTAGCCATTGGAATCTATGGCATAACCCGACCAGTCGCTCGCAGTCCCGCTGGCAGAGGCAGTCGCAGCAGAACCGGCGCGGGTGCCTCCGCAAGCGCTATCGCTAAGCTGGATGCTAAGCGTTGCTGCAGACGCGGAAGCGGGCACGAACATAGTAAAAGTAAGGACTAACGCTACCGTAACCAAAAACACATAAAAAACAGGACGCAAATAAAATCGCACAATAGATTTTTTACTCATGCACATAATTATAACACAATAGTAAAAACAATCATTAGGCCTGTGGATAAATGGAGGAACTTTTCAAGCCTTGCCTCTAAAGTAGTAATGTGATATACTTTTCTCGTATAAGTCCTGCCAGAACAGGGCTTTTATTTTTAAAAACTTAATAAAAGAGCGTCGCGCCAATATGACGGTTGCGCGACGTGATTTCGCAAAATCAATGTTAGACATAAAAACATTCAGGTCAGCCTTAGAACAGCTCGAAGAAGAAAGAAAAATTCCCAAAGCAAAAATTCTGGAAGCCATAGAACAAGCGATGGCGGCGGCCTACAAGAAAGATTACGGCAAAAAGGGGCAAATAATCCGCGCCAAATTCGACATGGAAACAGGAAAAACGGATTTTTTCCAAGTAAAAATCGTCGTGGATGAAAGCATTGCTATTTTGGACGGAGAAGAAGCCGGCAAAGGCAAACATGAAGGCGAATACTCCATCAAGGAAGACGGCGATGAGCGCGTTCACTTCAATTCCGAGCACCACATGCTTCTTGAAGACGCGCGAAAAATAAAAAAGGGAGTGGAGGTAAACGATGAAATAATATTTCCCTTGGAAGCCAAGGATGACTACGGACGCATCGCAGCTCAGACAGCCAAGCAAGTAATCGTGCAGAAAATCCGCGAAGCAGAACGCACTTCCATCATAGACGAATACGGAACAAAGGAAGGAGAAATAATTTCGGGAATTGTGCAAAAAGTGGAAAGAGGAAATGTATATGTTGACTTCAACAGAGCCACAGGAATCTTGCCAGCCGAAGAGCAAATTCCGGGAGAATTCTGGGAACGAGGACGAAGAGTCCGAGCATACCTTTACAGTGTTGAAGACACGCCAAGAGGAATAAATTTGCGCCTTTCCCGAACTCATCCTAAATTTGTGGAGAAGCTATTTGCCATGGAAGCACCGGAAATAGAAAACGGAGTTGTGGAAATAAAATCAGTAGCGCGTGAAGCCGGAGCCCGCACAAAGATAGCGGTTCACTCAAACGATGAACACATAGACGCCGTTGGTTCCTGTGTTGGACAAAAAGGAACTCGGGTAAACACAATCACGGGAGAACTTTCCGGTGAAAAAATTGATATTATTCCTTGGTCCACCGACCCAAAACAATTTGTCTCCAATGCTCTTTCTCCAGCGAAGGTTATTTCCATTGAAGTTGACGAAGTTGAGCACAAAGCTGTCGTAGAAGTTTCCGATGACCAACTGTCGCTTGCGATAGGCAAGGGGGGGCAAAATGTGCGCTTGGCAGCCAAGCTTACGGGCTGGAGAATTGATATCAAGGGCGACGGCAAAACAGTCACTTCGGACGAAACTCCAGACGAAGTTGTTGAAAAAAAGAAAGAATAGAACTATACTAGTTGATATATGGCAAACATAAATCACAAACCGTCAAAATACATGCTCAACCTGTTGCATGTTCTTCCACCTTTCGTAGAAGAAAAAGAAAATATAGTTAACACAATCCTGGAAATAAATCAGGGAACCATTAGTAAATACGAACTAATCACCGAATCCGGACAACTTAAACTTGACCGCGTGGGTTACTCTTCGCTTGCTTACCCATTTGCCTATGGCGCCATACCCCAAACCTGGGATTACGACAATGACCCCTTAGACATAGTAATAGTAAACATGGTTGAACCTTTGGTTCCAGGGTGCCTAGTAGAGGCAAGAGTCATAGGAGTAATGAAGTTTGAAGATGCTGGAGAAGTTGACGATAAAATCATAGCTGTGCTAAGTGATGACAGGCGAAGCGACCACATAAAATCAATTAAGGACCTTGGTGAACAATTCCAGAAAGAAACTATATATTTCTGGGAACACATAAAATATCTAAAAAAACCGGGCACTGGTATAACAAAAGGATTTTTTGACGAAAAAGAAGCCTTACAGGTAATAAAAGAGTGCCAAGACAGATACCAAAGCATCTATCTGAAGAAATTCGAATAACTCGCTTGCGCCAATTATCGGACAAAGGTGTATACTTATGATGTAGTGTCGCTATTATAAGTTTTAAGATAAAAAATTATGAAAAAATATTTGGGATTGTTTGTGGTTTTAGCAATCGTGTTTTCTGCGAACATTTCTTTTGTTCGCGCCGAAGACAGCGCGGATAGCACAGCAAGAGACAGCTACAAACAACAAAGAGAAGAGATGCGGAAAGAATTGGAAAGTAAAAGAGAAGCTTTTAAAAAAGACTTGGAAGCAAAAAGAGAGGCAGCCAAGGCAAAAATGGAGGCGTTGAGGGAAAGCTTGAAAGCGGAGAGGGATGCCGTCAAAGCAAAAGCCAAAGAAGCCAGAATTACCGGAAGGGAGAAAGCTTTAGAGCGATTTGATGTTGCCGTTCTAAGAATGAGCGCTTTAAAAGATAGAGTCTCGGAACAAGTTACCAAACTGAAAGCCAAAGGAGTAGACACTACGGCCGCCGAAGGATTTATTGCCACAGCTGAAGAAAAATTAGATGCAGCTAAGGCGAAAATAGTAGAAGCCACTAACCTTCTCGGAACTTCTATCACTGAATTGACAGCGGAAAACAAAACGACTCTCCGCACCCTAGCTCAAGAAACTCAAGCCCTTTTAAAAGAAGCCCGCGCATCTTTAAATAGTGCCGTGAAAGCGTTAAAAGAAGGGATAAAAGCGAAAAAGGAAGCCGCAAAAGCGGACAAGGTTTCTTCTGAAAATGAAACAGAGGTAGAGAAAGATTAAAATTGTTTTTAAATTATAAATTTAACCTCATAAAAATAATATGGAACCAGAAAAAAAATCAAACGGCGCGCTTATTGGGTCAATTATTATAATAATAATACTCATCGCCGGCGGAATATATGTTTGGCAATCTAAAGACAACACCATTCCCGAAGGAACAATAGAGGGAACAGTTGTGTCCCCTTCCGACGAACAGGAGTTGGACTCATTGGACCAAGATTTAAATAGCGCCGACACAAGCATAGAGGCAAACGTAATAAACAGCGTAGAGTAATTACTCTCAAAAATATAAAGGAAAAACCGCTTTGGCTTCTGGCAGAGCGGTTTTTTTGACAAAAGACGACGATAAATATAGTATGAGCGTATGCCAAAAATAAACATAAAGAAACTACCAAAAAGCGAAGTAGAAATAGAGGGAGAAATTGACGCTGATATTTTTGAAGGATACTGGAATAAAGCAATAAAAAAACTCGGAGACAAGTTGGAACTGCCGGGATTCAGAAAAGGTAAAGCTCCGGAAAACGTCCTGTTATCAAACATCCCCGAAGCGCAAATTCTAGGAGAAATGGCCGAGATGGCCTTGGGAGAACACTATCCCAAAATCATGGAAGAACACAAAATAGATGCTATCAGCCGACCAGACATAGCTATTACCAAGCTGGCGCGAAAAAATCCGCTGGGATTTAAAATAAAAACCGCGGTGTTGCCTGAAATAAAACTTCCGGACTATAAAGTCCTAGCCAAGAAAATAATTTCTAAAATTACCGACGCCGAAAAAAATCTCGTGGTAACTGATGAAGACATGGAAAATACCATCATGGACATAAGGAAATCTCGCGCGCCGAAGAAGCATATGGCC
Source organism: Minisyncoccia bacterium (assembly GCA_049287305.1). Taxonomy (GTDB): domain Bacteria; phylum Patescibacteriota; class Minisyncoccia; order Phycocordibacterales; family UBA9973; genus UBA9973. The sequence goes on along the minus strand of JBAQFO010000012.1, from coordinate 57,964 downwards.
GAACACGCGCATGATGACACCGAAGCGCACGCCAAAGAACACGAGGAAACAGAGAAGGTTGAGTTGCCTGAATTTAACGACGAATTTGTGCAAGCTATCGGACCATTCAAAGACGTAGAGGACTTTAAGGCCAAACTCAAGGAAAACATAAAGCTTGAAAAAGAAAATTTGCAAAAAGAAAAAACCAGACTTCAAATTATTGAAAAAATAATAGAAGACAGTACCCTTGAAGTTCCCGATATTTTAATTGAAGTTGAGTTGGATAAGATTTTATATAGAATGGAGTCCGACATCACCCAAATGGGACTGAAGTTTGAAGATTATCTCAAACACCTGAACAAAACAGTTGAGGATTTAAGAAAAGATTTCCGAACTGATGCTGACAAAAAAGCCAAGCTCGCTCTGGTCTTAAACGAAATAGCCAAAGTTGAAAAGATAGTCCCCGACGAAGAAGGTGTGGCAAAAGAAGTCTCCGCAATTCTGGAACACTACAAAGACGCCGACCCGGACCGAGCCCGCATGCATGCCGAAAATGTTCTAACTAATGAAAAAATCTTTAGATTTTTAGAGTCTCAATAGGGGTTAATTTTATTTAGGACTAGCTCCCAAATACAAGAACCATAACCTCCGAGGCACTCTGGCTTTTTCCAGATCTTCTTCCAGGGCATTTTTTCTTAGTATAAGGCAACGGTGGTCAGGATGAGGAGACCCGTCTTCAAACTGCTGCCATGTCCCATCTATAAGGTAATCCGCCGTTTCTAAAATAACGTGTTTGGGCGCGCGAGGCTTTAAGCTTTTAATATCGAGATATCTGAACTTACTTTTTATGTTTTTTCTTTGGAGAATGTCTTTCAAACTTTCGGAAAACTGCAGGCAAGCATCCTGCCAATAGATTTCTTTTGGGTTTTTTGAAAACTCGTTTCCGTATTTATACGCTACGTCCTCATAGGCTTCTTCGGCAAGTATCTCCAGAGCATGCCGAAATGACTCTCTTGGGTTCGCGCCGGCCATTTCTTTTCCTGCTTGTTCCATATCCATATTTTTATTATAACCCTAAAACGTAAATTAGTAACGCCATCCGGGCATAAAGCCCGTTTTCGGCTTGGCGGAAGTAGGCGGCGCGAGGGTCTTGGTCCACCCCTTCTTCAATCTCGTTTATCTTGGGAAGGGCGTGCATTATTATAGCGTCAGGTTTTAATATTTTTAAGTGTTCTGTTTTTAAAATAAACAAATCTTTAACTTTTTCATATTCTCCGACATCTCGGAAACGCTCTTTCTGCACCCGGGTCATATAAAGCACATCTAAGTGTGGCAAGGCTTCTTCCAAGCTTCTAAATTCTTCAAATTCCGCACCGCTTTCTTTTAATTCTTTTATGAATTCTCGCGAAAGCTCTAATTCTTTCGGAGAAATGAAATAAAATTTATTACCTTCGTAGAGCCGAAGCAATGGTAAAAGCGAGCGCAGGGTTCGGCTATTTAATAAGTCTCCCCCAAACCCTATTTTTAAATTTTTTAGCCTGCCATGTTCTTTTTTAATCGTATACATATCAAGCAATCCCTGCGAAGGATGCTGGTTAGTGCCGTCTCCCGCGTTTATGAGCGACTTGGTGGTGACTTTTACGGCCCTATTCATTATCCCCGCCTCGGGATGGCGAATAACTATTACGTCCGCGTATGAACAAAGTATTTTGGTCGTATCTTCTATGCTTTCTCCTTTGTGAGCAGAAGAATTTTCCATGGCATTTTCGGCAGAAATTACTTTTGCCCCCAATTTAAGAGCGGCGGTTTCAAAAGACAACCGAGTCCTGGTAGAAGGCTCATAAAAAATACAGGCCACAATTTTATCTTCCAAAACTTTTTTCACTTTGTCTTCTTTGCAGCTTTCTTCCATCAAGCTTGCCGTGGATAAAATGTTTTCCAGGTCGTTTTTTGTAAGTTGGTCGGAACTAATTATATTTTTCATAGATTTTTAATTTAAATATTCTTTGTAAGATTTAATTTCCAAGTCCTCAACCTTATATCTGGACAAGGCTTTAATGAAGGCTCGCGCCAGATGCAGGTCCGTGAAAAGCGGAATCTGTCCATCCACCGTGGCGCGCCTGATGCGAAAACCGTCGGTAGTAACATGCTTGGCTTCTCCTTTTTTCTCGCCAGTCAAAGTCTCCGTCTTGCTTAAATTTACCACGAAGGAAACTTTTTTGCCCAAAATTATATCAAGCACGTTGGGCGCCCGCTCAAAGGCTTTTCGCACCATCACACATTTTACATCTTTGTCTTTTAAGAAGTTGGCGGTCGTGTCGGTGGCAAAAATAACATAGCCAAGCGCCTGAAGAGTTCGGGCAGTTTCCAAAAATTTAGCTTTGTTTAAATCCCCGCCGAGGGAAAGCAGGACGTTTTTATTTTTAAAATCAAATTTGTTGGTGGATAAAATTGATTTTAAAAGAGCTTCATCGTAATCCTTTCCAAAGCACGCCGCCTCTCCGGTAGAAGACATTTCCACCCGCAAAATGGGGTCCGCTCCCAAAAGCCTTGAAAAAGAAAACTGAGGAGATTTCACCACCACACTCTTCGGGTATGGAACCTTCTGCACCTTAGCCTTGCCCATAAAGCTGTCTACCGCTATTTCAGGAAAGTTTATGTCCATAGCCTTGGACAAAAGCGGGAAAGTTCGGCTCGCCCTTACATTGACTTCAATGACGAACGGTCTATTGTCTTTGACTAAAAACTGGATATTAAAAGGTCCCGTTATTGAAAGTTCTTTTGCTATTTTCTTGGAAATTTCCCGCAGTTGAAATTCCGTGGAAGCGTAAACTCGCTGGGTCGGATAAACTATCGTAGCGTCTCCCGAATGAACTCCCGCATTTTCCACGTGTTCGGAAATCCCATAAATCATTATTTCTCCTTTTTGCGCCACAGCGTCAAATTCAAGCTCTTTCGCGTTTTCAATATATTTGGAAATAGTAACAGGATGAAGCGGAGAAAGAATCGCCGCTTTCCCGATAAAGTCATGCAGCTGTTCTTTGTTGTAACAAACTCTCATCGCCGCGCCCGACAGCACATACGAAGGCCGCACCAAAATGGGGAACCCTTCAATTTCCGTAAATTTTTCCGCATCTTTCTTTGACGTAAAGCTCTGCCATTTGGGCTGAAGGATATGAAGCTTATCCAAAAGAGCGGAAAAGGCGTTCCTGTCTTCGGCTCGGTCAATATTTTCGGGAGTAGTGCCTAAAATTTTAAACTTCGCTTCGCCCAGCTTATTTGCCAAGTTGTTGGGTCTTTGCCCACCAACTGAAATAATCAAACCTTCAGCGTTTTCAAATTCAAAAATATCAGCCACGGTCTCAAAGGATAAGTTTTCAAAATAAAGCCGGTTGGAAATATCATAATCTGTGGAAACCGTTTCGGGATTGCAGTTTACTATTATTGACTGTTTGCCATATTTATTTAAGGCAAGGGCGGTATAAACTGAAGACCAGTCAAATTCTACGGACGACCCGATGTGATATGGACCACTGCCCAATACCATAATTGCCTGTTTGCCTAAAGGACTAACGTCGTGATGCGCCCCGTGATAAGTGAGATACAAATAATTTGTTTTGGCCGGAAACTCCCCCGCCAGGGTATCAATCGCGAAAACCGAGGGAACAATGCCCAGCTTTTTTCTCAAGCTACGCATCGCAAGCTCGGTTTTTCCACAAAGACTCCCGAGTTTTTTATCTGAAAAGCCTGCTTGTTTTAATTCTAAAATATTTTCCCGGGTGAGTGATTTGTTTTTGTAAAACTCTTTTTCCAAATTTACAATGTTTTGTATCCTGTATAAAAACCATAAATCAATCCCCGTGATTTTGTTAATTTTTCCCAAACTTACCCCCCTTTTTATACTTTCGGCAACCGCAAAAATCCTCTTTGGCGTCGGAACACTTAAGAATTTATTTACCTCCGCGCTGCCGTTAAAAACATTATCGGTAATTCCCTCTTCTTCTCCTTTCACCATCCGGACAGCCTTGGAGAAGGCTTCCTCAAAACTCCGCCCTATTGCCATCACTTCGCCCACCGACTTCATGGCGCTGCCTATGTGTTCTACTGCTCCCACGAACTTGGACAAATCCCATCTTGGCATTTTTACCACCACGTAATCCATCGCCGGCTCAAAGAAACTTTGAGTAACTTTAGTTATTTTATTTTCTATCTCAAGAAGACTTTTACCAAGCGCAAGCTTAGCCGCCACGTAAGCCAGAGGGTATCCGGTAGCTTTGGACGCTAGAGCACTTGAGCGGGACAAACGCGCATTAACTTCTATCACAAAATAATCCACTTCTCCATTTTTGGAAGAAGGGTTAAGGGCATATTGCACATTACACTCTCCAACAATTTTTAAACTCTCCACAATCTTAATGCTGGCTTCGCGTAGTCGATGGTATTCTTCATTGTTCAAGGTCTGGCTAGGAGCAATCACAATAGAGTCTCCGGTATGAATCCCCAGAGGGTCCAGGTTCTCCATATTACAAACAGTTACACAGTTCCCGAATTTATCTCTGACAACTTCGTATTCAATTTCTTTAAAGTGATGCAGATATTTTTCAATCAAAACTTGCGGTGATATGGATAGCGCCCCTCCCACTATTTCTTCCAATTCTTTCATGCTGTTCGCGACTCCCGACTTCTGTCCTCCGAGAGCAAACGCCGCCCGCACCATAAGAGGAAACCCTACCCTCTCCGCAATCACTTTTGCTTCTTTGAAAGTTGTGGCGCTTCCGGAAGGAGGCACTGGAACATTTATTCCCCTTAAATGTTCCGCAAATTTTTCTCTGTCTTCCGTAAGCTCTATGGAAGAAATAGGACTCCCAAGAATTTCTACCTTGTATTTTTTGAATACTCCTTTTTCGGCAAGCCTAAGTCCGCAGTTGAGCGCCGTCTGCCCACCAAACGACAGGCATATCCCGTCCGGCTTTTCTTTTTGTATGACTTTTTCCACAAAATATTCGTCTATCGGCAAGAAATAAACTTCATCCGCAAAAGTTTTGGATGTCTGATATGTGGCGATATTCGGATTAACCAAAATCACTTTTACTTTTTCTTCCTTTAAAGCTTTTATCGCCTGGGACCCGGAGTAGTCAAATTCTCCCGCTTCGCCGATCTTGAGCGCCCCAGAACCAAGGACCAATATTTTTTTTAATTTACTATTTTTCATTTTATTTTTGTTTTCTTTAGGAAGTAATCAAAAATCCAATCCGTATCCAGCGGCCCCGGGGAACTCTCGGGATGAAACTGCACCGACATGAAAGGAAGTGACTTGTGGATAATCCCTTCATTCGTATTGTCATTGGCATTGTGGAACCATTCCACAAAATCTTTCGGGGTCTGTTTAACTGCAAAACCATGATTTTGTGTTGTTAAATAACACTTATTCGTCCCCGCTTCCACCACCGGCTGATTCTGGCTCCTATGCCCGAATTTCATTTTGTAAGTTGTTCCACCCAGCGCAAGAGTCAAAATTTGGTTTCCCAAACAAATTCCCAGTGTCGGAATTTTTTTATTTATAATTTTTTTCACATTCTTGATAGTAGCTTCAACTTTTTTCGGGTCTCCAGGACCATTGGAAATAACAACTCCGCTAAAAGAAAAGTCTAGTTTCGTAACATCGGTGTTCCATGGAACAACGACAACATGAAGCCCGCGTGCCACCAGACTCCGGACAATGTTTCTCTTCGCTCCACAATCTATGAGAACGATGGTTTCTTTACCTTTGCCAAAAGAAACAACTTCTTTGACGCTCACCTCTCCCGCCAGATTTCTTTTATTTGGGTCTTCAAAGGCTACGTTCTTTCCACCGATGATTATTTTCCCCAAGGATGCGCCTTCATCTCGCAATTTTTCCGTGAGCGCCCGGGTATCTTTAATTTCAATTAACGGAACGTCTTCTTGCTTAAACCATTCCGCCAGAGTAATTTCATTTGCGTGGTGCGATGGAGTATTTACATAATTGCAAACTATCAGTCCCGCAACTTGAATTTCCCCCGACTCTAATAATTCTTTTTTCGGCACACCGTAGTTCCCAATTAAGGGATATGTCATTACTAGTATCTGCCCGCGGAAAGAGGGATCGGTTAGCGCTTCCGGATATCCCACCATCCCGGTGGCAAAAACAACTTCTCCCGCGACTGACTGCGGAGCTCCGAAGCTTTTACCTTCAAAAATAGTCCCGTCTTTAAAAATTAATTTTGGATTATTGGATTTCATTTTTTAAAATTTTACCTTTTACAATCGTCATCACCACGCTCCCCGGAAAAGTTACTCCTTCAAAAGGCGACCAGCCGCATTTTGTTTTCAAAATATTTTTTGTAATTTTTGTCGGCCTATTCATATCTATTATCGTAAACGAACCCACATACCCCCCTTCTATTTCTCCATATTTTTCATCTAAAAATTCTCCCATGAATCTGCCTGGATTATATGAGCACACTCGTATGACTTGTTGCGAGCTAAAGTTGTGTTCTTTAATTAACCAAGTTACAAAGGGTCCATAGGTATCAAGCTCGGGCATTCCAGAAATTCCTTTTTCCTTATCCTCAACAGAGTGTGGCGCATGGTCTGTGGCGAGGTAATCAATATCTCCACGACGAAGGGCATCAATAAGAGCGAGGCGATTCTCCTTGGTGTGACGAATGGGTGGGTTAACTTGCATCATCTTTCGTGTTTCTTCGGTGAGCATACTTGTATCAAAGTAGAGATGGTGCGGAGAAACTTCTATTGTGACATCAACTCCCTCTTGCTTGGCGCCCAAAACCATTTCCACTCCACGCATGGTGGAGCAGTGACAAATTTTTCCATGGAGTCCGTGTTTCTTTATTAACGGCAAAACCACATCTACCGCCGTAGTCTCTGAGACATGCGGTCGCTGGTCTTCATGCATGTGATGATGTGCGTATTCCGTTAAAATTTTCGGGTCTTCACAATGAAAACTCACAAACTCTCCCCTGTAATACGCAAGACCGGCATCAAGGTCTTCGTAAGCGGAAAAAAATCTATGGTTAGCAAATCCTGTGCCCAACACCGCTTTGTATGGAACTTTTTTTGAAAGAGCCTTTGTTCCCTCTTCTATAAGCGCATACGGCAAAACGGTTACTATGCATTTTTGCGTTAACTCTTTTTTTACTTCGTAGCTTGCGTCGTCCACCGGAGGCATCGGATTGTTTGGCATCTCGGCAAAAGCCACCACTCCGCCATTTACGGCTGCTTCCCCTGCGGTAATAAAATCTTCTTTGTAATCGTCCCGATGAGTAGTGTCTTCTCTCGCATGCACATGCAGGTCTACGAAGCCTGGGAAAATTAATTCATCTTTTAGAACCACGTCCGCCATCCCTGTCGGTTGGCAAACTTTTTCAATCAAGCCATTGGTTATTTCAACCCGGCTTCTTTCCCCCGTATTCGCGACAATACCTTCAATACTAAACATATAATTTTGGCCTGCCCGAAATGCTACGCATAACGTTGCAGGCGGGCAAAAAAATAACCCCGACAGGGGCTTTGTTAATAGAAATATAAAAAGTGAAAATACAATCTAGCGGGGTGTGTTTGGCGCTCGGCTTTTTTTGCATAAATGGCATTGTGTAGAATGTTATCACTTTAAAAAGTATATGCAAGCTGGGGAAAAACACCGAATTTTCTCAAACTTGAAAAATCCCCAAATGGGTATATTATAGAAGGATGTTAATCCCAACAGTTATAGAAAAGTCTCAATTCGGAGAACGCGCTTATGATATTTATTCCCGCCTTTTGCGGGAGCGAATAGTATTTTTGGCAGGTCCAATAGATGACCACACCGCCAATATAGTTATAGCCCAGCTTCTTTTCCTTGAATCCGAAGACGCCAAGAAGGACATTTACCTTTACATCAATTCCCCGGGGGGTTCCGTTACTTCCACTATGGCTATAGTGGACACCATGAACCACGTTCGTCCGGACATTTCTACCTTTTGTGTCGGCCTCGCTGCTTCAGGCGCCGCGATAATAATGTCTTCAGGAAAGAAGGGCAAACGTTTCATTTTACCGAACGCCGAAATAATGATTCATCAGCCTCTCGGAGGCGTGGAAGGCCAGGCAACAGACATTGCCATCACCGCCAAGCATATTTTGAAGACTCGCGATAACTTAAACAAGCTTTTGGCTAAAAATACGGGCAAGACTCTCGCCCAGATTGAAAAAGACGTGGAAAGAGACTTTTTCATGGACGCGGAAGAAGCGAAAAAATACGGAATCGTGGATGAAATAGTGACTAAGTCCAAAACTCCCTCTCCAAAAATCCCAAACTAGACATAAGTCTTTTAATTTGGTATACTAATCCTGTTGAATTTTAAAAATTTATTTCATTTGGTTCACAGGAATATCCCATATATTATGAAGTTTTCAAAAGAAAAGATAACAGGAGAATCTCAAATCTTGAACGTTGCGAAGGAAAAACCGCAAATATAGTGGCTTGTTCTTGTAAGCTGAAGCAAAGCTTATGAGCATAATAATAATTCTAGTCGGAGTCGGAGTGCTCCTTTTAGGTATGATAGTCGGATACTATCTGCGCCTATTGGTTGCACTCGGAAAGAAAAGGTCTATTGAGATAGACATCAAGCAGATGATAGTTGGCGCCAAGGAAGAGGCGCAAAGGATCACGGACGAAGCGAAGAAAAAGTCGGACGAATTGCTTGGAAACTTAAAAACAGAGGAGAAGAAGAAAGAGCAAGAATGGAGAGATACGGAAAAAAGACTCATAAAGAAAGATGAGTTTTTGGACGCGCGTCAGGTGGAAGTAAACAAGGAAGCGGAAGAGATAAAGCTCCGCATTGAAGAGGTAAAGAAGATACAGGAAAAAGTATTAAGAATTGAAGATGAGAAAAGGACGGAACTTGAGCGAGTAGCAAGATTGACTCAAGACGAGGCAAAAGAAGAGCTCCTACGGGATGTTGAGAAAAAATACGAAGAAGACATAATGGTCCGAATTCAGAAATTGGAAAATTCCAACGAAGAAAAACTGGACCGGAGAGCAAAAGACATTTTGGCCACATCCATTCAGCGCTTGGCCGCCTCTACTGCCTCCGAACTTATGACCACCGTCGTATCCATCCCGAACAACGAAATCAAAGGCAAAATTATCGGAAAAGAGGGACGAAACATTCGCGCCTTTGAAAGAGCCGCCGGAGTTGAGCTCATTGTGGATGATACTCCTGGCTCAATAGTTATTTCCTCCTTTGACCCGATAAGGAGACAAGTTGCTCGCTTGGCGCTTGAAAACCTGATATTGGACGGACGCATTCAACCCGCAAAGATTGAAGAGTTGGTGGAGAAAGCCAAGGAAGAAATAAATAAAATAATAAAAGAAAAAGGAGAACAAGCCGTATACGAATGCGGAATCTTCAATTTTGACCCTCGTATCATAGCTATTATCGGACGATTATATTTCCGAACAAGTTACGGGCAAAATGTTCTACAGCACTCAATTGAAATGGCTCACATCGCCGGAATGATTGCCGAAGAACTGGGCGCGGATGTGGCTATCGCCAAGGCCGGAGCTCTGGTTCACGACATAGGAAAGGCTCTAGACCATGAAGTTCAGGGCACCCACGTAGAAATAGGTATGAGAATCCTTCAGAAATTCGGAGCAGACGAACGCATTGTTACCGCCATGAAATCCCATCACGAAGATTATCCTTACGAAACAATTGAATCCATAATAGTTCAGACTGCCGACGCTATTTCGGGAGGCCGTCCGGGCGCCCGACGAGACTCGGTGGAAAATTACTTAAAGAGACTGCAAGAGCTTGAAGCTTTAGTAAACACCTTCCCTGCTGTGGAGAAATCATACGCCCTCCAAGCAGGACGCGAAATCAGAATATTCGTTACTCCGGAGAAAATTTCCGACGCCGAAGCCAAGCTTATGGCCCGCGATATCGCTATAAAAATTGAACAAGAACTAAAGTATCCCGGAGAAATCAAGGTGACCATGATCCGTGAGACCCGAATCGTGGAATACGCTAGATAAATTCTTAAAATACTACTTTTGAAGGGGGTTTTGCGAGCGACGGCGAGCAAATTTCAGGATTTTTTAATCTTCAAAAAATCCGTACCCGAAAAAAGTAGGTATTTTACAAAATTTATCGTTCCCTTGCCTAAAAAAACCCTTGATATATAATGTATAGAGAGTAATTATAAGGTTAAAACAGCTCCCGTTTAGGGGGTCCGGTCGAAAGAATTATAAAAATAATTTAAAACAATATGAATAAACAAGCATTAGCTGAATGGGTCCACGGAAAATTAGGAGGAACGAAGGTTCAAGCTGAAGAACTCGTAGACGGAATGTTTGATGCTATCATTGGAACCTTAAAGAAAGGACAGGAAGTATCAATAGCTGGCTTCGGAATCTTCTCAGTAAAAGCTCGCGCAGCAAGAATGGCTCGCAATCCAAAGACTGGAGAGCAAGTTAAAGTAGCCGCGAAGAAAGTGCCAAAATTCCGACCTGCAAAAGGTTTGAAAGATATGGTTGCGTAATATTAATCTCGAGATTAAATAAAAAAGTCCCTTCTGGGGACTTTTTTATTTAATTACAGAAATAGCCTTAAATGCTATAATCTAGCCATGAAATTTTTTTGGGAGTTTTTCGCGGTAGCAATAAATTTGTTTTATATAGGAACTATGTACATATCTCAGAGATTAGACAGAAACTTACCACCGCGTCGTTCTATTATCACCAACACTCGCCAGAAGTTTCTTTATATGCAGGATTTTTACACCCTGACTTACGGAGACATCTTGGGAATTTCCTCCATAGCCATAGGTTTTGCTCATTTAACAGTCAGCGGATATGTAAGTGCATATCAGTGGATTTATTCACTCGTCATCGGAGCTGTAAGTACCCTGCTTTTTGCAAAAATATGTCTTCGAGTAAAACATAAACCAGACATGGGTTTCCCCTCTACGGGTAGGATTAGCTGGATAGGTGCTATTCATTTTATATATTTTTTTGCCGGAGTTACAACGAGCACCATATGTGCCTGGAATTTAATTACAGGAAAATTAACTGGACCTTTGATGTGGACTGTTATTGCTGGAGGAGGGTTTTATATTATATGCTGTATTTTGGACTTTATGTTTGGCAATTTTGATTCTCTCAGTATTTCCTAATCACCGCTTTTACTACCGCATTTATATTTAAAGAGTGCTCCGGATATATAGGCTTATAATTTTTATTCGCTGGTTCAAGCCATGCTTTGTCGCCCCTTTTTTTAAAATATTTCATCGTAAATTCTCCGTCAACTTCCGCAATCACAATATCCCCATCTTTGGCATTGTTGCATTTCTCAACGAGAACCATATCCCCTTTTTCTATGTGCGCCTCTATCATTGAGTCGCCGTCAACCTCCAGCATATAAGTAAGCGGTTTGTTTTTTATAAGCATATCGTCCAGGTTGACCGTATCTGCCATTTCTTCCTCCACTGTTGCTGGGAACCCAGCAGTCACGAACCCAAGCATAGGCACTTCGCCGAATGTTTCGGATGGCACGAGTCTGCCCAAGTGGTCCTTAGCTACTAGTCCAGCATCCAGGAGCTTTTCTACAACTTTAAAAACCGCATTCTTGGACTTGAAGCCGAAGAGCTTCATCATCTCGGAATACGTCGGCATCCTCTTATTCTCGCCGTAGAAAGATTCTATTTTTATCTGGTGAAGATTCTTCATTTAGAAAGAAAATTTTGTAAAAGTAGGAAAAAATTTGCTAAGCAAGCTCCCCTTCGTGTGGTAGCGAACCTTCTTTAAGAGAAGCTTGTGTTCCCTCGCCTCTTTTAGATAATTCTCTCCTTGGAGTATCTTCAAATCAATTTTCTTATTGATCTTCTGTATCTCCCTCTCCAGCATCTTTAAATATTGTGATTGGCTCATAACTTTGTCTTTAATTTACTAATTTGACCCGCGACTTGGTCATGTAAATAGTATAAGTGAACGAGCGTTCACTTGTCAACAACTTGCCTGTGGATAACTATGAATTCACTTTCGGCCTGTATTGAATAGCCTCTAATATATGATTGGCGCCCACGTTTTCCGCTCCTTCCAGGTCGGCGATGGTGCGGGCGATTTTTATAACTCTATGATACGCGCGAGCAGACAAGCTTAGGCTCTCGGCGCTTTGGTCCAAAAGGTCTCTAACTTTTGAATCCAGCTTCACCATGTTTTCCAAATCCTTAACACTCATTTCGCTGTTAGTTGTAATTTTTTTCCCGAATCTTTTAAATCGCTCACTTTGGACCTGTCGAGCTTTATCTATTCTTTCTTTTATTTTTTCACTATGCTCTCCGTTCCCCTTTTCTCCGAGCTTCTTGTAGTCAACGTTGCCTACTGAAACCCAGAGGTCAATTCGGTCCACAATCGGACCCGAGAGTTTTCTTTTGTATCTATCTAAATCAGAAGGTTTGCAAATGCAGGCTTTTTGCTTATTGCCAGCATTCCCACAAGGACAGGGGTTCATCGCTGCTACAAGTATAAAATTGGAAGGAAAGACCGCCGTCCCCCGAGCACGAGATATGGAAACAATATTATCCTCAAGTGGCTGCCTTAAAGATTCAATTACTCTTTTTTCAAATTCAGGAAATTCGTCCAAAAACAAAACCCCTCTATGCGCCAAAGTTACTTCTCCGGGTTTCGGATACGCTCCTCCCCCGATAATAGAAACATAAGACGAAGTGTGATGCGGAGCACGGAACGGCGGGAAGCACACCAGATTGCCTTGAGTGCTTCCCGCCACCGAATGAATTCCTGTAAGTTCCAGCACTTCATTAACAGCCAAATCCGGAAGTAGTTGTGAAAATGCTCGGGCAAGCATGGTCTTGCCGGTGCCTGGCGGTCCGAACATGGCTATGTTGTGTCCTCCCGCAGCGGCTATTTCAAGGCCCCTTTTGGCGCCTTCTTGTCCGCGAATGTCCGAAAAGTCGGCCCCGCTTATTTCTTTCTTATATCCAATCTCCGTTTTTGGCTGGGTGTGTATTTTCTTTGTTTCTTTTTGTTCGGGTTTTTTCCCGCCTGCACTAGCTATGCTAGAAGCATTGCGGGCAGGAGTTTCGTCTATATGCTCCACGACTTCCGCCAAACTTTCGGCTCCAAAAATTTTTATCCCTTCCACCAGTGCCGCTTCTTCCGCATTTTCCTTCGGTAAATATATTTCTTCAAAGCCTTCTTTCTTGGCCTCCTGCGCCAGCGGCAGCGCTCCGCGGATTCGCCGCAATGTTCCGTCCAGCCCCAGCTCTCCGAGGAATATTTTTTTCTCTGCCTCAAATTTTATGTCCCCGGCTGCTTTCAAATAAGAAATTGCGATGCCGAGGTCAAAAAACGGCCCTTCTTTTTTCAAATCCGCGGGAGAAAGAGAAACTATGATTTTCTGATTCTTGGCTTTCGGAGATTTGTATCCGGAATTTTTTATCGCTCCGCTTACTCTGTCTTTAGATTCATCCACGGCCTTATCCGGCAATCCCACAAGGCTAAAAGTGTGCAGACCCTTGGAAAGGTCCACTTCAATAGTAACGATTTTCCCCGAGAGAAGATTTACTTGCGCTGAATATACTTTTGCAAAGGACATCAGGCTTGTTTTAAGTTAGATTACTCTTCTAAATGTTTCTTGCAGGTTCGGGCTGCAGGGTTTGCTTCAAGGCGCGCCATTTCAATATCTTTTTTGCAAACTTCGCATTTGCCGAATGATTCTCGGTTGATATTTTTAAGGGCTTTGAGAATATTGCGAAGCCTCGGCTCCAAAGTTTTCATCATTGAGCTCCTGGCTTCAAAGTCTTCAAATCTGTCGGCCATGTCATTCTGGTCAGCTTCAGGGAAAGTCTGTTCTTCCGGTGTTGTCTCCCAGTCCCCCGTTTCTTCGTTGAACTTGCCCATGTTTTTCATCTCTTCAAGAAGGATATCCCGCTCTTTTTCCAATTGTTCTTTAATTTTTTTCTTATCCAACATGCACCAATAATACCATTTCCATTTCTCATAGCAAGCCCTGGGTTGGTAGGACAAATATGCTATACTCATATCTAATGTTTTACAAACATAACGACAACTATACCGTGGAAAGTGTTACTTCCGGACACCCGGACAAAGTCTGCGACCAGATATCGGACGCCATCCTAGACGCCTATCTTGCTCTTGACCCGGAATCCCGGGTGGCGGTGGAGACATTTGGGGGGCACGGTAGACTTGTAATAGGGGGTGAAGTTACCTCAAGGGCAAATGTAGACTATGTGCAAATTGCAAAAGATGTGTATAAAAACATAGGCTATACAGATAAACTAGAGGTGTCAGCGCACATAGTAGCCCAATCTCCCGAGATTGCTATGGGAGTAGATACGGGAGGGGCGGGTGACCAAGGAATAATGTATGGATTTGCCACAGATGAAACAGCCGAATTCTTGCCTAAAGGTGTCGTGCTTGCCCACAAACTATCTAAGCGCTTGGAAGAAGCCAGAAAGGCGGGAGAAGTAGAGTGGCTTCACCCCGACGGCAAAACACAAGTTACCTATACCAACGGGAAATTAAACACCGTGCTTGTCAGCACTCAGCATTCTTCGGAGGTTAGCCAGGAAGAAATAAAAAAAGAAATTACCGAAAAAATTATCTACCCTCTTTTGTCAGAGGAGGAAAAGAGCTCAGTGAAAATATTAGTAAATCCTACTGGGCAATTCATCCAGGGCGGATTTGAAGCTGACACGGGACTCACAGGAAGAAAAATAATGGTGGATACTTACGGAGGCATAATTCCCCACGGCGGAGGATGTTTTTCCGGAAAAGATTCAACCAAGGTGGACCGCTCCGGCGCATACATGGCCAGATTCGTGGCGAAAAATTTAGTCGCTGCCGGTTATGGAAAAGATGTTTTAGTGTCTGTGGCTTATGCCATAGGCATGGCGGAACCGCTCATGATAGAAGCGATAAATGAGAAAGGTGAGGATTTGTCTGAAATTGTTAAAAAGAATTTTGATTTCCGCCCGCGCGAAATAATAAAAAAATTAAATCTCCGTGCCCCAATCTTCACGCAGACTGCCACATACGGACACTTCGGAAAAGAAAATCTGCCTTGGGAAAAAATTGAAAAGATAAATTAATCCAGCTTTTCAAAAAGCAACTCCGGATATCCTTTTTTGACCTGAGTATTCTCCGCATCCTTTATTCCAAGATTTTCCAAAAATCTTATACACTCTGCCCTAGCTTCTTTCTCGTTGCTAAAATCCCCTTTTGCTTCCGCTTCAATGTATGTGCCTAAGTTTTTAACACTATCCAGAGCCATCTCAACTTTATCGCACATCCAGTATTCCCGGTCTTTTTCTACCGTCACAACCATTTTGAAATCCATAAATCCAAGAATCTTCTCCAGCTCTCCCTTATCTAAAATCTCCGTTTCGTATTCTTCCGCATAATCATAATCTCCGTCTTCTCTTTTGTTTATTGCTTTAGTATATTCCAAAACAACCTTATCGGGATTGGTCCTTACTCTTAGGTATTCTACAGGATGAGGCTTGTTTGTAAAAAAATTCCTGTGTATGGGAATATAATAATCATCTATTTGCTTTATCGCTTTTACAAGATGACCTATTTTAGAAACTTTTTCTTTAATTTCGGCTAAGTTGTCTACCTTTACCTTTATTTCCACCTCAATATTCATGGCTTCATGATATCACGTTTTAATTTTTGTGGTATAATAACGAAATGGACAATAAATCAAAGACTTTGATTGCCATTTTCATACTAATAGTGCTGGTCTCTGTTTTTTTTACTTACAAAAGATCTTTTATAGACGGAAATTTCACAATTACCGAAGAAGTTCCAGAAGATGAGGCGGTTGGTGGAGACGAAATAACCGAAGAGCTTCCTGAATAATTTATGTCAAACTGGTTCCTTATTGCCTTAATAGCCCCCCTACTCTGGAGCATAGTCAATCACCTTGATAAATATTTACTCTCAAAATACTTAAAAAGCAGAGGTGTCGGCGCCTTGTTTATATTCTCTGCCCTTTCATCTGTCCTTGTTTTGCCTTTTCTTGTTTATTTTTACCATTCTACTCTATTCGATATAAGCAGCCTTGATTTGTGGACCCTGCTTTTTGTCGGGTTTTTAAGTGCCGGAGCTTTGTATTTTTATCTAGAAGGAATGAACGAAGAAGAGGCTTCTATCGTAGTGCCCCTATTTCAGCTGGTGCCTGTGTTTGGCTACTTCCTGAGTTATTTCATTCTGGGAGAGTCGTTAAACACTTCTCAACTTTTCGCTTCCCTCCTTATAATGTTCGGCATTATCGCCTTAACCATAGAAATTGACGCCGACAATAATGTCAGCCTAAAAACAAAAGTGCTAGTTCTCATAACCATTTCCTCTTTCCTCTTTGCCCTCCACGACACGCTCTTTAAAAAAGTGGCCTTGGTAGAGAGTTTTTGGATAGCTGTTTTTTGGCAATATGTGAGTCTTTGTATTGTGGGAGTATTCATATTTATTTTTGTTAAAAAATTCAGGAACGATTTTACGGAAATGTTTTCCCATTCAGGAATAAAAATTTTTTCTTTAAATGTTGCCGGAGAAGTTTTATACATAATAGGCAATTTGGCTAATAATTTTGCGACTCTTTTGGCTCCAGTGGCTGTGGTTTTGGTTGTTAGCAGCTACCAACCTCTTTTTGTCTTTATTATTGGAATATTTCTCACTGTATTCCTTCCGAATATATCAATAGAAAAAATATCGCGAAAACATCTGGTCCACAAACTGGTTTCAATCTTGATTATAGTCATAGGTAGCTATTTCTTGTATTCGGCTTCCAATTATTAACCTTTACGTGTAGAATATAAACATGGAACTTTTGTGCCCCTGGGATGCGCCTCAATATTTTATATATTCCTCCAACATCCCGACTCTTTTTTTCTATTCTCACATCCCCGCCGTCATTGTTGCACTCTTTGTTGGATTGTTGGTATTTTTTAAAAGCGGTAAATCCAGAGTCGGCACAACAATCCTGATTATAAACCTGCTTTTCTCTGTTTGGGCTATATTTGACCTTATTCTTTGGGCAACAAACAGACCGGATGTGGTAATGTTTTTCTGGTCGCTACAAATTTTGATAGAACCACTCATTTATCTGCTTGGTTTCTATATAACATATTTATTTGTTAAGAATCAGGACTTGGGATTAAAAGCAAAGTTGTTAGGTCTATTGGCATATTCCCCGATCGCACTTTTTTTGGCCTCTCCTTTTAACTTAATAGGGGTTGATTTGAGCTACTGCACAGCAATAGAAGGATTTATCGCTCAATACTATACCTATATTTTTGAAGCTGTTTCTATCCTCGGAATAGTAATATTTGTGGCTATGCAATATAAAAAGGCCGGAAATCGGAAATCGGAAATAACTATTTTCGGGATTGGTGTAGTGTTATTTTTAATCGCTTTTTCCTCGGGAAACATCATTGGAAGCTTCACCGAAAATTGGACTATTGCCCAAGCTGGGCTTGTCGGTATGCCTATTTTTGTTGCCTTCATTGCTTACATGATTGTCCGCTTTAAAACTTTCAAAATGAAACTTATAGCCACTCAAGTGCTGATGGCCAGCATTTGGATAATAGTTCTGGGTATTCTTTTTATAAGAAACATTGAAAACGTCCGCATAGTTACCGCTCTTACTTTAATCTTGGTGACTATTTCCGGAGATTTGTTGATAAAATCCGTAATCAAAGAAGTAAGGCAGAAGGAAGAGCTTGCCAGACTAAACGAGAACTTACAAATATTAATCAAGCAAAGAGAGTCTTTGGTTCACCTCATCACCCACAAGGTTAAGGGCTCGTTCACCCGCACCAAATTTATTTTTGCCGGACTTTTGGATGGGACTTTCGGGGACATAAATCCGGATGTTAGAAAAGTGGCCGAGCAGGGGTTGGAATTTGACGATGGCGGAATACAAACAGTAGACTTGGTGCTGAACGTAGCCAACTTGCAAAATGGCCTTATAAAATACGAAATGAGGGAACTGGATTTCAAAGAAGTTGTCCTTAAAACAGTAGATGAAAAAAGGCTTGGGGTGGAAGCAAAAGGCTTGAAACTGGAATTACATATTGAAAAAGATACCTACAAAGTTGTCGGAGATGCTTTTTGGCTAAAAGAAGTGGTTAGTAATTTAATTGAAAATTCTATTAAATACACCAAGGAAGGAACAATTTCTGTGGCATTGTCAGATGGAGGGAAAATTCTGCTGTCTGTGAAAGATACCGGTCTCGGAATAACAGAGGAAGACAAGCATAACCTTTTCACCGAGGGAGGACGCGGAAAAGAATCTATAAAAGTAAATGTGGATTCTACGGGATACGGGCTATTTACAGTGAAAATGGTGGTAGAAGCCCATAAAGGCAAAGTGTGGGCCGAGTCCGAAGGCGCAGGAAAAGGGTCACAATTCTACGTGGAATTACCTATTGTTTAGTCTCTTATATTCTTATTCTTTAGTTTTCTTTGAAGCTATACGGAGGACAATTTCTTTTACGGCATCTTCGGAGTTGGTGACAATGACAGAGTTGTCGTCACCAAATACATACATAAGCACCAAGTTTTTGTCTTTATCGTAGAGAAGCCGAGCGTTTTTGTTTTCCACTATTCCCTCTTCGAAATCTTTTGTCAGGAGGTAGGAAGTATCCGGATTTAATTGGTATCCAAGGAATCCGTATAGGTCCAGAAACATTTTTGGCTCCCAAGCCCGCATGGAATCGAATATGTCAATGACATTGCGAACTTTTATAAGAATAAAGAAGCCATCGCGATTAGTGCTCCCCTCTTCCGCTCCAACATTCACAACACCCATCAAGAAATCATCGCTCACTAGTTCTTCCTGCTTTGGCAAGACCAGGCTGCTTTTTATTAGGGTTAAAAATTGCCTCAACCCAACCCTTTGACTGCCAAAAGTAAGATAAACTCCTTCTACCCCGCGGGTTTTTACCGAGGTTTTATTTATTTGATTTAAAACCGTTTGTTCCAGGGCTTCTTTTTTTAATTCAGAAACTTCAATGAATGAAGTTTTGTCGTTGAAGATAATCGGCGTGAACTGCTTTTCTACCGGAACGGTTTTTGGCCCGCTATTCAACATAAAATATACCAAGGTTGCTACCCCAAGGATAAGTAAGAATATGCTGACCTCCATGAAAAGCTTGTTTTGCCTTGATTCTGGAGACAGATTTTTCTTTCGGGCCTCCTCTTCCTCTTGTCCGTGAATTATTTTTTTCACCAGCCCCTCTCTGTCATTCTCAAGAACTTCCGCCATGTCTTCAGCGTAAGTTTCTACAACCATCTTGGGTAATTTTTTATCTGGTTCCATTTGAGTTTAAAGCTTGGTTTTATGCCTTCTTGAAAAATTCCGGATTGGCTTCCTTTATGGACAAACCTATCTTTCCTCTTTCCGAGTCAACACTTATGACTTTCACCGGCACAATCATTCCTTCCTTTATTATATCTGAAACTCGCTCTACACGAAACGGGGCAAGCTCAGATATGTGAACCATCCCGTCGGTAAATGGATTAAGCGCCACGAAAGCTCCGAAGTCCGCAATCTTCACGACTTCACCTTTCAACACTTCGCCTACTTTAAATTCGTGGGTCATTGACTCCACTATTTCCTTAGCCTTTTCCGCCGCGCCATTTTTCCCCGTGAGGTATACGGTTCCATCGTCGTCAATTGTTATTTCCGCCCCGGTTTTTTCCTTGATTTCTTTGATAGTTTTTCCTCCGCCCCCAATAACCATACCTATTTTATCTGGATTAATTTTTATAATAAGTATTGTCGGCGCGTTTTGAGAAATTGCTGCGCGCGGTTTTGGAATTTCTTTTTCTATGCGGTCCAGGATAGTTGCACGGGCGGTCTTGGCTTGCTTCATCGCTTCTCCTAATATTTTTATCGGCACGCCCTCAACTTTTACGTCTAGCTGAATCGCCGTTACCCCATTTCGTGTTCCCGCGATTTTAAAATCCATATCCCCATGGTGGTCTTCTGGTCCCTGGATGTCTGTCAAAATTTTATACTTGTTATCGCTTTCATACATAAGGCCCATTGCAATTCCCGCTACCGGCGCGAGTATTGGCACCCCGCCGTCCATTAGCGCCAGCGACGAAGCGCAGATTGAAGCTTGAGAAGTTGAGCCGTTGGACGCCATGGATTCGGAAACCAAGCGCATCGTATAAGGGAATTCCGAAACAGGAGGGAGCACCATTGAAAGAGCTTTTTCCGCCAATGCTCCGTGTCCTACTTCGCGACGATTGGTAAATCCGGACCTGCCAACTTCTCCCGCTGAGTAAGGAGGAAAGTTGTAATGATGCATAAATCTTTTTTCAACTTTTAACTGAAGACCATCTACGAGATTTCTGTCTTCGGGTCCTCCGAGTGTTAAGACCGAAAGCACGTGCGTTCCTCCGCGATAAAATATTCCGGAGCCGTGCAACTGGCTAGAGAGTCCGCCAGCTTGCGCATACAGGTCTCGCACCTCGTCCATTTTCCTTCCGTCGGCACGCTTATTTTCTTTGACAGCTTTTTGGTGAAGAATATCGTTTTCAGTATCGTCAAAAAGAGCATCCTCTTCCGAAAAGCTTTTTTGTTCCGGAAACTTTTCTCTTACGAGATTATTCCATTCGGTATGTAAGGCATCAATTTTTTCTTTTCCTGCGCCCGCAAAAATAGCGTCTTCCATTTTAGGTAAAATGTTTCCATTAAATAACGCGACCGACTCGGCGGAGACTGTTTCTTTCTCAATCTCTCTCTTAGCCTTCCCAATTTCCGCAACGATTTTCTTTTGGAATTCTTCTATTTTTGATATCTCCGCGCTTGCCACCTTGAGCGCTTCTTCAAGTTCGTTCTCATTGCTCTGGTGAGCGGAAGCTTCAATCATGTTTATGTTTCCGTTCTTACCGCAAACAGTCAGGTCAAACTTATAAAGAGTGTCATCCAGGCGCAAAGACTGCGGAGGATTTATCTTAAATGTGTCATCGTCATATTTTCCGATACGCACGCAGCCGACAGGACCCGCCCATGGGATATTAGAAACAGATAGCGCTAGCGACGCGGCATTCACCGCAAGAATAGTAGGGTCGTTGTCATCTACAGACAAAACAGTCACAATCACTTGCACTGCGTGACGAATAGACTGGTCAAAAAGCGGGCGAAGAGTTCGGTCTATAACTCGGCAGGCAAGAATAGCTTCTTCTGAGGGCTTGCCTTCGCGCCTAACGAAACGAGAGCCTAAAATCTTCCCCGCCGCGTAAAACTTCTCAGCGTAATCAACTGTCAGGTTAAAAAATCCCAGCCCCGCCTGACTATCTTTAGACATGCAAGCAGTAGCCAGAACTATAGTCTCGCCATATTTTAATATCACCGAACCGTGAGCCTGGTCCGCCAAATCGGTAAAAAGGGCGGTCATTGTCTTGCCTCCTATCTCCACGCTATATTCTTTCTTTTGCATATTTTATCCCGAGGGAACCCCTGGGGTAGAGTTCGTGTTCGAACTGCAGTATTGTTCCTCAAAATGAGAACACTACTATATGTCCGAACGCGAACTGATTAACTGGTAATCCCGCCTTGCTGTCGAGGCAGGTACCTTTCTAGATTAGCACTTTGCCTTCAAAAAGCAAGAAATTATTTCAGAATTATTTTGTGCCCATTAAGTATTTTTTCGGATCCAGGGAAAGATCCACGAAATCATCCACGGCTTCGCGGAGTTTGCCGGAAGTTGATTTGCCAAAGGAAACGACTTCAACCTGCACGCCGATAGTCTGCAGATATTCCACGAGCGGAATAAAATCCCCGTCTCCGGAAACGATGACGACGGAATCCAAGCGCGGAGACATTTTAATGGCATCCACGGCAAGCCCCACATCCCAGTCGGCCTTCTTCGCCCCTCCCGCGAATATTTGCAAATCTTTGGTTTTGGTTTCAATCCCAAGCTTGGATAATGCTTCAAAGAAATTCTTTTCGTCCCCTGCTTCCGTGGTGATAACATATGCCACCGCCCGCACAAGCTTCCTGCCTGCCACAGCCTCTTTCAAAACCGCGCCGAAATTTACCCGTGCCTGATACAGGTTACGAGCTGAGTGATAAACATTTTGAGTATCTATGAAAACTCCTACCCTTTGCTCCTTATGTTTTATGACTGTCATATATAAAAAAATTCAAACTAAAAAGTTATAAAAATATTAAAAGTTTCAACCTTCTAAATTATAGCACTAAAAAAGAAAGGTTGCGTGATTCTAGAGGGTTTCGAGGCTGACGAGCCGAGAACTTCAGGATTTTTTAAGCTTCAAAAAATCTGTACTCTAAAATCACGCAACCTTTCTATAAGTTAATTACACTAGATCCATTTTCTTCACCAATGCGCTGTAACGAGTCTTATCTTTTCGCTCTAAATATTTCAAATGAGTGCGTCGGTCGGCCACCATCTTGATGAGACCTCGGCGAGAATGGTTATCTTTCTTGTGTTTCTTTAAATGTTTCGCGAGAGCATCAATCTGGGTAGACAAAACGGCCACCTGAACTTCGGGAGACCCTGTGTCCTTGTCGTGTATTTGATGTTTCTTAATAACTGTTTGTTTTTTCTTTGTAGCTAACATGTTTCGTATATTAGCATAATATAGCTAAAAATGCAAGTTGAGGGCGTGTCGCACAATATTTGTGTTAAAATAATCACATGGCATCCTTAAAGCAACTAAAAACCCAATTTTTGGAATATACAGAAATAGAAAAAGGACGAGCCCTGAAGACTGTAGAAAATTATGACCACTACCTTTCTGTATTTCTACAATATATAAAATTAGATGACCCCGGTAAAATAAACGACACCGTAGTTCGAGAATTCCGCCTATGGCTCAACCGACAGTCAACTGGCAACAACAAAGCTACCGGAGATACGCTTTCTAAAAAAACTCAAAATTACTACCTTATCGCTATTAGGGCATTTTTAAAATACTTGGCGCGAGAAAATATAAGCTCCATGTCTCCTGATAGAATAGAGCTCGCTAAAGTGGGAGAAAGGTCTCTGGATTTAATTACTCATTTAGAGTTGTCCCGACTTTTAAAGTCTCCAAGCGGGTCTGACTTAAAAGACCTGCGGGACAAAGCAATTCTTGAACTTTTGTTTTCTACTGGTCTCCGTGTCTCCGAATTGTGTTCCCTAACCTCGGATATAGACCTACATTCAGATGAGCTGTCTATACGCGGGAAGGGAGGAAAAGTGCGGGTAGTTTTTATATCGGAAGACGCGAAAGATGCTGTAAAAAAATATCTTGGAGCTCGCAAAGATATGAGCGAGGCGCTCTTTGTGCAAATGGGTAAAGAAAAAGGAGAAGCAAGTCCTCTGACCAAAAGATCGGTTGAACGTATAGTAAAACAACATGCAATCAAAGCAGGCATTTCCAAAAAGGTTACTCCGCACGTCATGAGACACATGTTTGCCACCGACCTGCTCGGCAACGGCGCTGACCTGCGTTCGGTCCAAGCAATACTTGGACATGCCAATATTGGCACCACGCAAATTTATACTCACGTCACCGATAAGCACCTACGGGACATTCATAAAAAATTTCACAACAAACCTTAAATTTTTTCTCTACTCTTCTCTTATTAATTTAGAATATTCTAGAACATCGCCTATAGTGAGCGACTTCTCGGTAATTAAATATTTTTCTCGAGCATCCTCTATTGTAAGTTTGGTGTCAAGCAAGCCATTCTCTAAAGCAAACTTATCCGCTTCGCTTGTTATAAAATATTCCCAGCTATAAGATGAAATTCTGTCCCCGCTTATGCGATTCACGTGATAGGCAATTTCCGAAGTGCAATTATGCCAAATAGTGTTATACCACTCAGGTTCTTCGTTTAGCTTATTCATTTTTACCAGCATATCGGTAAGCAGAGCCTCCGCGTTTTCCGGCTTTGAAAGCTTTACAGGATATACGTAAACTTTATCCTGCCGAACGTTCGCTCGGAGCATCACCGAATCCCGTTCATCCGTCGCTATATACATAAGCGGATAATTTCGCATGATTCCCTTCCAGGTGCTGTATTCTTGCCCAATTTTCTTTTTTGCCTCAATAGTTATTGCCAAGAAATCCCCATTCTCAAATTCAAAAGACAGAAAAGTGTGTGCCGCCAGTTTGTTTTCGTTAAAAGGTTCGGATATATACCACACGGCCTTTACGGTGCTTAAATCATAAGTTTTATCGTAATAATTCGGGTGCTGGTCCTTCTCTGTTGGAGAGTAGCGAAAATTGCGCACATTTTTAATAGTAACCATGTTGCCATTGAAAATTGCCTCGGAAGGAACGGCAAACTGCTGTTGCCAAGAAGCCTCGATTACGGGACTCACGGCAAAATACCACACCAGGAACCCCGCGAAGGAGAAAATTAAAATTAGAATAAGTGCCTGAAAAGTTTTCTTGTTATTTAAAGTTATCACTACTAAAGTAAAACACGAAAATACCATATTTACAATCAGAAGACCTCATGTGCTAAAATTAGTTAATGAAAATAATTTCCTGGAATGTAAACGGAATACGGGCGGTGCACAAGAAGGGATTTTTTGTGCCCTTCATTAAAAAACACAACCCTGATATTTTGTGCCTGCAGGAAACGAAAGCTGAACAACATCAGAGTGTTGTGGATTTGCCTGAATACGAAGAGTTCTGGAATTCGGCGACCCGAAAAGGCTACAGCGGCACTGCTATATTCACAAAAACAAAGCCTTTATCCGTAATTTTAGGCTTTCCCGAAAATATTGAAAAAAAATACAAGTTGGAAGATTCTTACGGCGACCCAAACACCGAAGGGCGAGTAATCGCGGCAGAATTTAAAGATTTTTATGTGGTCACTGTCTACACCCCGAACGCCAAAGACGACCTCTCCCGCATCCCGCTCCGGCACAAACAATGGGACCCGGCATTCTTGGAATTTGTTACTAGTTTGGAGAAAAAAAAGCCCGTAATTTTCTGTGGGGATTTGAATGTGGCACACACAGAGGACGACTTGGCGCGTCCTAAGGAAAATATCGGCAACAAAGGCTTCACCGACGAAGAGCGTGAAGGAATAGATAAAATAATAGAAGCAGGATTTGTAGACACTTTCCGGATTTTCACAGAAGGCAACGGACATTATTCCTGGTGGAGCCATTTCGCCAATGCTCGCGTGCGAAACGTAGGCTGGAGAATTGATTATATTTTTGTTTCCGGAAAACTCGCAAAAAAAATTAAGTCTGCAAAAATTCTGCCCGAAGTCATGGGTTCCGACCACTGTCCTGTTTCAATAGAGATATAGTTTCACAAAAAAGAGAATGACCGTGCGTAGGTGTGTACACCTTGCGCACGGTCATTTCGATGATTGTTGAGTAGTTCTACAGCGGATACCACGACTTTCTGCCGTCTGGAAACAGAGGTCGATCTGCCACGTAAATCTTTTCAACGCGACGGTGAGTTTGATAGTACTCTACCAGTGTATTCCAAGCTTCTCCCTCGTCCGAGAAACCGTCATGCGAGAGAGATTCTGTCAGCGCAGCGATGGTTTTGTCGTTTTCTCCGTGCTGCTTACGCACCCCATTGATCTGCTGGAGCCTCTTGTGGAGACTTTCTGCATCGCTGTCGTTTTCTACTTTGCGTGTCATGTCTTGTGCCCCTTACATTTGAAGTGGTAGTGGGGCAGCACGGATCGCTGGTCATCCAACGACCCGTGCTGCAGCTCAGTCTTTCGGCCACCAGCCATACTGAGCCCGAGTACGTCCCAGGGGGTCGGGCTGACGCTCAACCTCGTCGAGGTTTCGGTGCCGACCTCCACTCCCGCGGAACCTGAGAGACGTATCTCTCAGCTTCCGGCTCGCCGAGGCAAGCGTGGCGCGCACGTCCTGAACGAGACGATCGAAGTCTCCCCGCTCGAGACCAGTGTCGTGGCAGAAAATTTCTGCGACACGGTCGGTTGAGGTCGGGTCATCCTCGAGTTCGCTGATGGTCAGGCAGCAGGCGGCGAGCACGTTGGCGAGTAGCCGGCATTGCCACTCAAGCGACTCGCACTGCTTGCTGGTCCGTCGCCCTCGGAGCTCTCGCTCGGCGGCTTCCTCGTTGAGGATGTTGAGGGTGGAATTGCTGTGCATCTGCTTCTCCTTTCACGCAGTTTTGGGGCAGTGCGAGTCGCTTTGTTAGAGCGACTCGCACTGCAGCTCAGTTTGAACTGAGCCAGAACCCAGGTTGATGGAAGATATTGGTTAAACCAATATCCAATTGCAATGCCCAGCAAACTACGCGTCTGCGGGCGTGCGATTGTTGTCGGCGGAAGCGGTGCTTCTCCCGTACGCTCAATTGAGCGCTAGAATCATCCGACCCACGAACCCCTCGAACCACTCTCGAGAGATTCCAGCCTCTTCACAGAAGTCTTCCACCAGCTCGAGCGCGACAGGGTTGTCCTGATCCTGCAGATCTTGCAGAGACAACCCCTCTTCTTGCCGGAGCAATTGGACGAGATGTCGGCACTCCAGTTCGAACGTCTCTTCGTTGTTGCGGTTCATGTTTTCACCTCCTTTTTTGGCGTTACCGGAGTTAATGGAAAGTGCAGGAAACCCACACTCAGTCAGGTGAACACACAAACTACACGCATGTGTTTCTATTTAGTAAACCAATTGTCAGAGAATACACGGGGTGAGATGCGGAGAAGCAAACCGCCCGCCGCCATACCACCAATATTTGTAGTCGGTGGAATCCGCTCCGGCGACATGCTGCGCCCCTTCTTGGCGATAGAAAACTGCCCAGGGTTTGCTGTCCTCGTCAAGAACGTGGGCAACGAAGGAGCATCCGGTCGCAGCGATTGCGGCGAAGGTCGCCAGAGAGATACCCGTCTTTGACGCCCCACCCAACTCCTCAATGATTGGACCGTTTACCAACCACTCGGAAAGGTCGTGCAATTCAATCTCGACTGACTGTCCACCTGTTTCTTCAACAACACCAAGGAACAGATTCTCAAAATTCAAACCAACTTGCCAACCACGAAAGAAATCGGAAGCCACGAAGCGAACATGCGGCGTGACTGCAATAATTTCCTTCTTCTCCAGAAGGGTAATTTTGCTCATGGTAAGGTCCTTTCTTTTTGGGGTAGACTCTCTCTTCAGTTGTCAATGAACGAAAAACAGCCCTGTTCAGGGCTGTTTTTTTGAGTTTCATTTTTTTAAAGATAGTTAAGAAATGCAACGCAATAACCAACCCCGAACTATTGGGTTTGTGTTGGCCATATACATATTTTGCGCCTTCCTTTCCATGTTTCTATTATAAACATTTTAATAAAAACAAGTCAAGAATGACAATTTACAACTTAATTAAGCGTGTTTTCACACCCCTAAACCATTTGCGAGCAAGGACATCTACCGTTTGGGTTTCGTCCGTGACTAGAATTTTTGCTGTTTTGTTCGTGGAGAGCTTTTTTGATATCTCTTCGTGCCTAGCCAAATAATTTTTTAACTTTACCGGAACTATTTCATCCTGAGAAATTATTTTTACCCTGGGTAAAAGTTTTTTGATTTCTTTTTTATACAAAGGATAGTGAGTGCAGCCCAGCACTAGTGTTTCAAATTTTTTATTTTTAAACGGAGCTAAATACTTCTTTAAAAAAGGAACTGCATTTTTGCTCTCCCCCGCTTCCGCCAGCGGCACTAGCATTGGCGCGGCAACTTGAATAACTTTTGCTTTCTTGTTCAATTTTTTTATTTCTCGCGGAAAAGAACCGGAGGCAACTGTGCCTGCTGTAGCCAAAATTCCGATGTTATTGAATTGCGCCGCTTTTTCTGCCGCCGGAATTAAAACTCCCAAAATTTTTCTGTTTTTGAACTCTTTTTGTAGTTCCCTTAAGGCTCGAGCCGAGGCCGTATTGCAGGCCAGGATGACAATTCCGCAAGCCTCTTTTTCAAATAGGTAATTCACACATTCCCTGGTAAATTGAAGCACGGTGTCGTGTGAACGATTGCCATAGGGCACCCGCTTGGTATCTCCTAAGTATACATAGTCGTATTTCGGCAGAGATTTTCGGATGGCTTTCGCCACAATAAGTCCGCCTAAGCCCGAATCAAAAATCCCGATTTTCATTTGCTTATTTTAACATACTTAAATATATGGTATATTTTAAGCATGAAACCAGCAAGACTAGAACAGCTCGCAGACGGCATATTCGCCATCGTCATGACTATCCTTGTTTTTGATATCAAAGCACCGGACCTGGTAAGCCCCAACAACACTCGCGAACTTTACTTCACAATAAAATACATGCTTCCTGCTTTCATGTCCTATCTGCTTTCTTTTTCTCTCCTCTTCACTTATTGGCGGGCGCATCATTTCTTTGTTTCAGTTTATGCAAAAAATATTGATAGAAATTTGACGAACATCAATGCTATTTTCTTTCTCTTCATCACCCTCATTCCATTTTCTACTTCCCTCCTGGGCAGATACAACAACAACCAGCTCGCAATAATTATTTTCGGCATCCACACCATAATCATTGGTCTCTGCCTTTTCTGGATTAGAGGATACATCTTCAAATCCGAACACATTAAAAATATTGAGGTGAGCCGTCAAGAAATCCACCGTGGCACAATTCGTATTTTTGTTCCGGCATTTTTTGCCTTCCTGGCAATTCTCCTGTCTTTTATAAACAAAAATCTGTCCTTGGGGCTTTTCACCGCCGCCGTGCTTTTCAATTTCTCTCACATGAGCATGCATATCATCAACAAATTTTTCAAGAAGTTTTAATCTCATAAAAATCCATGCGGAAAGTTTGTCAAAATTGTAAAAATAATTTTGAAGTAGAAAAGGAAGAGCTTGTTTTTTATGAAAAAATAAAAGTTCCGACCCCAAAATTGTGTTTTGATTGTCGCCTGCAAGAAAGAATGCTCTTTCGGAACGAAAGAACTCTTTACAAACGAAAGTCCGACGCACCGGGGCAGGAAAAAGAGATATTTTCTATATTTTCTCCCGACTCGGATCAAAAAGTTTATGACCACAAAACTTGGTGGGGAGACTCTTGGGACGTAATGGAATACGGACAAGACATAGACTTCGGTAAACCCTTATTTGAACAGCTGAAAACGCTATGGAGGAAGGTCCCGGATGTGGCTCTCATGAACATAAATCCGGTAAATAGCGATTTCTGCAGCATTACAGAAGGAAACAAGAATTGTTACCTCGTAGTGGGTGGAGATTTTAACGAGAACGTAATGTATTCGGCTTTCACTTTCAACACCAAAGATAGCGTAGACTTACATTGGGTTTCTAAAAGCGACTTGAGCTATGAGAGCTCTGACTGTATTTCCTGCTCTCGCCTTACATACAGCAGGGAGTGCGACTCGTGCCTGGATTCGGCTTTCCTTTTTAACTGCAAAAACTGCAGCAATTGCTTCGGATGTGTAAACCTGCGGAATGCTTCGTACTGTTTTTTCAACGAACAACTAGACAAAGAAACCTACGAGGAAAAACTGAAAGGGTTAGACCTGTCTTCTTTTTCTCAAGTTGAAAAATTCAAAAAGAAATTTGAGGAGTTCATTTTAAACTACCCTCACAAGTTTGCGCGGATTATAAAATCAACAAATTCCACTGGTGACAACATGGAAAATGCAAAAAACTGTAGTAATTGTTTTGGCATTTTCGGCGGCGCAAAAGATTATGGCAATATCTGGCTCGCTTATTCGGAAATCAATAATTCCTACGACTGTGACCATTGCGGAACCAATTCCGAAGACTGCTACAATACTTCTACGGTTTACCCTGGCAATAAGGTCTTTTTCTCTAGATTCATATTTAACTCCCACGATATTTATTATTCATATAATTGCCATGGTTGCTCCAACCTCTTCGGATGTGTGGGGCTTCGAGATAAAAATTACTGCATTTTAAATAAGCAATATTCCAAAGAAGAATACGCGGAGCTTGTGCCTAAATTGATAAAATTCATGGATGACTTACCCTATAAAGACAAGAATGGAAGGGTGTATGAATATGGGGATTATTTCCCGACCGACCTTTCCCCTTTTGGCTATAACGAAACAGTTTCCCAAGAACTTTTCCCGCTTACCCAAGAAGAAGCAACCGCCAAGGGTTACTTTTGGCGGGAAAAAATATACAAAGACCATAAAAGTGATATAAATTCCGGTGACTTACCGGACTCACTCCGCGAAATAGACATCTCTATCACTGAAAAAATAATTGGCTGTAGCCATAAAGGCCAATGCACTCATCAATGCACCAAAGCATATAAAATAACGCAAAATGAACTCGATTTTTACAAAAAAATGAACATTCCCCTGCCTCGCTTGTGCTACAACTGCCGATATTACGAAAGAATTCAGAAAAGAAATTTACCAAAACTATATAGCCGAAAATGCCAATGCGATGGCGCAAATTCCTCAAATAAAATTTATAAAAACACGAGGGAGCATCCTCATAAATATTCCGCATGCGAAAATGAGTTTCAAACCCCTTACTCTCCCGACCGCAAAGAGATTGTTTATTGCGAAACTTGCTATCAACAAGAAGTCTATTAGAATATGGGTATATGGCATATTTAACTAAAGAAGAGAAGAAAATATTGGAATCTATACACATAGCTTCGGAAAATAACCCCGCAAAACCTGAATTTCCTGCTGACAACCCAAAATTTCCAGCTACTCCTACTATTAAAATAAGAGTTCCCGAATTTTCAAACGTCTGGTTA
Source organism: Minisyncoccia bacterium (assembly GCA_049287305.1). GTDB lineage: Bacteria > Patescibacteriota > Minisyncoccia > Phycocordibacterales > UBA9973 > UBA9973. The sequence goes on along the minus strand of JBAQFO010000012.1, from coordinate 27,218 downwards.
AAAGATGAAAGTGAAAATCCTACCGGTACTCATAAAGATAGAATGGCGTGGGAAATAATCGTTACCTATCGCGATTTTTTGTTGGCAAAAGAACGTGGACAAATTAAAGGGCCGCTGCCTGCTATGTCTATAATTTCTTCCGGTTCTGCAGCCTTTGCTATCCAGACACAACTTAAAAAATACGGATTACCTAACTTAAAAGTTCTTGTAGATACAAATATTGATCAAAATATTTTAACAGCTATTAGAATTATTGGCTGTGAAATTTACGAGACAAATTTAAGCAAAGCTCCACTGCAGTTCAGAGATATCCTAGCGCTAACTAACAATCCTTCTGGCTTTGACATAACTTCTAATGAAGCGCTAGATCCGGCTACTCGCTTTTATGATTGGCTAAGCTACGAAACGATTAACAACTCTCCTGATTACTGCTTCATTCCTTTCGGAACCGGGAATCTTTACGAAAACATATTGAACGTTAATAAAAAAGAAGTTTCCACGGCTATCCAAGACCCCCGCTTCCAGGGAAATATTGAGAAACTTAGAAATTGCAACTTTATAGGAGCAACTACGAACAACCCTCGCTCTAAAGCTGACAAGCTTTACTCTCCTCATTTGCCTTTTGTGCATTTTGACGAACAGTGGATTCAGTTTTATCGCTACGCAGGTTTTTGTGGGAGTAAATCAGGAGTCTACCTTTTAGAAGAAAAATACTTAGACCAAGCATACAATCTAGCCAAGTCCGAAAATATTGACTGCGAATATTCTGGGATAGCGGGGTTAGCAATACTTTTACAGATGAAAAAAGAAATCCCAAAAGACGCAAAGATACTTATCGTAAACACTGGTAGGACAAAGTACGAACAAGTGTATAAACTGTCCCCTCGAGAATTTTTCAAAGAGAAAAAAGTCAGTAATAAATAAAGACATGGAAAAGAATTGCCAAAACTGCAAAAAGGACTTCACGCTAAAGAGTGAAGACTTAAATTTCTACAAGAAAATAAGCGTGCCATTCCCTACTTTTTGCCCCGACTGTAGAGCACAAAGAAGATTTTCCTGGCGTAACGAGCGTAGTCTGCACAAACGTCAGTGTGATTTGTGTAAAAAAGATTTTATATCCGTATACCGAAGTGACGTATCGTTCCCTGTATATTGCCATACCTGCTATACAAGTGATGCTTGGGACCCTATGGCTTACGGCATAGATTATGACAAGTCTAAAACTTTCTTTGCGCAAATAAAAGATTTATTGGTTAAAGTTCCTAGACTTGGCATATGGATAGTGCAATGCACTAACTCTGATTACACAAATATTTCTTACGCAAATAAAAATACTTACTTATCGTATGGTTTTAGAGATAGTGAGGATTCGGCATATGTAGCTCGTGCTGTAGCTTTAAAAAACACTTACGACTCAACCTATTCGCATTATTCTGAAAATCTTTATGAATGTTTAAACGTAGATAAGTCCTACGGAAGTACATTTATTGAGGAAGGAGAAGCTGTAGTAGACAGCCATTACCTTGCTTCGAGCAGAAATATAACGAACTCTATCGGAGGAGTCAATTTGCGTTCTGTAAGTAATTATTTTTTTGGTAAAAAACTTTCTCCAGAAAGTTATAAAGAAAAAATTGGTGAGCTTGACCTAGGCTCTAGAAAAACTCGCAACGATCTGTTAGATAAATTCGAAAATATCAAAAAGAATTCAATAGTAAGAAATACCAAGCAAGTAAATTGCGTAAATTGTGTCGGGGATCATTTGGAAAATGCTAAAGATTGCTACTATGTTTTTGATGGATTCAATCTTGAGAAAGCAAGATATAGCTCTTGGGTTTTTTCAAGTAAGGATATTTCTGATGTTTTTGGAATGGGTGGCAGCGAACTTGTATATGAGGGCGTAAGCCCAGAAGAGGTAAATAATTGTAAATTCTTAATTCACACCGATTCTTCGCACGATATAGAATACGGGCTTTTTTGCCAATCATCTGGATTTTTGTTTGGATGTGTAGGTTTACGCTCAAAAGAATATTGCATACTCAATAAAAAATACTCTAAGGAAAAATTTCATGAACTCGTGAAAATTATTAAAGATGGAATGTTGAAAAATCCATATAAAGACCAGCGAGGGCTTTCTTACGGATACGGAGAATTTTTTCCTAGTGAACTTTCATCTATTCCTTACAATGAGAGCACGGCACAGGAATACTTCCCTATTACCAAAGAGGAATCCTTAAAAATGGGCTTTTTTTGGGGAGATGATGAGGCTCGATCCTACAACGTTACTATTCAGACCAAAGATGTTCCCGACAACATAACCATGGTAAAAGATTCAATAACCGAAGAAGTTATAGCTTGCGATCATGAGCAAAAATGCACCCATCAGTGTACACAGGCTTTTAAGATAATTCCAAATGAATTACAGTTTTATAGAAAAATGAAAATTCCTCTGCCGATTTTATGTCCGAACTGTCGACATTTTGAACGTTTGAGTAGGCGAAATCCTATGAAACTTTGGCAAAGAAGTTGCGTTAAATGTAAAAAAGAAATAATGTCCTCTTGCTCCCCTGACCGACCGGAGACAGTTTACTGTGAAACTTGCTATCAGCAGGAAGTTTATTAATTACTTTCTATTTCTTTATCCAACCTTTTCGCCTCTGCCCACGCCAGTTCAAAAACTTTTTTCATTGCATCAGTTATTTCATGGCTCTCAATTATAATTCCGAGCTTTTCTTTCCATGACGCTATCATTACTTTGTTGTCATAAATATTTATTTCCGGAGAAAAGTCATATTTATCTTTCGGCACTAAAGCCGTCTCACGTTTTTCTTCGGCATCTCTCTTAACTAATTCAATATTAGCTTCTGTTCTGGGCCCTATGGCTCGGACGCCGATGCCAAGTCTGGTGCGTCTTTTGAAATATTCCGGGAAATATCCCGGTAACCCTGCATTCATCGGTTCTAAGTTCGCGTAAACTCTGATGGTTTCTTTTGAGGTAAGTGTATCTTCGTAAACTTTTTCTAATCCTTCTCGTCCTTCATAGAACATCACCTTCGGCCTGTTGCCTAAATTGTGCCTAGCCTTCAGCTGAGGAATTAAAATTGACTCTGCTTGTTTCAAATCTGTTTGTTTCTTCTCTAACTGTTTAGAAATATAAATTTTTAAATTGTCCGGAGACTCGGCAACATACTCTTGTTTTGGTTCTTTTCCTGAGAGTGTAACCAACCCTTTAGAAAACAAAGAACTTAAAATTTCATAGACAGTTGTTCGAAGAATATGCGCCTCGCGAGCTATTTTCGATGCTGTGCCTCGACCCAGAGATAAAATTGCTAAATACACATCCGCCTCCTTCGCAGAAAAATCCATTTCTAAAAGCAAAACTTTTAATTCATTTATGGGTTCGTTCACTCCCTTATTATACTCGTAAAATATTCTGTGTCAATATTTTTTGACAAAAATAAGCCATTTTCTAAATATATTATATAATTGTTGACTATAATGATTAAAATTATGACTAAATATATTGACATTTTCTATATAATATACTATAATCTACATAGATGTTGAAAGGAGAGAGTGTGGAAGACCTAATTGTGCGTGCCAGGCGTCTCACCATTATGGGGATTATCGTGGTCATGTTGTTGGTAGTCAAGGTCTGTTCGAACTTGACTGCTCACGAAGTTTCACCCTCTTCGCCCTCAACGGCAACGGCGACGAAGTGAACAACCGAGGGCGCGGGCGGGGTCCACCTCAGGGGACTCCGCCCGAAAAGGGAAAATGTCCTGAGATATCAGCACTAGGAAAGCACAGCTTCTCTGGTGCTTTTCAATTTATAGGGGAAAGATAATTACGAATTTTTCCTCACTCCGTGCTTGGAATGCAATTTTTCTACCTCTTTCTCTTCTAATTCTTCTTTCTTCTCTTTCCCTCGTTCCCCTAGGGCTTTTAGTTCAGCATCGCCGAGCATGTTCAGGGATTTTACCAGGTCGGACAGATGCTCCACTGTGTTTTTCTCCGGCGCATCCAGCACTTCTTCTAAAAGTGCGTGCAAAATCCAGCCCATGCGGGGACCAGGTTTGATTTCAAGCTCTTTTATCATAAACTCTCCGTCAACTTTAAGCTGGTTGACCGATATCGGATCACGGAGCGCCTCTTCTATCATCGCAAAATACTTGCGCAGACGATACGGCGCTTCTTTTTTCTTCATGCCAACTCGGTCGCACTCCCGCACATTCATCAAGAGCCAGATATTTTCTTTTCCAACTTTAGCAATAATTCTTCGCACAGCGGAAAGAGTAATGAGTTCCGTATCGGAAAAGAACATGTGGCTACGCACCATTTTTTCCACGAAATCAATTTCTTTTTTCGGAAACTTTAATCGCTCCATTATTTTTTTCGTCATCCTGGCGCCCACCACTTCGTGTCCGTAAAACGTATACATTTTTTTGGTTTTATCTTCAGCAAGCCTTCTCGTTCGGGGTTTGCCTATATCGTGAAACAGCGCGGAGAGCCTTATTTCTAAAGGCCAATTCTTGTCCCCGGCATGCTGCATAGCCATAAGTAAGTGCGTCCACACATCATAAATATGTTCTCCGGATTGGTCACACCCTATCCCCTCTTCAAGCTCCGGAATAATATTTTTTAACAATCCGAATTTAGAGAGCATAGTAATTCCACTCGCGGAATTTTTTGACATAATTATTTTTACAAGCTCGTCACGAATTCTTTCAGCCGATATTTTTTTTATTAATTCCGAATTTTTTACAATACTTTGGGTTACTTCATACGACACAGAAAAATCAAGTTGGCAAGCGAAGCGCACTGCTCGCAACATTCGGAGCGCATCCTCCGAAAATCTATCATCCGCCTCCCCCACGGCTTTTAATGTTTTGTCCTTTATGTCCTTTATGCCTCCAAATAGGTCCACTACATGTCCTTTAGAATTATCGCTAATTCTTAATGCTAAGGCATTGACTGTGAAGTCACGTCTTTTAAGGTCATCTTCAAGCTTATCGCTAAATCGGACTTCGTCCGGATGTCTAAAATCGCTATATTTTGTCTCAATTCTATAGGGAGTCACCTCAATAATATCATATTCGAATGTTTCATGAGTAACCTCCTCTTTTCGCGTTACATGTGAAACACTTTTTTCCGTTTCACGCGGAACGCAGACCCCCACGGTCCCAAAAGTATTCTCATATACGGTTTTCTCAAACAATGCCATTATTTGTTCTGGCTTTGCATTGGTGGTGATATCCCAGTCCTTTGGTTCCCTGTCCATGATTAGGTCCCTAACGCATCCGCCCACCAGGAACGCCTCAAAACCAGCCTTTTCTAAGGTTGTGGTTACATGTGAAACTTGTTTGGGGATTTTTTCTATTAAGTTTTTCGAAGAGTCCATTTTACTTTTGTGCACCCGGAGGGATTCGAACCCCCAACGACAGTTCCGAAGACTGTTGTGATATCCATTTCACTACGGGTGCTAATTAATCACTTACTAATACGTATATATTACACTATTATAATAAAATTGGCAAATAAGGCTTATTTTACAAGCTTGTTTGCTAATTGCATTAGTCATACAGACATACTATAATGAAAAGGTTATTTTTTAGCGGTCATGGTTTAGTGGTAGAACACGTCCTTGCCAAGGATGAGACGGGAGTTCGATTCTCCCTGGCCGCACCATTAGTGATGTCCTTTAGAAAAATCCAGCTTTATAAGGATTTTATGCACAACTGTGGATAACTCTGTTGGTAATGTTTATAAAGGACACTTTTGAAAACCTGTAAAAGACCCCTGTTTTTATAGAAACGCATTGTAAAATAAGGATATTTTGATAAAAGACATTAAAATATAGTTAAGTGTTTCACGTGAAACATGTTCCATGTGAAACTGGGGATGTTTTGTGAAATATAACTCAAATGCCTAAAAAATTTACTTCCGAAAGTCAAAAAGTGGGAGAGATTGGGGAAAACGTGGCGGTAAAGTTTCTCATGAAACATAATTTTTTAATTTTAGAAAGAAACTTCACTGAAAAATGGGGTGAAATAGACGTAATTGCTGAGAAAGACAATAAAATACATTTTGTGGAAGTAAAATCAGTTTCAAAACAAAGCCTGGAAATGGTTACACCAGCCTCGACTAACTCGAGTCTAGGCGGGCATGAAACCCTGGACCAATATCATCCAGAAGACAATATGCATCCCTGGAAACAAAAGAGGCTGTCCCGGACAATTCAAACATATCTTTTATCTAAAAAAGTGCCTAACGAAAAAGAGTGGCAGGTAGATTTATTGGTTGTATTTTTGAGCCTAAAAGACAAAAAAGCAAAGATAAAAGTAGTCAGTGACGTTATTTTGTAACTTAGACTTAAGATGTGATATGATCTTGATATGCCTTTAGAAAACTTTTTGAATACTGAAAATAGTAACCAGAATATAAAAGAGGTAGAGGAAGCGATAATCCGCGGTGCGACTGATTTTGGCCCCGTAACGAGATCTGATTTTTTAGCAGAACAAGAAAAAAAAGAATTACAGAATAGGAAAAAGATAGAACAGTTAGCCGAACTCGCGCCTCAATTTTTATCTCAAGTTGATGAGTGTGTCGTAAACTACCAGGCGAAGCATGAGAACGAGGAGAACAGCTCAGAAAAATTAGTTAAATTTAAAGAATACGATGATCTTGTAACCCAAATACGACAGGCTGTTGAGCTTTTTTTAGCTAATATTGCACAGGAGGAGTTCGTTGAATTGTTGGAGCACGACATAAATACAATTTCTGATTTATGTAAAAAAGTTTATGAGATAGATAATACATTTCCGAATTTAGAATTTTTGGATAAAGAAAAGTTTAAAGAAGCTGTGCAAAAAGAAATTTACGAGAATAGGGGAGGTGAGGCCATGAGAGCAAAGTTTGAATCGGTAGGCCGCTTTAGCATAGTCGGTAACAAACAAGATGGTTACTTTGTTGTCGATCAGCAGGGGCATGAAGTCGTTAAACAAGAAATTCCTGCAATAGGTAGCGTCCGGAAAGATAGCGCGGTTATTGTGACTTATGGAGGTTTTTTCGGTGACATTAAATATAGACTTTTCTCCGCAGAAACAGGGAAACTATCTAAGGAATACGATAACCCAATAATACCAAGCGTGGGAAATTTATGGATGGTAAAACATGACAATAACATTTATATTCTAGACAAAAATGCAATAATTTTACACAAAATAGGTGAATATGTACCGAATGATACAAAGACTCGAGCTGTCGTAAGAGCAGGCTTCGGCTACAATATTTTGTTAGAAGATGGAACACTTATGTTTGAAGATGAAACGGGTTTTTATGTTGAAGAATCTGTTTCTTGGGGTATACACTCAAGCTGGAGCACAGGGGGAAAAGTTTCAGACGACATCATCCTCAAACCTCGCAAAGAAGGAGGGAAATTTAGAAGATTAAATAAGAATTTGGAAGTAGTCGCTGAAGGCGACTCGATTGAAGAAGTTAAAAAAGCTGCTGCTTAAATGTTGTGCGGGATGGGAGAATCGGCTATTACATAGCCAGGTATTTTTTGGTAGATTCGACAAGCTCACTACAGCAAAAAATCTTTCGAATCTCCTCAAAAGCAAATAAATTTGCTTTTTGTCCCTTACTCTGTGCGGGATGGGAGAATCGAACTCCCAACCACAGTTTGGAAAACTGTTATTTTACCATTAAACTAATCCCGCAATGTCGGGCCGCTGGGAATTGAACCCAGTCTAAATGCTCCCAAAGCACTTGTACTACCGGTATACTACGGCCCGCTTCAACTGGATTATCTTAACACAAAGAAGATAAATATTCTAGCCTCTGAAGTTATAAATTTGACTAATTATAAGATAGTTGTAGTATCAAAAACGAAGGAGGTGCCGAATGGCCATTCTGACACCGGCAGGCACTTCGGTCTGGGGCGACGACGTCAAACAGACCGAAAAAAAGCCGTGGTGGTACGTGGCAATCTGGTTGCGGTGGGTCACCGGAGCAACACTGCTCCTGACCGCCGTCATCGCATTGATCTCGTAACACGCACGATCGCCGCAAGGCGGGGAGTAAGAGGCAGAACATCGCCTCGTCCCCGCCTTGTTTTTTTATACGGACTTAATCCAAACCTGTTGGTTGACTAAAAAATTTTTATATGTAGAATTCGGGGCAGAAGGAGACCCATCGTATGAATCTGCTAGAGCGTTACTGGGCAGAGTTGCGGGAGGAAAGACCAGGCCCTCCCAACAACGTGCAGTTCGCAACCATCATGATAGTCTTCCTCGCGGTAGCATTGTGGTGGATCAGCTGAAGGGGCGGGGTAGTCGGAACGGCATCATCGTTCTGACCCCCGCCCATCGCTTTTTTATAAGTTTTGCAAATAGTTTTATTTAGTATACGATTATCAAATGATAATAACATACGCCTACGCCCTGGTTAGCGTAACAATAGTAAGCTTAGTATCTTTTGTGGGAGTTTTTACTCTGTCCATTAAAGAAGAACTTCTGCGTAAATATATTTTTATTTTTATTTCTTTGGCCGTAGGCGCCTTGTTGGGAGATGCATTCATTCATCTGATACCGGAAGCTTTTGAAAGTTCGATGAACTCCGCATCTGTAAGTATTCTTATAATTCTGGGGGTAGTAATATTTTTCATAGTGGAAAAATTCCTACACTGGCACCATCATGGCGAAGACCATTCCGAGCCCAATATTCATCCGGCAGGAAGATTAATTCTCTTCTCTGACGGAGTGCACAATTTTATAGACGGTATCATCATCGGCGTGAGTTTCCTGGTAAGTCCGGCGGTGGGGGTTGCCACCACGGTGGCGGTTATTCTCCACGAAATCCCTCAAGAAATAGGGGACTTTGCCGTCTTACTTCACTCAGGATACACCAAAACCCGAGCTCTGTGGCTAAATTTTCTTTCAGCTATTTGTTCTTTTTTGGGTGTTTTCGTGGCGTTAATGTTGGGTAACGTCGGAGAAAATTTTTCTTTGTGGATTTTGCCGATTGCCGCCGGCGGATTTATTTACGTCGCCGTTGCTGACCTTATCCCGGAACTTCATAAAACAAAAAAAGTAACATACTCAGTGCTACAAATAGCCGCCGTGGTGGCAGGAGTTTTCGCCATGGTAGCTTTAACTTACTTGGAGTAAATACAACGTTTGAAAAATAAATATTTAAAACTAGAAAGGATTTTTAGCTCCTAAAACTTCGAAGTGCAAATGGGGGCCCGTTGAACGTCCGCTGTTTCCCACGTATCCGATCACATCTCCTTGGTTTATTTGGGAGCCGGTTGTAGTGCCAAGTTTTGACATGTGGGCGTAAAGAGTTTTAGTACCGTTTTCGTGTTGCAAGATTACCATGTTTCCGAAAGCTCCGTTCCACCCCATTTTCGCGGTCAAAACTTTTCCTCCGGCTGAAGCATAAATAGGTGTGCCTATTGGAGCCGCGATATCAACCCCTTTATGGGTAGAGGTTACGCCTCTTGATTTTCTACCTCCGGAAATAGGATTCTTAAAGAAGCCGACAATGCTTGGCATTGATGAAGACCCTTTTCCTTTGGCCACGTTGCCCGCCCCGTTTTTTGGTTTAGTCTCGCTCGGCAAACTTGCTCCCGGTATCATAAGCTTGTCTCCGATAGAAAGCGGAGAATCCAAGTCTATGTCATTGTGTATTAAAATGTCATTCAAGCTCACCTTGTGCTTGTTGGCTATACCTTGCGGAGTATCTCCTTTAACCACGGTGTATTCCACTCCCGAGAAAGGAAGAATAAGAAGGACTTCACCCACCTTTAGCTTGTCGCCCTTCTTCATGTCGTTGGCGGAAAGAATGGTGTCTTCGGAAACATCAAAGAGTTCGGCTACCTGCGCCAAGGTGTCTCCCTTTCTCACTTCGTAAAAGCTTATTTCATCAAAAGAGAAGTCACCGGACCCTGTTCCTCCACTAGAAATGCCCGCCGAGCCGGAGCCGAGCGGGCCAATGTGGGCATGAAGGGCATTGTCAGAAATAACAACCTCGCCTGGCATGTCGTTCTTTTCTGACCCAAATGTAGCCATAGGTTCAAGAGCAAAGGCTACCTGAGAGTTGCTGTTATTTTGCGCTACCGCGGGAACAACCTGGGCGTTGGCGCTTTCTCCAGCCAAATAAGAAAAGAATCCCGCTTCCACCATGAGGGGGAAAAAAAGGACCCCGAACAAGAGGAAAAAGGCAATGGAAGATCTTAATATTTTAAATTGAGGTTTAATAAACTAAACAAATTACCGCGAGATTTCCTTATTCTACCAATTAAGTTAATTAATATAAGGTAGAATTACAGCACGACCTATAGCACTGCTCACAAAGGTTCTCACGATTATTACTATCAACTCTATCATTCGGACAGCTAGCACCGGACCCCTAATCAGAACTATACCTATAGGGTAGCCAATGAAAAGCCTCAAGTCAACCTAAAAGGGGAGATATGTGGAAAACCTATTTTTTCTGAAAAGTGTATATTTTAATAAAAACTTAACACCTTTTTCGGAAACTTACCTATAGTTGGATAAAAAAGGGGTATTTTACACTCAATTTTAATAAAACCAGCTTATTGACAAATAAGGCTAAAAGGTGTATAATGCGCAAGAATCTACCTTGAAAATAAAGTTAGCTGTAAACCCAAGAAATGGCCTTTTGGGCTTACAGCTAACGGAAAAATACACAGATAAGGAAAGACTGAAATGAAAAGCTGCAGAGAGGTTCCTCGTATGTGGTGGGTGGTGTTGGCAGTGTGCGAGGTTCTTCTCGTAACCGGCCTCATCACTCTTTTCGTCATGTTCCAGCGGACGCTGGGCACGGCAACGACAAACGCGCTTACAAAACCGTCGTTTTTCGTCCCCAAACACCAGCTTTCGGTTGGCGTAGGACGGGAAAACATGTCGGAAACCGCTCTCTCTGAGCGAACAGAGAGGGTGGTAGAAGAGCAGAAGTTTGGAATATTGCGCAGCCCGGTCGCTGTGCAATGCGCCGAACGTATTAATGCTCTTCAGCCGATTTTCAGAGAAGCTGCTCGTGAGAGCGGTTTCTCCCAGACCATGCTGCAAGGTATGGCTTGGATTGAAAGCTGCGGAGACCCAAGGGCGAAAAGCCCGACCGGTCCTCGCGGAGTCATGCAGTTCACCGAAGGCACAGGGGTGGATGCGGGATTGGTAAATAAGGAGGTTCGCAAGAAAAAAGTTCCCAAAGGATGGAAATACAAAGGGAAGGGAAAGAAGCGGCGCAAGGTGGCAACCGGGTGGAGAACTGTCTCTTACACCGTCGTGGTGAAAGACGACAGGCTCAACGCCAAGAAGTCGATCTTCGCGGCGGCGCATTACCTGAAACGGTTGGAGGCGGACCTCGGCGGGGAAGACCTGGCGGTGTTTGCTTTCCACTGTGGAAGAGGGTGCGTCAAAGAGATGGTCTCTCTTGGCAAGAAGGCCTTCGGCGAACCAGTTACAATGCCGAGGCTTTTCTTCCTCAACCACCCCTCATTTAATAGCAAAATCTATCACAAGATTCGCTATCACATGGGAAGGGATTGGTCTCCGACTTATTGGTTCCGCGTCGTCGCAGCCGCAGAGCTCTTCGACCTTTACCAGACCGAACCAGCTAAATTCAAAAAGCTGGCCCGGAGATACAGGGAAAACGTCAACGTAAAGGGCGAGGTTCCCAGCCGCATGTGGTTCTGGCTCACCAAGAAGGACTTGATTTACAAAAACCTTCGTGACCTAAACCCGCGCGACGGTGGCGGAAAAGGGCTTGAGCCCTTGTTCGAAGAGCCGGATTACTTCGGCTTCAAGCTTCGGACTTCGGGAAATGGGCCAATCGCCGAAAAGGACCTGGAGAATCAAGAACTTTACCTCCAGAACTCTCCGGCTGCCCATGGAGCGCTGCTGACCGTGGCGTTTGAAACCCGCCGCCTGCACGTGAAGCTCTACCCGAAAGAGGAGTTCGTGCCGTTGGACGTGACTTCTCTCGTCAGACACCTTGAGTATCAGGAGCTACTCAAGAAGGGAAAAATCGTCAACGCTCGGACGGCATTTCCTACGCACACGAGTGGCCAAGTCTTCGATGTTTCATATCTCTACCTCCCGAAAGGAGAGCGGAGGTGCCTGACATTCATCCTGGAAGACCTCGAGCACTATGGATACCTAAGCTTCATAGAGGAGGTGACGGGGAGCAGAACGTTCCACGTGACGGTTTCACCGTCGTCACGTCAATTCTTCTCGCAGGTGTTCGAGGACGCGCGCTCCGAAGCAAAGGCGCGTTTCAAGAAGTGAGACAGGAAGCCGAGGCGGAGACATTCTCCGCCTCGGCAAAGGAGGAAGCATGCAGAAGAACATCAAATCACATCAAAAATCAAGTGCGGACCGAGGTCCGCCAGACCTCGCAGAAAAGCTATGCTTATCGCGGGGTCTTTTTTATTTTATTTTTTATATACCCCTTGTTTTACAAAATCTTTTAAAAGGCATATTATTAATGATGGTATATAAAGAATTAGCTTAAAAATCAAAAGCCTTATATAATATATATATATATGAAATTAAATTTTTGGGATAGTCCTAAATCTCCTAAAGGCAAACCGATAAAAAAAGTCGGTGTAATGAAGATAAATCTACAAAATAATAAGATTACCCAGAGACCTAAAATTTCACAAAAATCTCCTAGGCGAGCTCTAGAAACAAAACCAGTCAACAATTTTGACGGCATAGAAGAGTTGCATAACATGGTGGGTGATGTTGAAAAAGCCATTTTCGACGCACAAGACGACACATATGAAAGATTGTATACTACTGCAGAGGTTAATATAAAAAATGCCCAAATGTTGCTAGAGAGGCTGAAAGATACCCACTATGAGGGCGAACACACAAAAAGAGAACAGGAAAGAGAAGTGGCTCGGCTTGGATATAAAATAAGAGAATTAAAAAGTGAAGTAGAGCCTATTAACACAGAAGCTATCGCCGCCGAAAAAGCAGAGATGGAAGAAATAAGAGTTAAGAAAATAGCCGAGATAAGGGCCAGGATAGCGGCGTTTACGGACACAGAAAAAAACAAGGATAACGACCCCTTAATAAAAAAAGAGAAAAAGATGGCTGAGATAAGAGAGAGGATGGCAGGAAAGTAAAACTTTAAACGACCTTGACAAATTTCTAAAAATATTATAAAATATGAAATAGAAAAAATAATTTTATTAGCTTATCAAAATTAAAAGTTTTATACTAAATAAACATATGGGAATCCTAGACCAGTTTAAAAAAAATAAAGAGAAGAAAGAAGAGGAAGGAAAGAAAGTAGAGCACCAAACCCCCCACCGAAAGGTCATACTTTGGCGGAAGTGCTGAAAGACAAAAAAGACAGCCATCTTTTTGGAAAAATGCTCGAGCAAGACGGACACGAAGAATTAGTTAAAAGACTTGCTTCGGGAAAACTGGAGGAAGACGACATAGAAGCACTTGAAGAAGTAAGACTAAAATTTTCAGAAAAACTAACCCAATCAGCAAAAATAGAAGCTATGCTGACAGAAGACAGCGTAGTTGCAATTGCACGCAATCATCCCAGTTTTGCAAAGCTAATAAATCTTATTGGTCCAAAGAAAGCCATCGCCGTGGTCCGAAGCCAGCTGAAAGAAATGTGCATCACCGACGAGGCAAGGTTTGCCGCGATTGCAGAACCAATAGAAGCATTAGACAGTTACAGAAACGGAGAGTATAAGAAAACCAACGAGAAGGTGGAAAAGTTCTGCAAGGACAACGACATCTCTCCGGAAGAATATTTAAAGGTGCTTGAAATAGAAGACCCGAAAGAGAAGAAAAAAGCTCTAAAGAAGTTGGCGAAGGGTCAACATGGAAGGTTTATGGCAGCAATAAACTGGATTGATGGAGATTACTCAGACAGACTAGAGGGATTAAAGGCTTCTGAAGTTTCTTTGACGGAAGCGGTAGAGCAGTTAAACACTCATCAAAATACCATCGGGGAATCTCTTTTTTATAGTGTAAGGGGCAACGAAGACATGAGAGAGTCCCTGGCTAGAGAACTACTTTCTGAAAGCGCCCCCGAAGAAGAACCGAAGGTTGGATTTATCAACGCTAAAAAAGAAACAGCTGCTGCTTTTGACGAAAAGGATTTTAAAAAAGCATGGGAAGATTTTAAGGTTAAATCAGGATATGCTACCGAAGATGATATGGGACAGGACGCCATAAAAGATTTGTTTATTGAAGACCAGCAGGAGGAATACCGAGAAAAGAACAAGGAAAGCAAGGGGTTTTGGAATTACGTTTTGTCCAGTTTGTTTGAGGAGGAAATTAGCAATAAAAAAGACCAATTAAAATAACCATGAATGCTACATTCTCAGACCTTTATAAAGAATTTCTAGTTTACGTGGACAAAGAAGATGAGGAGGGTGCTAGAAATTTTCTGCTTGATAATCTGCAGAAATTTCCACAAAAAATTCAAGACAAGCTAACTTTTGCGTTTTTTGAGGAAGCAATGCGAGCTGAAGGTGGTGGTGTTCGCAGCATAGCCGAAATGCAGAAAAGGGGGTTAAACGCAATTGATAAAATAAACAAAACACAAAAAGTTCTAAAAGATAAAATAAAAGTGGAGGACTTAAGGGCTAAATTAAGTCAGTAGTAAACATCCGTGTTATATTGGAGTTGTGGACAAGGACACAGAACACCTAAGAGGTTTAAATAAAGAACAACGGCAGGCGGCGCTTCACACGAAGGGGCCGCTTCTTATTGTTGCGGGCGCGGGAGCCGGAAAGACTAAAACAATTACTCATAGGATAGTAAATCTTATCAAGGAAGGCGTTTCTCCCGAAAAAATCCTGGCCGTAACTTTTACCAATAAAGCCGCCAAAGAAATGCGGGAACGGGTGATTGCGGAAATAGAAAAAAACGCCAAAGGGCAAAATAAAATTCCGTTTGTATCTACCTTCCACTCCTTGGGGGTGTTTATTATAAAAGAGAACGCCAGAATTTTGGGACTAACAAAATATTTTACAATATTGGACGAAAATGATGCTGTCGGGCTCATTAAAGATATCCAGAAAGAATTAGGGGTAGACCCGAAGCAATACGAACCTAAAAAAATAAAAAGTATTATCTCAAGAGAGAAAGGAAAATTCATTCACTTGGCGGACTACGCGGAAAGGGAAGCCGGAGGGGCAAGTCCTTGGGGCAGAATTGTGTCTCAGGTTTGGAATCTGTATGAAAAAAGAAAGATGAAAGAAAATGCACTTGATTTTGACGATTTGCTTTTAAAGGCTACAAAACTATTGCAAGACAAGCCTGAAATTAGAAAAATATATCAGGAAAAATGGGAATACATCCACGTGGACGAATACCAGGACACAAACGAAGTGCAGTATTTGATGTCCAAACTTTTGTCCGAAAACAATAAAAACATCTGCGTGGTGGGGGACGCCGACCAAAATATATATTCGTGGCGCGGAGCTAATTTGAAAAATATTCTAAGCTTTGAAAAAGACTATCCCGATGCCACGATAATAATGCTGGAACAAAATTACCGTTCAACAAAAAACATTCTGGAAGCGGCTAATGTAATAATAAAGAAAAATATTTATCGCCCCGACAAAAATTTATTCACCGACAACGCTGTTGGTGAAAAAATAGGACTTTACGAGGCGCTGGACGAAACCGACGAAGCGGATTTTGTGGCGACAAAAATTTTGGGGGTGCTTGACCAGTCCGGCGCTGCTTTTGAGAATGGTCTGGCCGGGATAGGGACCCGGAGAACCGAGGACCTGAGCAAAAGCACTGCCGGACTGGTTTTGTCGGAGATGGCGGTTCTGTATCGAGCGAATTTCCAATCTCGCGCGCTCGAAGAAGCCATGCTTCGCTATAACATCCCTTATCAAGTTTTGGGTATTAAGTTTTTTGAAAGAAAAGAAATAAAAGACACTCTTGCTTATCTGCGCGCGGCCTTAAACCCTGACAACTTATCAGATATAAAAAGAATTATAAATTTCCCCACTCGCGGAATAGGCAAGGTGACTCTGACAAAGCTATTTGCCGGACAAAAAGAAACCCTCCCCATTAAAGTAAGGGTGAAAATTGACACTTTCTTCCAAGTCCTTGAAGAAATAAAAGAAAAAATACAAAATTCCAAAACAAGCGAAGTAATAAAATTTGTGGTGAAAAAGTCTGGCATTGAGCAAGAGCTCGCAAACGGAAGCGAAGAAGAAACAGAAAGACTTGAAAACATAAAGGAGCTTGCCACCCTGGCACTCAAATACGATGCCCTAGAAGACGGCACAGGGATAGAAAAACTTTTGGAAGACGCCTCGCTCGCCTCGGACCAAGACAGCTTGATAATAAACGATGACAAGAAAAAAGAAGTAAGTGCGGTAAAGTTGATGACAGTGCACGCGTCCAAGGGGTTGGAGTTCAAGCATGTTTTTATTACCGGACTTGAAGACGGACTCTTCCCACACCAAAGACAAAATGAGGGACAAAGTGGAGAAGACAGGGAAGAGGAGCGCCGACTTTTCTATGTCGCTCTCACCCGAGCCAAAGAAAAATTATTTTTATCGTTTGCCAACTTCCGCACTATTTTCGGTTCACGTAATATAAATGCTCCATCCGAGTTTCTGAGCGACCTCCCCGCTGATTTATTGGAAAAAGAAGGTGAAGACAGCGGGATAAAAACAATATATCTATAAAAGAACGAGAGAGCAAAAAATCTAGCTTCGTGCTATTATTTTTCTATGGAAAAACTTCGCTTATATGCCAGATCTGTCCCGATTACTTTTGAATCATGGTTTATTTCCCTGGCGGGAGTTGTGGTTATCCGAACGTTTTTTGAGCAGTTTCCGAGTTTTCAGCCCGGCCATTTTGTTCTAATTGACGCACCCACAATAGTTCATTACGGTGTATCTTATTTGGCTATAAACATCTCCCTGATGCTGATTTTAATGTTGTTTGGCAGACGCAATCTCCACGAGGTATCGGTAGTTTGCACTTTTGGATTATTAATCATACTGATTGCGCCCATTATTGATGTTATCTTCGCGGGAATCGGCGGTCAATTAATAAGTTATTTCTTTATGTCTGGCCAAGAGCTCCTCTGGAGCTTCGTTACTTTTTTTGGTTGGAATATAACCTCGGGAATTACTCTTGGCATACAGGTTGAAACTTTTATGGGAATTATTTTTTGCTTGGTTTACGTATACACCATAAAGAGAAGCGTGTGGAGAGCGCTCGGAGCAGGTTTTGCTTTTTACTGTTTAATATTTTTTATATTTTCCCTGCCTTCTCTTTTGGCTTTGGCTCTGCCGCAAAATATTGACGCTTCTTTTGCAGTGATGGAATCATTAATGACTTCAAACATCCTGCCCAACAACATTCACCCCAACTTTACCGCTAACGACATTGGGCTTGTTGACCTGGCCTTTAACAAACTCATGATTGGAGCTAATTTAGTAGTTGCCGTAATCTCCGGAATGCTTTTGTTCTTTGTAGGGACAAGAGAAAAATTTAAGGCGATGATGAAAAATACCCGCCCGGAAAGAATATTTCATTTCTTTTTGCTTTATGTGTTCGGTAGCAGTCTTATCTTCACCGCTTGGCCTGCGAATTGGATAGATGTCGCGAGTTATTTGTTCGCTTTTTTCTCTATAGTTTGCGCCTGGATGTATAGCGTATGCCAAAACGACATCTACGACGAGAAGATTGATTCTATCTCCAACGCCGGCCGGCCCATCATCGCGAAAGAGCTTTCTCGAAGCGACATGGAGACAGCCTCAAAAATATTTCTGCTTTTGACTTTCCTTTTTGCTTACGCCTCAAGTCATTACGCAATATTTTTTGTCAGCATGTTCTTGTTCGTTTACTACATTTACTCCAATCCTCCCCTTCGACTAAAAAGGTTTGTGTTGGTAAATTCTTTTTTGGTCAGCCTTGCCTGTTTATCCGTTATAATGCTGGGGTTTTTCATGATAAGCCCGGACAAGAGCATTGTGACCTTTCCTCTCGGACTGATTGTTGCCATAGTTATTTTCTTCACTGCGGTTACAAACATTCGCGACATAAAAGATTTTGAGGGGGATAAGGTCGACGGCATAAAAACTTTGCCTGTTCTCTTGGGGCTAGGGAGAGCACAAAAATTAATTGCGGGAACTATTTGTTTTTTCTTTCTTTTGATTCCTTGGTATTTTGAAATGAGTTTTCTTTGGATGCCATCTATCGTGGCCAGCCTTCTGTCTTGGTATTTTATCACCCAGAAAAATTATAAGGAGTGGAAAGGATTTTTCGTCTACATGGCATATCTTATTTTCATTATTGGAGTAATGATTATAACCTAATGAAAGCCAAGAAATCTTTGGGTCAGAACTTTCTGAAATCGGAACCGGCTCTACGAAAAATTATTGAAACGGGAGAAATAAAAACTGATGACGTGGTTTTGGAAATCGGGCCGGGGAAGGGAGCTCTCACGGAAAAATTACTGGAACACGCGGGGATGGTTGTTGCGGTGGAAAAAGACCGCGAACTTTTTGAGTTTTTGAAAATTAAATTTGCAAAAGAAATAAATAGTAAAAAATTAATCTTAATACAAGAAGATATATTAGATTTCACTTTTGGGGAAGTGGCTTCAAAATTTTTCTCAGGTCCTCGGAAAAAATCCCCAGACCATGAGAAAAATTTTGAGCCACTTCCATACAAAATAATCGCAAACATCCCCTACAACATCACGGGTGCAATACTTAAAAAATTCTTAACCGCCGAAGAACAGCCGGAGAGCATGGTGCTCCTAGTCCAGAGGGAAGTGGCGCAGAGAATTGTAGCCCGAGATGGCAAAGAAAGCATCCTGTCAATCTCAGTCAAGGCTTACGGGGAGCCAAAAATGATAATGAAGGTGCCAGCGCGTTATTTTTCTCCCGCTCCAAAGGTGGATTCGGCAGTAATTTCCATAAAAAACATATCCCGCCAATTTTTTACCAGCAATTCGGTGGATGAAAGCAGATTTTGGGAAGTGGTAAAATCCGGATTTGCCCACAAAAGAAAAAAACTCTCCTCAAATCTCAAAAATTTGTCTAAAAATCCTCATTCGGATGATGTGGAGAGGTTGGGAAATACGCGGGCGGAGGACTTGCCTTTTTTAGACTGGATAAAGTTGGCCAAAAGCTAGTTTACTTTAAAAAAGATGCTATAATTAGCACATAACTAAATTATTTTGGGCAAAACATAAGAAGGTAATTTTAATTGTATGCGCAATTGTTTTTCTCGTTGTGCTTTTTTTCATCAAAAACGGCTTGCCGCTTAAAAACAAGGAGGGAGGCTTGGAAGTTAATCGTGAAAACGTGTTACTTTACGGAGACTATACTGTGGCAGAACTGGTATATAACGACACCGACCAAGATGGTGTGCCCGACTGGGAAGAAGTCTTGTGGGGGCTAGACCCCGACAACCGAGAAACCACTCCAGGGGTGCCCGATATTACAACGGTGAACAAACTAAAAGTAGAGCAGGAGGCAAGTATGGGTGAGGAAGGAAACTTAGGGAATAGCAATGAAACCCTAACCGAAACCGATAAGTTCTCCCGAGAACTTTTCTCTACAATAGCCGCCTTGAATGAAGCAGGGGTTATGGATCAGTCCACAGTTGAGCAGATAAGCAGTTCCCTCGCCGAGCATATAAAAAATTCTACTCAAAGAAAAATATATACACTTTCTGACATAAGGGTGTTGCCTGATAACAGCGTGACTGCTACGAAAAAATTCAACGATACACTGAACGGCATCTACGTTAAATACCCAATACAGGGAAGCGTGATGGATATATTGCAAAAATTTGTAATTGACGAAAACGATTCCGACAGCGGCAACCTGTCTCAACTTGGTCCAATAATAAAGGAAACTCGAGCACGAATGAATGCGATGTCAAAGATAGAAGTCCCACAGAATCTGTCCCTTCTATATTTAGATGTGTTAAATATGGGAGAAAAAGTGGTGGAAAATTTGGAAGATATACAGCTTTACGACGCAGACCCCATCGTTGCGCTGGGAGGCATAGCTCAATATGAAAAAAGCACCACCTCCCTGGGAGAAGCTCTTGGAAAACTCATAGCCGCAATCAACCAAAGATTGAAGATTTAAACAGGAAACTGTATAATATAACCAACAAAATGAAAGCTAAAGATAAAATACTAAAATTAATCTCCGCTTTTTTAATTATATCTTTTGTCGTCCCTTCCGTTCTTCTTTATAAGCCAAAAGTCGCCGACGCTCAGTGGTATACATTTAGCATAAGCGATTTTTGGAATGGTCTCACTTCCGGCTTTAGTGGAACAACCGCCACAACCAACTCCGCCAAACTTGGGTTGGCAGTAAAAGACGCCGCAAAGGAGATTTTGAAACAAGCAGCCATGACCGTTGCCAAAAAAGCCTTACAGGAAGTGACGAAAAGCACAGTAAACTGGATAAATGCGGGGTTTCATGGAAGTCCACTTTTCCTTGAAAATCCAGACTCTTTCTTTGAAGATATAGCAAAGTCTGAATTAAAAAACCTTGTGGACATGTTCGGCTATGATGCTTTAAAGTATCCTTTCGGAAAGGAGTTTGCATTAAGTACAATCAATGCTTACAAAAGCAAGCTTGAGGATAACACCGCATACACCTTGAGCAAGGTTATGACTGACAGAGTGCAGATAAGGAATTACCAAAACGACTTCAACGTAGGCGGATGGAATGGATTTATTGTAAATACTCAGTTCCCACAAAATAACCCCTTAGGTTTTCAAATGGAAGCAACCGAGGAGCTCGCAAGAAGAATCCAAGGAACCGGCCAAGCTGCTGCGGAGAAAATACAGACAACCTTGGACCAAGGAATGGGATTTTTGTCTCCGGAAAAATGTCCCGATGATATAAACCCTGAATATAACAAGGTCATGGCAAATGCATGGAAAAGGCCGGCGTTTGACAGGTCCTCTTTTGAGAATGACTATAACCCCCCAGACTGCGATGGCTCTGATGCTGATCACACCATCAACTCCGAAGGCACCTGTACTGTCGAAAGTAAATATAATGCGGAATGGCAAGCAGGAATAGACGCCGCACAAACCGAGTGGGCTAAAAAGAACGAGTGCGTAAAGCCAAACGGAAAATCCGCTTTGGTAAATACGACTCCAGGCTCTGTGGTTGCCGACCAAATAAAGATAAACTTAGGGTCCGGCGTTCATCAAAAAGAACTGGCGGCGGCCATGGGCAATAGCCTCTCCGCCGTATTTGACGCGCTCTTAAATAAATTCATAGGAGACGGGCTCAACAGTTTAGCTACCACAATAAATCCTCCTCCGGAAACCGAGGATAACTGGAACTACGAAGGGCTAACTTTGGGAACGGAAGAAGAAGGCGGAACTAATGCGACCTGGGACGTCGCCCCCGACGTAGTAATTGATTTGGATGCTTTCAAAAAACAATTAAGTGGTAAAACTATTGTCACTACTACCGGGGCAAATGGAGCAGTCACGGCTACGGAAGAAATCGGCAATACCCGCAATTGTACTTATGTGTTAAGTAAGTGGGTTTGCCCTTCCGCAGCGCACGTATATGTTCCAGGAGACATAGCTAATACTCAAAAAGAGCTCCAGTTAATGGATGACCTTACCTATACTTTTTCCCAAATTTGGCCGGAAACTAGGAAATTAGATATGTGTGTCCCGGGTCCCGACATTAACTGGCAAGACAGATTGCAGGCGGAAGTGTTGAGAAACAGTCAAAAATTACAAAAAATACAAGGAGAAGACAACGCTAAAAAATCAGAAGAAGCCAACGCCGCCCTAAAAGAACTTAAGTTCGCCGTAGATTTCTTCAAGGACTGGATAAACAACAAGATGATGACTGAACTCCCAAATTCAATATTCTACATGGAGGCGGTAGACGACGTAAAAACATTGCCCCAACAAGCGACAGAATTAATTGACGCCAAAAGATTAAAGACCCAGGCCCTTGCCAGACTGCAAGCAATAAAGACAGCGTTGGATACTCTTACCACAGCACCCCCTGGCTCTGCTCAAGAAAAAACGCTTATATTAATTAAAAAACAATACGACGGAATTCGCCCAGCCGTTTCTTCATCCGCAACCTTAAGCGCGAGACAAAACGATTTGGATGTGGCGGAGGATAAGTTTGCTAATCTGAAAAAATTATTACCTCAATGTGAAACAGAAAGAAAAGCAAAGGGGTGGGGAACTCCCGGAGGAGCCACCAGTTCCTTTAGCGGTTCTTCCGTAATTACCCAAACTCCCGGCTCCCAGTCGCCGATTGGCAGCTTAGCTGTAAATTCCGAACAAGCTATCTTTTGTAGCTTGCCAATTATTGGAGGATATTCTCACGAAAAATTCCTCAACCAAACCGGAACAACTCATCCGGAGATACCTATGGTAAACGCAAAAAAGATTTTGAGGTATGAAATTACCACAATAAAATCTTTCCTTACCAGCCTGCCGGGCAACCACACAACAGCCGCATACGTAAATATTCAGCTGTCCTGTAACGCCATATTTAATGCCAAACTTCTTGATTATAAGGGAAGCCTCCCAGGACTTACTACGGTAAGAGAAATAACAGATACTCTACCGGACGATTCTGGGGTCGGAGAAACTGGAACTTGTACATATCCCGTGGGGGATGATGGGATAGTTCCAATTCCAACCGAAGACATATCAAAGGAAGATTGCGATTTAAACGAAGGAACTTGGACAGCGAACGAAGAGTAGAAATTTATGAGAAAAATTTTACCCTATATCTTAATAGTCCTTATATTCGTAGGTGCCGGATTTTTTGGCACAACAGAAAAAGGGAAGGCGGAAGAATACAAAGGAACTTGTTACGATATTGGCACCCGTGGTTTTTTCAACGGCACTGACTTTGCCAGGAAATTTGAAGACGTTGCATCAGCAGATTGTAACTATGAACAAATGGTAAAAAAGGATAGCGCGGTTAAAGAAAAAGATAATTTTGTTTGGCAGTCAACCAAAGAACCCACAGCGGCCGCCCAGGGAGCCTTGGATGCAGCTGCAAACCAAAACCAATTTCAGGCCGCGGTCAACGAATTGGATTGTGGTGGAATAGATTTCGACATATGGCCTGGATGTGTAGTAAAGATTTTTTATTATCTTTTATATGTTCTTCCGGCATATATCCTTGTTCAGACAGCGTATTTTTTTAATGTTCTCATTTCTGTTACACTAAGCAGCTCTTTGTTTACTCATCCTTTTGTTGCCGAAGCATGGGGGGTTGTGAGGGACTTATCAAATATTTTCTTTATCCTTATTCTGCTTTATGTGGCCATTAAAATTATCCTGGGGCTGGGGGGGCATGGAGTAAAACAAATGATAGCGAAAGTGGTGGTTGTAGCCTTACTTATAAACTTTTCTATGTTTTTTACCGGAGTAGTTATTGACGCATCCAACATGCTAGCTCTGGTTTTCTACAACAAGCTCCAGGTTAATACCAAAGTAGGTGCCCAACCAAGACAATATGCTTCTGTCGGAGGAGAAAGAGACGTGGCGGGAGGAATGGTGGCTGCTTTTGACCCAACCACAACAATGAAAGAGGATTTCTTTATTCAGGTAAGACAAAATTACGGACCGAACAACGAGCCGCTGGCCCCTTCTCCAAAGGTCCCATGGGGAACGCTACTTGCTCTTATTCTCTTTGCTGGATTAATCATATGTTTTGCAATATATGCCCTTTTTATCTCAGGCCTGAGCTTCTTGGGAAGGCTGATTGAATTGTGGATTTTAATTATCTTCTCACCTTTTGCTTTCATGTCTTCCACAATCCCATTACTTGGGCACGCTGAATACATAGGGTGGGATGCCTGGCTCAAGCGCCTCCTGAAAACAGCTTTTATGGCGCCGATTTTTATGTTCTTTCTGTATTTTATTTTTATGTTAATAAAGTCAGATATATTTACCTCTCTTGCCCCAAAGGGTAGTGGAACAAATGATCCCGCGACAGTAATGAAAATGATATTAGGAGTAGCGATACCTACCCTGCTAATACTGATTCTTCTTCTAAAAGCAACTCAATATGCCAAGAAAGGCTCGGGGGCAGTAGGAGAAGTTATCACAAAGGTGGGCGGACAAGTTGGGGGAATGGCCGCTGGTATTGCTCTCGGCGCCGCTACCGGCGGAGCGTCTATGGCGCTCAGGGGAACCGTAGGCCGCGCGGGTGCCAACTTGGCAGAAAGCAACGCGATGAGAAATTGGGCCGCAAAAAGTAGTATTGGTAAAACTGTATTAAGAGCATCAAGCGGTCTTGCCGACAGAAGCTTTGACTTGAGAAAAGCTCCCGGAATGGAATCCTTGGCTAAGGGGGCGGGAATAAACCTCGGTGCTGCGAAAGCTATGGGGCTTGGACCTAAGGACGGATTTACCAAAAACCGTGAGGCAGCAGTAAAGGCTCAGGAAGAGTTTGCCAATAAAATGCTAGACACCAGCGACTATGGTAAGGCTGATTTATCAAGAGGCGGTAAAGGGAAAAGGCGAGCAAAAAAACTCAAGGAGCTAATGATAGCAGGAGGAATGGATGCTGACAAGGCAGAAGGATACATGAAGGACCTAAGGGGGAATGGAATTGAAAAGAAAAACCTCGGAGATGTTGCAAAAAGTATAAATTCGGCTAGAAGAAATCTTTATGCCGATAGGCTGGAAAAAAGGAAAGCGGGGTGGACAAGTAAGGCTGGAGTTCGGAATGCAAGAAAGAGAATAGCTGCCAATAAAATCAGGAAAGATGTTGCCACCCAAAAACACGAAGAAGACATGGACCATGTTATCCACAAAATGCATGAGATGATGGAAAAGGCAGAAGGGGGCGGTGAAAAGAAACACGCGAAAAAGCACGAAAAGAAAGAAGAGGAACATGGAGAAGAGGAACATGGAGAAGATGCCCACGGAGACGAACACGCTTAAGTCTTTAAAAGTAAATTAAATTATTCATTAATAATAAAATTATATGAACGCAGAAACAGAAAAAATAATAAGGGAACAAATGGAAAAGTTGCCCGAAGAGGTAAGAAATCTTTTTGCCAATGAAACTATTGGTGAGAAAATAATTGAGATTGGTAAAAGAAACAGCCTAAACGTGGAACAACTGGGGATACTTGAAACAGAAACCTACCTGGTTATGCTTGGGTTAGTGCATTTGGACGATTATCCCGACGAACTTAAGCATCATCTAAATATTGACGATTTGAAAGTAAATACCATTATAACCGAAACCAACAGAGAAATATTAAGCGGAATCAGAGAGAAGTTAAAGGAAGCCTACGAGCAAACAAATGAAGCTACGGATAACGAAGAAGAAATAAAAGAAACTTTGGAAGGGGATACAAAGATTCTGAGTTCAGCCGGCATTGAAATAATAAACGGAGGGAACAGTGTTCCGCCTCCTAAAAAAGAGATTTTGCCTGTGCCGGAAAAATTAGAGCTAAATGCAAACCCGGTCTCGTTTGTAGAAAAAATAGAATCGCATCCGATTTTGGCACAGAAATTATCTACCCCCACACAAACTACTTCAATAAAAACAGAACATTCCCTGGACAATAATGGGAATACTCCACCTACCACACCTTACCCTACCGGATCTGATCCATACAGACTCCCTCCGGTATAAATTAACGGAACTACTATTCAAAAAGCTATTAAAAATAAAATTTTAAGGTATAATTGAAATGGCTTCTATCTTGGAGCTTGTCTTATGCAATTCAAGGTCCCACAATTTTTAGAAATAGAAGATAAAATTTTCGGCCCCTTTACCTTTAGGCAATTCGTTTACCTGGCCGGAGGCGCCGGAATTTGTTTTGTTCTCTATAAATTATTGGGTCTTTTTTTGGGAGCAATTCCGATAATTATGGTTGGGGGTTTTGCGGGCGCTCTTACTTGGTTCCGGCCCAACAACAAGCCTTTTATCAACATGATAGAAGCCGGTTTTAAATATTTTACCCAAGACAAGCTTTATATTTGGAAAAAAGGTTCGGAGGCTGAGTCGGGTGACAACAGAAACATAAAATCTCCAGCCGAGAGACAAAGCTACGGCGCACAAGGTGGAACAAGGATGGCAACAGAAGACTTATCCAAGCTCTCCACCAGCAAATTGCGAGACCTTGCCTGGAGTTTGGATGTTTTGGATTTAAGTAAAAAAAAGGAAAGCTAGTTAATATTAACTTTAATTTATGGCATTAAAAGCAAAAGCTACCCAAGAATTCACCCCAATCCAAGAAGTCCGCGATGGAATAGTCGTCTTGAAGGATGGCGACCTGCGCGCCATCGTGCTTGCAAATTCAATAAACCTATCCTTGAAGTCCGCGGACGAACAACGGGCAATTATTCTGCAGTTCCAAAATTTTCTTAACACTTTGGATTTTTCCGTGCAGTTTTCCGTGCAATCCCGAAAACTGGACATCCGTCCTTATTTATTATTGTTGGAAGATAGAATAAAGGTGCAGAACGAACCCTTGTTGAAACTTCAAACAAGGGAATACATAGAATTCATAAGAAGCTTTACGGAGTCGGTAAGTATAATGACAAAAAGTTTTTTTGTTGTGGTTCCCTATACCCATACCGTGCTTAAATCTGATTCCGGGATTTTGGACAGAGTGTTTTCAAGAAAAAGCAAAGAAGAAGCCCGGGTCGCCCGGCAAGTAGACTTTGAAGAAAAAAGATCTCAATTGGAAGAAAGGGTCTCCGTTATTCAACAGGGCCTGGGAAGATGCGGTATAAATTCCGCCCAGTTGGGAACGGAAGAAGTTGTGGAAGTGTTCTATAAAGTTTTCAATCCGGGAGCAATAGAAGGAAAGATAAAAGTTCAATAAAATATTATGGATTTTTTTAAAAAATTACTGGGACAACAAAAAACGCAGGGAGGGGAAGAAATGCAGGCTTCCACTCTTGCGGTGCTACCGGAGCAAATTTACGAATCCGCAAATTTGGAACTTCAAGATATCATTGCCCCTTCCGCTCTAAAAATAGAACCAAAATCCATAAACCTTGGCGAAAAAATCGCCCGAACTTTTTTTATAATTTCATATCCTCGCTTTCTGACTGATAACTGGTTTTCTCCGATAATAAATTTGGATAAAGTTTTTGATATTTCAATTTTTGTTCATCCGGTAGATACGTCTTTGGCGCTTCGCCAGTTCCAAAAAAAGGTTGCAGAGGTGCAA
>JBAQFO010000011.1:0-49183 GCA_049287305.1 Minisyncoccia bacterium | reverse complement strand
TTTTGCTTTGCTAAAAGCAACGACAGGGTGGTATAATTTATATTATGCAGGTGAATGAAAACGAACACCCTAGAATAGTTTGGTCTGCTCTGGAATACGAAGAAAAAGAACGTAGCCAAGATTGGTTTTGGGCTTTGGGAATTATCGTCATAACGAGCTCTATCGCTTCTATTATTTTTGGAAATTATTTTTTTGCCGCGCTTCTTATAATCGCAGGATTTTTGCTTTGGTTTTACGCCATTAAAAAGCCCGAAGTCGTTACATATGAACTCAATTCCAAAGGCCTAGTAATTCACGACCGCCTATATCCTTACGAAACCATCAAGGCGTTTTGGGTTCAGGCGGATTTCACTCCCCTGTCTCCGGTCAAACCGATATTTTTTGTCCACTCGGAAAGAGCCTTTATGCCGGTAATCTCTCTGCCTATAAATTTAGAGATAGCAGAAGACATCCACTCCTTGATGTCAGGGCAAAATATTGCCGAAGTTGAAATGCGGGAGCACCCATCGGAAAAAATCATGGACGTCCTCGGATTCTAAATATCTCTTTACCTTAAGATTAAAAACTGCTAATCTTCTAATTAGTTTACATTTGAGTTGCCCTCATAGTTTAATGGATAGAATGCGAGCTTGCGGAGTTTGCGATCCAGGTTCGATTCCTGGTGAGGGCACAAAACCTAAAAAGACACAGCAGTGTGTCTTTTTAGGTTTTGTGCCGACCGCAGCAATGTTTTACCAACAGGTAAAACTGCGAGGGGCGGGCTGCGAAAATTTCGAGCGACGGCGAGAAATTATTTGTAGCCACGAAAAAAAATACTTGTGACCAAAAACCAAAAGATTTTATTTTATAAATACAGCAACTTTTCTATATTAAAACTTAATTAACATTTACCATTGACTTTTAACTATAAGGTGATATAATGAAGGGTGTACTAAATTGTTCGATACTGCGTCTTATTACAGGACGCCGCGTCTTTGTCAGTAGAATTAGGATTTCAATTTCGAGAGATAGGAGAAACACCATGACAAGGTTCATGCAGTCTCTGCTGTTCGTCGTTCTGTCCTTCTCGTTCACCGCGTCGGTGATCGCAGAAGAGCAGTGGAACCCCGATCCCACCGGAAAAGGACGCTACTTCCAGACTGGGAGCGTCGTCCCCTATCCCGGTGCTCGTGTCGTGACAGAGTTGCCCGCAGACACAGTGTGTGCCTCTGCTGGCGAGCTCGAAGGTGAGGAGTTCTGGAACTCGACCGGCCCCGATAAGGCCATCCGCTCGAAGCTGACAGGCCAGGCAAAGGTTGCTGTCACCCCGGACGGTCGTCGACGTTTCCTGTGCGAGTGCGCACGTGGGTATAACGAGTTGTTTCAACCACCTGTCGCTTCGCCGCCCGCTGCGCCACCTACGGTGGTGCCCGCGCCGGCGGCTCCGGCACCCACTTCGACTCCGCCCGTAGTTCCTCCCACTTCGCCTGTAACAGTCAACGTCAACGTTGACAACAGCAATAAAGTGGAAGAGAAACTCGTCCCGCTGGAAACCTCCGCACCGAAACTTCTCCCGCTGGAGAATTCGTCCGACAAGAAGTCGAACAGACGAATTTCCAAGGGGAAAGTGGCAGCCTGGAGTGCAACCGCCATTACCGTCGCATGGGGAATCTGGTATTTCTGGTGTGACATCATCGGCATCCGCTAGTCAGTCAACCAAATTAGCAGAGAGGCGTCACTCAGGCTCCTCTCTGCACAACCAACCGTCGTGCGCTTTGACGGCGCACAAGGAGACACCCATGAAGAAGAAGAATCTGCTGTGCGCAGTCTTCGTCCTCGCGATGTTCGCGGGATGCAAGGGGGGAGAACTTCCGACGTCGCCGCGTTGCGACACGCCGGAATGCAACCCGCCGCAGACTTGCACCATCAAGTTCAGCCCGAGCTCGGTCACCGTCCCCGCTGAAGGGGGCACGCTCCCGCTCGGCCTGACGAAGTGCAGCTGCACTTCGGCCCAGCCCAGTATGGATTGGGCGACGGTAAACTGGACGGACCAGACGTTCACGGTGCCTAAGAACACCAAGAACGAATCCCGGTTCGGCAAGATTACCGCGTGTGGAGCTGAACTTCTCGTTACCCAGCTCCAGAACAACGCAACAACGTGCACCTACACGACCACGACGACCCACGACGACCGCCCCAACTGTGAGGCAGGAGAAGGCAGCTTCGCTGTCATCGTCACCGGGACTTCGTGTCCGTTCGCCCCAGTCTCGGATTCCCCGAGCTGGTTGACAATCGTGCCGGGATGCCCGACGTGCACCAATGTCACCTATCGTTACACCCGTAACGACACCGGTGTCACCCGCGTCGGTCACATCACGGTGGGAACGTGCACTTACACGGTCACGCAACCCCCGTGTCCGCCGACTCCCACCTGCAACTTCGACGTGTCCCCTACCTCTTTGGACTTCTCGTGTCCTGGAGGCGATAAGACCGTCACGGTTACAACAGGTGCGACTTGCGGCTGGCATGCGGATTCCATTCCCGGATTTTCGGTTAGCCAGTCCGGAGAGTGGCGTCAGGGAAGCGGCACCGTCAAGGTGACTGCAACCCGGAACGGCAACTCGAGCCAGAACGGCACGATCTACGTCGCTGGCAAACCCGTCTCGGTCAGCCAGCAGGCCTGCGTCGACAACCCGCCGTTCTCCTGCACCCGTCCCGGACGGGTTGAGATTCCGGTAACTGAACAATTCACTTGCCCTGATGGCAGCGTGAAGAGTGCCACGATTACGGTCGTTGGCACTGGCAGTTTCACCAGTGACACCAGCTGCAGTCACGCACAGACGCAGGCCGACGCAGCCGCACAAGCGGATGCGAACTCCAAAGTGGCCGCGGCACGTATCCAGGCGAGAGCGAATGCTCAAGCCCAGTGCCCGACCGTCCAGCCCTGCACCTTCTCAGTGCAGAACACGCCACTCAACTGGAGCTGGGATTCGACATCCAACTCGGGCGTCGCCGTCAGCACCCAGGCCGGGTGCGACTGGTCGGTCTCGGCCAGCCAGACCTGGGTTGCTTTCCCCGAAGGCACTTCGGGCTCCGGTCCCGGCGACTTCAAAGTTGCTCCGGGAAGCAACAACACCGTTACGACCACCCGCAACGCTACCGTCACTTTCATCGGAGAAGGAGGATACACTCAGACCATCCCGGTGAGCCAGACTGGCAAGCCGGCGACGACCTGCACATTCGCCGTGCAGAACACTTCCGTTTTCTACACCTGGAACCCCGCCGCGAATACCGGCGTGGTGGTCAGCACCCAGACCGGATGCACATGGTCGGTATCCCCGACTGCAACCTGGATCGGCGTATCGCCGACATCTGGCACCGGTGGCGGTGAGTTCTTCATTTCGGCTGCTGGCAACAGCGGCGGCGAACGAAATGCTAAGGTTCTGTTCACGGGTCAAGGTGGATTCGCCACCGAGATTCTCGTGACACAGAGCGCCAAGCCCTAACAATCATCATCGAGAGGAGAAGATCAGCACATGGAGGGACCGCAACGCGGGCCCTCCATTTTATTTTGTAAATTTTTTTATTTTTTTAAAAAATAATCATCATTTATCATAAAAATACGGTGAAGTTAGAAAAAATATAAATCTTTCTTCTAAAAAGTGTCCTGTGGTAAAGATGTAATGTTTTTTGAGAACGAACGGCATTAGTAGCGCTTACCTTTTTAGAATTAAGCCCCCACAGGAAACCCTATTGACATACAAACCATTATATGATACAATCGGAGAAATCTAATTATTAAAAGGTTGTTAAAAATTTAACCAATAAACATGAAAAACATGAAAATATCGTTTTTAAAGAGGTTCGCGACATCAGCACTGGTCGTCCTTTTTGGCTTGGTTTTGGGCTTTTCCTCAACCCTATCTACACCAGCCAACGCACAGGTCGTTATGGTAACTGGTTCTATTACCGCATCTCCCGGCACTATATGCCCCGGAGAATCTTCCAATATTTCTTGGGCCACCACAGACGCTACCAGCATCTCAATCACTGGAATCGGGTCCGGGCTCCCAGCTTATGGAGATGAAGATGTTTCTCCTACTCAAACAACCAAGTATACAATGACCCTCTCTAACTCCACGGGAGGATATGGACAGACCTCAGCTACAGTATACGTGAGCAATGACGACGCCTGCAGCGGAGGAGGAGATGAAGTCCCAACCGTAAACCTTACAGCTGCCGACAATACTTTAAATCCTGGACAAACTACCACGCTTAGCTGGACTGTAACCAATAACCCTACTTCTTGTACTGCAACAGGCGCTTGGTCTGGAAGCAAAGATGAAGATGGCGGAAGTGAAACTGTCGGACCTATTTCTAGTTCACGAACATACACAATAAGCTGTTCTAACAACGCTGGTTTTGATACTGATTCTGAAACTCTAACGTTGAATGATGACCAAGGAACCGCGCCTACCGTAAGCATCCGTGCGGACGATACACGCATAGACGAAGGAGATGAAACTACCATTCATTGGAGTTCTAGCCGAGCGGATTACTGCACCGCCAGCGAAGGACGAAATGGCTGGGCTGGTAATCAAAACCGCTCTGGAGATTTTGATACCGACGACTTAACCCGAGACACAACTTACCGCATCACTTGTTACAACCAGTTCGGTTCAGCTACTGATTCCGTAACGGTGCGAATAGATGAAGACAATAATAACAACGACGAGCCAACTGTTAATATTTATGCCAACCCTTCTTCCGTAATATCGGGCGGGTCCAGCACTATCACATGGACATCACAAGACGCGGATTCTTGTCGCTCTACTGGCGGAACAGGAAATTGGTCATCTAGCAACAGAGGCCGTTCCGGAACATTTTATGCCAACTCTCTAACTCGCGACACAACTTTCAACATCACTTGTAAAAACGACGAAGGCTCAAGTTCAGACTCTGCGACCGTAAGGGTCGTAAATGTAGTCAACAACACCCAGCCAACAGTTCTTATCTACGCCGACAGCACAAATATTTCCTACAACAGCGCTACCTTTATAAGATGGAGCACCGCAAACGCAACTTCATGTTTCGCTTCGGGTGGCTCCCTTGGATGGCCTGGAACAAAGAGCATCGGCCCCGGTTCTTTCTACACCGGTTCTCTTACAAGCTCAAGAACTTACACTATTACATGTAGCAGTGGTTCCGGTTCCGCAACGGATTCCGTAACGGTAAATGTTCGACCACGAACTATTACCACTACCAGACCCTCCCCTACATCGCTTGTGCTTGTTACCTCTTCCATAGACCGCAACCAGCCGATACTGCCCACTCTTGATAACACTCGACCGCGCGTAGGAGACGAAATAAATTACACCGTAACTTACCAAAACATCGGCACCGGCTCTATCTCAAATCTTAATTTGCGATTAGACTTGCCTTACGAAGTTACTTATATGTTCTCAAATCCAAATAACCCGGTTATTTCCGGAAACACGCTTATCTTTAGCTTGGGAACTTTGAGAGCAAACGGCACAGGCACGGTCACCGTCCGAGTGCGCGTGCGAGAAGACGCGGCTCCGGGAGCATTGTTAAACTTCCCTGCTGTGCTTTCTTACACCGACCCTTCTGGTTTCCCTCAGTCGGTAACCGCAAACGTATCAGCTCAAGTTTGGAGCAATCCCGTTCAGGAATTTCCTGAATTTGAAGAAAGAACAATTGTTCCCCTTGGCGCAGGCATCTTCGGAGCAGGATTCTGGCCTACCAGCCTCTTTGGATGGCTATTGTTCATAATCTTAATCTTGGTGCTTATACTTTTGGCTCGGTCCCTGTTCGCAGGTTCCGCAGCTCCGGCTCCATGGACAAGGAAAACAACCACCACGGTCCAGCATTAAAAAATAAAATTAGAAAAACTACCAAATATAGCACACCAAAAGTGTGCTATATTTGTTTTATGACAAAAGAAATGAACTCGGAAGAAACCCCTGCCTATCCCATGCGAATAAACAAATACCTGGCGTGGAAGAAAATATCTACTCGCCGCGGAGCGGACGAGCTGGTGGAAAGCAAAAAAGTTTTCATCAACAAAAAACTTGCGGTATTGGGAAGCAAGGTTGAACAGAAAGATATCGTAGAAGTAAAAGGAGCCCCAAAAAAAACTTACGAATATCTGGCTTACAACAAACCCATTGGTGTGGAAACCGATTCTCCAAAAGCCGGACTCTTCCCTATTGGCCGCCTAGACAAGGCTTCTCACGGGCTCCTAATCCTCACCAACGACGGACGTATCACCGACCGCCTGCTTAATCCTAAATACTTCCATGAAAAAGAATATGTGGTTAGAACCTCAAACAAACTTCGCTCCAACTTCAAACAGAAAATGGAAGCCGGCGTAAACATTGAAGGCTACTTAACGCAAAAATGCCAAGTAAAAATACTAAGCCCGTTTACTTTCAAAGTAATTCTGACCGAAGGAAAGAAACACCAAATCAGGAGAATGTGCTCCGCTCTTTTTCAAGAAGTCGCCGACTTGAAGCGAGAACGAATCATGAATATAAAATTGGGAACCCTGAAACCCAAAGGAATGAGGGAAATAAAAGGCAAAGAACTTGCCGACTTTTTAAATCCAATTCTACAGTAACCCTGCACGACAACTTTGCATAAAGCAATCTGTCTGGCAAAGATTTGAGAGCGTTTTGCTCGTCGCTCAAGAAAATAATAATCGGCAGAAAGTCTATTTACCTCTTTTATTTTCTAAACTCCTGCGCAAGGCTTTATAAAAATTACGCAAAGACTGAGTTTATTTTTCTAAATCCAGTATTTCATCAATCCTAATTTGTCGGACAAATTCGGGAACGTGGGAAACTATTATCATGGCTCCCTGATATTTATCAAGCGCCTCGGCTATAACCGGCAAGTGTCGGAAGTTTATATGATTTGTCGGCTCGTCCAATATTAAAAGTCCCGGTTTTT
Organism: Minisyncoccia bacterium; assembly: GCA_049287305.1. Lineage (GTDB taxonomy): Bacteria > Patescibacteriota > Minisyncoccia > Phycocordibacterales > UBA9973 > UBA9973. The sequence goes on along the minus strand of JBAQFO010000011.1, from coordinate 42,232 downwards.
GAAGAACCAGCCGGGCGAAGGCAACCAGTCCTTTCTGCCCCTCCGACAAGCTCCCTATTTTGGTGCGAATAAATTCTCCGGTTATTAAAAACCCCGCGGCAATTGAACGCATCTTCTCCTCGTCCAAGCGTTCTCCGCCTTCTACCATAGCTCCCGCAAGAGATTGGTAAACGCTGTCTTCAAAATTAAGGGTGGAGAAATCTTGGCGATAATACCCGATGCGTGTTCCCTCCTTTACTGTTTCGCCTTCGGCGTGACCGCTAGCCAGCCTTTCAAGTAGTGTGGTTTTTCCGATACCGTTCGGGCCCTGCAAAAGCAAGTGCTTGTTTTTATTCAAAGAAATATCGGCTTTTCGTTTTACTATTTTCCCGTTTTTCATGGTGGTAAAAGAAGATATATTTAAAATTTCTCCTACGAGGTCGGGCTGAGCCGGAATTATAAATGGACGAATAGCCTTGTCTTCCTTTCTCACCTCCACGATTTCCTCTTCCAACTCTTCCGCTTTTTCCCTCATGCGCCTTGCAACCAACCGAAGCCTTCCCCCTTTGTGGGCAAATACATTGGCCTGGTCTTTCTTGGCTTGAATTTCTTTTTCCAGCTGGGCGTTTTTCATATTTTCTCTCTCAACCCGCGCGCTTATGTCTTTTACCACATTAAAATAATTCCCCACATACTGCTCAATCTTTTTTGTGTAAACATCCAAATAAAGCACACCTTCCGTAAAGGCGTTTAAAAATTCCGCATCGTGAGAAATAACCAAAACTGTTTTCTCATAATTCATTAGAAATTTTGTCAGGTGGGTTATCCCCGCCTTGTCCAGGTTGTTCGTAGGCTCGTCCAACAGAAGCAGGTCAGGATTTTGGATAATAGCTGAAGCAAGTAGGAGGCGCGCTTGCTGGCCCCCTGAAAAACTTTTAATTTTTCTGTCGTGAACTTTTTCGTGCCCTTTGAGATTTACCACCTCAAGAACTTCATCTATGCGAGGGTCAATATCATAAATTTTTTCTTTAAAGCAACCTTCGAAAAATTCTCTGACCGAGAGGTCCAGCTGGTCCCGGGGTATTACCTGAAGAGCTTGGGCAATACTCACGCCTTTTACAACGTTTATCGTGCCGGACTCTGGAATGCTTACTCTGGAAATTAAACTGAAAATAGTGCTTTTGCCGGCGCCATTTTGTCCCATCAAGGTAAATTTGGTCCCCCGTCGCACCGTAAAACTAACTTCGTCCAAAATAGGCTTATTTACCCCCCACTCAAAAGACACATTATCAAATCTGACAATGGTTTCCTGGGACTTTGGGCTGCTGTTTTGGTCTTTCTTGTTATCCTTAGACATTCCCATAGACTAGCCTATTTAGGCCAAAATAGAAAGCTTTTTCTCTATATCGAGAATGACTGCTTGACAAATGGGGTCGTTGTATGATATACTTGTAAGACAAAGTAGGTGAAGAAGAGTAACTTAGAGTCGATTTCTTAAGAACAACCCATTTGTATTTAACAATTTAACTAAAAAAATCAATGACTGGTACTATAAAAAGACTCACTGATAAAGGTTTCGGCTTTATAACCGGAGAAGGGCTACAGAAGGATTTATTCTTCCACAGCAACTCTCTAGTTGGCGTAACTTTTGATGAGCTCAAGGAAGGTGATGCTGTTTCTTTTGAAACAGAGGAATCTCCAAAAGGATTGAACGCGGTAAACGTACAACGCGCGTAATATTCTAATAAAAAAACCACCCTCGCGGGTGGTTTTTTTATTATGTAACTTATAAATCTAAATCTTTTGACAGTTTATTCCATTCTACTAATCTTATATCTTTATCGTCAAAGTTTTTATAGTAGCCTGTGCGATAATTTTTTTTGGGCGTTTCAACGCGACCATTTTTTATAACATCCTCGACATAATAAGAGGGTCTACCTATTACTTGAAATATTTGCTGCGAATTTTGATAAGAAAGAGCCTGCTCTAGAAACTTATTATTATCTACTTCATACAAAAGAGTTAATATTAAATAGTTAGTTGCCAGCAATATACCAGATAAAAAAGCAGACAAAAGTCCGCCATCGCGCAAAGTTAAGATGAGGAATCCAATCAAAACTGCCAGAGAAGTAACCACCAACCAGTGGTCAGGAGTAACAATGCGACGAGCAACAAGCGCAATTTCTTGTCGTGTTTGATAAAGACTATTTTTCTTGTCGTGTAAAAAACCAATAAGTTCTCGCCCTTTATCATCTACAAAATTTACTTCGTCCACTACTCGTACTAAATTTCCAAACTCAAAGTGGGTTTTATTTACATACTCTGTTAATTCAAAAGAGAGTGCAGCTATAGCGTAGTTGTCTATTGCATCTGCAATTATTTCTGTATTTTTAGGTACTATGTTACGAAATGAACTAAAAATAGCTATCAAGCTAGCATCTTCTTCGGCAATGAGTGTCTGAAGGCGCAAGTAGTTTGTTGTAGACGTTGCGATAAAGAACCCTACTAATATCGCAAACAGTAAGGAAAAAATAGTTAGAAGCGTGGGAACATCAGCATTTAAATTAAAAAGGGGTAACCAAACCGCTGAAAGGATTAGCAATAAGCTAATTATTAATTTCCACTTTTTAGAATACATACTAATATCTTAGCATACTTTACTGGATAAATTCTTCGCCCTTGGCCCCCGCCTGCTCCCGACCAACTGGAGGGCGGGCAGGCATTTTTTTATTCTTCACTTTGAATAAAATCTTCACCTTTTGCCCACTTTTTAAAAGTGTCGTAGTCCGTTTCTCCGCAAATAAATTTCTTGGTTTGGGTATTGTAGAAAAAAGGCACCCCCCCGCACAGTTCTCCGTTGTCTATTTCTAGCAGGCGCTTTTCGTTCTCTTTGTTGTGCCAAGTTTCCAAGCTTTCAATTTTTATAGCCTCTTCTTTCTCCAATTTTTCCACCAACTCATGCATAGTTATGCAATGAGGGCATTCTGTTCCGTAAAATTCTAATAGGTGTGACATAAAAATTTAAATAAATATTGTGATTTAGAAAGCCTTGCGCAGGAGCTTAGAAAATAAAGGAGGTAGTCCGACTATCATTTTCTTGAGCGACGAGCAGTTCGCTGGTGAAGCTTCACCAGACAGATTGCTTTATAAATTACAATATTTATTTCACTAGTCTTGATAAGCGAGACTTCTTGCGGGCAGCATTGTTTTTCTTTATTACTCCCTTTTGAGCTGATTTGTCTATGGCTTGAAAAGCGCCGGAAAGCAGCTTCAAGGCTTCTGCCTTGTCGGTTTTTGACAGCTTTTCTATTTTCTTAATTATCTCTTTCATCGCCTTCTTTCTCTGGTCGTTAAAGGCCTTCTTGCGTAGAGACCCGCGGATTGCTTTTTTGGCTGATTGTGTTATTGGCATAGCTACAATTTAACAGAAAAGCCCAAAAAACGCAAACCCGCCAAAGGTCGGGTAGGTATGATATGATTAATTAATGATTGGAAGCTTGAGAGGAAAAATAACACTAAAGACCGACAAATTCGTAATAGTTGAAGCAGGAGGGGTTGGATACAAGGTAAGTGTCTCTCCTGACACCTTGTCCAAGGTATCAAAAACAGGAGATGAGGTCTTCCTCCTGATTCACACTCACGTGAGAGAGGACTCACTTGATTTGTATGGATTTCTGGCCTCGGAAGAGCTTAACTTTTTTGAAATGTTGCTTAACGTCTCAGGCATAGGCCCCCGGTCGGCGCTCGCCATACTAGGAATTGCCACAATTGAAACTTTGCGCCGCGCCATAGGCACGGGCGATACCAGTTACCTCACGAAAATATCGGGTATTGGCAGGAAGACCGCGGAAAAAATTGTCATAGAACTGCGAGACAAGATAGGTGAAGAGAAAGGGGGTGCCTCTTTGCAAGGTGAGCTCGATGCCTTGGAAGCTTTGAAATCTTTAGGCTATTCCCAAAACGAAGCTCGTGACGCCCTGAAGAAAACTTCTCCCGAAGCCACAACAAATGTAAAAATTCGCGAAGCGCTTAAAATATTGGGCGGAAAATAATTCCTACTTAGAGAAAAAATAATTTTTGATTCCTTGGGTTGTAAGCTTAGCCATAGTATCATAAGCTTTATGTCTGTTTTTGTAGTTTTTAAATTTTTTCTCATAAATATACCCGTATTCTACCAGGACAGAGCGCACCGTAGCTTCAAGGGAGCCGTGAGAGCCGAGCGCGATAAGTGTCTGGTCGGGCACCAGCCCTCCCTTCTCTTTTTCAAAAGTGCTCGTCGCATATTGTTTATCCAGTTCTTTAAATATACTGCGAGCCAACTCGGTGCTTTCTTCCGAGTTTGCCATTTGTTCTTCAGGCACATATACGGCAAAGCCTGTGTATTTTCCTATTGTCCACACATCGGCACGGGGATGGTCGTTGAAATGTATGTGAAGGACGACATCTATGTCATTTTCGTTGGCCCATTTGTTAAATCCGTATAACCGGACAGCCGCGCTGTCGCTGGCTTTGTTGTGCGGCGGATTTTCTTTCAATATAAAATCTCCGTTTTCAATTCGGTCCTCCGTTTCTTTTTTTACTTTTTCCCGGAAAGCTTTGATTTCTTCATCGTATAGAGAAAAATAGGACTGGAATTCTTTGGTGTAGCCTTTGTCGTCCCGGGTTATATAAACCTTAAACCTGTCGTCTTTTTTGAGGATTGTCCGGATTCTTTTTGCCACCGCCAAATTCATGTTCGCTTCTTTAACCCTCCCATATTGCGCCCCCCACGCCTCTTCGTCGTGCCCTGGCACAAGCAATATCTTGATGGGTGCAACGGTATTTTCAGCATGCGCGGATACTTGATAGAGTGGCAGTAGCAATGCAAGAGAAAGTATGGAAAATATGAATAATCGACTTTTCATTATATTATTATAACATGCCGGAATTACCCGAAGTTGAAAACTTGCGCCTGGGATTAGAAAAGTCTATCTTGGGTCAAAAAATAAAACGAGTTGCGGTTCGAAAACCAAAGCTGGTTTCCGGCAAAGGCACTTTGCGTCTGGCTTCTTTGGGAAAGAAAAAAGAGTTCGAAAAGAAATTGCTGGGAGAAAAATTCATAGCCATAGAGCGCCGAGCCAAGAACCTTATTTTTAAATTGAGTCACGATAAAATTATTTTGGCTCACCTGAAGATGTCTGGACAATTTGTTTACAAGCCAAAAAAATCAGGGAAAACGGTTCTGGGCGGGCATCCGATAGCGCTTTCCGAAAAAGAACTGCCGAACAAGCATACTCACATTATTTTTGAACTCGAAAAAGGAAACCTGTATTACAACGACACTCGGATGTTCGGATACGTTTTATATTACCCTAGCAGTCAGGCCTTTCTGTCCGAAAATCATTTCGGCCTGTATGGTGTGGAGCCATTATCTAAAGAATTCACCGTTAAATATTTTTACGACGCTCTAAAAAATCAAAAAGGTAGAATAAAAGCAATATTGATGGGTCAAAAAGTGGTGGTAGGGGTCGGTAATATTTATACGGATGAAAGTTTATTTGAAGCCGGAATTCGCCCCGACAGAAGTGCCGATTCGCTTTCCTTTAAGGAAGCTACCGCGCTACACAAAGCAATAATCAGGATAATGAAGCGAGCAATACAAGTAGGCGGTTCTTCGGTAGCCACTTATCTCCTGCTTGACCAGTCGCGGGGTAATTATGCCAGAGAACATAAGGTATACGGCAAAGCTGGGAAAATGTGCCCAAGCTGCGACAGGAACCTGGAAAAAATAACGATTCAAGCCCGCACGACTATCTTTTGTCCAAACTGCCAGAAATAAGATACGGTGTGGTAGTATAAAAACATGAAATTCCCAGATCAAACTACTCCAAAAGCTAACTCAATCCTAGAATATTTTCCTTCTCTGGAGCAAAGAAAAAGGCTGGAGTTATTAAAGGAGCTAACGACTGCTTTTGAGGTAGCTGGAGTAAAATATTCTATAGTCGGGGGATATGGGCTTGATGGCCTATACGGAAATCTTACTCGAGATCATAACGATTTCGATATAGTTGTAGATACGCCGGATATGGAAAAAATAAGAGGATTACTGCTCGCTTTACAATTTTCTAGAAACAAAAACAAGTCCACTGGTTTTGAGGTTTATTTTCATAACGCAACAAAAACAAAATTAGAAATAGGAGAGCTGCAAATTATAAAAGAACTGTTGAAACTATTTACAACCGAAGATCCCCAAGTACTTTTTCAGCGAAATACTGATGTATCTTTAGGAAACATAAGATTTAATGCTCCAAACTTATCCGTACAAAAAATGATAAGAAATATTCAGCAAAAAAGATTTGGGGTAAGTCCAAATCACGAGCATGATGAAAAAGTCATAAAAATATTAGAACAAAAAAGTTAATTTTACAAATTCAATATTCTAAAAAGCCCTATTCCCAGTGCCACAGAAACATTAAGAGATTCCTTCTTGCCTAGCATTGGAATTTCGGCGACAACATCACACTTATCTAAAATATTTCTCGGGATGCCAGTCACTTCCGGCCCGACAATAAAAGCATTCTTTGCCTTGATTTTCACTTTTTTATAATCCACGGACCTTTTGTCCTGTTCTATGGCTATGGTGTGAAAATTTTCCTTCTTCAATTTAGCTAGTAAACTAGAGATGCTTTTCTTTTGCTCCCAAACCACAAATTCCTCCGCCCCCAAGGCAGATTTCGCCATATCACCCCTCTTTCGTCCAAACCTATCCAGGGGCGCCGGCGTGTACCCTGTCAGATAAATTTTATTTACCCCCGCCGCATCAGCCGTGCGAAACATCGCCCCGACATTTTCTACGCTCCGAATGTTATGCAGAATTACTACATTCTCCTGTTTTTTATTTTCTCTTTTTTGTTTTTGCATCGGAAATTATTTTACTAACTGAAAAGATTCACTGTGTGTCAAAACATATCCTGGGCCATCTTCGACATAAGATTCAATGCTTAAATCGTATTCTCCTAAAGTTATTGAAACAGGGGTATCTGAATCTTTGAAGAACGGTAAGATATGCTTACTATCCCACGTATATTCACTCTGTCCTTTTCTTAAAATTAAAGTTCTGCCATCTTCTGTTGCTAAATTTGCATAACCACGTATCTCAATAGCATTATTACAATTATCTTCAAAAGGCCAAGGTTGGCTCAAAATTATCTTGTGAGATTCCCCTATCTTCCACACATCCCCCTTTTTAGGGGAAAGAAGTGTAATGTTTATCTCTCCTTCTTGTTCTGCCTGGTCCAGTCGGACTAATTTTCCATCAGCGAATTTATAATTTTGCACAACCTGTTTTGCGGGCAAGTTGGCGCAGCCGGTTTCCCTCTCGATATTTAAAGTAATAATATTATTTTTTACAGTTAGCGATTTAACTGTGGCAAATGATTCTCCTTCCCCTACCGAGGCTTGTTCAATCGTAGCGTTATCAATTATGGAGAATTTGTCTTCATTTTTCCGTGCCACGTTAAGCGTTTGCCACCCCTGACCTGAAGAACCACCTACATTGTAATACCAGTCGTCCAAAAGAAAGACCACTTCTTGCGTGCCATCTTTATCTAAATCCTCGATTACTATAAAATCTTTATTTATCTCCGACTCCGAACTATCCTGCTCGTATTGCACAGGAAGCTGTGCCACGCCTTCATAGTAACTTAATTCTTTATTTGGACCAGCAAAAGTTGTCCCAGGGGAATAAATTGCATTCATAATTAAATATTTAGAGAGGACATTTTCTTTTGGACGCAAACTTTGCCTTATTAGTTGATAACCGTCTAAGTCTATTTTATATTCAGCGGTAAATTCTTTACGTCCGTGACCATCGCTGGAATCGACGCTAAAATTCATGGTTATAATTCCATTTTCAATATCAATAGACATGATTTCAGTACTCTCGTCTAAATAATAGGAGGAGTTTTTAACTAAAAAAGGAGATCCGCTACCCAACAAAACTGCATATAAATCTATCCCTTTGTATTCAGATACACTATGGTCTTTCGAATTGGAATATGTAGATTTATTGTGCACAGCAAAAACGACGTCTTCTTTTTCATCTGCGTTCAAATCTCCAAAGGAGATTGTATTTTCGTCAATTTTTGATTCGGCAGTTACGCCTTCACCGTCTCGTCTTGAGATGCCGTCTGTAAAAATTATCTCGTTGTCATTTGAAGAAAACTTATAAGTGCCGTTGAGAATTGCCTCTGTGTTTAATTTTACGAGGTGTTGAGTTGGAGGGTTGGGTGTTGGATTATTGGTTCGCTTATACCCCCAACCCCAATAAACTGCACCTATTAATACACTAATCCCGAGAAGAGAAAGTAGGGCAAATGCGAGTTTTTTGTTCATGCGTAGATTATAACATGGGAAAACTTATGAACTAGCTCAGTAGTTATTAAAACTTTCTTTGTGTTTCTACATACTTTACTTAACTAAAGTATCTAGTAAACTTCTTTCTGATAGCAGTCCTTACAGAATATTTTCTCGGGTCGGTCCGGAGCATACATCGTCTCAAATTCATTCACACACTTTTCTTTGTGATTATGGTTTGATAATTCACACATGCATTCGCGTTTATAAAATTTGAAAGGGTTTTTCCATACCAAACGCTGGTGATATCTGCAGTTTGGGCAAAAGCGCGGCAGGGGTAATCTCATTTGCTTGTAAAACTGCAGCTCGTCGGGTAAAATTTTAAACGCCGAGGTACATTGTGTCTTTACTTGTCCTTTGTTCGGGCATTCAATAACCTCCTCACATATACTCTCCGACACTTCGTCTATGCCGTCAGGTAAATCACTTGAAGTTACGCTGGGTTCGTATTGTTTAATCTCCATGTCCTTCCATCTATATCCTTGTGCCAAAGCTTCCTCTTTAGTAAGCGGTTTCTCCTCAAAGGCAATTGTTTCGTTGTATGCGAAGGGAGAGATTTCCGAAGGAAAGAATTCTCCAAACCCGAATTTTCTGCCCATGGAATCAAAATATGACATGTCATCCATGTGCTTAATGATTTTAGGTAAAAGTTCAAAATACCCCTCTTTGGTGTATTGCTTGTTAAGAATGCAATATTTTTGGTTTAAAAGTCCCACACAGCCGAAACAATCCGAGCTCCCCCGAGAGTTGTCACAATAATATATATTCTTACAGCTCCCGCCACAACTTGCTGATAGCATTACCCGGCTACCGCCCCTGCCGGCCAGAATCATTTCGTATGACTCCTCCATCCTGCCTAGCATGGTAATATCCTGACTGTCTTTTGCCGTACTGGATCCAAGATATCCGTATTTTATGTTCTCTGAATTTCTAGCAAAACCATAGCTGTGATAAATATTTTTCGCATTCTCAATAAAGTCCCCGACTGCGTTCACGGCATTTTTTATATGCGCATATTTATGAATTGAATTCTGGGCAAGCAGGTTAAATTCTTTACGGGCCTTTTGCTGTCCTGAATAAGTGTCCAACCCGAGAGCGGACACAGCGCTAAGATATTCCTCTCGCGTCAATTGCTTGTTGCGAAACACGTAGCTTTTATTCCGCAGGTTAGAAGACAAACAACAATTAACACAGTTGGAACAGTCATACAGAAAAAAGGACTCCACGCACTGATCGCTTTCTACCAAAAAAGTAGATTTATAATTATGAGTTGCTTGAATCAGCTCGTAACCGTAATCATTTGACCTTATAAAAAGACAATCAAGACAATTTTTGTTTTCTTTCATGGAGTGTGCCGAATATTTTATGTGTTCGGAGCCTATGGTATCAAAAGATAAATATATGTCTTTACTGGTGTAACATAAGTTTGCATAATCACAGCCCGCCCCGTTGCGCTCGTTTTGATCTAGCGCGCGGTGCGGAATAGAATATTTAAGCTCTTTGAATTGCTGGAGAAAAGGCCTGGAGAAATCGTATTCCTTGCCGTAATCTCTCGCGTCCCAAATGTCGCTTATGTGGCACTTGATACACCACTTGGAAAAGGGCATTTCAGGGGAATACATGGAAATAATCGGCTTTTTGCAATTACCACAATTATTTTTCCCATAGAGTGATCTTTCGTTAATAAACGTAAGCCTCCGAACAAATCGGCAATGTGGACACCAAGTGGGAGGAGGAACTTTTAATTTTTCATAAAAAGAAAAATCATCTCTTTCTATAACGAAATCTTTCTGGCAATTTTGGCAACCCCGATTTTCCGCGTTCATAACGATATTATATACTTATTTTAAGAAATTTTTACTTCGCATATTTTTATGATAAGTTATGGCAAACCTGTGCGCTTCACTGTTCCCAAGTAGAATTTCTTTCTCAAACTTTGTGCTGAATTTCTTGTCCCCTCCGATTCCTTTTGGCTTATGTCGTTCGTCTTTTATCACCGACACCACGGGAATAATCTTACCAGCTTTTGCCAAGACTTTTTTCGCAGTATTTATTTGAGCCGTGCTTCCGTCTACTACAATTAAATCCGGGTATGGCCACTCCGGGTGTCCTAGGCGTCTTTCAATCACCTCTGACAAGGCTCCTGTATCGTTGGTGTTAATTTGGGTTCGAACTTTGAATTTTCGATATTCGTTTTTATTTACTACTCCGTTTTCAACTACCACCATCACTCCTACCATGTTTTTTCCGCTCATGTGCGCAATGTCGTATGCCTCAACTCGGAAAGCCTCGGTGTTTCCTCTAAACTCGTGATTCTTAAGGAGTGCCACATCGTTTATATGCTGAAGGGCGAACAGCTGACGTTTGATTTCTCCGGCTTTTTCAAATTCTCGAGACTTAGCATAAGTATTCATTTCTTTTTTTAAATTTCGGAATATTTCTTTTTTCTTGCCCTTGAAAAACAATTTTATATTCTTGATGTTCTCGTGATACATCTTGTGGTCCTTCAAGTCCGGAGCCAGATTTATTTGCTGGTAAAACTCTAGGTAGTTCTTGCTCTTGTCGTCTAGGAATGGAAATATTCGGCGGACTATCTTGAGCGCTTCTCGAAGCTGGGGGCCGGAAGGAAAAGGTCCGAATACGGATTGGAATCGAAAATTTTTGGCTCCAATCCGTTCTTTAATTTCTTTTCCACGCACTACCACAACCTTCGGCAGTTCTTCGCGGGTTATGCACACGTAATTAAAACTTTTGTCGTCTTTTTCTTTGGTATTGCTTTTTGGTTGGTGTTTTTTTATCAAGTTCGCCTCCAAGATAAGAGCCTCGAGAACGCTATCCGTTTCTTCAAATTTCACTCCCGTGGCTTTAAATACCATGTCCAGAACCACTGGCCCCCTGGTGGACATAAGGTCCTGGCGAAAATAGCTTTGCACCCGGCTTCGGAGCGAAGTGGCTTTGCCTATATAGATTATTTCCCGCCCTTTCAAGAAAAAATAAACTCCTGGTTTATTGGGAAGTTTCAGTTTTTTAAAAGATTCGTAATTCATATTTCTATCTTCGTAAAACTTTTTTTAAATATTTGCCTGTATGGCTCTTAGCGTTGTTGGCAACTTCTTCGGGAGTTCCTTTGGCAACGATGTTTCCGCCGTTGATGCCTCCTTCAGGCCCTATGTCTATAATGTAGTCGGAACTTTTTATTATATCAAGGTTGTGTTCTATTAGAACAACTGTGTTACCTTTGGAGACCAACTTGTTTAAAACTTCCAGCAGTTTGTGAACGTCGTCATAGTGAAGCCCCACGGTTGGTTCATCCAAGAGATAAATTGTTTTCTCTAGGTGCGGACGATAAAGCTCGCTTGAAATTTTTACCCTCTGAGCCTCTCCTCCGGAGAGGGTGGTCGCCGACTGGCCTAACTCAAGGTATCCAAGCCCCACGTCCATCAAGGTCTGTAGCCGGTCTGAAACAGCGGGAATGTCTTTAAAGAAAGTAAGCCCTTCTTCCACGGTCATACGCAAAACTTCATAGATATTTTTTTTCTTATACTTCACCGTCAGGGTTTCTTTATCAAAACGTTTGCCGTTACAAATATCGCACGTAACATACACCGTGGGCAAGAAATGCATTTCCACCGCTATTTCCCCATTCCCCTCGCAAGCTTCGCATCTGCCTCCTTTAACATTAAAAGAAAATCGGTTTGCCTTCCATCCCCGAAGACGCGCGTCTTCGGTTGTCGCAAAAAGGTCGCGAATATGGGTAAACGAACCAGTATAGGTGGCAATGTTGGAACGCGGAGTTCTTCCTATGGGAGACTGATCAATCAATATGGCGCGCGAAAGATATTCCGTTCCGGAAAAGGAAGTGGCGTTGAATATTTTTGCCGTGCGATATTTTCGTTCGTAGCGTCCTTGTAAATTCTTGTAAAGAATTTCATACATAAAAGAGCTTTTCCCAGACCCCGAAACGCCTGTAATGGAAGTCATGACCCCCAGCGGAACTTCCACGTTCATGTTTTTTATGTTGAATATTTTTCCACCCGCAATTCTTAGCGCCCCTTTGCCCGCTCGGCGTTTTTCCGGAACCTCAATTCGAGTTTCTTCCCGCAAATATGCAAGAGTCCGGGAATTGTTCGTATTTTTCTTGGCGGTTAACAAATCCTCCAAATACCCTGCCGCTATTACTTCTCCTCCGTGAACTCCGGCCTTAGGTCCGATGTCCACAATATAGTCCGATGCGTAAATAGTATCTTCGTCGTGCTCTACGATGAGTATTGTGTTTCCTAAATCTCTCAGATTTTGCAAGGTTTTTATCAGCCGGTCATTATCCCTTTGATGTAAGCCAATGGTCGGTTCGTCCAACACATATAGCGCTCCTACCAGCCTGGAGCCCAGTTGAGAAGCAAGCCTGATGCGCTGAGCTTCTCCTCCGGAAAGGGTGTTTGCCTTACGAGAAAGCTGTAAATAGTCCAGACCCACATCAAGCATAAATTGAAGGCGAGCTTCAATTTCTCTCACAACGGGAACAGATATCTCTTTTTCCTGCTCTGAAAGCTTCAAGTTTTTGAAAAAATCATGGGCATCTTTTATGGAAAGAGAAGCCAGGTCTAAGATATTTATTTTTTTACTCTTGCCCGCCTTGCCAAGCTGAGGCAGGTCTTCTAAAAATACATTCAGAGCTTCCGGACGAAGTCGGGCTCCGTGACATACGTCGCAGGGTTCATCCCCCATGAAATATTTTGAGCCCAATCCATTACACGCGGGGCAAGCTCCGTAGGGAGAATTAAAAGAAAAGAGCCTTGGCTCCACTTCGGGAAAAGAAAATCCGTCATTTTTGCAGGCAAATTTTGACGACATTATGAATTCGTCGTCTCCAATCTTTATGGCCACCAAGCTGTCGGATTCTCCAAGCGCCCGTTCTATGGCCTCCGCAAGACGCATCCGACTGCCGTCCAAGTTGTCGGAAAATTCATGAACAGCGAAATGGTCAACCAATATGTCTATGTTGTGCGCCTTATTTTTTGAGAGCGTAATTTGTTCCCGTAGCTTCTTCAAAACTCCATCCAGGCGAATTTCCGCAAAGCCTTTTCCTAAGAGGTCATATAAAAGCTGGTAGTATTCTCCTTTTCTACCGCGAACCACGGGAGCAAAAATATTTATTTCCGTCTCATCCCATTCTACTCCCATAACTTTTTTGCTCTTTTTTGAAATTTTAGTTAGTGTGTTTATTTTCTCAAGAACAAAGTTTAAAATCTCTTCGTTGGAAAGTTTTTTGATTTCCTCGCCGCACTCTGGACAATGCGGATGTCCAATGCGAGCATACATTACCCGAAGGTAATCGTAAATTTCAGTGATAGTGGCAACCGTGGAGCGCGGATTATTGGAGCGCGATTTCTGGTCAATAGAGATTGCGGGTGAAAGTCCGGTAATTTCATCTACGTCAGGTTTTGGCATTTGGTTTAAGAATTGCCGAGCATAAGAAGACAGAGATTCCACATATCTTCTCTGCCCTTCGGCAAATATTGTGTCAAAAGCAAGCGAGGATTTCCCTGAGCCTGAAACACCGGTAATTACTACCATTTTGTTCCGTGGCATTTCAACGCTTATGTTCTTTAGGTTATGGGTTCTGGCCCCTTTAACTCTTATTTTATCTATATTTTTGTCTAATTTGGTCATAAATTTAAGCCCAATACCCGAACCACACCCCGCCGTGTTCCTAGGGGGTGTATAGGGGTATTATAACATAAAACTGGACCAGGAAAAACTTTTTCTGAATATATTAAAATTCTTCTTCAACAATTACCGCCAAGTGATCAGACCCAAAAGCAGCTGTTTTGGTATTCACCGTTTTCCAATTTTGTGGCACATAGATATGGTCTAGGGGGTTTAGTTTTGGTAAAAACGTAGGACAAGTCAGTAAATCTCCTTCACTATTTTTAAAATTTAATTTAGAAAACAATTGATACTTTTGCATAGATATATTTGATGCATTCCAGTCTCCACCTATTACGACTTTTCTCCCCCTCTTTTCTTCTTCAGAAATAAAATTTGCAATCGCTTCAAGCTGAGCTTCGTATAGCCATGAAAATTTTGCCAAAACAGACATGTGCACAGCGATCGCCGTTATATTATTTTCAGCCAATCTAATAGCAGCTATTCCTCCTCCTCCTCCAGCGTGACTCTCTTGTGGTAAAAAGACCTCCACAGCTTCCCCTTCAGTTTTAGAAGCCACAAAAGAACTTACTGTACTGTCAGCATAGTGCGCTGACTGTCCCCAAGCGAATGATTTATACCCCATCTTTTGCAGAGAATTTTCCAACCCATCACGATGCAGCTGAATAAGGAGCTCGTTTAAAAAAACTATTTTTGGGTCTTCTTTTTTTATTAGTGAAATTATTTGTTCTAATTTGCTGTGTTTTTTAAGATAACGAACTCTTTTCGAATCCATATACCCTAATTTGTGTTTAAGAGACTTTGGATTAAAAATAAAAGTGATAATTGACCAACCATGGAATATGTAGTGGGCGTAAAAGTTTGCAAACAAATTGTTCATATCGTTAAGGCCAAAAGCAATATTCGCAGTTAAAATTTTTATTTTCATTTTTCGAGTCGCACCCTTAGTACTCCAATTTCATCCCTCAATATCGCGGCGGTTTCGAAATCAAGCTCCTTCACGGCTTTATTCATTTCACGCTCTTTTATTTTTATTATTTTTTCGTAAACTTGCTTGTTTCTCTCCTCGTCGGAAAGGGATAAGTTTTTAATAGAATCAGATTCATTTTTTCCTTTATTGCTTTTCTCTTTAGCAAATACTTTTTTAAATAATTCCACATCAAGCGCAAGCTCTGCATTCACCGCCTTGCTGTGCTCGCTTTCCATTTCCTCGGTAATGTCGTTTATTTTCTTTATTATGGTTTTCGGAGTAATCCCGTGTTTTTTATTGTGAGCCAATTGTATGTTTCTGCGCCTGATTGTTTCTTTTAAGGCGCGCTCCATTGAACCCGTAACCGCATCCGCGTATAAAATTACTTTTCCTTCGGAGTTTCTGGCCGCTCTTCCGATAGTTTGAATTAAGGAAGTTTCGGAACGCAGAAATCCTTCTTTGTCCGCATCCAGTATTCCAATGAGCGCCACTTCTGGCAAATCTAATCCTTCCCGAAGAAGATTCACTCCGACCAGGACATCAAACTCTCCTTTTCTGAATTGAGTAAGGATTTTTATCCTATCCATCGTTTTAATGTCGCTGTGCAGATATTCCGCTTTTATTTTTTTGTCTTTTAAATACACCGATAAGTCCTCTGCCATTTTTTTCGTAAGCGTAGTGGCAAGAATTCTGAATCCTCGGGATATGGTTTTTTCTGTTTCAGAAATAAAATCCTGAATTTGCCCTTTATATACTCCTTTTTCACTCACTCCCCTAACTATGGTTTCCGGGTCTACTAATCCGGTAGGGCGGATTATTTGCTCTACTATTTGTCCGCTCTCACCACGCTCTGTTTCACTCGGAGTGGCGCTTGTATAAATCACGGGACCGATACGTTCGCTGAATTCGTTATATTTTAAAGGTCTATTGTCTTTGGCTGAGGGCAGGCGGAAGCCGTATTCCACTAAAGTATTTTTCCGAGAAGCATCCCCAGCATACATCCCATTCAACTGCGGGAGGGTAACATGGGATTCATCTATTATAGTGAGAAAGTCTGCTTCTCCGCTTGGTTTGTGCGGGAAATACGAAAGCAGGGTTTCAGGTGGTTCGCCTTCTTTTTTCCCCGACAAATGTCTGGAGTAATTTTCTATCCCGTTGCAATATCCTACTTCTTTTATCATCGCCAAATCATAGTTGGTTCTTCTTTTTATCCTCTCCGCTTCCAATAATTTCCCCTCCTTCTCAAACTTTTTCAACTGGCCAGTTAACTCTTTTTTTATGTCGGTAAGCGCTTTTTTCAACTTAACGTCTTCGGTAATAAAGTGCTTTGCCGGAAAAATAAAAATATTTTTTTCTTGCTTGATGACCTGCGAAGAAATGGGGTCCATTTTCGTAATCTGAGAAATTTTTCCCCCAGAAAGTTCTATTTGATACACAATTGTCTCCGACACGGGCATGAACTCCACCCGTGAGCCAATGGACCGAAATTGCCCCGGACTTAAATCCGCGTTGGTCCGCTCAAAGTGTATTTCAATAAGTTTCCGCATTAAGCTCAGGCGGTCTGTTTTCATTCCAAGCTCAAGCTTAAGGTTTACCTTTTCATATTCCGCGGGGGAACCGAGCCCGTAAATACAGGACACAGAGGCTACAATCACCACGTCTTTGCGAGTTAAGAGGGCCTGTGTGGTGGCGTGACGAAGTCTGTCTATTTCCTTGTTTATTTGGGCGTCCTTCTCTATATAAGTATCGGAGGCGGGCATGTATGCTTCCGGCTGATAATAGTCATAGTAAGAAACAAAATAGTGCACGGCTGAGTCGGGGAAAAATTGCTTGAATTCTTGGGCCAGCTGGGCTGCCAGGGTCTTGTTGTGGGCAATAACCAGAGTTGGTTTATTGTATTCGGCTATAACATTTGCTGCGGTAAAGGTCTTCCCCGTTCCTGTGGCTCCCAAGAGCGTCTGCTTCTTCATTCCCTTCTTTAACCCATCCACCAAGCCTGAAATGGCCTTAGGCTGGTCGCCGGCTGGCATAAAGACATTGTTTAATTTGAATACTTTGTCTGACATTTATCTTTTCTTTTTATATATATTTTATACTATCACCTTTTTGGATTTTTTTGCTATAATGTATTAATCATGGAAAAATTTAAATTTACATTGCTGTCACTAATAATCCTCGCCTGTCTCGGAATAATAGGCTATTGGGCCGTTGTAACCATAGAACCGGGGAACGCGCATTTTTACAAAGAAAAACAACTGGAACTTGAAGAAAAAAACCGGGAACTGTTGCAAGAAATATCAGAACTGGAAAATGAGATTGCACTTCTGAAGACCGAAACGGAACAAGTAGAGCCCACTCCTACAACTCCTCCTCCCTCCAAGCCCCCCGCAACCACTTCGTCCAAACACCAAAGTCTGATAAATGAATTGCAAAAACTGGTGGATGATAATGTTTTTATGAAAGTGGGGTCTAAGGGCACCAGAGTGGGTTCGGTTCAGAAATTCTTAAACCTATATAATAAAACATCTAATAAAATAGACAATGACTACGGGGCTTCCATGAAAACAGCTGTAACCAACTTCCAGAAGGCCGTGGGTATCACAGCCGACGGAGAAACCGGCCCAGCAACGTATCAGAAGATGATAGAGTGGCTTAAGAAACAATAGCAAAAAATTCTTGATTTTTAAGCTTATTTCATATAGATTGGTATAGTCCGTGTGGTTGTGTTTTTATGCGCCCGTAGCTCAGTCGGTAGAGCAGCTCCCTTTTAAGGAGATGGTCGTAGGTTCGATTCCTACCGGGCGCACCAGAAAGTTATCCCCTCCTTGGTTTTTAGAAAACTTTGTTTAGTAATATACTTACAATATTACAATTAACTAAATAAATTTATGGATACAAACCCAAGTTCTGGTGTGCCTGTTCCCCCTCCAGCCCCTGTCGGCTCTAATAACAATGTCGTTATGGCTGTTCTTTCTTATTTGGGAATTTTAATAATAATTCCATTTTTAACTGACGCCAAGAACGACCCTTTTGTAAAATTTCACATGAAGCAGGGACTCGTGCTTATTATCGTATGGATTGTTATTGGAATTGCCAACTCTATGCTCTGGAGAATTCCCCTCTTTGGATTCTTGATTGGCTCTGTTCTTAATCTGGGTTGTTTTGTTCTTATGATTGTGGGAATCATAAATGCCGCTGGCGGAAAAATGAAAGAATTGCCTCTAGTCGGACATTTCGCTAGTAACTTTAAATTTTAATCTAATATGATTACACCAGAACTCCAAAATTACATAGCGCAGTCTCGAGCCAAAGGGATGTTAGACACGGATATCCGCCAGAGTTTGTTGTCGAGCGGATGGAATCCCGCAGACTTAGACCAAGCCCTAAGTGGACAAACTCCTACACTCAATTCAGCCGGACCAGCTACAGGGAAAAGCTATAAAGGATTGATTATTGCTTTGGTTATTATTTTTGTCGGCCTGCCTATCTTGGGAATGCTTGCATTTATGGGGTTTGGTTACTTCCAACTTAAAAATGGCAACATGATGGGTTATTTTTTAGATAAAAATAATTTCAATACAGATTATCAATATCCGAGCGAGAACGGAGGTGTGAGCGTAAAGATAGCTGATAATAGGGATGATAAGTCTTTTTGTTCGGGGTCTCAGGTAAGTCTGCCGTCTAGCTGGCCATCTGATCTGCCTGTGTACCCAAATAGCAAACTTACAACCAGCGTAAATTACAACGCCATGGCGGGAGACGGAGATATTGCAGGAATAGTTGGTTACTGCACGAAAGATAGTGTAGATGCAGTTGCAAAATATTTTGTAGAGCAGAACACTCCGTGGAATATAAAAACGTTTTTGTCGTCTAACACAGAAGGTAAACAAAGCATTCTCTTGGCCGGATCTAAAGGGGACTTGGTGATAAGCATTAGTATTTCAGGAAAAGATGGAGAAACAGAGTTTCAGGCGCTACTAGGGTCAAAGAAATAGACTAACTAAATACTTCAAGTAAAAACTTCTCAAAAGCCGATTCGGCATCGAGGCCTTCTTTGCGCGCCCGCGGAAGCATGTAGGATATTTTTTCAGCGTATTTCTTTAGCTCTTCTTCTTTTAACTTGGAAAAATTCTTTCTAAGAATCATGTCTTTTATTTTCCAAAAAAGCACACCGACCAGCTCTTCCATAACTACCCCCCTGTCCACTGCCTGCCTGAAATAAATCCAGGTATTTAATTTATCCTTATTCGCAAATGCGTTCGCAACCAAAAAGTTATCGAACTTTTCCTTTTTTTCTTTTGGAAGCTCAAATACGTTCATTTCGGCGCGAGCTTTTTTAAAGGCATCCAGCACCGGTTTGCCAAGTTTTCCTTCCAAAAATATAAAAATATTCTGCGACTCACCCATGAAAGGCAGAATTCCAACAATAAAATCTTTCATTTCGTCACGTTCCAAAATCCCGTCAAAAATTACCGCGGACACAGAAGAAAAAAGGCTGGCCCCGGAGTAAAAGCTTTCCACCCGCATGGGGTCAAAATTATTTCGGCTTATGTAGAAAATTTCAGCGCCCTCGGGCAGGGTTTTTACAAACTTTTCGTAATTGAGAATTTTTTTCTTAGAATCGTCGCCCGCAAAAAGATATATCATAACTAGATCCGAACTGATTTTTTATATTCCACGTAAGGCGCCCCGTATTTTTCGGCCAGAGTTTTTTCTTCTTCTCTCAGAAAGGTAAGTTTGGTGAAAACAAAAGAAATAATAGACATTATGATAACGAAAAGCGCGTTAACTACCATCCCGAATCCAAGCATTACCAAGAAAAGCCCCCAATGGGTAGGACTACGTGTAAAACAATATGGCCCACGGCAAAAAGTTTCCTTGGTAATAACTTCTTTTTTTAGGCTTCTTGAAGTTTTCTGGGCCCAAATAATCAAGACTGTGCCTAAGGCCAAAAATAGAATCCCCCATCCCACCACTATCTGGCTGGAAAAAATTTTTAAATTTAAAAAAAGGTCCAAACACACACCTACCAAGAAAAACATAAAAATTGAGATGTAAGAATGCGCCAGTATTTTGTGCACACTCTGACCCTGTTCGGTTGTGCGAATTTCTGCCATTTATTTATTATACCACATAAATTCCTACTTTACTTCTCCAAAGTTATTCCCAAACCCCGAGTGAACCTCAAGCGGAATTTCTGTTTGGTGACTTAAATACGACCGCCTTAGCACCCCCTCCATGGCGTTTTTTATTATCTTATCTGCTTGGGGTAAAGCCTCTTCCTTTACTTCGTATACAAGCTCATCATGAATCTGAAGCACTAAATGCGCCTCTCCTAGTAATCCTGCTTCCTTTAAATCCTCGTGGGCATACCGAATGGCAAGCTTGATGATGTCAGCTGCCGTCCCTTGAATGGCCGCGTTAGTTGCCGTCCGTTCAGCCATATTTTTTAAAAAAGGAATCCTGGAGTTGATATTAGGAAAATATCTTCTTCTCCCAAAAAGTGTTTCGGTGAAGGAATTCTTAATCGCAAAATTTTTCACTTCGTTTAAATAATCCCGCACCCCCGAAAATTGATTAAAATAATTGTCGTAAAATTTTTGCGCTTCTTCCCGGCTTCCTCCCAGGTTTTTTCTAAGCGCCGACACCCCCATACCATAAATAATTCCGAAATTTATTACTTTCGCCTTGCGCCTCATCTCGCTGTCCACTTTTTCTATCGGCACTCCGAACACAAAGGAAGCCACTCCGGAGTGAATATCTTTTTTGTCTTTGAAGACTTGTGTCATTTTTTGGTCTTTTGAAAGAATTGCCGCCACCCGAAGCTCTATCTGACTATAATCAAATGCCGCCAGTTTGTAGCCTTTTTCGGCAACAAAACCGTTCCTTATTCTTTTTCCTAACTCGGTTTTAATAGGTAAGTTTTGCAAATTCGGGTCCTGGGAGGAAAACCTCCCGGTTGTAGTATTATTCTGCAAAAACCTGGAGTGTAGTCGCCCGTCACCTTTCGCCATTTTGGGAATAACATCTACATAGGTGGAAAGAAGTTTGTGGAGCTCTCGGTAAGCCATAATTTCTTTTATTATCTCATTCTCGTCTTCCAGCTCTTCCAGAACCGAGACTTTCGTGGAGAAAGACCCGCTGGCATTTTTCTTTTTGCCCGATTTTAAGCCGAGTTTTCCAAAAAGTACTTCTCCAAGCTGTTTGGGAGAGTTTATATTAAACTCCATTCCGGCCATTTTGTATATCTTGGCCGTTAAGCTGTCTAACTCTTTGTGGTATTCCAAAGAAAGTTGTTCAAAATAATCTTTGTCTATTAAAATCCCGTGGTCTTCCATTTCTTTAACTATGGGTATTATCGGACGCTCAATTTCTTCATACACTTTCTCCAGCTTTTTTTCTTTGAGCTTCCCAAAGACCGTGCCGTAGGCTTCCTCGAAAGATTTTGTGTTGGCAAAAAACAAAATGTCTTCAAGGGTAGGGTTTGGCAAGTCCGAATTTATGAGCCATAATGCTACGCTTGCTTCCTGTAGTTTTTGGGCATCTACATTTGCATCCGTTTCTTTTTCATCCACCGACACTGGCTTAGCAAATTCTTCAAAAGCTATTTTTTGTCCGTTACCAAAAAAACTTTTCAGGCGAGAAAGCAGGCTCCTAAATTCAAATTGGGCAAATGTTTGCTCTATTTTTGTTAAATCAAAGTTATCCCAAAAGGTTTTATCCGGCAGCTCAAAGTTTATCGGGGCGTCTGTTCTAATAGTGGCTAAAGTTTTTGAAAATAAGGCCTCTTCCTCGTTGTTTTTTAAAAGCTCAATCATTCTCTTGGAAATTCCCGCTTTTTCAAAAGATTCTTCGTCTTTTTTTATTTTTTTATAGATATCTTCTATGGTTCCAAAAACAACGATAAGATTCTGGGCGGTTTTTTCCCCTATGCCTTTTATGCCTATAATGTTGTCGGATGGGTCTCCGCGAAGACCTTTGTAGTCGGGTAAAAACTTCGGCTTGAAACCAAATCTTTCCATAACCTTTTCCTCGTCGTAAAAAATCGTATCGTTTATTCCCTTTTTCAGGGTATAAACTTGAACTTTCTTATCGTCCACTAATTGCATCGTATCCATGTCTCCGGACGCAATAATAATATCCAAATCTTTGTCGTGCTTATATTTTTCCACAATAGTTCCCAGGACATCATCCGCTTCAAATCCGGGCGCGTCATAAATGGGAATCCCGAACCCGGCGAAAATTTCCCGGGAATTTATCAGCTGAGCAACCAAGGCTTCGTCCGCCTTTGCCCGTCCCGCCTTGTAGCCGTCGTATGCTTCGTGCCTGAAGGTTTTTTGCGGCAGGTCGTAACAAGCCACAATGTAGTCGGGCTTAAGTTCGGTGATGATTTTCATCAACATGCTGGAAAGTCCATAAAGCGCTCCGGTGGGTTCGCCTTTTGACGACAAGAACTCAGGCAACGCGTGATAGGCGCGGTGGATTATGGCGTGAGCATCCAGAAGGACTAGTTTTTTGTGGTCTTTAGACATTGGTTTAATTATACCACCCTCTCCAAGCCTCATTATTTTAGTTGAAATTTCCTCTGGTTTTCCGCCCCCGAAACATCGTGCGATATATAAATAAATTTCGCCGACCCGGGCATAGCCTGCTTCACGTTTTCGGGCCACTCTATAAAAACAATATTTTCCCTGTTGTGGATTATTTCCTCCCAACCAAGCTCAAGGAGCTCTTTTGCGTTTTTCAGCCGGTAAGCATCCAGGTGAAATAAAAATTTATACCTGTCTACTTTTTTTAAGGGATATTTTTTAATAATAACAAAAGTCGGACTGCTTATTTTACCCTTCACCCCGAGGTGGTGGGCGACTGTTTTAGTAAAGGTGGTTTTCCCGGCGCCAAGCTCGCCCGACAGTCCAATTACAAGCGCACCTTTGCCGGTTTTTTTATTTTTTAGAAGCTCATTTATAAACACCCGCGCGACTTCCGCGGTTTCTTTGGGATTTTTGGTAGTTTGAACTCCCTTTTTTAACATATTTTATACTAGCATATTTCTTACCCTTGTCAGTATTATCTTTTGAAATATAAATAAGTTATAATTTAACATAATGGCTCTCTTTGACGAGGAAAAACAGAATAAACAGCTGGAAGATTTGCGCAAAAAAGAAGAGGAGGACTTGGTGGCCGCCCTTGCCGAATCAAAATACGGACTTCCTTACATTGACCTTTACCGCATTGGGATAGACAACGAAGCGCTAAGGGCAATTTCCGAGCGAGATTCCCGTGAAATGAACGTAGCTCCGTTTAAGCTTTTTGGAAAAAACATTTTTATCGCCCTCCATTCCCCGACGGACGACCTGCAGGCTAGGCTAAGGGAAGACATGGAAAGAAAAAGCTTGATTCCGGTCTTCTACATGGCCTCAACCGCGAGCATAAATAAAGTTTGGGACAGATACAAAGAACTTTCTATGGCGGAAAGCTCAATGGTGGGAGGCTTGGATATCTCGGGAGAGATTTTAAGAGAAACCGCCCAAAAAATAAAAAAAATACAGGACATCCAGGCAATGATAACCGAAGCCTTGGAGGGAAATAAAATACATAAAATTTCCCGTCTTTTGGAAATAATTTTAGCGGGAGCTATCGCCATCAAGGCTTCGGATATTCATATAGAGCCTGAAAAAGACCGCGGACGTCTGCGCCTTCGCCTAGACGGAGTTCTCCAGGATATTAGTTTCTTTGGTAGCGATGTTTACAAACTACTTAATTCCCGCATTAAACTTTTGTCCGGAATGAAACTAACCTCAACCATCGCTCAAGACGGACGCTTCAACATAATGGAAGCCGAAGAAGAAATCAGTATCCGTAGTTCCCTTATTCCCGGGTCTTACGGCGAATCCATCGTGCTCCGAATACTTGACCCTAAGTCCCTGCAAGTGGAAATGGAAGAGCTCGGAATTGAAACATATCTATTTGGAATAATAAAAGAAGAAATAAAAAAACCGAACGGACTTATTTTAGTAACGGGGCCTACTGGTTCCGGAAAAACGACGACTCTTTATGCGTTTCTCCGAAGAATTTATTCTCCGGAAATAAACATAATAACCATTGAAGACCCGGTAGAATATCACTTAAAAGGCATAACCCAAACCCAAATAAACGTGGAGCGGGCATATACTTTCCCCGAAGGGCTCCACTCGGCCCTTAGACAGGACCCTGACGTAATAATGGTGGGAGAAATCCGAGATGGAGAAACCGCGGAAATCGCCGTCCAGTCAGCGCTAACCGGTCACATGGTTTTCTCCACCCTTCACACCAACAACGCGGCTGGAGTTATCCCCCGACTTATAGATTTGGGCGTAAATCCGAAAATTCTAGCTTCGGCTTTGTCGCTGTCTCTGGCACAGCGCCTGGTGCGAAAGCTCTGTTCTGTTTGTAAAAAAGAAATATCCTCAAGCGCAGAAGAAACAAAAACAATCCAATCAATTATTGCCGGAATGAAAGCTGAAGGAAAAAATATTGCGAATTACAATATCCGAGAATTGGGAGAAGGTGAGCAGACTTTTAAACTTTTCACGGCTCCTGGTTGTGATGAATGCAGCATGACCGGCTATCGGGGACGAATCGGTATTTTTGAAGCAATCAGAACCGACGAGGCTATAGAAAAAATAATGCCGGAAAATCCGAGCGAACGCGAAATAAAAAAGGTGGCTACCGCCCAAGGAATCCTGTCTATGCGCCAAGACGGATTAATAAAAATGCTAACCGGAATAACTTCATTTGAAGAAGTGTTGAGCGTAGTTGACCTAAACGAGGAATAAGAAAATCTTGTTTCAACAGCACTCGGACATTAAACAAATTTATTTGTTTATGCTCCTCGTTTGTTGAAATAAAAAAAGCATTAATCTCTAAACAATCCTTTCGGGGCTGTGCCCCAAGAGTAACAAAATATTATAGGATGGCCCCAGCGGACTATAAATAGTGCCAAAACGTCCTATGCAATTCCGTATAACCGATGGCTGATTGCTTAGAGATTAATGCCTTCTCTCTAAAAGAATTATACTACATGTAAATAACCAAAAATGCTATAATGTGTATAGCTATGTGCATACTGTGTGAATAAACCCACTACTATTACATCACACATACAGTATAGCATATTCTTAAACCAATGTCAAGTAAAAACCCAAAAGAAATAGGCGAAGAAACAGAAACCAAGCTCGCTGGAAACGGGGACTCTTATCTTGACCAAACCCTTCGCCCTACCCGTTGGGACGATTACATTGGCCAAAAACACATAAAAGACAACGTTAAAATACTGCTTCGAGCCGCCGAAGAGCGCGGACATATTCCCGAACACATCCTTTTTTACGGTCCACCAGGGCTCGGCAAGACAACACTCTCTCATCTCATAGCTAAAGAAACGGGCAAACAGATGAAAATTACTTCTGGCCCAGCCATTGAAAAAGTGGGCGATTTGGCTTCCATTCTTACCAACCTTGCTCCCGGCGACATACTTTTCATAGATGAGATACACCGGCTTAACAAAATGGTGGAAGAAATACTTTACCCGGCCATGGAGTCCGGAGTTTTGGATATAATAATAGGCAAAGGCCCTTCCGCCCGGACCATCCAGCTGGACCTCCCGCCATTTACCTTGATTGCCGCAACCACTCGGGTGGCCTTGGTGTCCTCCCCTCTTCGTTCCCGGTTCTCCGGAGGAGTATTTCGCTTGGAGTTCTACTCGAATGAGGAAATAGCTAAAATCATTGAACGTTCAAGCAAACTTTTGAATGCGGAACTGGACCAAGAAGCCTTGGAAGAAATAGCGAAGAGAAGCCGCTTCACTCCCCGCACCGCAAACTACTTTTTAAAACGCTGTCGGGACTTCGCCCAAGTGCACAAAAAAGATTTGGATAAAAAAACCGTCCGGGAAGCGCTCAACATGCTGGCGATAGACGACATAGGATTAAATTCTTCCGACAGAAAATTTTTGGAAGTTCTGATTGATAAGTTCGGCGGCGGCCCCGTGGGGCTGAAAACTATTGCTGCTGCCATGTCTGAAGAAGAAGCTACCGTAGAAGAAGTTATTGAGCCCTATCTGATTCAGCTGGGACTCCTGGAGCGTTCTCCCCGAGGGCGAGTGGCTACAAACAAATCGTATGAACATCTTGGTTTTGATATAAAGGAAAATAAGCAGGATAAACTAATTTAAAAAAAGACAGAGGAAAAGGCTTACTGTAGTTCCTCGGAAAAAATTCCAGAAAAACTACACTAAGCCTTGTGTGATGCGCCAGCAATTAAGCTGACAAGATGTTCTCGAAAGAACTGCTCCTAATCCGAAGATTAGGGAGAAACCGAGGGCTCAAACTTCGAGCCCTCGGCCGAACCTTAGCAGGAGAAGCAGTCGATCCTACTGGTTCTCGACGGTGTCGCTCTTCATGGCGACGATCGGGGGGCTGGCGCCGATGCAGGTGGAAGCGGCCAGCGAGGAGAGGCGGACCATCGCGAAGGTCGCGATGGGGGTCGGGACGATCCCGACAGGGACGAGGTGGTGCTTCATGCAGTCCTCCTATTATCGGAGACTTGGGTGAGTTGGCTCACCACAATGCCCTCCAATAACCAAATATTGTCATTATCACAGGAAAAGGCAAGTTAGTTATACACAGAGACAAAAAATGTTAAAATCGCTTATATGTCAGGACACAACAAGTGGGCACAGATAAAACACAAGAAAGCCATTACCGATTCCAAAAAAAGTAAAATCTTTTCAAAGCTGGTGCGTTTTATTGCGGTGGAAGCCAGGCTTTCCGGCGGAAAAGAATCCCCTGGCCTCCGTTCCGCGATTGAAAAAGCGAAAAAAGTAAATATGCCGGCGGAAAATATTGAACGAGCCATCAAGAAAGCAAGCGAACCATCCGCTCAAATGGACGCTATTACTTACGAAGCTTATGGTCCGGGCGGAGTGGGAATAATCATAGAAACATTAACCGATAGCAAAAACAGAACGGCGCAAGACGTAAAACATATTCTTTCCAAAAATGGTTTCGCTCTTGGCGGAATAGGCTCCGTAGTCTGGGCATTCCAAAAAGAAGTAACCCCCGAAGGATTAGTGTGGAAACCGACAAGCGCTGTCTCCTTGTCGGATGAAGATTTAATGCTTCTGGAAAAGCTCGTGGAAGATTTGGAAGAAAACGATGATGTGCAAGATGTGTATACAAATGCCGAATAATGTTAAGCTTTATTTATGAGAATTTTAGGAGTAGACCCGGGATTCGAAAGACTCGGTATTGCGATACTGGAAAAAAATAAAAGCGATAAGAAAGAGCGGGTAATTTTTTCCGAATGCTTTAAAACTTCTCCAAAGTTAGAATTTCCAGAGCGTTTAAAGTTGATAGGCGAGGAGGTCCGCGCGGTAATAAAAAAATACAAACCGGAATTTGTTTCAATTGAGACGCTTTTCCTGACCACCAATCACAAAACAGTTATGCGCGTTGCCGAGGCTCGCGGTGTGGTTATCTATGAAGCATCTCGCGCCGGTCTTTGTATTTTTGAAGCTTCTCCTCCCCAAATAAAGATAGCTACCACGGGATACGGCAAGAGCGATAAGGCCCAAATAATAAAAATGGTAAAAATATTGGTAGACATAGACAATTCCAAGAAATCCGATGATGAGCTGGACGCCATAGCCATCGCTATTACCGGCCTGGCCCACCTTCGTTTTTAAAAACAAATCCCAAAGTCGTGGGTTATCCACACCCTGGCCCTAACCGCTATTGCCAAGCATGTTCTATTTTGTTACAAAATAAGAAATTATAGATAATTCGTATTGGGTCGCTTATTAAAATTAAAAAAATAAAAATGGACGAAGAAGAAAATGTAGAAGACGGTTTCTTAATGAGTGATGATTTGGATTTGGAAGACGAAGCGGGAATTATCGTTGAGGACGATGAGCCTGAGTCAACTCCAGACGATAACTTTCATTAGAAATGAAAAAGCCCCACCTCGGGGCTTTTTATTTTTCTCTATTTTATTTTTATGAATTTGTGCTTGCCTATTTTGTAAACGTGGCCTTTTACAACTATCCCGGGAAGAGCTACTTTTTTATTCTCCGTCATATCGGTCACGGCTCCTGCTTCTATAAGCCTTCTGAAGCTGCTCTTAGACGACACTATTTTTCCTTTTATAACTATTTCCATCAGGTTGCCATTTTTGCTTTTTAGAGTGACCTCTAGCACATCTTTAGGTATCTCTTTTTTCTGGAATGTTTGAGTGAAGTTTTCCTCCGCTTCCTGAGCCTCTTTTGCGCCGTGGTAAAAAGAAACTATTTCTCGAGCGAGTCGTTTCTTAAAAGTCATCGGGTTTTCTCCGGTAGCTACCGCTTGTCTCATTTTTTGAATTTCTTCCATAGGAACCCTGGTTACGAGTTCAAAGTATTCAAAGATGACGTTGTCCACTATAGACATAATTTTCCCGAACATTTCATTGGGGATGTCCGATATTGGAATAAAATTCTTTAAACTCTTTCCCATGGGTCGGCCATCAGAGCCGAGCAGAAGCTTCATGACCACCGCGCACTGCGGCTCAAGTCCAAAAGTCGACATGAGGTGGCGTCCCGCTAGCAGATTAAATGTCTGGTCTGTCCCCCCAAGCTCAACGTCACAATTTAAAGCCACCGAGTCATACCCCTGCATCAGCGGATACATAAACTCATCGAGACCTATCGGCTTCTGGGCTTTGTATCGCAACATAAAAGATTCTCGGTCCAGCATCTGAGAGATAGTAAACTTTTTCGCCAAACCAATTACATCATTAAAATTTAAATCTTTGAGCCACTCAGAATTGTGCCGCACTTTTGTTTGATTTTTGATTACTGTTTTGAAAAATTGTTCCTGGTAAGTCTCTTCCATTTTTTTCACATTCTTAACAGTTGCTTCTTCTCGCATGTCTACCTTGTCGGAATGGTCCCCTACCAGAGTGGTAAAATCTCCTATTATAAGGGTAACTTTATGTCCCAGCTCTTGAAAATCACGCAGTTTTCTATGAATTACAGCGTGTCCCAAGTGTAAAAAGGACCCGGTAACGTCTGTTCCGAGTTTGAAGTGCAGCTGCTTGCCGCTTAAAAGTTTTTTCCGAAGCTCCTCTTTTGTAAACACCTCGTGAATTCCACGACTTAAAATTTCGTCTATTTTCTTGGCGTCGGTAACCACTTTCATATTAGTCGGATTATAACAATAAATGATTAACATAAACAAGGGAGCGCCTTTGTTGTAAGAACACCTTCTGCCGTTCGGCATGCCTTATGGCGTATTTTCTGTTATGATTAAGTATGCATAATTTAATGAAAAGGGCGTTCAAAAAGCTAAAAAAACTATATAAAGATAAAAAATTTATGAAAAACCTCGCGCTTTTCACTGTGAGCCTTTTTGTTTTGGGCGCCGGCCTTATTATTGTATTTATTTTCTCGCTGGATCTTCCCGATTCCCATTCTTTTGCCGACCGAAAAGTGGTGAACTCCACTCAGATTTATGACCGCACCGGGGAAGTTTTGCTATATGACATACACGAAGACATTAAGAGGACATATATATCTTTTGACCAAATGAGTTTGAATATTAAAAACGCCACGGTGGCCATTGAAGACGCCGAGTTTTACAACCATAGCGGCGTGCGGGTAACTTCCACTTTCCGCGCGGTGCTTTCTAATTTTTTTAATATTGGAATCGGTGGCGGAGGCTCCACTATTACTCAGCAGCTGGTGAAAAACACTCTTTTAACCCAAAAGAGGAGCTATGTAAGAAAAATGAAAGAATGGGTACTGGCCGTAAAGATAGACAGCTCAATGTCTAAAGAAAAAATATTGGAGTTTTATCTAAACGAGGTTCCTTACGGCGGAACCATATACGGGATAGAGGCTGCAAGTAAAACTTATTTCAATAAAAAAGCTTTGGATTTAACTTTGGCGGAAGCGGCATACCTGGCCTCAATCCCCCAGGCTCCTTCGGTGCTTTCTCCTTATGGAAAAAACAAAGAAAAATTGGAATCCAGAAAAAATTTAGTTTTATATAGAATGCGGGAACTAAACTTTATAACCAAAGAAGAATATGATAAAGCTAAAAACGAACTTGTGGCTTTCGTGCCACAGGCAGATTCGGGAATCAAGGCTCCTCATTTCGTTTTCTTTATTAAAGATTACCTGGAAGAAAAATACGGAGCTCAAATGATAGAATACGGCGGATTAAAAGTAATCACCACCATAGACGCCGGTCTTCAAGCCAAAGCTGAAGGGTTTGTGAAAGAGGGCGCTTTACAAAACGCCAAGGATTGGAATGGAGAAAATGCCGCCCTGGTTGCGATTGACCCGAAAACCGGACAAATATTAACAATGGTGGGTTCCCGAGACTATTTTGATAAAGAAATTGACGGAAATTTCAACGTTGCCACGGCAAAAAGACAGCCGGGCTCCTCTTTCAAGCCGTTCATTTACGCCACAGCCTTCAATAAGGGGTTTACCCAGGACACAGTGCTGTTTGACCTGCCTACTGAATTTCAAACAACCTGTGACGCTTACGGGAAGGCTCTCCCTGGACACAACCAGGGGGATTGTTATATGCCCCAAAACTACGATGGAAAATTCCGCGGTCCAATGAAGCTGCGAGATGCGCTGGCTCAGTCCATCAACGTGCCGGCGGTAAAATTATTCTATTTGTCCGGATTGTCCGACTCCCTGCGAACCGCGGAGGAAATGGGAATAAGCACCTTGGGAGACGTGGGGCGATACGGGCTTACTCTGGTTATCGGAGGCGGTGAAGTCTCCCTTTTGGACATGACGTCTGCTTATGGGGTTTTTGCAAACAATGGAGTTCGCAATCCTTATACCGGGGTTTTAAAAGTTGAGGATATAAAAGGAAGAATTTTGGAAGAATTTCGCCCAAATGAACGAGAGGTCTTGCCCAAAAACACATCATTATTAATTTCAGACATCCTCTCCGACAACAACGCCAGAATCCCTACCTTCGGAATGAACTCTCCGTTAAATATTCCGGGTAAAAAAGTTGCGGCAAAAACTGGAACCACCAACAGCAACAAAGACGCTTGGATAATAGGATACACTCCGACCATCGTAACCGGGGTCTGGGCGGGAAACAACGACAATACGGCGATGAAAAAAGGAGGTGCGGCTTTGGCCGGACCAATTTGGAATAAGTTTATGACGGAAGCTCTCAGTGTTTTACCTAACGAGACTTTTGAAGAACCTTACGCGACAGCTTCAGGCGCAGAATTGAAGCCTATCTTACGGGGATTGTGGCAAGGCAACGAAAGTTTTTTCATAGATAAGATTTCGGGCAAGCTTGCAACACCTTATACTCCACCAGAAGCATTGGAAGAAAAAGTAATCACCAACGTCCACTCAATTTTATACTGGGTGGACCGAAATGACATTTTGGGCCCTCCTCCAGCTGACCCATCCTCAAATCCGCAGTTCAGGCTCTGGGAAGCCTCCGTGCAAAATTGGTGGGCAAAAAATAAAGGGAACTATTCCACCACAACTTTTTCCGAAAAGCCCACTCTTGTTGACGATATCCATACCAGCCAGTCAAAGCCCAAGATTTCGGTTTTTGAGCCCAACAGCACGACGTTTTATTCCCCTGACCAGACAATCCAATTAAAAGTATCTGGTTCCGGATTTTACCCGCTTGCGAAACTGGATGTATTTATCAACGATATTTATATGGAAACCGTTTTTCCTCCTTTTAAATTCTCTTTTATTCCGGCTGACCTACAGAACCTTCGAGAAAACAATGAGTTAAAGCTGGTATCCTACGACACAGCCTTCAACCAGAGTGAGGTGATTGTTAACTTTAATGTAAAATAGGGGTTCTCTTTATCTTATGTCTTTGGGGGCCTTCTTCCCAAAGGTTTCTTCTAGTTTGGAAAAAATTTTATCTCTCTTTAAAAAGATTTCGTTTTTATATAAAGGCTTAATGTCCAAATAAATGGTGTTGTTTTTTATTTTTATGTCCGATGATTTTATTTCTACCCCCAAAACTTCAAACAAAACTTTTCCGACGGCCTCCTTCTTTGCTTCCTCGGATAAAAGTATTCCGCTCCACCTTTCTAGTAAATCTTTTATTTCAAGCATACTACCTGTTCATAGGCATAATAAGGTATGTGAATGACGAGTCGGATACGGGTGAAATAATAATAGGCTTAGTGGCTCCGGAGAGTTTTATGGATACACTATCGGTGGTGATAGACTGAAAACAATCCAAAAAATATTTATAATTAAACCCGAGCTCTACTCCTTCGCCGTTTACAACTGCGTCCAAGTAGGTTTTATTTTCTCCAACATCGTTGTTGTTGGAAGAAAGCTCAAAAAGTTTTTCTTTTGGGTTTACTTTTAAATTTACTTGGTTAAATTTATCCGAGAATACGTTTGATAGCTTTAGCGCATCCAGTAGGTCCTGCTTCAATACCACCACCTCTGTAGAAGACTCTTTTGGAATAATCTGCCGATAGTCGGGAAATACTCCATCTATTATCCTTGATGTTAAGTAAATGTTTTCTGAAGCGAAGGAAATTTGGTTTTTATTAAAACACACTTTAACTGTTCCGAAGGATTCTCCGAAAACCTTCAGAATCTCGGCAACGTTTTTAAACGGGATAAGAATTCCGAGAATTTCATCCACTCCCCTGATTTTTATTTTCTTTTCTGCCAACCGAAAAGAATCAGTAGAAACAAACACTAGGTTTTCTCCGTTGGTATACATGAAAACACTTGATATTTCGGGTTTTATGTCGGAAACCGAGGAGCTGTAATAAACCGACTTTATCCCTTCCACTAGCTTTTTTGACTCTATTTCAAAACTTGTTCCGGTAACTATCGGAATTGTTGGAAAATCTTCATGACTGTGCCCCTTAAGCTTTATTTGGCTTTTTTTGGTTTTAATTAAAAGGTTTCCCTCTTTCTCTTCCAATAAAACATTCTCGTTTTGGGATACGTTTGAAAAAACTCCTCCTAACACTACCCCGGATATTGCCAGAACCCCTTCTTTTTCAACTTTCGCGGGAATCTCTATTTCAATACCCAAACTTAAGTTTGTAGACCTAAGTTTTAAAAACTTTCCGGAAGCAATAAGTAAGATTGAATTTAAAATCGGCAGAGTTAGGTTTTTTCCTGTTACCCTCTCCACTTGAGAAACCGCTTTTTTAATTTTTTCAACCGAGCATTCTACTTTCATGTTTTTGTTTATATCTTATATATATAATCTATTAATAATATTAGTTATGGGGATAAGTGGATAAGTTTTTAAAACGTTATTTATATGAATTTGTTTGGTGTGTGTGGTAAATTTTTTGTTTAATAACTTTTTGAGTTAACTTTTTGTTTTTATGTTTGATTTATAAACAACTCACTTATCCTTTTTTATTAACAACTTTATTTTTACTTATCGGTATCTTTTCAGGTCTTTATTAACAGCTATTTAAACATAATTCTTATCTGCTCCAACTCTTGTAAGAGTTGTGGGTCGCTTTTTAGGTCCGTTTTTATTTTTAAACAAGAGTGGATTACCGTGGTGTGGTCCTTACCTCCTAATTTTTGTCCTATCAAAGGGTAAGAGACGTTAAAATCTTCTCGAAGCAAATACATTACCACCTGTCGGGCTTTTACTATTTCTTTTTTT
This sequence comes from Minisyncoccia bacterium, assembly GCA_049287305.1. Taxonomy (GTDB): domain Bacteria; phylum Patescibacteriota; class Minisyncoccia; order Phycocordibacterales; family UBA9973; genus UBA9973. The sequence goes on along the minus strand of JBAQFO010000011.1, from coordinate 8,542 downwards.
CTTGTTTTTTCGTAAACAGAGCTCTCTTCTAATTTATAATACTCACTGACTATCTTCACTACGTCTTTTATTGCCATGTTTTTCTTTGGCTTCATGTTGTTCTTTAATAGGTTCTTGACCTCAAGAAGGTTTAAAGGCTTGTTTTTAAGGCGATATTGCATAACTATGGAGTTTAAGCTTCCCTCCAACTCTCGTATATTCCCCTGCACGGAGCTTGCCACATACTCTACTAGGTCTTGGTCCAATTCAATGTTTTGTTCGCGTAGTTTTACCTTAAGTATGGCAAGACGGGATTCGTATTCGGGCTCGGAGATGTCTACAATCATTCCGGCGGCAAAGCGCGACTTTAGACGGTCTGCCAGCTCCGGTATGTAGTTGGGGTGTTTGTCCGAGGAAAAAATTATTTGCTTGTTGTTTTCGTGAAAGGTGTTGAATGTGTGGAAAAGCTCTTCTTGTATCTTTTCCATCTTCCCTATGAACTGTATGTCGTCTATGATAAGTAAGTCATACTTGCGGTATTTTTCTTTGAAAGAGTTTGCCTTATTGCTTTGAAGAGAGTTAATAAAATCGGTCGCAAATTTCTCCAGCGTCATGTAATGCACCTTTTTGTTGGGATATTTTTCTTTTATGGTGTTTCCTACCGCTTGTATTAGGTGGGTTTTGCCCAAGCCTGTTCCCCCATAAATAAAAAACGGATTGTATTTGGTTCCTGGCGAATCTATTATTGCTTGAGAGGCCGCATAGGCAAGTTCATTAAAGGCTCCCACAATAAAAGAATTGAAATGATAACGTGGGTTTAGGTTGTCCTCGGGGTTTATATATAAATCCCTCAAAGGAAGCTCTTTTTCCGCGGTTTCGGTGGGGGTAGGAACTATTTCCTGCTTTAGAGCCTCTGTTTTGGCGATAACGTATTCCACCGCTCGCATGTTTTCATAGGCATCGGCGATAGTTTTCGTTATTAGTTTGTGGTATTTGTTCATAAGCCAGTCCCGAACAAATTCGTTGGGGACACCTATGTAGATAATTCCGGTATCTTCTTTAACGATTGAGGTGTTTTTGAACCAGGTGCTGAAATTTGCCTTTGACATAACGGACTCTATCTCCGCCAAGCAGTTCTTCCACAGCTGTTTTGTATTCATAGTTTTCCATTATACTATTTTTCACCAGGAAGACATCTTTTACAGCTTATTAACTCTGTTGATAATGTGTGCAAAACTTTTTCTCCGGGAGACTGGTGGGTTTGATTTATTGTCAACAGTATTGTAGACTCTAGTATATGTCACAAACATACCAACCTAAAAAGAGAAAACGAGCCCGAGCTCACGGCTTTTTGTCCAGATCCAGGGTAAAGACCGGACAGAAGCTAATCCAAAGGAGAAGAAGGAAGGGACGAGCAAAGCTTTCCGTGTAATTCTGGTTTTTATGCTTCCTAAAAAAAATAGGGCCGATAAAAAGACAGTAGAGGCTGTGTTTAAAGAGGGGAAATTTATTAATTCTCCCGATTTTACCTTTAAATTTATAAACACAAACACAGGAAGTAAGAAAATTTCCATTATTGTCCCCAAAAGCGTATCCAAGCTCGCCGTCAAAAGGAACCTGCTAAGACGCTTGGGGTATTCTGTATTGGAGAAAAAGCTCATGGACTTCCCTCTCGGGATTCAAGGAGTCTTTGTTTTTAAAAAGTATCAAGACAATATATTAATAATTGAAAATGAAATTAAGAGCATTTCTGATAAAATTCATTGATTTCTATCAGCGGAATATAAGTGTTTTCAGTAAGCCACACTGCGTTTTTTTCCCAACCTGCTCCGAATATACTAAACAAGCAATACAGAAATACGGAGTGCTCCGAGGAATATATTTAGGTGGGCGACGCATTTTACGTTGCCACCCTTGGCAAAAAAATCAAATAGATCCGATTCCATAAGTGGACATTTTGATATTTTACTATAAGATTAAGGAATGCTTTCAAATATTTGGAACTTTATTTTATACCATCCTCTACACAATGCACTTGCCTTCTTGATATCCATAATCCCCGGAGGGGATGTGGGTTTTGCCGTTATAATTCTCACAATTATCGTAAAGGTAGCGCTTCTTCCACTATCGCATCGGTCTATTGAAAGTCAGGCCCAAATGAATATTTTGGCCCCAGAAATCAATAAAATAAAGACAAGCGGAGCCTCAAAAGAGGAACAAGCCAGACTTACCTTTGAATTGTATAAAAAGCATAAAACTAACCCTTTTTCGGGGTGTCTTTTGGTTTTGGTGCAAATTCCGATAATTTTTGCTCTTTATTACGTATTCTTGAAAGGAATAAACTTTGAAAGTGGGTCCCTGTATTCTTTTGTTCAAGTGCCTTCGCAAATCAACACGCTTTTCCTTGGGTTCATAGACATAACCGGCAAAAGTTTGATTTTGGCCGTTTTGGCGGGAGTTTCTCAATTCCTTCAGGCTCATTATATGCCGAAACCCGCCTCCCCTATGGACGGCAAAGGCTCGTTCCAAGAAAATTTTGCGAAGAGCATGCATATGCAAATGAAATACATCTTTCCTTTTGTTGTGGCGTTCATTGCTTATACTATTTCAGGCGCTGTTGCCCTTTACTGGATTACCAGCAATATATTTATGGTGGGTCAGCAAATATATATCAAGAAAAAAGAATTTAGTGTTGTAGAAAAATAAAATAATGGACAAACAAGAAGTTAAAAACTTAATAAAAGAGCTGATAGAGAAAACCACAGTTTCCTTGAAAGAAATTTCCATCATTGAAGATGGGGCCAAAAGCACTTGGATTTCGGTAGAAGTAGAGGAACCCCATTTTTTTATTTCACACGAAGGAGAAGGCCTTCACGCCCTAAATCACCTAGTGCACAGAATAGTTGAAGCCAAATCCCCCGCCGTTACAACTACGGGAGAAAAAGGAAATCTTGGTGTGCTTATTGACATCAACGGATATCAGAAGAAACACGTTGAAAGTATTCGCGCCGTGGCGCACATGATGTCTGAGCGCGCCAGATATTTTAAATCAAGCGTGGAAGTTGACCCCATGTCCGCTTTTGAGCGCCGCATTGTCCATGAATTTTTATCCGAAGCGAGCGATCTTCAAACCGAATCAGTAGGTATGGGACGTTCCCGACGAGTGGTTATCAAATACACAGGTTCTATATAATAAAACAAAAAAGAAAGTTTTTATCTTAGTCTAAGCTCCCACAAGAAGGAGTCTTTTTTGTTTACGAAGAATAAGTAGCCTTCTTTTTCATCCAGAGCAAGCTTTATTCCGTCTACTTCTTCACCCTCACTTAGCGCCGAGATGTCAGCAATAATTTCAGCATTGGCGGCAGCAACGTCTATTTTCCAAATCTGATCGTTAAAGGAAACTTCTCCTTGATACCAAGCGTCCGGGTATGGAAGAGGGCTTGTTGATTTCGGTACACTGCAGTAAATAAAATCACTGCCCTTACCCCAAACACACTTTTCAGGTAAAGTTCTGACCCCGAGCAAGGTTGTTTCTTTCGTGTCTGTTGTATAGATCCGAAGAGATAAATTGTTGTCGCCATATAAAACCATTTTTCCGTCAGGACTGGTTAGGGTAGTGAGGCCATTAACGTTACCCAGGACTTGAGAAAAATTCTTTGTTGCGGGGTCTATCTTATACATATATCCGGCCACCACCGAAGAAGGTTTGGTGGTAAGGGTAATCATTTTACTGTTAGGCCACCACGAAAGCCACTCCGTAAATGCAGAATCAAAGATTTGCATCTTGGTTCCGGTAGAGAGATTTAAAACTGTTCCTATCGTTCCCTCTCCCACATTAAACAAGTAAAAAATACTTTGGGCGTCCGGAGACATGCTTATGTCCTGAATATTATCAGGCAAAAATGTTCCCCTAATTTCTATTTCACTTGAGCTATCGCCCCCCAGGACTTCTTTTGGAAGCAGTCCCCAAAACGTCTGGATGGTTTTAACGTCCGACTTTAAGTATCGCATTACCACGGCGTCCCCTTTATTGCCGAAGAATGCTTCATAGACTTTTGGAATCTCGGTTCCAGAGAATTTTCTTTCTTCAATATTGTCGGCAAAAGTTTGATAAACGTTTCCGGTGGCGCGTTCTACATATCGCAAGGCGGGCATAAATTCGGTTTGCGGAGGGGTTGGTTTGGTAGTGGTAGCTGGTGGAGCTGGAGTGGCGTCTCCCTCTGCTGGAGGCGGTAGGGGGGCCGGAGTAGGAACCTCTTTTAATCTTTCTTTCTGGAACACAGAGAATCCGGCGACAGGTACACTGGAGACTTTTATTAATTGGAGTTTTTCACCGTCTTCGGGATGAGGTTCGTATCCGGAAACATCTACCGGAGGAGTAGTGTCATCATCCGGGTTATTTTTACCACCGTTTCCAAAAGGGTTAAACTGAGAAATAAAATTAGTGCCCTCTCCCTCCTCACCCGGAGCTGTTCCTGTTTGTCTCATATATAAAAATCCAAAGAACATAAGGATGACTATAATTAGAACTATTGCTAAAAGTATAAAATTTCTTTTTGACATAAAAGTATTGTTACTTGTTGTTGCTACTGAAATGCATTGCATCCTTTAAACTATTCCAAGACCCTCCCCATCCCCAACCCGCTGAAGTGAAAAGTTGGTAAAACTTACTAGCCTCCATGTCTGTGACTAAAGTTTTACCAGAAGGGTTTGCGTCTTGGTTTATGTCTAAAGCTAGTCCGAAAGAATGAGCTGACCAAAAACCCGGTTTATTTCTTACAGCTCTACAGTTGTAACCAAATACTGTGTTTATTTTATAAAAATTATTGCCACCCTTAGCTAGCCACGCTGCCTCTATGCTTCGCAGGGTGGGAACCACTCTTTTGTTTACCCTTACCCCACTTTTCCCAAAGAGGGTTATGCTTTCCAGGTCTGCTTCTACGCAAGCGGGATTTGTTGAAGTAGCCTGTATGTTGTCTTCTGCTAATGTTACCTCTAACTCTACTGCCTCTAAACTACTTAAATCCGCCTTTAATAAATCCGGATTTATTTGGTAAAGAAGAATCCACGAGCCGAGAGCCAAAAGCAGCCCGAATATTGCTCCAGAAATTCTTTCCTTTCCGTGTTCCTTACTAGAAATAAGGTCGCTTGTCATGTATTCTAGCCCGCCCACCACTATCATCATTACAGCCAATACTGCGCAGATACCGATAAAAATCCTTATCATTATATTTAAATACCCACCGATGTTTCCGCCACCATCACCGGTTGGGTCAAAGGTTGTTAGTACTCCACCCACACAACCAGGACTACTGCCCTCTTCGCAAGGCAGTGGAGAAAGAAGTTGGTATGGAGGGATAGGAGCTTCTGGGGTGGGAGGGGTTGAGGGAGGAGGGTCGTCGTCTCCTGTTTGTGCTGCCACCTCTGCGTTGTATTCCGCTAAGGTAGATTCTTTCCAGGTTCTGTTTCCTGTGCAATTAGCTTTGGTTGTTCGCCACAGCTCAACTTTTGGAGTGCCGTATGAAGTGTATTCTCTTTTACATGTTCCAAGGGGGTTCCCTGGGGTAACACACTCCCCATTTTGTAATATTTTAGGAAAGGTACATGTTACAGGAGTTCCGTTCGGGTCCCATTTATAGCCCAAAGCAAATTGTCTTTCACACTCAGTTTTCGTTAAAGAGGTTGGTTTATTGGCGACATCTAAACAAACACCCGGGGTGTATGTTCCGGTGGGGTCCCACCTGTATCCAGAAAAATATTTACCCTGGCATTGTGTTTGCGTATGCGTTGTTGGAACGCCGGCCGGATCTCGGCAGACGCCGGCCGCCTGAGCTGGTCGCGCATCCAATACAACACTAAGAGCTCCGATTGTGATTATTATTAAAGCAAGTAATATATATTTTTTCATTTAAAATTCCAAAGTAATTTCTTTTTTTGTTCCGGACAACAACTTATATTTATGGCTAATTTCTAAACTTACCTTAGATGTCCCGGTGGTTCCGATCTGGGTTTGAAGCGGAAGCAGATTTCTTCTACTCCCTGGTACTGTCACAGAAGTGTTGTTTATAGACCATATCCAAGTAAGCGAGGGTATGCGGATATCTCTGGGAGAAATAAAATATGGAACTGCTTCCAGAACCTCTTCTCCCAATATTCGGTGTCCGTTAGACAAAGCGTGTTCCCATATTGTTCCAATCTTCGGGTCATTTTTATAAAATAAAATTTTTGGCTCAAAAGTCTTTATGTTCAGGTTTCCTTGAGAAGAATTTTTTTGGTCTGTCGTGGAAGCGGTCACACTAATATTATTTGAGTCCTCAAGGTAGTCGTTTATATAAATATAAAAGTTTTTTCCGTATCCTGAGGCGGTTGGGTCATTGGTGTAATCTTTTTTCCATGCGTAAACCAAATTTTTTGAATTTACAATTTGTGCCCCATTTTTTATTTCCGGAATTGCCACAACTTTTACTTCACTATCGGTTGCAGGAAGAGCTTTCCCTTTGTAAAAGGGCGGGACATATGAGTCGTTTGCTTGCCATAGGAGAGTCATAACGATGGGTCTAATGGTTATTACCCTATCTATGCTCCCATCCGGAAGAGCCACCGTTGCCACGATTCTTGTTTCCGTCCCGGCGTCGGGTGCGGATACAGAAAAAGACTTTTTGCCTATTTCGGAAGCGAAACTCTTCCCGTTTACTGACCAGGTTATTAAAACACTATCCAGGTTACTCGCATAGCTGTTCAAAGAAATAGTCACGCTTTCGCCCGGAGCCGGGCTTTGGGGAGATACGTTTACTAAAATACTAGACGGGCTTACTGCTCCTGCGTCCAAAGGGGATAACCCAAGCGTCAAAGAAAAAGCCAACAAAAGGAAAAATTTTGAAAATCTTAGACAACTTAAGGGCATAATTTAATTATACAATATTTACCTAACCAAAACTACTTTTTAGCCAAACTGTCTCTTTCTAGGTCCTGCTTGGCTTTTTTGTTTGAAAGTATCTGAGAAGGGTCTGAGGTTATAATCTGGTCTTCGGTGTATGAGGCTATTATTTTTATTGCGACGTGTTTCAGTCCCGCGAAGAATATTCCCTCCCCGACATTTGATTCCAAAAGCAGGTATTTTTCCTCGTCCGTGAGGTTGAAAGTCGTTTGGAGTAAATCAATTGTAGTTGGAGACTGCTTCAAAAGGAGTTGGATAGAAGAGTTGGTTATAATTGGCACTCCGTATGGTGATTTTAAGAAGTCGGCGGCATCCTGAGTAATCGTGGAGAGTCCTAGGTAGTATTTTCGGCCTCTTTTTGCTATGGAATACAGGAAGGATGCGGTATCTTCCGACTTCATCATCCACCAAGCCTCGTCCACCACCAGCAACCTCTTTTTTAAGTTCTTTCGCACCGCATTCCAGATGTAGTGCATAATTATATACATAGCTATAGGCTTAAGTTCATCTTCCATGTCCCGCACGGAAAACACGACGAATTTTTTATTTATATCTACATTGGAAGGTCTATTCAAAAACGTAGCCCAAGAACCCCGTGTATATTTTACAAGTCTTTGCACCACGGAGTCGCTACCATCCATTCCGGAGAGCACCATTTCAAAGTCAGAAAGAAGAGGAGGGTCAATGTTTGAAAAGTCCGATTCAGGCGTGATATCTTTCATGGCGTAAGTTTCCGAAATAGCTCTATCCACCATAGAGTCCTCTTCCGGAGTAAGCCCACCTAACATTAGTCTGAAAAGACCAACCAGGTTTATTATGTTTGAACGGAGGATGTCTTCCGCCGTTTCGTCTTCGTGGGGTATCGGCAAGTCAAAAGGATTTATGTGATGGTCTGAAGATAGCGAGATGTTGAAATATCTTCCCCCGACCGTTTCGGACAAAAATTCGTATTCCCTTTCCGGGTCTATAACTATGACATCCGTATCAAACATGAGAGAACGCAGAATTTCCAGTTTAGTAGCATAAGATTTTCCGGAACCAGACTTTGCGAAGGTAACAGAGTTGTAGTTTTCCAGTGAAAATCTGTCAAAAATAACTAAGCTGGAATTGTGTCTATTTATTCCATAAAGTATTCCCTTATCTGAGGTTAAGTCAAAAGAGATAAAAGGAAATACACTGGAAAGTGGCTCGGAATTTAGCTTCTGATGTATGTTTAAGAGGTCCGTATTTATAGGTATTACGCTCTTAAAACCCTCTTCTTGTTGGAATAGGGCCGGTTTTATATAGATAAGCTTGGATTCCAGCATGGATTTTATTTCATTTTCAATCTTGAAAAGCTCCAAGTCATTGTCGGCGTAAATGGTTATGTATATCCCAACATCAAACATTTTTTCCTGAGCTTGTATTAGGCTATCACGCAGGCTCTCCAGGTCTTGGTAGGCAGTATCAAGCATCGGGTCCCGCACCATCCCCTTTGATTCTCTGACGCTGATTTGGCTTTGCACCTCTGCAACCTTTTTTTGGAACTGGCGAAGCGCCAAAGACGTATCTACCGGATGAACAAAAATTGAAATATCAAAAACTTTATCCAAATTTATTATCGGAGAAAACCAGTTATCAGTCAGA
>JBAQFO010000010.1:0-6198 GCA_049287305.1 Minisyncoccia bacterium | reverse complement strand
GCATTCATCCTAGCTCTTGAAAGAATACAAGCAAAGTTGTAGTATCAAAAAGTAGATTAATTTCTACTTTTGTATGACGGGTTAGCTAAGTTGTAGCGAGCCCTAAAATACGCGCGGTTAGCTCAGTTGGTAGAGCGACCCCTTGACGTGGGGTAGGCCACAGGTTCGAATCCTGTATCGCGCACAGCTCGATAAGTAACTAAATTTATTTAGTTACGTCAGGGTTCGAAAGGAGTTTCGTTGTTTTTATAAATCGAAACTCACCAGCCGATGTAACGGCGAATTCTGTATCGCGCACTTTAATTAAAATATATGGATAATGTAAAATTTTTCGAACAACTAAACGTTGACATAGGATTGGCTACAGAAAAAGACATTATTGAAATCATCCGATTACAACAAGAAAATCTCGCACCTAATGTTTCTGGGAAAGAAAAACAGGAACAGGGCTTTGTTAGTGTAGAAACCTCAGAACAACTTTTGAAAGAAATCATAAAACAAGAGGGTATAGTTGTTGCACGACTGGAAGGAAAAGTAGTGGGATATCTTATACCTATGTCTGTGGAACATACGGTGCAACAAGTTTCTATGCTTGATCCATTTATTGAAAAACTTCAGACTCTTACATTTGATGACAAGCCTTTAAAAGATTATAAATACTGCATATTAACTCAAGTTTGCGTTGATAAAAAATATAGAGGAAGGGGCATATTAGAAAAACTTTATGGTGAATTAAAGACAAAGCTATCTGACAAATATGAATTGGGTGTTTCGGAAATTTCGTCGAATAATCCCCGTTCCCTACACGTACACTTGAATAAAATAGGTTTAAAAGTTGCGGAACAATACTCAGCCGAAGGCAAGGACTGGCATATTGTTATTTTAGATTTTAGGAATCAAAACAAGTAAATGAAAATTTTAAGCATAGAAACATCCTGTGACGACACGGGAATAAGCATATTGGAAGCCACAGGGGGCGTAAACAACGCCCGCCCGAACGGCCGAAGTAATTCGGTCGGGCAGGCTTCTTTTAAAGTTTTGGGCGATAATGTATCTTCCCAAATAGATATTCATATTCCCTATGGAGGAGTTTATCCTGCTCTCGCCAAAAGAGAACATATAAAAAATCTTCCTATTGTTCTGGCAAAAACACTCAAAGAAGCAAGGCTGAATAAGAGTAAAAAACCTGTTGATTTAATCGCAGTAACTTACGGTCCCGGACTGGAACCAGCATTATGGACTGGAATCGTTTTTGCGAAAGAATTGGCCAAGCAGTGGAAAGTACCCATAGTTCCCGTAAACCACATGGAAGGACACGTGCTTTCGGTTTTCGGAAAAAAGAAAGGAAAATTTGAAGTTTTAAAAATAAAAAATGCCACTCTGTCGCTCCTGGTATCGGGAGGACATACCGAACTGGTTTTGGTAAAAAAATGGATGGACTATAAAATCATCGGACAAACTTTGGACGACGCTGTTGGAGAAGCTTTTGATAAAGTAGCAAGAATGCTCGGGCTTCCCTACCCTGGAGGTCCGCAGATTTCTAAGCTAGCAGAAGAAGCTCGGCATTTCCGCGAGCGAAGCATTGCGCAGGCTGACGAGCCGAGCATAGTAAATTTTCAACAGAAAATTATGCGCGCTGAGTCCGTGGAAATGCCGAGCTTTTCTCTCCCCCGTCCGATGCTTCACTCTAAAAACTTTGATTTCTCTTTTTCGGGGCTGAAGACCGCGGTTCTTTACCTGATTAGAAAAATCGGACCGCTTAATGACGCAACCAAATCCCAAATTGCCTTGGAATTTGAAAACGCCGCGATAGAATGCCTGGTTCATAAAACCTCAAAAGCCATTGAGCAATATAAAATAAAGACCCTGGTGGTGGCGGGAGGAGTAGCAGCCAATCAACATCTCCGAAACGAAATGAAGAAAATTACAAAAAACAAAGTGAAGCTGTTGTTCCCAACCCGTGAACTATCCACGGATAATTCAATTATGATAGGCATCGTCGGCTATTTAAATTTCATAAAAAAGAAAAGAAAAGTTCCAAGACCAAGCAGCATAAAAGCAACTGGTAATTTAAGGCTATAATTGATATTATTAAGGCATGGACGAGAAACTACTCAAGCCATACGACCCCAAAACAACAGAAGAAAGGATTTACAAGCTTTGGGAAGAAAGCGGTTTTTTTAACCCTGACAACCTGCCTGGAGACAGAGCGGAAGCTTTTACCATAATAATGCCCCCTGTGAATGCTAACGGCTCCCTACACGCGGGACACGGCCTGGTAATGACCATTGAAGACATTATGGTTAGATATAAGAGAATGCGGGGATATAAAACTCTTTGGTTCCCTGGATTAGACCACGCTGGTTTTGAAACCCAAGTAGTTTATGAAAAAAAATTGGAAAAAGAAGGCCGAACACGCTTCGGCATGGACCCCAAGGAACTTTACAAAGAAATTTTAGACTTTACTCTTTCCAACTCCGTAAATATAAAATCCCAAATAAGAAAAATGGGCGCATCGTGCGATTGGTCGCGCGAGAAATTTACCTTGGACGATAGTGTGATAAAAACTGTCTATCAAACATTCAAGAGAATGAACGATGATGATTTAATTTATCGAGGCAACAGAATAGTAAGCTGGTGTTCAAAACACCAAACCTCTTTCTCCGACCTGGAAATAAAGGATGAGGAGCGAGTGGATAGTTTGTATTACTTAAAATACGGACCATTCATAATAGCCACCGCCCGTCCAGAAACAAAATTCGGAGACAAATATGTCGTCATGCATCCCGATGATAAAAGATATTCCGAATATAAAGATGGCCAGAAAATAAAATTGGAATGGATAAACGGGCCCATAGAAGCCACTATCGTAAAAGATGAAGCGGTTGATATGGAATTTGGCACGGGAGTAATGACGATTACCCCTTGGCACGACGTCGCAGACTTCGGGATTGCTGAACGCCACAATCTGGACAAAGAGCAAGTAATTGATGAAAACGGAAAGCTTTTACCTATAGCGGGAGAATTTGCCGGCCAGCATATCAAAAAAGCTCGGGCGCTAATCATAGAAAAAATGCAACAGAAAGGTTTGGTGGAAAAAATAGACGAAAATTATAAACACGTTGTACGCACTTGCTATAAATGCGGAACGCTAATTGAACCGCAAATCAAAAGCCAATGGTTCGTAAAAATGAAACCCCTCGCGGAAAAAGCGCTGGAGAAAATAGAGGGCGGTGAAGTGAAATATATTCCGGAGCATTTCAAAAAAATCACCACCTACTGGCTTTCCAATATAATGGATTGGAACATTTCTAGACAAATTGTGTGGGGTATCCCCATTCCAGCTAAATTATGCACGGACTGCGGACACGGAATGGTAGACCTGGATAATAAAATAACAAAATGCGAAAAATGCGGTGGAACGGTCACGGAGGACAAGGATACTTTTGATACCTGGTTTTCCTCGGGACAATGGCCCTATGTAGTTTTAGGCTACCCTGACGGCAAAGATTTCAAAACATTTTATCCCACGGACGTAATGGAAACAGCGGGAGACATTATATTTTTCTGGGTGTCGCGAATGATTATGTTAGGACTTTACGTAACCGGTAAAATTCCTTTCAAAAATGTGTATTTACACGGAATGGTTCTGGACGCGAAAGGTCAGAAAATGAGCAAAAGCAAAGGAAACGTCATAGACCCAATCACTCTTACCGACCAATTCGGAACAGACGCTTTTAGAATGGGGATGATTGTCGGCAACACCCCGGGAACTTCGCTTTCTCTCTCCCCCGACAAAATACGAGGCTACAAAAACTTCGCCAATAAAATCTGGAACGCAACTCGCTTTGTTTTGGACAACACTAAAGACTTTGAACTTACGGAAGACCCCGCCTATGACGAAGAAGACAAAAAATCCAATGAAGAGCTGAAATTGCTCATGGGTGAAATAACGAAAGAGATGGATGACTATAAGTTTTATATTGTGGCTGAAAAGCTATACCATTATTTCTGGCACACTTTCGCGGACGTTATAATAGAACGTTCAAAGAAAAAGATTTTGACAAACGAAGGAGCAGATTCCGCCAGAGCCCTTCTTCTTTCCCAAATAACTACCCTTCTCCGAGCCCTTCATCCATTTATCCCTTTTGTTACGGAAGAAATTTGGTCGATGATGCCAGCCTCGACGAGCCTAGGCGGGCCTGCCCGTTCCTCTGGTGGGCCAACTAAGAAAACTTTATTAATGGTTGAACAATGGCCTCATTAACCAGCGACCCTAAAATAATACTCTTGGCATTCTTAGGAGGAATCATTCCTTCACTTTTGTGGCTTTGGTTCTGGCTTAAGGAAGACGAGGAGTATCCGGAGCCAAAGAGCCTCCTCACTATTGCCTTTATTATGGGTATGCTTGCCGTAATAGTGGTATTCCCCATACAGAAATATATTCACGCCAATATAAGCTCCCCGAACGGGCAGTTGATATTATGGGCGGCGGCGGAAGAAATATTGAAATATCTCGCTGTGCTAATAATATTGTATAAAACTCACAATACCGCGAACGAGCCGATAGATTGGCCCATATACTTAATTACCGCGGCTCTGGGCTTCGCCACCCTTGAAAATACCTTATACTTACTAAAACCTTTGTCTTCCAGTGGAACCATAGTAAGCTTGCTGACTGGACAGCTTAGGTTTCTCGGGTCCACCCTTTTGCACACCGTGGCGAGCGGAACCATAGGCATGGCTATAGGAATTTCTTTTTGGATGTCAGGATTTAAGAAGAAAATATATCTATTTTTTGGAATTATTGTGGCCATAGCCTTGCATAGTGCCTTTAATTTTTTTATAATAAGAAACAACGGAAGCGATTATTTGAAGGTATTTGCATTTTTGTGGGTCGTTACTATTATCATCATGCTCCTGTTTGAAAAAGTCAGGAGGCTATATAAATAAATTATAATTAACAAATTGGAAGCGTCCCGCTTTAACCGGCGAACACGGCGCCACTCCGCAAAATAAACATATCATGGAAAATAAAAAAAGAAGTTTTTTTGAAAGATTAACTGGAAGCATGAGTTTGGAAGAAGAAGAATTAGACTCAAGGAAAGATTTACCAAAGGGACTGAAAAACGAGAAGAAAGGAGGGAACAACTGGATTGAGGAAGAAAACGATGAAGCGGAATTAACCGTGGATGTATATCAAACTCCGACCGACATAGTCATACAGACGATGGTGGCGGGAGTAAAACCGGAAGACTTGGAAATATCAATTGCTCGGGACGTCATAACAATCCGAGGCAAGCGCGAAGAATCCAGAACTATAGATGAAGACAACTACTTCACTCAAGAGCTTTATTGGGGGAAATTTTCCCGCACCATCTCCCTTCCTGCGGAAGTAGAACCCGAAGAAGTGGAAGCCACGGAAAAACATGGCCTTCTTACTATCAAGGTAAAGAAAGTGGACAAGGAAAAGAAAAACAACATCCGAGTTAAATCTATCTAGAAATATAATTTTTGTGCCGAGGACCAGAGTTGAACTGGTGACATCTCCCTCTTCAGGGGAGCGCTCTACCAACTGAGCTACCTCGGCTTAATTTTTGAAATTGCTTAAAAAGTTCTCCAGCGACCCTCCCCCGCCTGTGAACTTTTCTTCCAGACCTGACATTGAAGAATAGACATTTATAAGCCCGTCTATATAGGGATTTAAGTAGTAAAAGGCTCCTAATGCTACCCCTATTATTACGAAGATTTTCAATGCCTGCCACAAAAATGACCACTTTTGCACGCTTCTCACTTTGCGTAAAATCTTATTATTCTCTTCGGAAAGCCGAAAAGTTTCTTCCAACATCTTTTTGGACTCAGGATCCATAGATATAATTTAGCATAAAACTTTTATAAATAAAAGGGTTGATGGGCACGGGGCAATACTTCGTTGTGTCCTCGGCAGGAATCTCGCCCTACGGGCGCGGGTGCTTTTCCATGGCTTTTTGTGGCTACAAGTAACTCCTCGTCGTCGCTCGGAGTTCTCGCAGCCCACCCCTCGCGATTCCGCTTACTAGCGGAATATCGCTCCGGTCGACCCCAGACGAAAAAAAGCGCCGCAGGGCGCTTTTGGTTTCGACTGGTGTCCTCGGCAGGAATCGAACCTGCAATTACTCCTTAGGACGGAGTCGTTATATCCATTTAACTACGAAGACT
>JBAQFO010000009.1:0-209327 GCA_049287305.1 Minisyncoccia bacterium | reverse complement strand
TATTGCTGATCTAAACAAGGCGATGAAACTAGCTGAAAGCGTAGAAGTAAAAGCGAAAGAGCTAAAAAATATTTTCTATAAATACCAAAAAGGTAAAGAAGAACTCGAGGATAAATATAAACGACGTTAACTAGTATATGATAATCGATGTCGTTCAAAATCGTATAACAATTTCTGAGCCCCATATTGAATCACGTCATATGGGGCAATTGTTATTTTGGAGGTTCCAAAAAAATGAAAAGAACACCTCTCTATTCTTAGTTTCAGAAAATGATACCTCAGGAATGTTACAAAAAGTAGTGAGATTCTTTGATAAAGAAGAATTGCTATACGACCTAACAGAATCGGCAAATAAAATTTATACAGATTTACAAAATAAAAATAAAGATTTTTCGCAGCGAAAAGCAAGACTCGAGAAATTTAAGGAAGGTGAATTTGATAAAATTGCATATAAAGATTTTGAATCCTTTCTAACGTCCTCAATTGTTAGACCTCTTAAGGAGCACCAGAAAAAAGCGGCCTTCCATTTGTACATAGCTCAAAATGGCGCAAACTTTTCTGTTCCAGGAAGTGGTAAAACATCTGTTGTATTGAGTGTTTATGAAAAACTAAAAAAGGAGGGTTTGGTAGATACTCTATTTGTTGTAGGGCCACCTGCGTCATTCGGACCATGGAAGCATGAATTTGAAATGACCTTGGGAAGAATTCCTAAATATCAAATTCTTGCTGGAGGAGATAAAAATACCCGAAAGCTGGAATACTATCCAGATAATACAAGTAAGTCTGAGCTATATTTAAGTACATTCCAAACTGTTTTAAAAGATCAGGCTGAGGTTATAAATCTTTTCAAATCTGTGCACATTAAGCCTTTTCTTGTTATTGACGAGGCGCATTATATTAAGCAACTAGATGGAAACTGGGCCAAGGCCATCTTAGCTATTTCAAGAGATTCAATTGCTCGATGTGTTCTCACTGGTACGCCCATTCCAAAAAGTTACGGGGATATTTTCAATCTTTTTGATTTCTTATGGCCTGATAATCAGCCGATAGACACAAATTCTAAACATCAAATCTTGCAATCAGAAAAAAATAAGCAAAATGAAGAAGCTAAGCTCATCTTAAACGACAAAATCGGCCCGCTTTTTTATCGAGTTAGAAAGTCAGATTTAAATTTAACAACTCCGATTTTTCACGAACCAATTATTTTAGAAATGAATAAATATGAAAGGATCGTCTATGATGCCATCGAAAACAAAATCCGAGAAAATACAACTCAAGATGAATATAATGATATCGAGTTAGTTTTAAAACTCAGACGAGGCCGGATTATACGTCTTAGGCAAGCTGTCTCATATACTGGATTACTAAAATCAGCAGTGGAGGGTTACGACGAGCCTCTTTATGATGAAAAGTCCGATATTGCAAAATATATAAATCAATATGATCAATACGAAATTCCTGCAAAAATGGAATACACTCTTAAGATTCTTGAGGGGTTCAAATCAAAGGGTGAGAAAGTTTTAATCTGGTCCAATTTTGTGGGTACAATTGAATTATTAAGCGATATCTTGAGTAAAAAAGGTTTTCGTAATAAGTTAATTTACGGCAAAACGCCAATACAACAAACGACCATAACAGAAGAAGAGGATAGGGAAAAAATAAGGAATGAGTTTGTTGATCCGAACAGTGGTTTAGATATTCTAATTGCTAACCCTGCCGCATGTGCCGAATCAATATCTCTCCATACTACCTGCCATAATGCAATCTACTATGATCTTTCTTATAACTGTGCCCAGTACCTACAGTCATTAGACAGAATACACAGAGTTGGAGGATCAGAGAAAATTTTAGCTCACTACCATTTTCTTCAATATGCTAATACATTTGAAAATGATATTAAAAGTAGTCTCGAAAATAAAGCACAAAAAATGTATCAATTAATCGACCAAGACTACACAATATATAACCTAGATATGTTTGAGGATGATGAAAATAATGCCTATGAAAGATTATTCAGACAAAAAAATTAACTTTTCTAATCTTAATTTACAGAGAATCATTACTTTTCTGGAAACAATCCAGAAGGCGCAACTTCCAGCGGTTAATTATATAGCTAAAAAGTTTCAGGACGCTTTTATCGGATTTGATGATGTTCTTACTTTTTTGGTGAGTGTGAAAATCGTTAAAGTTGAGAACAGCCAACTAAACATTAATAGGAAAATCTCATTAGATAAAAAAGATCTTGCCGATTTTATTCTCAGAAACCTATTTGAAAATTCGTTTTACAGAGATTCCGAGCTGGAAACTTTTCTTAAATATTTTTCTTTAAAAAATGGAGAATACTGGTTTGTTCGAGACCAAAAAGTAAGACTAAAAACAAGCGGGGTTAGAAATTTCTTGATTGATCTAGGGTTTTTGATTTACGATAAAGAAACCAATAGCTATTTAATTTCTCATACTGGCTTTGAGAATATTGATTGGTAGCATAGGTCTGGTTTTGGCAGTCCCAATAACCACATTTCTTTCTACTGTAATGCTTGTGAAAACAGACGGGAAGAACCTTCCAAAAGAGGTAATAGAAAAAGAACAAAAAGCCATAGAGCATTTTGAGCATACTCATTAATAATAATTAATCTAGCGAAACATTCGCTGAAATCGGCTGAACGTGTGGTCCAAGTGCAGAAGGGTGACAAATCCTCGAACACGGTCCGAAGAGCTCACACAGGGCAGAATCCGGCGAATTTACGCGGGAGAACTTCCTACTGCATGCAAGTAATTTAGCGATACGTGATATAGTTGTTATATTATTCACTCATTAACATCTTAATTTTTTATGAACAAAGGAACTAATTGGATCATCGTTGCAGCTGTCGTCTCTCTTCTCGTCGCAGTATATGTCTGGTTCACGGGCAATAAGGATACAGGACTCTTTATTGGTCTCTGGGTACCGTCGCTCTTGGCTCTCGCTACGTATCTTAAAAAATAAGATGACTGACAGCATGGTATTTATGTTTGGAATTATCGTCAGTATCATCGCAGGAGTTGGTACATATCTTTCGCTTAAAAAATAATTATGAAAATTTATTTGATCGTTCTCATTATAATTGTAGCCCTGATCGTCATCTGGTCACTTGTCGGCTATTTCACTTCGAACGCCGAACAAGCAAAATATTCAGTACTTACAAAAGCTGATGGATATGAAATCAGAAATTATCCGGCTCATATTGTCGCCCAAACTGTTGTTGAGGGAACAAGTGTAAACGGTGACGCTTTCAATAAAGGATTTAGAATCATTGCTGGGTACATCTTCGGAGGCAATGTCAAAAAGGAGAGCATCGCAATGACTGCGCCAGTCGTCGCGCAAGAATCATCAGAAAAAATAGCGATGACAGTGCCAGTGACCGCAAGCGCCGAGGGTAATTCACAAGTAGTCTCTTTTGTTATGCCAAGCGGATATACTCTCGAGACATTGCCTACTCCAAATGACGCCAAGATAAAGCTTATTGAAGTGCCTGAGCAAAAAATAGCAGCACTCACTTTTTCTTGGTATCGAACCGATAGCCGTTTTGAGAAAATGCGGAGTCAGTTGTTTGCCGATCTTACTCGCGACAACGTGACAATCATCGGCATGCCAATCTTTGCCGGCTACAATCCGCCATGGACTCCGCCGTGGATGAATCGGAATGAAATAATGGTCCAAGTTCAATAAAACTATGACAACGCAACTATGGATTGATGCACTAGGATTGTTTTTATTTCTTGCCGGTTTTGTTATTGGTCTCGGAGCCGTGACGGTCATCGACATTCATGGCTTTCTCGGAAGAAAATCATCATACTGGACCGAAGCGACGACACGAACGCATAAGGTTACGAAGCCTATGATTTGGGCTGGAACCATTCTTGCTATTATTGGTGGTTTGATTTTCTACCGTGATCAATCTTTTTCAGGTATCCCACTCATTCATTCTATTATCGCTCTCGTTCTCATTGCGAATGGCTACTTCCTATCCTTTAAGGTTAGTCTGTTTATGCTACAGCGTGAAAAAGAAGGACGTTCGGGGGAACTACTGCCTGCGTCATGGCAAAAGAAAATCATGGTAAGCCTCATTGTCTCCGATATCGGTTGGTGGGGCGGACTCTTTTTACTTGTGGCATATATAGTGGCCAAATAAATATGAAACTTAAAACAAAAAGAAAAATAGTCACTGTAAATGATAAATTCCAGAAGGGTTACAAATACGAGCTTAGCGAACCAGTTGGCAGGAACTTCTCTCCAGAATTTAAGCCGGAACTTTCACCAAAGGAAATGCTTGCACTTGGCGTCTTTGGGGGCAAGTATATGACTGACTGCAGAAAAGAATTTCCGAAAACTTGGTTTGTCCATGCTAAACTCTCGCCGAAGCATCACGATGATACTCTCAACTATTTCCATAAGCACGCCAGCCAGCCGCTTAAAGTCTGGGAAGAAAAAGGCTGGATCAACGAAGAGCATGATCCGCGCGGATGGTTCCAGTGGTATTGCCGGTATTATATGGGCAGAAGATTGTTAGAAGAAGATGCGCGCCAGATCAAGCGATGGAAAGCAATAACTCGACATATTGCTCAAGTTAGGAAAAATTGCAGAGCAAAAGATCTTTCCTGTCGTCCCGTTCAGCGCCAGGCGATCCTACATTGGGCTTACGACAGCCGCAAGCTCTAAAATCTTAGGATTAAAGATGCGAACAAGGTACAATGGATAATGAGGGCCAAATTAATTACGGTCGATTTCGAGCCATAGAATAATGTAGTTAATTGAGAAAATATATCTATGAAAAATATTGTTGAAACAGCAGTAGAAAATCCAGAGTTCTCGACACTTGTTACCGCAGTCAAAGCTGCGGATTTAGTTGCAACGCTCTCAGGTCCCGGACCCTTTACCGTATTCGCTCCAACGAACGATGCGTTTGCAAAAATTCCAGCTGAAACATTGCAAGCGGTGTTAGCAGACAAAGCAAAGCTTACTTCAATCTTGACCTACCACGTCGTTTCCGGAAAAGTTATGGCAAAAGACGTTGCAGGTATGACAGAAGCGAAAACTGTTCAGGGCAGCACTGTGAAAATTGATGCCTCAAACGGTGTCATGATCAATGATGCAAAAGTGATCAAGGCGGACATCGAATGCACAAACGGCGTTATCCATGTTATCGACTCAGTGTTAATGCCTAAGTAATATTATTAAAATAATAAAAATATAAATGAAAAATCTTAATGCAGTTGATTACATAGCATTAGTGCTTGTTGTAGTCGGAGGTTTGAACTGGGGCTTGGTTGGAATTCTTAAATTCGATCTCGTTGCGACCTTGTTCGGCGACATGTCGGGAATATCTCGCATAGTGTACGCGCTTGTCGGCTTAAGCGCCGTCTATGTTGCGGTAAGTTTGGGGCAATTGGCTCGTAAAGGATAGCTGGAAGGCACTTAGGAGACATCGCATTCACGGTGTCTCTAGTAGTTAAATTCAGATAGATTGGGGGAATACCTTGAATTGCTTTCGAAAATCGCACATGGTCCAATTTTGGGCGAATTACGCCAAGACAGGTTCTTTGTCTTGCTCAGCTTTTAGGTCGGCAATAAACCTTAGTTTCTCTCGTACACCGGCCATATATTCTTGGTCGTACAGTGTGGTAAGATAGGTTGAGCTAAGGCGACCCAATTTTTCGCATGTTATAATGAGGCTATGAAACACGAATCTTTTCCGCCGCCTGAAACCGAGGAGCTTTCCCTTAGGCTCACTAATTATGATGATATTTTTTCCGACTTTGATTTTAGGCCATATTCCAAACGCGCGCTTTCCATTGACTTTTTAGACGAAATGAAAAGGGCTGTATTTGACAGAAAAGACGCAGGGGTAGAGTTAGTTTTACATCTTCCTGAGAAAGAACGTAACGAATCGCATGAGGCCACTATCCGAGAGCGCATATCAGCTCACTTTAAAAAGTATTATCAAATACACACAGAAGAAAAACGCCGAGTTCTTAAGCTGGGAATAGTAATGGTAATTCTTGGGGTGATTTCAATGATAGCGGCTACTTTTATAATATTCGAAGACCCGACGCGCAATCTGCTTCTGTCGTTCCTTGTGGTTTTCCTTGAACCGGCAGCTTGGTTTCTGCTTTGGGAAGGAATGGACCAGATAATATTCAACTCAAAAAAAATAAACCCCGAACTGGATTTTTACAGAAAAATGTCACATCCCCGCGGAGGCGTGCATTTCAGGTCTTATTAAATATTTTATGGAAAAAGACGGGGCTGACATAGTGACGGCGTTGAAACAAAATAAGATAATAGTTATGCCTACCGACACTATTTATGGCGTAGTCGGTAGCGCCCTTTCCGCGTCTGTCGTCAACCGAATTTATTCCTTGCGGAGGCGCGATTTGGAAAAACCATGCATTATTCTGATTGGAGACCCAGGGGAGCTTAAAAAATTCTCCATAACCCCGTCGGCAGAACAGGAAAGAAAGATGGGCGAATACTGGCCAGGCCCGGTAAGCATTATCTTTGAGTGTTTGGATGAGAATCTTTCTTATCTGCACCGCGGGACAAAAACCCTTGCGTTCCGCGTTCCAGCGGACGAAGAGCTTCGGAGTATGTTAATGAAATCGGGTCCTGTTCTAGCCCCTTCCGCCAATCCGGAAGGGTTACCTCCCGCGCTCAGCGCAGAGGAAGCAAAAAAATATTTTAAAGACTCGGTTGAGATGTATGTGGATGGAGGCGAGCTTACCAGCAAAGCGTCAAAAGTTATAAAATTGCATAAAGATGGGACAGTAACTATACTTAGACAATGAAAAAGACTCTGTGGGAAAAATTTTTTAGCGCGCCGGCAGAAGTTTTGGAAAAGGGAGTAGAGGCTGGGCGCAAACTAAAAGACGGGGTAGACAATGAACCTTCAATTAAAGCAGCTTCAAAATATTTTAAAACACTTGGGCCTGGACTCACCGCCGGCGCGGCCGACGACGACCCTTCCGGCATTGCCACCTATTCCCAAATGGGAGCCTCTCAGGGATTCGGCCTTATTTGGATGTCGCTCTTTTCTTTTCCGCTTTTGGTGGTGGTGCAAGAAATGTGCGCTCGCATCGGGCTCTCCACCGGAGTAGGCTTAGCGGCCAATATCCGAAAGCACTATTCCAAAAAAATTCTATATTTATGCACTGGGCTTCTTCTGTTCGCGAATGTCTTTAATATTGGCGCGAATTTGGGAGCTATGGCAAAAAGTGCCCAGCTTATATACCCATGGCTCAACGCTTCATTTTTGATTTTCTTATTTGCGATTCTTTCTTTATTTCTCCAAATTTTCATTTCATATAAAAGGTATTCAAAGTATTTAAAATACTTAACGTTTGTTTTGTTCGCCTATGTAATCTCTGCTTTTTCGGTGGACATAAACTGGGGGGAAGTATTGAGAAACACGGTTATTCCCAATTTTAGTTTTTCCAAAGAAGTAATAATACTTATCTGCGCGGCGCTCGGTACTACCATTTCGCCCTACTTATTTTTCTGGCAGTCTTCGCAGGAAGTTGAGGAGCAAATTTTACATGGAGAAAAAACAGTAGAAGCCCGTCGTTCCAGTACGACCATGAACGATATCAAGAACATGAGAATAGACGTGCTGTCCGGCATGTTTGTTTCAAACATAGTTATGTTTTTTATCATCGCGGCATGCGCAGCCACTCTTTACGCCAATGGGATTACAAACATAGCCACGGCATCCGATGCCGCTTCGGCCCTGCGTCCTTTCGCTGGCGAACTCGCGTTTACTCTTTTTGCTCTTGGCATTTTGGGAACCGGATTCCTGTCTATCCCGATACTGGCCGGGTCGGCTTCATACGCTATTTCCGAATCTTTCGGCTGGAAGACCGGGCTTTACAGGAAGCTGAAACAAGCCACTTCTTTTTATGGAGTAATAATTTTTGCCATGGCGCTGGGTATTATTTTGAACTTTGTCGGGCTGGACCCCATTAAAGCACTCATATATGCCGCTGTGCTTAACGGAGTTATTTCACCCCTTATGGTTTTTTTCATAGTTCGTCTGAGTGGAGACGGGGAAGTAATGGGAGATTTTAAAAATCAAAAGGGCAGAAACATTCTAGGGTGGCTTACCTTTGCGGTGGTATTAACAGTCAGCATCGGAACCCTTGTTTCGCTCTTTATGTAGAGTTATGTAGAGTAAACAGCATGAAGATAGAACAAAATTACAATTTGTCTGCCCTGAATACTTTTGGTATCAATGCGGACGCCAAGCTTTTTGTTGAAATTAAAAGTGAGGAAGAACTCAGCGAACTTTTTGCAACTCCCGAGTTTAAGGAAAATAAAAAATTCTTTTTGGGCGGGGGTAGTAATATTTTATTTACAAAAGATTTTGACGGCATTGTGGTGAAAATATCTCTCTTGGGGAAGAAAGTTCTAAAGGAAGACGATAAAGAAATTTTACTAGAAGTAAGCGCCGGGGAAAATTGGCACGATTTAGTTACGTATTCGGTAAATAATGACTGGGGAGGGATAGAAAACCTTGCCTATATTCCCGGCACCGTGGGGGCGGCGCCAGTGCAGAACATTGCCGCCTACGGAGAGAATTTCTCTGAGGTGTTTATATCTTTGGACGCATTTAATATTGAGACAGGAAACGTTGAGGAATTTAACAAAGAAAAATGCGAGTTCGGCTACCGAAGTAGTATTTTTAAAACCAAGCTCCGAGGCAAATATATCATTTTAAAAGTCAGAATTCAACTATCAAAAAATCCAGTGATAGAAGATTCTTATTACCAGATGGGAATAACTCGAGACTCTATAAAAGAAGAAATGCAAAAATTGTCGCCCCCTCCTTACACTATAAAAAATGTATATGAAGCCGTAGTGAGTATCAGGAAGCGAAAACTTCCGGACCCCACAAAGATACCCACTGTTGGAAGTTTTTTCCTAAACTCGGTTGTTAGCCGAAAGAAATACGAGGAATTAAAAAAAGAGGTGACAGAGCTTCAATGCTACCCGCCTGACGATTTGCATTACAAAGATTTGGATAACCCAGCGATTTTGAAAGAAGATTTTGTAAAAATTGCCACGGGCAGACTTTTGCAAGAGCTGGGGTGGCTAGGTAAATGGGA
This sequence comes from Minisyncoccia bacterium, assembly GCA_049287305.1. Taxonomy (GTDB): domain Bacteria; phylum Patescibacteriota; class Minisyncoccia; order Phycocordibacterales; family UBA9973; genus UBA9973. The sequence goes on along the minus strand of JBAQFO010000009.1, from coordinate 200,189 downwards.
AGGAAACGTGGGTGTGCACGACAGGCACGCCCTGGTGATTGTTACCAACGGCAAAGCCACAGGAGAAGAAGTTGTAAATTTTGCAGAGAAAATAAAGAAGAGTTATTTGGACAAATATGAAATAAATCTTGAAACAGAAGTCAATTTGATTTAAGCCATAAGGGGTGTATAATTGGCTCATTAAATTATTAATAAAAGAGTCGCGTCTTTGTAGGCGGTTGCGCGACATAATTTCGTAAAATCATATGGAAAAGAGAAAAGAGATGAATATAGTTGTGGCAACCTTGATATGTCTTGCCTTGGTTGGAGTTTTGATTTTTATCAGCATAAACAATAAAGTAAATATGGATGCAAATAATGTTAATGACAGTGTGTCGACAGAAAGCAGGGCGGTGGCGCAGTCGGGAGACATGGTAGCCATGAATTACACGGGCAGGCTGTCCGATGGAACCGTGTTTGATTCAAACGTTGACCCAAAGTTTGGGCACGTAGAACCATACGTTTTTCCTTTAGGAGCCGGCCAAGTTATTCCGGGATGGGACAAGGGGATAGTTGGGATGAAAGTCGGGGAGAAAAAAACACTTACTATTTCACCGGAAGATGCCTATGGGGCTACCGGGGTTCCGGGAGTAATACCTCCGAACGCCACGTTGATTTTTGAGGTAGAACTTTTAGCAATTAATAAATAATTATTTATGGAAACATCTAGCAAAGAAAAATCAAATATGTTTAAAGCGGCAGGGATGCTTATGATTATAGTGTCCGTATTCTTCGCGGTGAAAGTGGTATCTGAAGTTAAAGGTCTTCGCTTTGTCGGTGGGGGAATTCCAGCGGGGAATACAATGAGTTTTGAGGGAAAGGGAGAAGTTAATGCGGTTGCCGATTTGGCTTTGGTAAATCTGACTCTTCGGGCGGATGCGAGAGAAGCCAAAGACGCTCAAGAAAAGGTAACCACAATGGAAAAATCAGTCCTGGAATTTCTTGAGAAAAACGGCATAGAAAAGAAAGACATTAAAACAGAGAGTTATAATTCTTACCCAAAATATGATTACGGAATGCCTTGCTACAACTCATATTCTTGCCGACAGCAGGCGCCCAAAGTTGTGGGATACGAAGTTTCCGAGTATATTTCCGTAAAAGTTCGAGACTTGGTAAAAGCTGGAGATATAGTGGCGGGCGCGGGAGCACTGGGGGTGTCCGAAATCAGCGGACCGAACTTCTCTATTGAAAACGAAGATGAACTTAAAGCCGAAGCTCGAAAAATGGCTATAGAGGAGGCAAAAGCCAAAGCGGAAACATTGGCGGAAGACCTAGGAGTTAGATTGGTGCGCATTGTGAATTTCTCCGAAAACAGGGGGTATCCGATGATGTATGCCAAAGACGCAATGATGTCTGTGTCTAGCGTGGCCGAGAGCGCCGCGCCTTCCCCTGAGCTTCCAGCCGGAGAAAATAAAATTATTTCAAATGTAGTGGTAACTTACGAAATAAGATAAATTTTGGCAGACAAATAGGTGGATTGACTATTTTGACTAAAAAGAGTATTATTAAAAAAGCCCTGAGAGGGGCTTTTTTAAGAGACTAAATCAAATCAATGTCAAAATTTATAGAATATTTAAAGGAAACCAAGGGGGAATTAAAGCATGTGAACTGGCCGACCAAGCAACAGACCATGTATTACACTCTGCTTGTTATCGCTCTTTCCATAATCATCGGATATTATTTGGGAGTTTTTGATTACATTTTCTCTCAAGCTCTCCAGAGAATAATCCCCATCTAGGGCGAGTTTCGTATATTTGTAAAAACTTATGTCAAAACAAGAAACACAAGGAGTTAGAAATTGGTATGCCATCCACACTTACGCGGGATATGAGAACGTGGTTCTTCGCAATTTGAAACAGCGCATAGATTCGCTCGGCATGAATGATAAAATTTTTAACGTTATTGTTCCCGTAGAAAAGAAAATAAAAATCAAAGGAGGAAAGCGGGCGGAAGTGGAAGAAAAGATTTATCCGGGATACGTTCTCGTGGATATGATAGTAACGGACGATTCTTGGTATGTGGTCCGCAATACGCCGAGAGTTACCGGGTTCGTTGGAGCCGGGGTGAACCCTGTGCCTCTCCGAAAAGATGAGGTGGATTACTTATTCAAGAAAATGGACACCGGAACAGCCAAGCACAACATAGACATGACAATAGGGGAAACTGTTCTCATTACGGATGGACCCTTCAAGGAGCTTGAGGGCAAGGTTAGCTCTGTAGACCAGGACCGAGGAAAAGTTAAAGTTCTGGTATCAATGTTCGGGCGCGAAACTCCGGTGGAATTGGATTTCTTGCAGGTAAAGAAGATTTAAATAGTGAAGCGAAAATTGCAATTAATATAACTTTATAGTAGTCTAAAACAATCATATGGCAAAAAAGATAACCAAAAAAATAAAACTACAAATCCAGGCAGCAAAAGCTACGCCTGCGCCCCCTCTTGGTCCCGCACTCGGACAAGCCGGTATTAACATTGGAGACTTTGTTACTAAATTTAACGCCGCTACCCAAAAGATGGCAGGGGACAAGGTAGGCGTATCCATAACTGTTTACGAAGACCGAAGCTATGACTTTGTGGTGAAAACTCCTCCAGCTACGGGGCTAATTTTAAAGGCAGCCGGCATAGAGAAAGGCTCCGGGAAAAACGCTTCGTCTAAGGTTGGAAAAATTACTCGCGCTCAGGCACTTGAAATCGCGAACAAAAAAATGGCGGATTTGAACGCCAAAGACGACGAAGGAGCAATAAATATTATTGCGGGGTCTGCTCGCTCTATGGGTATTGAAGTTAAGGATTAAGTTTCCTAAAAATTATGCAACAGCTTACCGAGAAGGATTATAGAAAAATTCTCATTTGTTTAACTCTTTACATAACCTCTCTTTTTGCTGCCAACACCCTGGGAATTAAGCTCATGCCTTTTTTGTTCGGTACTCATCTTTCTGTGGGTGTTTTTTCTTTTCCAATTGTATTCATAATGACAGATGTTATTGGAGAAGTTTATGGTAAAAAAATGGCCAAAAATTTCGTTTTGGCCGGCATTCTTTCTATAGTCCTGTTTCTCGCTTACTCTTTTGTGTCAACCATAACTCCGTGGGCAGAAAAAAGCCTGTGGGTGAAGGATGGCTATAATCAGATATTCGGATTAACTGCCCGTATTTCCATAGCCTCTCTTGTGGCCTTTTTCATCGCGGAATATCAAGACGTAATATCTTTTTTCTTTTTTAAGAAGCATACCGGAGAAAAAAGATTTTGGCTGAGGTCCAACTTGTCCAATATTTGGTCTCAATTTTTAGATACGGTTATTTTTATGTTCGTAGCTTTTCTAGGGGTGTATCCTTTTCCCGTTATCTTAGCCATAATTTTGCCATGGTGGATTTTTAAAGTTTTGATGGGTTTTGCTTATACTCCTCTTTCGTATTTAGGGATTCATGTTCTAAGAAAGTATGGAAATGACAAAGAAGCAATCGGGAAAAATTAAGTATACGGGCTTTGTGGTGGCCAGCATTGACGGGAAAATAGCCCAAAGCAGTAATTCCGGCACCAGCTGGACGAGTAAAGAAGACTGGGCCTTTTTCCAGAAATCTCTGACCCAAGCGGATGCGGTCATTGTTGGTAGGAATACATTCAAGCTTGCCAAAAGACGGCTTATGAAGAGAAACACAATAGTTTTAACATCAAGGGTTGGACAGATAAAAGTATCCGGTTCCGTCTTTTTTTTAAACCCGGAAAAATCTGACTTGAAAAGTTTTTTAGCAAGCAAGAAGTATAAAAATATAGCAATTGTTGGCGGGCCGAAGGTTTACAACTTTTGCCTGGAGCACGGAATGTTGGACGAGCTTTTTGTCACCATTGAGCCTTACGTTTTTTCTGCCGGGGTGCCGATGTTCTCGGGGAGCCGGTTTAAAAAACACAAATTTACGCTATTGTCCGTGAAAAGACTTAACGATAAAGGAACACTTTTGTTAAAATATAAACATGAAAATTAACTCCATAAAAACCGGAATTTTTCGGGAAAATCAGGATTTGGTGGCGTTCGTTTTCAAATACGTAAAAAAATTTCCCGAGAATTCCATATTGGTCATAACTTCCAAAATTGTGGCGCTGGCGGAGGGCCGAACGGCTCCTTATGAAAATGACAAGCAAAAAATAGCTATCATAAAAAAAGAAGCCAGTTTTGCGGTAGAAACCAAGCAGGCGTGGCTTACCATAAAAGATGGAATGGTTATGCCTTCCGCCGGAGTTGATGAATCCAATGGAAACGGAAAACTTATCTTGCTTCCAAAAGATAGTTTTGTCTCGTCGGAAAGAGTTCGTGAAGCGATAAAGAAGAAATATAAATTAAAAAACTTGGGTGTCTTAATTTCTGACAGCGGGATATTTCCTCTCCGAGCGGGGGTGGTGGGAGTGGCGCTTGGATATGCGGGGTTTGAGGGAGTTCGAGACTATCGGGGGAAGAAAGATATTTTCGGCAGAATTTTGAAAATCTCAAGAGTTGATGTCGGAGACAGCTTGGCTTCCGCCACTGTTCTCTGTATGGGAGAAGGAAAAGAGCGGAAACCGCTTGCGTTGATTACCGGAGCCCCAGTCCGTTTTTTGAAAAAAACAAACAGAAACGAACTTAAAATACAAGCTAAAACCGACATTTTTTATCCAATGTTAAAAAAGATGAATGAGAAAAAATAAGTCAAAGCCTACAACACCTTACCTGACGGAACTTATTGTGAAACTTGCTCCCAAGATAGGGGCGAAAGTTGTCGTCGAGCCGGAATGGGGGATTGCCGCCCAAATAATTTATAAAAATGGCATTGTGCGGTCACTGCGAATGTATTCGCTTGACTTGAACCACATTGCGTCTGCCGACATTGCCAGGGACAAAGATTACGCAAAGTTTTTTATGAAAAAAAAGAATTATCCGGTGGCGGACGGGATAACCGTATTTAAAGATGACTGGGCTCGGGCGGTAAACAGTAACCGAGTTGTTTCTTTTGGACTGAAATACGCAAAAGCTATGGGGTTCCCGGTAATTGCCAAGCCGAACAGTAAAAGCCAAGGTTCGGGAGTCAGCCTAGCGGGAAACGCCAAAGAATTAACAAGAGCGCTAAATGAAATTTTCAAAAGCGACAGAGTGGCTTTAATTGAAAAATATTTACCCGGAAGAGATTACCGGGTTGTTGTGCTGGATGGAGAGATTATTTCAGCATATGAACGCATTCCTCTCTCCGTTGTAGGGGATGGCAAGAGCTCCATCATCAAGCTTCTCCAAAAGAAGCAAAAAGGCTTTATATTGTCGGGGAGGGATACAAAAATAAATTTTAAAGATGAGAGAATGAAAATAAAACTACGCAAACAAGGGCTTGGGTTTGCGAATATTCTCGCCGAGGGAAGAAAAGTCTTTTTACTTGATAATGCCAACTTGTCCACTGGCGGAGATGCTGTTGACGTAACCAATACTATCCACGATGGATTTTATAAAATTGCAACCTCGCTTACTCGTGATATGGGATTGCGGATGGCGGGGGTGGATATAATGGTTACCAAGGGAGACATCACCGAGAGTCCGAAAAATTCGCCCTATTACATTATAGAAATAAACGCCGCTCCGGGGCTGGACCACTATGTTACAACCGGACCAAAACAGCGCAAGAATGTGGAAAAAATGTATTTAAAAGTTTTAAGGGCGCTAGGGAAAAAAAGCTCGGATTGAGTTTTTCTTTGTGGGGGAGTATATTAAAGTAGTGAAAAAAGCTTCCACCAAGAACACCAAACACGAACGACCCTCCTGGGACGAATATTTTTTAGGCATGGCCAACTATGTGGGAACTAGAGCCACCTGTGACCGGGGAAGGAGCGGGAGTGTGATTGTAAAAGACAGGAGAGTTATATCCACGGGCTATGTGGGGTCACCGCCGGGACTTCCTCACTGTGATGAAGCGGGGCATGACATGCAAAAAGTTGTAAATGAAGATGGGACGGAATCAATGCATTGCATTCGCACGACGCACGCCGAGCAAAATGCGATCGTGCAAGCAGCGCGCTTCGGGGTATCAATAGATGGAGCCACGATATATTGCCGCATGGTTCTGTGCCATGTGTGCGCCAAGCTCGCCGTCACCGCTGGTATAAAAAGAATCGTAGCTCAGAACGACTATCATGCCGCGAAAAGGACCAAGGATATTTTGAAAAAAGCGGGGGTTAAGCTAGAAATTATCAGTAAAGACATTACCCCATATAAGAACCAATAGTTTATGGTTGATTTAAAAGAACTGCAAAAAGAAGTAATGAGGAATAAGCTGGAAAAGGGATTTAACACAACCGACGTGGCGGTAGAGTTCTGCCGAGCCCACGAAGAACTTTCCGAAGCATTTTCCAAATTCAGCAAAGGACAGTCCGGAGTTGCCGAAGAATTTGCCGATGTGGCTATTTTCCTTTTAGGAATGTCGGAAATTTTAGGTTTTGATTTGGAAAAAGAGGTTACCAGGAAGATTGAGATAAATAAAAATAGAAAATATAAAAAAGAAAAATCTCCGGATGGAAAAGATATTTTTATCCGCATCAAGACAGACGAGGACCCTTAGAATATAAACCGATGAAAAATAAAATCACACTATTAATTGCCGTTTTTCTCTTAACAGGCATTTTTAATGTTTCCCTTGCACAGGAAGATTTTAAAGAAGAGGCAATTTTAAATTTTCATGCCAACATAGTTGTAAATGCCGATAACTCCATAAATGTAGAGGAAACCATCCTTTATGAAACAGGTGCCCAAGACAGGCACGGAATATACCGTGATATTTATCCCTACTCGGCCACCGGGAAGAAGATGAACATAAGAGACATAAGCGTGGTAGACGAAGACAACAACCCGCACATGTTTGAAGCTTCCACAATCGGCAAGAATATCAGAATAAAAATAGGTGACCCCGACCAGACGTTTACGGGAGAGAAATTTTATATTGTGAAATACAACGCCACCAGGGCAGTTTCTCAGCTTGAGGACTTGGATGAAATATATTGGAATGTTACCGGAAGCGAATGGTTAATGCCCATACACAACGTAAGCGCTGTTGTGGTCGTGCCCAAAGGGGCAACTCCCAACACGTCAGCCTGTTATTACGGCTTTGGAAGAAGCACGAGTCAGTGCGAATCTTCGGCCACAGAAGACGGAGTTTTTATCTTTTCTTCCCCTGTGTCTCTTAATATTGGAGAAGAATTTACCGTTGCGGTTGGCTTCCCTAAAGGATTTGTTGAGGCCTACGGCAAGGGAGATATTTTTTCCGATTTATTTTACAAGTATTCAGCGTGGGTGTTTGCGGGAATATTGCCTCTTCTTACCTTATTTTTCTGTCTAAGGCATTGGCACAAAAAAGGCCGAGATCCGAAAGGCCGAGGAGTGATAGTGCCGCAATATGATGTGCCCGAAGGATTAACTCCGATGGAAGTGGGAGGCATAGTAAACGAAAAAGTGAAAACCGGCGACATCTCTTCCGAAATTATTTATCTTGCGACGGAAGGATACCTTAAGATTCGGCAATTGGAAAAAAGCTTCGTGGGGCTTATAAAACTGAACGACTATGAACTTACTAAGCTAAAAGATTTTTCCCAAATTTCCAACGCATACGATAAAAAACTTTTAAAAGGATTATTTGACGGAGATTCTGTTACCGTTAAGTTGTCGGAATTAAAGAATGTGTTTTATAAAGATGCTGCCGACACTGTTGTTTCCGTTTTGGATTCTCTTCTCAATAAGGGATATTACAAAAACTTGGGGAGAATGAAAAATTCGGGAGGTAGAATGTTTATAATAATATTTTTATCTATTTGGGCGTCGGGCTTCATTGGAGGCACACTGGGCGCGTTCCTTTTCCAAGGCAACCCTTTTCCTTTAATGCTTGGTATATTTCTTTCCGTGGTTATTTATGGAATAACTTCATATTTTTTCCCGGCTAAAACCGAAAAGGGAGTTGCTGCCAAGGAACATATCTTGGGGCTTAAAGACTATCTACGAATTGCCGAAAAGGACCGACTCCTTTTCCATAATGCTCCGGAGAAAAGGCCGGAAGTGTTTGAAAAGTTACTTCCGTATGCCATGGTGCTCGGGGTAGCTGATATTTGGGCAAAAGAATTTGAAGGAATATATCTCACTCCGCCTTCTTGGTATTCCGGAGCAAGAAGCGGAGCATTCAATGCTGTTGTTTTCAGCAGCTCTCTGTCTAGCTTTAGTTCTTATGCCGCCTCTTCTTTAGGTTCGTCCCCGGGAAATAGCGGTAGCGGCGGCGGAGGATTTTCAGGCGGCGGTGGAGGAGGTGGTGGAGGGGGAGGTTGGTAATTTCTTAGAAAAATCTTTCGTAAACCGAAAAAGTGTAGGTATAAACATTCTTATCATCAGCTTCGTGTTCCTCGTGTTTTGTTTCGTTCCAAACAATAGGAACTATTTCAGGGAAGAAAGTGTCCGCGTCGGGAAAATTTTTATTTACATGAGTGATGAACAATTTGTCCGCTTTATCTATGGATTGTTTGTAAATTTCACCTCCGCCGATAACAAAAACTTCTTCCGGAACATCCTTAAACAATTCCAAAGTGTCTTCAAGCGACATGGAAATCTCCACGCCTTCCGCGCGGAAAGAATCATTACGGGTCACCACGATGTTTCTTCTGTTGGGGAGTGGTTTGCCGATAGACTCGAAAGTTTTTTGACCCATTATGACTGTGTGCCCCTTGGTTGTGTCACGAAAATGTTTCATGTCGGCGGGCATATCCCAAAGAAGGGCGTTTTTCTGTCCAAGCTCATAATTTTTACCAATTGCGGCGATTAATGAAATCATCCCAGTACTAAAATTTTAAGTTATTATTAATAGTGATCATTTTGCGTAATCAAAAATTTAGTACGGGACAGGTATTTATACGGCGATAGGGGCCTTAATGGAATCATGGGGATTGTAATCAACCAACTCAAAATCTTCTATAGTAAAATCCTCTATCTTCATTTTGCTTGGATTAATTTTCATCTGAGGCATTGGCCTAATGTCGTTTCTGCGTGAGAGCTGAAGCTTCACTTGTTCCAAGTGGTTTGAATACAAATGCACATCACCCCCAGTCCAAACGAATTCTCCGGCTTGGAGCCCTGTGATTTGGGCAATAATCATGGTGAAGATTGCGTAAGAGGCAATGTTGAAAGGAACTCCCAAAAATGTGTCGCAAGACCTCTGGTAAAGCTGGCAAGAAAGCTTGCCGTCAACGACATAGAACTGGAAAAAACAATGACACGGAGGAAGTCCGGCCTTTTCCATCTCTTCCAGGTCCGCGACATTCCATGCGGAAACTATGAGTCTTCGTGAATCAGGAGTTTTTTTAATATCTTCTATGACCTTCGCGAGCTGGTCTATGTGTTTTCCGTTTGGAGCTGGCCAGCTTCGCCATTGGTATCCGTAAATAGGTCCCAAGTTACCGTAATCTTTTGCAAATTTTTCATCTGTTTTTATTTTTTCTATAAATTCTTTTATTCCGGTATTCCATTCTTCGGAGTCTGTTTTCGGCACGGGTATATTGTTTCTAACCAAATACGCCTTGAACGGCCATTCATCCCAAATGTGCACGTTGTTGTCAGCAAGATATTTCAAATTTGTGTCTCCGCGCATGAACCATAATAATTCGTGGATGATTGATTTTATGGGAACCTTTTTGGTGGTGAGAAGAGGGAATCCGTCGGCCAAGTTGAAACGCATTTGGTATCCAAGCAAGCTTTTTGTCCCGGTGCCGGTGCGGTCGGTTTTTACCGCGCCATTTTTCATGATATGTTCCAAAAGGTCCAAATAAGAGTCGTCTACATGCTTGCCCAAAAGTTTTTCTTGAGGTTTGTTTTCCATTCAGTCAGTATAGCTTTTTCTATATCATTATTAAAACATTGACAAAGCAAGCTCAAAATGCTATACTTCATGTATCATTCTCACCTAATTATTTAACGAGACTGAGCTCCCGCCTGAGGCGGGCAAGTGATGGAATCAATTATGACTTTGTGTCGTGAAGATTGGTTGCCATGACACAAAGTAATATATGATAAACAAACGCAGTTTTGCGCGTCCTGCTTCGGCTAGACCGCACTCAAGTTCCGCTTCCGGCGGATTTAGGAAACCTTTCGGAGCTCGAAAAAGCTCAGGTGGTTTTGGTAATTCTCGCCCAGCTTTTAAAAGAGGCGGAGGAGGGGGCAATAAAAGGTCTCGCGGAGAGAGAATAGATTTTTCTCGTTTCATCAAGAAGGGAGTCTATGTGGAAGAGAAGCCTTATGTGTCCAAACACACATTTGCTGACTTTCCCTTCAACGAACAAGTCCAGACCAACATATTGAGAACAGGATATATCCACCCAAGGCCGATTCAAGACCAGGCGATTCCAGTCGTTCTCGCGGGGAACGATGTTTTCGGCATGGCCAATACGGGAACCGGCAAGACAGCGGCATTCCTTTTGCCTCTTATAGAAAAAATTGCTCAAACAAAAGGGCAGAAAAAAAGAGAAACTGTGCTTATCATGGCGCCTACCAGGGAGCTCGCGCTTCAAATAGAAAGCGATTTTAAAAACCTGGCTTTTGGGATGGGGATGTTTTCTGCTTCTTGTGTCGGAGGGTTGCCTATCAGTAAACAAATCCGCGAAATTAAAATGGGAGTTTCTTTTGTTATCGGAACTCCGGGTAGGCTTCGAGATTTAATCGATCAAAAAGTTTTAGATTTATCAACGTGCCACTCCGTGGTTCTAGACGAGGCCGACAGAATGCTTGATATGGGATTCAGGGACGACATGCTTTATATAATCGGCAAGACGCCGAAAGAAGGAAGGCAGACGCTTTTCTTCTCAGCCACACTTTCTCCGGACATAAAAAAATTAACGGAACAGTATTTGGTGAGCCCTATTTTTATTTCCGTGATTTCGGGAGAAACCGCAAAAAATATTGACCAGGATGTGGTTCGCTACCGAGGTAAAGACGAACAACTTGAAAAACTTCATGAAACTTTAAAACAAGAGGGTACTGATAAGGTTCTAATTTTCCGCGAGATGAAACACAGCGTGGATACTCTAGCCAAAGAGCTTGCGCGCGCCGGATTCAAGGTGGGTGGAATTCATGGCGACAAGCGAAGCAGGGAACGCATCCGCATATTGGATGACTTCAAGAAAGATAAAATAAATATTCTTATCGCCACGGATGTGGCTGCGAGAGGTTTGGACATTCCGGATGTTACCCACGTCATCAACTTTGACGTGCCTCAGACCTATGACACCTACGTGCACCGCATCGGCCGAACCGGCCGAGCAGGCAAGAAGGGAACAGCTCTTACTTTTGTTCCTCAATAAAAAACATAATAAAAAATCCCCTTATCGGGGATTTTTTATTATTTAGCTTGCACTAGTCCGGCTTTGAGGAGGGTGGCATAGGTGCCTCGTTTCTTCATTGTTCGCATACCTCGGGCGGAAACTTCTATGTTTACAGTTTTATTTAGTTCAGGGATGAAAAGACGCTTCTTTTGAAGATTGGGATACTTCCTTTTCTTGCCGGTAGGGTTGAATTTAGTGGCACGAGTTCTGTTGGAATACCCGCCGCCTACAATTGAGCCCTTTTTAGTTATCGCACAGATTTTTTTCATAACGGAATGTATGCTATCATAGATTTTACATGAGCGCAATAGACGGAATTTTTTATATAGCCATACTTATAATGTCTATCGTCATCCACGAAGTTTCCCATGGGTTCGTAGCGGAATATTTCGGCGACAAGACAGCAAGGAATGCTGGACGGTTAACCTTAAACCCAATAAGGCACTTGGACTTATTCGGTTCCATTCTTTTGCCTGCGCTCCTTATTCTTTCCAAGGCAGGATTTGTTTTCGGCTGGGCCAAGCCCGTGCCTTACAATCCCAACAATCTAAGCAATAGAAAGTGGGGGACGATAGCCGTAGCTTCGGCCGGAGTTGCGTCCAATTTTTTTATCGCTATCGTTTTCGGTCTTATTATGCGTTTTTCCGTTGGTTTTGATTTATCTCCCAATTTTTATTTCATAACTTCGGCAATAGTCATAGTGAATTTGGCTTTGGGTATATTCAACCTGGTCCCCATACCTCCCCTTGATGGCTCCAAAATACTTTTCTACCTTTTGCCCGACCGTATTTCCGACAGGGTTTTTGCCTTAGAACAATATTCGCTCATTCTTCTCCTCGTGTTTATTATGTTCTTTGCGGACTCTCTATTCCCGATTCTTTCTTTTATTTTCAACCTTATTACGGGCTTTCCCCTTAGATAGGCGTTAAGATTTGCAATTTTCCAGGGTTTATAGTAGATTAACCCCAGGGTCTTCGGACTCTTTTGTTTTGATAAGTCGCGCTAAATGGACGTGCGCGACATGATTTCGCAAAATCAAATGCCAACAATAAACCAATTAATAAAGAAAAATAGAGTAAAGGTCCGCTCCAAGCACAAGACAGTTGCCTTGGCGAAAGGATTTAACGTCTTGAAGAACCGACCGGTGTTTTATCCTGCTCCTTTTAAGCGAGGAGTTTGCACTAAAGTTTCTACTACGACTCCAAAAAAGCCTAACTCCGCTCTTCGAAAAATTGCCAGAGTGCGATTGACGAACGGAATGGAAGTAACAGCCTACATCCCTGGAGAAGGACACAACCTTCAGGAACACTCCGTGGTAATGCTTCGCGGAGGACGCGTGAAGGACTTGATTGGAGTTCGATACCACATAGTTCGTGGAGTGCTTGATACGCAAGGTGTAGAAAAGAGGAGACAAGGACGTTCCTTATACGGAAACAAGAAGCCTAGAAAAGACGCTAAGAAATAAAATAATTTATGCGAAGAAAAGTAAAAAATCGAAATACAGTCCAACCTGACTTTGTCTACAATTCCGAAAAATTGGAGAAGTTTATTAACTATGTGATGTGGTCTGGAAAAAAGGAGACTGCTCGCAAGGTAATGTATAAAGCTTTTGACGAAATAAAGGAAAAAACAGGCAATCCTAATCCGCTTGAAATTTTTGACTTGGCGCTTAGGAACGCTGGACCCATGACTGAAGTTCGCTCAAAAAGAATCGGGGGTGCTAACTACCAGGTTCCGGTTGAAGTTCGCGCAGAACGCCGCTTGGCTCTTGCTATGCGATGGATTAGGGATGCTGCGCGAGGAGGCAAAGGACGACCGATGCATTTGAAGCTTGCCGATGAACTTATAGCTGCATCAAAAAACGAAGGCGCGGCTATTAAAAAGAAAGAAGATACTCACAAGATGGCCGAAGCCAACAAAGCTTTTGCTCATTTTGCTTGGTAATTTTAAAAATAATTTTTATAAAATATGGAAAGAGACTATCCACTAGAGAAAGTTAGGAATATTGGAATTATCGCGCATATCGATGCGGGAAAGACAACGACGACTGAGCGCGTGCTTTTTTATACGGGAGTATCCCACAAAATAGGGGAAGTGCACGACGGAGAAACTACTACTGACTGGATGGAGCAGGAAAGAGAGCGCGGGATAACCATCACCTCCGCTGCCGTAACTTGTTTTTGGACACCTACCTATGCTTTGACCGACAAAAGCAAGAAACATCGTTTTAATATAATTGATACCCCTGGTCACATAGATTTCACCGTGGAGGTGAAACGTTCTCTTCGCGTGCTTGATGGAGCCGTGGTTGTCTTTGACGGCGTGGCCGGAGTAGAGCCTCAGTCTGAGACAAACTGGCGCTACGCCGATGAGGCGAAAGTTCCTCGTGTTTGTTTTATCAACAAACTTGACCGAACCGGCGCATCTTTTGAGCATTCGTTTGCGACTATACTAGACCGCTTGAGTAAGAAAGCGGTGCGCATGCAAATTCCTATCGGACTTGAAGAGCATCACGAAGGAGTTGTAGACCTTTTGAAGATGAAGGCTTACTACTTTGAAGGCGAAATGGGCAATAAGGTGGTTGAAAAAGAAATCCCCGAAAATATGAAAGCCGACGCCGAGAAATTCCATGGAGAACTTGTTGAAAAAATAGTTGAAACGGACGAAGTCATGATGACGGAGTATTTGGAAGGAATTATTCCGAACGAGGATGTTTTGAAAAGGACACTTCGCAAGGCGGTTATTGCCAATGAAATTTTTCCGGTATTTGCGGGTTCTGCTTTGAAAAACAAAGGCGTTCAGCTTGTGCTTGATGCCGTAGTGGACTACCTTCCGGCGCCGACAGACATTCCGCCTATTGAAGGAGTAAATCCAGACACCGAAGAGCCAATGCTACGACATGCGTCTGATGCCGAGCCTTTCTCTGCGCTTGCTTTCAAAGTTGCAACCGACCCATTCGTTGGACAAATTATTTTCTTTCGTGTCTACTCAGGAAGTCTGACGGCAGGAAGTTATGTTTATAATCCTCGCACTCGCAACAAGGAACGCATAGGACGAATACTCCGAATGCACGCCAACGACCGAGAAGAAGTGAAGCAGGTCTTCGCTGGAGAAATTGCAGCAGCGGTGGGGCTCAAGGATACGATTACTTCGGATACTATTTGCGACGAAGCAAACCCAATTGAACTAAACAGAATTATTTTCCCTGAGCCGGTTATCTCTCTTCGCATTGAGCCAAAGACAAAAGCTGACCAAGAAAAAATGGGTATGGCTCTGAACCGCTTGGCGCAGGAAGACCCTACTTTCAAAGTTTCTACCGACCAAGAAACAGGTGAAACTATAATTGCCGGAATGGGAGAGCTTCACTTGGAAATTATTGTGGACCGTATGAAGCGCGAGTTTACCGTGGACGCGAATGTGGGCAAACCGCAGGTAGCTTACCGAGAAACTATCAACGGAAACTCCGAAGCAGAAGGAAAATATATCAAGCAATCTGGCGGACGCGGTAACTACGGACACGTTAAGATTAAAGTTAAGCCGATGGAAATGCTTACCAAGGAAGAGATGGAAGATTTGCCGAAAAACACCAAAAGATCTCCAGGATTTGAATTCATCAACAACATTAAAGGAGGTGTCATTCCACAGGAATACATCGCTCCTTGTGAAAAAGGATTCAAAGAAGGATTGGATAGGGGGATTCTTGCAGGATTTAAAATGGTTAATGTGTCTGTGGACCTTTACGACGGTTCTTACCATGAAGTGGATTCCAATGAAATGGCTTTCAAGATTGCCGCTTCTATGGCGGTGCAAGATGCATGCCGAAGAGCCAATCCGGTAATACTTGAACCTATGATGAAAGTGGAAGTGGTTACCCCCGACAAATTCATGGGAGACGTTACCGGAAACCTTTCTTCAAAACGTGGACTTATTGAAGGGATGGAAGACAGGGGAATGAACAAAGTGGTGAAAGCTATCGTGCCTTTGTCCGAAATGTTCGGATACATGACCGGCCTTCGCTCTATGACCGAAGGACGCGCGGGATTCACTATGGAATTCTTCCGCTATGACATAGTCCCAAACAATGTCGCCGAAACTATTATTGCCGCAAGAAAATAGTAATTCAAAAAACTACTCAACCGAGTAGTTTTTTGTTAATATAACAATAATGCTTCACACCCCTTTCTACGACCCTGAAAAAACCTATGAAAATAATTTTACAGAAGGGCCTTTTGGAGCTTTCGCAGACGGAGAAATTTTCAAAGACAAAGGTGAGCCTGAGTTTGACTTCTTGGGGATAAAAGTTTTCAGTCCTTTCGGCATACCATCCGGCCCGCTTATAAACGGAAAATTTGTTAAGGCGGCTCTCAATAAAGGTTTTGACATCGTTGAATATAAAGACACTCGAACTCACAAGCGCGCGTGCAATCCCATGCCGAATATTATTCCCTTGGATGTGAAAGGAGATTTGACATTGGAAGAAGCCGCAAAAGGAGTAAGGCCCGCAAAGTCCTATGCGCACCCAATTTCTATAACAAACTCTTTCGGAATTCCTTCAATGGACCCAAGTTTCTGGCAAAGTGACCTTCGGCAGGTCGCATCGTCCGCGAAAGATGGACAAGTGGTAATCGGAGGGCTTCAGGGAACGCTTCCTGAAACGGGAGGGTTTGAAGCATATCTTGAAGATTTTGTTTTAATAGCGAAACTTGTAAAAGAAACAGGCGTAAAAATCATTGAGCTTAATTTAAGTTGTCCTAACGAAGGAGTAAATAATCTTTTGTGTTTTGATATTGAACGTTCACAGAGAGTTGTTGAGGTAGTAAAAAAGGAGATAGGAAGCATTCCCTTAATCATAAAAATTTCCTATTTTACGGACATTGAACACTTAAAAAATTTTGTCCAAGCCGTGGCGCCTTTTGTGCAGGCCATATCCGCCATCAATACTATTGTTTCAAAAATTATAGACGAAGAAGGCAATCCTGTTTTAACAGGGGGGAGGCTTACGAGCGGAACTTGCGGAGCGCCGATAAAATGGGCAGGAGTTGATATGGTTGGAAAATTAAAGAAAGTCAGGGACGAGACAGGAACTGATTTTAAAATCATCGGGGTCGGAGGAGTAGTTACCCCGGAAGATTTCTTTGAATACCGAAATGCTGGCGCTGACTTTGTAATGTCGGCAACCGGAGCCATGTGGAACCCATACCTTGCGAGAGAGATAAAAGAAAAGCTAAAATAAGAGTTATGTACGAATCCAACGAAGAGGTGGTGGAAATACTAAAAAAGACAAATGCCGTGGTGACCGATAGCCATTTTGTATATGTTTCCGGCAAGCACGCACCTGAGTATGTTAATAAAGATTTTGTGTATCCTCACACAAAGCAGATATCCAGAATTGCAGAAATAATTGCTGAAAAATACAAAGACCACCCCATTGATGTCGTTGCCGGTCCATCAATTGGGGGGATTATTCTTTCACAATGGACAGCGCATCACCTCTCTTTATTAAAAGGCAAGGAAATACTGAGTGTTTTTACGGAGAAACAACCTGATAAAAATCAGATTTTTATGAGGTATTACGGGCAGTACGTGAAAGGCAAAAATGTTTTGATTGTTGAAGACATAGTAACCACTGGAGGGTCCGTTAAAAAAGTTATAAATAGCGTGATAAAAGAAGGAGGCAAGGTTTTAGCCGCCTGCTCTATTGTGAATAAAGACCCAATAAATATAAATCCGGATTTTATAGGCGTGCCATATTCTTATTTAGCAATCATCGGTATGGATGTTTGGAACGAAAAAGATTGTCCATTATGTAAGAAACATGTGCCGATAAATCTTCAGCTGGGTTACGGCAACCAATTTTTAGAGCAACACAAAGATTACCCAAGATGATGATAGATAAATACAATAAAAGAGCTAAAGAAATAAATTCACTTTTGTGTGTTGGCTTAGATTCTGATTTTGAAAAAATTCCCGGCAAATTCAAGGAACTGGAATTTCCGCAATTTGAATTTAATAAATGGATAATAGGGGAGACACATGAATATGCAGCATCTTTTAAATTAAACAGCGCTTTCTATGAAGCGCGAGGAGACCAAGGAATCAAAGAATTAAAAATGACCATGGATTTTCTGGCAGAAAATAACCCGGACATTTTTACAATCCTGGATGCCAAACGCGCGGATATAGGCAATACGAACAACGGCTACGTATCCTACGCTTTTGACTGGCTTGGGTTTGACGCTATCACTCTGCACCCGTATCTGGGCGAAGAAGCTCTCGTGCCCTTTCTAGAGAGAATAGATAAGGGTTCCATTATCCTCTGCAGGACTTCCAACATAGGGGCAAGCGAAATTCAAGACCTTTCAGTAGAGGGTAAACCAATCTGGCAGATTGTGGCGGAGAGAGTCTCCGAGGTCTGGAATAAAAATAATAACTGCATGCTCGTAGTCGGAGCGACGTATCCCGAAGAGATGAAGAAAATAAGAAGCATTGCAGGCAATATGACTTTTTTGGTTCCGGGGATAGGCGTGCAGGGGGGGGACCTGGAATCTGTAATGAGGGCCGGATTAAACAGCGAAGGTCTGGGCCTTATCATTCACTCCGCCCGCGGAATAATTTTTTCGGAAAATCCGAAAGAGGAAGCTGAGAAGATTTATGGTGAGATTAGGAAATATAAAGTATAATTAATTTATGCCAGGTGATGCTGATTTAACAAAAAGTATAAATAGTACAGGTGATATTGAAAAGCGACGCCGGGCTATAATTTTAGAGTTAGAAAAGATGAAGGTCGACGCAAAAGCAAAAGGCAAAGTATTTGATTTTAATAATATGTGGAACAGGTTGCCGGACAGCACAGGAATCAGTCCTCAATACCAAGGAGCAATGCAGCTTAAGTGGCAAGATAGGGTAATGTCGGAAAAAGTGAGCGAATCCGGGGAAAGTGAATTATCTACGCAAACCACCCACAGAAAATTTTACGAACAACTCGATAACATTATTAGCGCACTGTCTTTACAGGGTAAAATAAATATGGAAGAAATCCATAAGTGGGTGGATTTATTCTCCAAGGGAAACCCTACATTTGCGCAACGTGACGAGGGATCGAAGAGGTTACAGGAAATTCTCGAGCCGATTTACATAGAAATGAGGTTATTAGGGTTTTCACACTTTGACCTTCATAGGTAATTTATTTGCTGAAAACATGATTTGACAATGGTTTAGAATCTGCTATTATCTAAATAACTGCACTTTTTGCAGTTTTTATTATGTTTTTTAATTATTAACTAATTTCGTTAGTAATTAGGCCTTAGCGACTGGTTCTCGTACGTTAAGTTTTAATTATTAGCTCAATTTATATGGCAGAAGAATTTAAAAGAGACAAGCCGCACATTAACGTCGGCACCATCGGTCACGTTGACCATGGGAAGACAACTTTAACCGCTGCAATCTTGCACGTGTTAAACATGATGGGAAACACAGTTAGACTTCGTGGAGTTGACCAAATCGACAACGCTCCCGAGGAAAAAGCTCGTGGAATCACTATTAACATTTCTCACAACGAGTACGCTACAGAAGCGCGCCACTATGCGCACATTGACGCTCCTGGACACGCCGACTACATCAAGAACATGATTACTGGTGCCGCTCAAATGGATGGTGCTATTCTTGTGGTTGCTGCAACAGACGGAGCTATGCCTCAGACTCGCGAACACGTTTTGCTCGCAAAACAAGTTGGTGTGCCTAAGATTATCGTTTTCCTTAACAAGTGCGACATGGTTGACGACAAAGACATGATTGACCTTGTTGAAGAAGAAATACGTGAACTCCTTACAAAACAAGGCTTTGACGGCGCTGGCGCCCCGGTTATCCGAGGTTCCGCTCTAAAAGCTCTTGAATCTTCTTCAAAAGACGATGAATGGGCAAAGAAAATCGCGGAACTTGTTAACGCTCTTGATACTTATATCCCGGTTCCAGAACGAGATGTTACCAAGCCTTTCCTTATGCCTGTTGAAGATATATTCTCTATCGAAGGCCGTGGAACAGTTGTTACCGGTAAAATAGAAAGAGGAATAGTTAAGGTGGGAGAGGAAATAGAAGTTGTTGGAATCAAGCCTACTCAGAAATCAACAGTTACCGGTATTGAAATGTTCAACAAGAATCTTCAAGAAGGTATGGCTGGAGACAACGCAGGAATACTTCTACGAGGACTCAAGAAAGAAGATATTACTCGCGGACAGGTTCTTTCAAAGCCGGGAACAGTTACTCCTCATGACAATTTCACAGCTGAAATTTACGTTCTAAAGAAAGAGGAAGGCGGACGCCACACTCCATTCTTCAAAGGATACAAGCCTCAGTTTTATATCCGAACTACGGACGTAACTGGAGATGTTACCCTTGCTGAAGGAACAGAGATGGTTATGCCCGGAGACACCGTTAAAATCACAGTTAAACTAGTTACCCCAGTTGCCCTTGAAGAAGCTCAGAGATTTGCTATTCGAGAAGGAGGCAAGACTGTCGGAGCCGGAGTGGTTACGAAAATTCTTGGTTAATCGGAGTTAATTAAATCAATTAGTTCAATGACAACAGCACATACAAAAACAAAAGAGCCCAAAGAGGCTAAGGCCGCTACCAAATCTGTAAAAGCCAAGAAATCTTCTCCTGTAAAAAAAGAGAAGGCTGAAGGCAGGGTGGTTCTTCGAATCCGGGTTCGCGCTTACGAGAGCAAAATCTTGGATGCTTCTGTTAAACAGATCATGGATACCGCAATGAGATATGATGCGACTATCGTAGGTCCTGTGCCGTTGCCAACCGAAATAAAAAAATATACAGTCAATCGTTCGTCTTTTATTTACAAAAATACTAGAGAACAATTTGAAATAAGAGTGCACAAGAGATTGATTGATATTTTGAATCCAAACGCAAAGACCATTGAGGCCCTTACTAATCTTTCGCTACCTTCCGGAGTTGATATTGACGTAAAGATGATGTAATAACACGAAATACGAAACATTTATGAAATTTATTTTGGGGACAAAAGAAAATATGGCGGAATATTTCTCGGAAGACGGGAAAGTTGTTCCTGTGACTATAGTTTCCGTGACCCCCGCGACTGTTACCCGAATATTTTCCAAAGAGAAAGACGGGTATAGCTCAGTGCAGGTAGGATACGGTCTCCAGAAGAAAGAGAGAGTTACCAAGGGAGCGGCAGGAGCCATGAAAGGCGCCTTCTACAAAACCCTCAAGGAATTCAGGCTGAAATCAGGCGACAAGTCAGAAATGAAAGAAGGAGACGTGATTGATGTTTCTTCATTTACGGCAGGAGATAAGATAGTTGTATCCAGCGTTTCCAAGGGTAAAGGGTTTCAAGGTGTGGTGAAGAGACACGGTTTTGCCGGAGGTCCCCGCACGCACGGACAGAAACACTCAGAAAGAGAGCCCGGAAGTATCGGAGGAGGACTTAGAACTCACGTTCCAAAAGGAATGAGAATGGCGGGAAGAATGGGCTCCGACCGTATTACCCAGAAAAATCTACAAGTTGTTCTTGTGGATAAAGAAAAGAACTTGATGCTTATCAAGGGAGCGGTAGCGGGCCGCAAGGGAACACTGGTTGAAATAATCAGCCGATAATATTTATATGGAAGCAAAAATACAAACAAAAGTATATGACCAAAAAGGAGGAGATGCGGGAACCATAGACCTTCCGGCAAAAGTTTTTTCCGCCAAATGGCGTTCTGACTTGGTGCACCAGGTAGTGGAGGGGATGCGTAGCAACAAGCGCGCCGGCACTGCCGATACCAAGGGACGCGGAGAAGTTCGCGGAGGAGGACGAAAGCCTTGGAAGCAAAAAGGGACAGGACGCGCCCGACACGGCTCCACGAGAAGTCCTATTTGGGTAGGAGGAGGTGTAACTCACGGACCGCTTGCCGAGAAAAACTATAAGAGAAAAATAACAAAGAAAATGAGAGCGCAAGCACTCTTCTCGGTTCTTTCAAGGAAGCTTAAAGACGGAGAAATTATTTTTGTTGATTCGCTTGCAACTAAAGATATCAAGACCAAAGGAGCGCTTGAGGTTATGAAAAGCATATCCAAAGCCACAGGATTTAAAGCCGTAGGCGCGTCAAAGAAGAAGCGAGTGCTTACAGCTCTTTCCGGACGAAGCGAAAAGACAGAAAAAAGCTTCAGGAATTTGCCTCAGGTTGAAATAGTCTTTCTTAAAAATTTGAACCCGCTTGACGTGCTTAACCACCAATACCTTTTGATAGAAAATCCAGTGGAAGCTATTAAGTTTTTGGAAACACGCGGATAATTTTAAATTTATTTTAAACACATGAACAAGCAAATCATTAAAAACCCAAGAGTTACTGAAAAAGCATCTTTTGCCGCCGAGCAAAACGTTTATACTTTTGATATTTCAGAGTCAGCCAACAAAACAGAAATCAAAAAAGCCATTTTCTCTCTTTACAAAGTTAAGCCAGTGAAAGTGAATGTGCTTGCTGTTCCCACCAAGACGGTGATGAAAAATAGAAGCAAGGAAGGAGTAAGGGGAGGAGGTAGAAAAGCCTTGGTGTATTTAAAAGCAGGGGACAAAATAGAATTTATATAAAACAATGAAAACCTATAAGCCTACAAGCAAATCAAGGAGACAAATGACCAATGTGAACTACAGAGGTGTTTTGACCACATCTACTCCCGAGAAATCCCTTACATATGGATTCAGACGAGCCGTAGGACGAAACAGCGCTGGACGCATCACCATGAGGCACAAGGGTTCAGGGCACAAGAGGCTTTACCGAGACGTGGATTTTTTATACAACAAGAAGGATATTCCCGCGAAAATAAAAACAATAGAATACGACCCGAACAGAAGCGCGTTTATCGGTCTTGCTGTTTACAAAGACGGAGAGAAAAGATACGTGGTTATTCCGAAGTCTGTAAAGGCGGGAGATTCTTTCCTCGTATCCGCGAAGGCCCCTCTTTCAGCAGGCAACAGGCTTCCTCTTAAGAATATTCCAGTGGGAACATTTGTTTACAATATTGAAATCAAGCCCCAAGGAGGATCAAAGATTGGCCGTTCTGCCGGAATTTTCGCCCAAGTAGTGGCTAACGCTGACGGATACACCAACCTAAAAATGCCTTCAACCGAAATCCGAAAAATAAACGAAGAATGCTGGGCATGCGTAGGAACAGTCTCCAACGAAGAACATCATTTGGAAAATTACGGTAAAGCTGGACGCTCTCGATGGAAGGGAATTCGTCCCACAGTCCGAGGAACAGCCATGAACCCCGTTGACCATCCATACGGAGGGGGTGAAGGCCGACAAGGACGAGGAACCAAGAGACCAAAGACGATGTGGGGTAAGGTCACCGGAGGAAGAAAGACCCGAGGACCAAAGAAATACTCAAACGTGTTTATAGTCTCTCGCAGGAAAACTGGAAAGAATAAATAAAAATTTGAAAAGTCCCCGCAAGGGGGCTTTTGTTTTACAAGGTTTATCAACATCTTGACATTGCTTTTTTAAATATGTGTGGTATAGTCTTTTTGGATCTGTTAGCAATCCAGGTCTAATTCTTGTGTGGAGGAAAGAAGGATGGCGAGTCTCCAGCAGCGTATGGCAAAGGCGAAAAGGATTTCCCGCACCCAGGCCAACCGTCGCGACCGACGGAGGACCAACGCGGAAGCTCGACTCGAGGAATCCGACGACTAGACGGAGAACTCAGTTCGCCCAACGCTCATTCGCATGACGAAGCAAACGCACAGAGGAGGTTCACGTTGGCCAAAGGAAACACAAGCGGTAAAAGCTCGGCCACGCGAGAGAGGCTTAGCGCGAAGGCTCAGCGGCACGTAGAGTCCCGCAAGGCCAAGCGTGGAGTGGCCCGCAAGGGGCGCTCCAACTGAAACCACCGAGTATCGTGGATTCAGATCGGGATGGTGTCCTGAATCGACATTCGTTCGATTCCCGTCCTACTGCAGGGTTCCTGGCGACACGTCGGGAACCCTGCTTTTACTTCATTTGACATTTTTCTTTAATTTGCTACTATAAAACCAAGCTCGTTAGGAGCTTTTTGTTTGCCGTATTTGCGTATTTTATATGACAAGATCAATCAAAAAAGGATTAAATATAGACGAAAGGCTTTTGAAAAAGATTGCGGGCAAAAATCCGCTTCAGACTCCAATGGTGAAGACCTGGAAAAGAGCATGCATGATCTCTCCCGAGATGCTCGGTTTTACTTTTGGCGTTTATAACGGTAAGACTCATGTGGAAGTTCTGGTTACCGAAGACATGGTAGGGCACAGGCTTGGAGAATTTTCTCCTACCAAGAAATTCATGAAGCACGGAGGAAAGATGCAGAAAGAGCTTGAAATGAAAAAGAAAGAAACCGAAATAGCGCAAGCAAAATCAGCCACTGCCGCAGCAGATGACGCCAAGAAAAAATAAAAAATACAATGAAAGCATTTTTAAAAAACTACAGACAATCACCAAGAAAGGTTCGCCTGGTAGCCGGATTGGTTAAAGGCAAGAACGTTTCCTCCGCGATAGCGGAACTGGATTTCTTGGCCAAGCGCGCCGGAGAGCCGATAAAGAAACTTCTTCTTTCCGCTGTAGCTAACGCAAAACAGCAGGGCGTTGAGGCGGAGAATTTGTTTATAAAGGAATTACGGGTTGATAAGGGCATAGTCATGAAAAGAATGATGCCCGCTGCCATGGGAACCGGACACAGGATAAACAAGCGAACCAGCCACCTGTCCCTACTACTCGCCGAGAAGATTGCGAAAGTTGCCAAAGTTAGAAAAACAAAAGTCGTAAAAGTTTCCAAAGAAAAGAAAGCAAAATAACTAAAACATCATGTCAAAAATAGTTCACCCATATGCGCATAGATTGGTAATCCTCAGGGACTGGAAGTCCAGGTGGTTTGCCGACCCGAAAAAATATGTAGCCTACCTGAAGGGTGATGTTTTGATACGACAATACTTGGAAAAGAAATTGCGAGGCATGTATATCTCAAGCATTGAGATAGAACGAAGCCGAAAAGCTACCCGCTTTATCATAAAGACTTCCCGACCCGGCCTTATAATCGGCAGAAACGGAGAAGGAGCAACCAAGCTCAAAGAAGAAATTTTAAAGAAGATGGACCACTTGAAACTTCCTCGTCCGGAAGATTTCAAGCTTGAAATAATGGAAATAGGAAATCCTGAAGCGGATGCCGCAATCGTGGCCTATATGATAGCCGAAGCGCTTGAGAAAAGAATGCCTTATCGCCGAGTCATCAAGCAAATTATAGAAAAAGTAATGGCAGCCCATGGAGTAGAAGGAGCCAGAATTGTTTTAGGAGGACGACTGGGAGGGGCGGAAATTGCCCGAACGGAAGAGCTTAAGAGGGGAAGTATCCCGCTTCAGACTTTCCGTGCGGATATAGATTTCAAGCGTGAACGAGCCACTCTTTCTTACGGAGTTGTCGGCATAAAGGTGTGGATTTACCGCGGTAAAATTTTCGCGGACAAAAAACCTGCGCGCATGGCTTATAACACTGCTCCAAAGGAAGATAACCAAGACCAGCTAAAAACCGATTAATTAATTTTTATGTTAATACCTAAAAAAGTAAAATTTAGAAAATGGCAGACAGGACGCAGTAAAAAGAAAACTACTGTGGCAAAAGACACCCGCGGGATAAAGCTTGCCTTCGGTTCTTACGGACTTAAATCCGAAAGTCAGGCCCGCATAAAATCCATCCAGATTGAATCAGCTCGAAAAGTTATTTCACGAACCCTAACCAAAACCGGTAAATATTGGGTGCGAATTTTCCCAGACCGACCATATACGGCTAAAGCTGCGGAAGTGGGTATGGGAAAGGGAAAGGGAGATCCGCAAGGATATTGTTTTGACGTGTTGCCTGGACGAATTATTTTTGAAGTTGACGGAGCGGAAGAAAAAGTCGCACACGAAGCTTTGCGAAAGGCGGGAAGCAAGTTGCCGGTAAAGACGAGAATAGTAGGAAGAGCGCATAAACAATAAAAAATATCATGGCAAAGACACAGAAAAAATTGAAAGAGGGAGTGAAGGGGATGAAGAGCGACGAGCTTGTAAAGAAGCTTGGCTTGTTGCGGGAAGAAATAAGAGCTATCCACTTCAAGTCTGAAGGAGCAAAGTCAAAAAATGTGAAGGAAATTTCCGGCTTAAAGAAACAAATAGCCAGAATATTGACTGAAATCAATAAAGCGAATAAATAATATGAAAAAAACAGCGGACAAAAAAATAACAAAAAACAAAGGGAACGTCTTGAAAGGCGTGGTTACTTCTGACAAGATGGACAAAACAGTAGTAGTTTCCGTTTCACGATTCATCAAGCACCCGCTTTACGGAAAGTTTTACAAAGTCAGCAAGAAATACAAAGCTCACGACGAAGAGAATAAATTTAAAGTCGGAGACGCGGTGGAGATAGTGGAAACCAGGCCTATTTCCAAAGACAAGAAGTTTAAAGTGGTTCAGTAATTTTAATTGAAATTTTATGATTCAAAACGAAACCTTAGTAAAAATAACAGACAATGCCGGAGGCACCGTAGGGAAGGTGTTTAAGATTTTAGGCTCTTCCAAGAAGCGATACGCTACTTTAGGCGAGATTGTTATTATTTCCGTTAAAGTTGCAAGCCCAAGAAAAGCCGTAAAAAAGAAAGACGTGCACCAGGCCGTAGTTGTGCGAACCCGTGGCGCTTTCAGGAGAAAGGACGGTTCCTATATTCGTTTTGATGATAATGCGGTTGTTATTTTAGAAAAAGGAAAGAAAGACCCGAAGGCTGGCCGCGTATTCGGTCCGATTCCGAGAGAACTTGCGGAGAAAGGATTTCAGAAAATAATTTCCCTAGCCCAAGAAGTCATTTAAATATAAATATATGAAATTAAAAAAAGGAGACAAAGTAATAGCGGTTACAGGCAAGGATAAAGGAAAATCCGGAAAGATTGTTCATGTCTTGGTTAAAGAAAATAAAGTGATAGTGGAAGGTTTGAATATGATGAAGAAGCATCAGCGTCCACGGAAATCCGGAGAAAAAGGAAGCATCAAAAGCATTGAAATGCCTATTAACGCTTCAAACGTCATGATATTGGACCCAAAGAAAGGCGTAGCAACCAGGACAGGAAAGAAGAAAGTTGGCGACAAAATGGTTCGAATTGCCCGAAAAAGTAATCAAGAAGTTTAATTTATGAAACATTTAACCGTAAAAGAAAAAGAAGCGCAGGTGTTCGGAGTAATGAAAGAAGCCTTTCATTACAAAAACGCCATGGCTGTGCCAAAGGTGAAAAAAGTTGTAATCAATGTCGGCACAGGCACGGCAATGAAAAAAGACAAGAACAAGAACGAAGCCATCGCGGAACGCATAGCCAAGATTACGGGACAGAAGCCGGCGCTAAGGGGAGCAAAGCAGTCAATCTCGTCTTTTAAAATTCGCCAAGGAGACCCGGTGGGCATAGTTGTTACTTTGCGCGGAAGCCGAATGTATGCCTTCCTTGAGAAGCTTACTAACATTGCTCTGCCCAGAACCAAAGACTTCCGAGGAATAAACAGAACAGCGGTAGACTCTATCGGTAACCTTACTCTCGGTATAAAAGAACACACAATATTTCCGGAAACCGCAGACGAAGACATCAGGGATGTTTTTGGCATGGCGATTACAATCGTATCTTCGGCTAAAACCAAAAAAGAAGGCACTGCATTTTTTGAAGCTCTAGGAGTTCCTTTTAAAAAAGAATAATTATTGTCCCCCTTAGGGAGGTGGTATAATATTCTTTGATGGACGACAACAATATAGATTTAACTAAAAACGCTGAAATACAAAACGCGCTGAGGGAATTCGAAATAAAGAACGCGGAAGAAGAAGCTAAAAGAATTCCAGTAAAAAAAGAGCCCGAATCTTCCAAATTGGCGCACTGGATTATGAAGCATTCCGGGGGGGCGGTAAAAGAAGAACGACAAGCAGAATACGTGATGCTTGTTTTTGTTGTTGTGTGCCTTGGCGTCTCGGCGTTTTTGTTTTTTACCGGTGGGGCTCCGTCTAACGAAAAAATAATTCCTCCTATGCCGGTTGCCGGGGAAGGAGACCCTAATTTTATACCATAATGATTTATCATCATCCTCTAAAACATAAACAAGGATTCACGCTGATTGAACTTTTGGTAGTTGTTGCGATTATCGGGCTCTTGTCCAGTATTGTCTTAGAGAGCCTGGGTTCTGCCCGTGAAAAAGCCAGGGACGCCAAGCGACTTTCTGACATCAGGTCTTTTCAAACCGCCATAGAGTTGTATTATTCCAATTTTGGTTATTATCCCCAAGTAAGCTGGATTCATAGCGTGGATGCGACTTGGCAAACAAATGCCCTGGCGAACGCCCTGAGACCATATATTCCGGCACTTCCCGTTGACCCGACGAATAATGCTTGCTGCGGATATAACGGAGGGTATACATATTCATATTATTCAAGTGGATACAGGTCTCCGGGGCAAACTTCTCAGCAGTGGTATATGATAGTGTTTCGCATGGAGAATCAGGCGCATTTTGCCCAGAGCAACGACGGCTCCCGTTCATGTGGTAACGGCAGCAACGCTCTTCCCTCGGTATTTTTTCATTACGGCACGAACAGCAATGGAATTATTACCAAAGGGGGTAGTTGTATTTAAATTTAAATCTAAAAGAGAAGCCTGTCTTTTGAATTCCTTTCAAGAAAGAAGAAGACAGCAAGAAGCCTCGCCAGTAGGCTATGGCCGAGGGAAATAAAAATCGTCAATCAAAAAATCCCCGAAAGGGGATTTTTTGATTGCTTGACTTCTATAATTTAAGGGTTAGAATTATGTAAGCAATAAACAAGTCAATATATCTCAAGAGATTGGCAAGCCTCTGTAAAACTTCCAGATTATTAATTATCAGCGTACAAATATGTCATCAATGGAATCTTCACAACTAGGTAAATCGGAAGCAGCTATAGCTGCCGAAGCTGCCTTAGCAGCAGCAAGACAAGAAGAACAAAAAAAGCGTGACGAGCTTGGAGAAGAAAAATTAACGCCAGTTCAAGCTAAAATGTCTAGTTTCCGCGAAAGGTCCTCTTATGCTCTACTATTCGGTACCGGCGAGGGTAAACGCAGAATACCTGGATTTTTAGAGGAAGCAGAACTGTCTGTGGAAGATTTGCCACGAATACAATTACGTATCACGGGAGCTGAAGTAGGAGAAGAGGGCAAAGGTTTTCTAGAGGGTAAAGTATTAGGTAAAGTAGACCCAAATAATCCAGAGAAAGTTACCCCTAAGCATGCTATTAAGATAGAATTTGATTGGCGGGGTGAAAGACCGACACTTTTGGCACACGACTCCGAGTTAGGGAAAAGAAGGCAATCTATACGTGGTGTTGTTGGGGGGATTGCAGATGGGAAGCCAATAAGCCAGGAATTGGCTCAAAAGCTTTTTAATAAGTATTATGAAATTACCGCAGTTCAAGAGTTCGTAGAACGTAGAGCAAAGAAAGATGCAGTTCTACTCAAAGAAGAAGATCGAGAACCACAATTAGAGCGAGATTTATTGTAATCTGGTTAGCTGTGACAGAGAGTTTTTTGAGTTTGACTACTTTAGCCTAATCTGCTAGTATGAAAAGGTCCTAAGGTTTAGGTTTGATCTGTGTTTCTCCTTAAGGTCTCTGCGAGATTTTAAGAAATTACACAAGATATCACCTATAAATGGGCAATATTTATTTATGGCAAAAACATCAGTTATAGCACGAAGCAAAAAAACACCCAAGTTCTCAACTCGACAGAAAAATCGATGTTTTCGCTGTGGAAGGGGAAATGCTTTTATGAGAGACTTCGGCATTTGTCGTATTTGTTTCCGTGAATTAGCAAACGAAGGGATGCTTCCGGGAGTTAGAAAATCAAGCTGGTAAAAATATATGGACTCAATTTCAAACATGATAATAATAATGAAGAATGGAAGCTTGGCAGGCAAAGAGTCTGTAGCTATTCCGTATTCTAAGATGAAGAACGCTATAGGTGAATGTTTAAAAAAAGCGGGATACGTGGGAGAAGTTTCCAAAAAAATAAAAAAGGGACAGCCCGTATTGGAAGTAGGACTTTTGTATGTAGACAACAAACCCAGAATCACCGAAGTTGAAAGAATATCAAAGCAATCTAGGCGCGTATATTTCGGTATGAAAGATATTCACTCTGTCAGAAACGGCACCGGACTCCTTGTTCTTTCAACACCGAAAGGAATTTTATCAGGCAAAGAAGCCCGCAAGGAGCAGGTGGGAGGGGAGGCGCTATTCCGACTTTGGTAGTTTAAATAAAAATATTATGTCAAGAATAGGAAAACAAGAAATATTAATACCAGCCGGAGTAAAAGTCACACAAAACGGGACTACTTTGTCGGTGACCGGACCAAAAGGAACAATCAGTAAAATTTTCAGGGACGATATTACGATTGCCGTGGGAGAAAAAAACGTAACTTTAAATATTAAGAGAAACGATAAATTCTCCAAATCACTTTGGGGCACTTACGCTTCCCATATCGTGAACATGATAAAGGGAGTGGTAGAGCCTTATCAGAAGAAATTAATTTTGGAAGGAGTGGGATTTAAGTCCGAAGTCAAAGGTAAAGAATTGCATTTTGCGCTCGGGTTTTCTCATCCTGTTATTGTTCCCATCCCCGAGGGCCTCACCGCTACCGCCGAGAAAAACAACATAACCATTACCGGTATTGATAAGGAATTAGTCGGTAGCTTTACCGCTATGGTTCGCGCGCTCAAGAAGCCTGAGCCATACAAAGGAAAAGGAATGCGATATGAAGGCGAAGTAATAAGACGCAAACAAGGCAAGAAAACAGTTTAG
Source organism: Minisyncoccia bacterium (assembly GCA_049287305.1). Lineage (GTDB taxonomy): Bacteria > Patescibacteriota > Minisyncoccia > Phycocordibacterales > UBA9973 > UBA9973. The sequence continues at coordinate 169,937 of JBAQFO010000009.1, read as the reverse complement.
GGCTACGATAAAACAAAAATATGATTAAGAAACAGAACAAAAGAATAAGATTAAAGAAAAAGATAAGGGTAAAAATTTCCGGCACCGAAGCGCGCCCACGTCTTACCGTTTTTCGCTCTAATAAATTTATTTACGCTCAGGTTATCAACGACCAGACAGGCAAGACCGTGGCCCAAGCAAATGACGTGAAAATAACAAAAGGGACCAAAACAGAACGCGCCAAAGAAGTGGGTAAAATGATCGGAGCAGCTTGCCTCAAGGAAAAAATCAAGCAAGTTGTTTTTGACCGAAACGGATTCAAATACACGGGAAGAATCAAATTAGTAGCTGACGAAGCGAGGGCTTCCGGTTTGGAATTTTAATTATAGATTTATTTTGTATGGAAAAAAGAATTGAAAAAAAGAATACTGGACGCCGCTCATCCTCTTTCAACAGAGTAAAGCCGGAGTTTGACCAGAAGATATTGGATATACGAAGAGTAACTCGTGTCGTGGCAGGAGGGCGCCGTTTTTCTTTTAGCGTGGCCCTTGTGGCTGGAGACAAGAAAGGCAGTGTGGGATTAGGTTTGGGGAAAGCGGGAGACACAGCTCTCGCTATTAACAAAGCTCTCAGAAACGCGAAGAAAAACATGGTGAAACTAAATCTTTCCAAGACTATGTCTATCCCTCACGAACTTTCCGCAAAATTCTCAAGCTCAAGCATTATGCTTTTGCCCAACAAAGGAAGAGGACTTGTTGCTGGCTCCGTTATTCGAGACATAATCAAGCTATCGGGGATGAAAGATATTACCGGTAAAATATTGTCTAACAGCAAAAATAAACTAAACAACGCCAAGGCAGTTATGGCGGCTCTTTCGCAAATTTCTTCCAAATACACAAAAGCAGCTCCGGAAACAACCGTAGTTGCCAACAAAGAGGTCGTGGTTACACCCGAAGAAATAAAATAATAAACAAAAGATATGCAGATACATAATTTAAAAAGAGTTCATAAAAACAAAGGAGACAGGCTGGTTGGCCGAGGAGGCAAACATGCCAAAACCTCCGGCCGAGGAGGCAAGGGGCAGACAGCTCGGGCCGGGAACAAACGCCGCCCGGAACTTCGTGATATCATTAAAAAACTGCCCAAGAACAGGGGGTATCAGTTCAAGTCCATTCAAAAAGTCCTTATGGTGGAAAAAGACAAGCTGGCTTCCAAGGGCGAAAAGTTTTCTGAAATCCGAAAGCGTCTCGGGGTAAAAGGTAAAAAAATTCTGGTTAGATAACTCTTTCAAATAAAATAAAGTAAAGCAATGCAAAATTTTCTTCATAAATTAAAACTAATCTGGACAGATGCGGGGCTCAGGAAGAGAGTCATGTTTGTTCTTTTTGCTTTAATTGTATTCAGATTGCTTTCCGCTATTCCAATCCCAGGGATAGACACCGTGGCGCTTTCAAGATTTTTGTCCAACAACCAATTTTTCGGCATATTGAATATATTTTCCGGAGGAGGTCTTTCCAACCTTTCTATTATAATGCTCGGAGTAGGACCTTATATTACAGGGTCTATTATCATGCAGCTTTTGACCATGATGGTTCCTGCTTTAAAGCGCGCATACAGCGAGGAAGGAGAAGCAGGCAGAAAAAGATTTGCTCAATATTCACGATTGCTTACTGTTCCGCTTGCCGCGGTGCAGGGATTCAGCCTTTTATATATTCTTGAACAACAGGGAATTTTGTTTAACCTGACTTCTTTTGACCGAATTGTGAATCTGCTTATAGTTATAGCCGGCTCTGTTCTGCTCATGTGGATAGGTGAGCTGGTATCTGAATTTGGAATCGGTAACGGAGTATCTCTGATAATTTTCGCTGGTATCGTATCACGTCTTCCTGCCACTGTAAGCGAACTAGCTTTCACTTTTGACGTTTCTCAAGTGCCTCTTTATTTGGGGTTTGTTGTGGCAGGAGCTCTTGTTATCGCGGGGATTGTTCTCGTGACCGAAGCAGAGCGTCCTATTCCGGTAACCTACGCAAAGCAAGTCCGAGGCGCAAAAATGTTCGGCGGAGGATCTACCTATCTTCCTCTTCGTGTTAACCAAGCGGGAGTTATCCCAATCATATTTGCGCTCTCAATCTTGCTCTTTCCGCAAATGATAGGGACGTTTCTAGCGCGCTTTACTCAGCCTGCGCTGGTTAAAATTTCTTCCGTTCTCCTGTCCTTTTCACAGACAAGCCTGCTATACGCGGTGCTGTATTTCGGCTTTGTTTTTCTTTTCACTTACTTCTACACAGCCGTGACTTTCGACCCTGAAGCTCTCTCTAAAAATTTACAGAAGAATGGAGCATTCATTCCTGGAATTCGTCCGGGTCCATCCACATCAGAATACATTTCCAAGGTTTTGACCCGTATAACACTCGTAGGAGCATTGTTCCTCGGGTTTATCGCAGTTTTGCCTCTTATAATGCAATACCTGACAGGTATCGCATCTCTTGCACTTGGCGGAACATCAGTGCTTATCGTTGTTTCCGTAGTTCTAGACCTAATGAAAAAAGTAGATGCTCAGGTTTCAATGAGGGAATACTAACCTTGATTTTTAAGCAAAAAACATATATTGTAGTTACATGAATTCACGAGCAGTTGTTTTTTTTGGACGATCTGGATGCGGAAAAGGAACCCAAGCCAAGCTTTTAGCTGATGTTTTGAGGGCGCAGTCAAGGGAAGTGCTGTATACAGAAACAGGCAGCCAGTTCAGAGAGTTTATGAAAACGAATAATTATTCCGCCAAGCTCGTTGGGGAAATACTAAAAGAAGGCGGACTCATTCCTGTTTTTTTGCCGATTTGGATTTGGACAGAACTTTTGGTGAAAAACTATTCTGGAACAGAGGATATGGTTTTAGATGGAGTGTGCCGAAGAATGGAAGAATCCGTAGCCTTGGACTCTGCGTTTGATTTTTACAAAATAGAAAAACCAAACATAGTTTTGATAAATGTATCTGAAGATTGGTCATATACCAGAATGATGGAGCGTAGAAGAGCCGATGACACACCCGAGAAAATAAAAAACAGACTTGCTTGGTATGAAAAAGATGTTCTTCCCGCTGTTGAATATTTTCGCAACCGACCTGGATATAACTTTGTTGAAATAAACGGCGAACAACCGATAGAAAATGTTCATAAAGATATAATTAAGGCTCTTGGATTTTAGTATATGACAGAAGAAACAATAATTATTTCACTTGGGGGGTCTATGATTGTTCCTGACAGCTTGGATATAAATTTTCTGAAAGAATTTAAAAACTTGATACTTAACCACGTATCTTCAGGAAGAAAATTTGTAATCATTACCGGAGGAGGGAGGACTTGCAGGAACTATCAAAATACCGCCAACGAAATTACCCCCGCTTCAAAAGAAAATCTGGACTGGATAGGAATTGCCACAAACAACTTGAATGCCGAGTTGTTGCGGGTGGTTTTCAACGAACAAGCCTTAAGTAAGGTAATTACTGACCTATCAAAGCCTTTTCCTTTGAATAAGCCGATTGTAATAGGTGGCGCGCTTGAGCCTGGTCATAGCTCTGACTTTGATGCGGTCTTGGCCGCAAAGACCGTTGGGGCAAAAAAGATAATAAACCTATCCAACATAGACCACGTTTACGATTCTGACCCTAAGTTAAATTCTAACGCCAAGAAACTTGAGACAATTTCTTGGCCAGACTATCGGAATCTAATTCCAAAAGAGTGGACTTCGGCTGGATTGAGCACTCCTTTTGACCCTATTGCGTCAAAAGCAGCGGAAGAAGGCGGTATCAGTGTCATGATAATGAATGGCAAACCGATAGATAATTTGGCAAAATGTTTAAACGGAGAAAAATTTTCTGGCACAATAATATCTTAAAATGATAATAATTAAAACACCGCAAGAAATTGAAATAATCCGCCAAGGAGGAAAACATCTGGCTACCGTGCTCCATAAGGTAAAAGAAAAAGTTGCTCCCGGAATATCCACCAAAGATTTGGATGCGTATGCCGAAGAATTAATAAGAGGGATGGGAGATACCCCGGCTTTTTTGAACTATCAGCCGGAGGGAGCAAGCAAGCCATTTCCGGCGTCTTTGTGTGTTTCGGTCAACGACGAGGTGGTTCACGGAATTCCTCGCAAAAATAAAATATTAAAAGAAGGAGATATTGTTTCAATAGATTTAGGGGTAAAGCATAAAGGTCTTTTTACTGACATGGCGCTTACGGTGCCGGTGGGCAAGATTAGTTCCGCAGACGCTAAACTTTTGGAAACGACCCTGGAAGCCCTACATGCCGGGATAGATGCCGCCAGGGCTGGCAACACGGTGGGAGACATAGGATATGCCATAGAAAGCCATGTTCGCAGAGTTAAAAATCCAAAATACGGGATTGTGGAAGTTTTGTCCGGACACGGTGTGGGAAAGGCAATCCACGAAGACCCGTATATTCCAAACTTTGGCAAAAGGGGAACCGGAGCGAAACTTGTTTCCGGGATGATTGTGGCGCTAGAGCCAATGCTAAACATGGGGACCAAGCATGTAACCATAGACAACGATGGATATACCATCCGCACCGCTGACGAGAAAAAGAGCGCCCATTTTGAACACACAATTTTGATTACGGATGGCGAACCCGAGATTCTAACCATCAAAGGCAATAATTAATAAATTAAGAGCACGGATATTTTTTTGTTAAAAAATTCCTCGTGCTTGCGCCGTCGCGCTCCCAAGTCTCTTAATTTATTAATTATTGCCTTTTTTGTGTTATTATTATATCAATGGAACCGTCATTCTTTAAAGAAATGCCGAGATTTAAGACTCCTGAAGAGGAGTTGGATTATTTACGCGCGCATGTTAAATCAAAGGAAGAAGAACTCATAAAAATCGGGCATGTAGAACACGCCACCGAAAAAGCGGCAGAGGAGGTTATCGGGGAATATAAGAATATTCCAACGGAGCAAGTTCTTCACACAGACAATGTTTTGAGTGCAAACGATACGGAAAACATAGTATTGGCTCTTAAACCAGAGCCCCACGATAGTGTAATGGAAGAACTTTTGGGCATAGTTATAACCAAGGGAATTCGCAACGCTCTTTCCGTGGTAGAGGCAATGAATAGCGCGCACATAGACGATGACTTCCATCGGCTTCTAGTTCAATATTTGAAAACGGGGCAGGTCATATCAGATTTTAAAGAAGGCAATCCTGTTTATAAAGCTTTAAATATGACTCTTTTTGAAATAACTCTCCCTCCGCCGGAAGATGAAGCTGACAAATCAAAAAACTTTAAAGAATTCATCGGCGCCATGGAGCAGTTTTACGCCGGGATGCAGTCTATCTCGGAAGGAAAAGCGAATAAAGAAGAAAATTACTTCACTCTTGAGGTGGCTTTGGGAAACCAAAACGACGAAGTGGTGATATACGCGGCTATTCCCAATAAATACACATCTCTTTTTGAAAAACAAATTTCCGCCTTCTATCATAATGCGAAAATTCGCGAAGCTACCGATGACTATAATATTTTTAATGAAAATGGCGGTTCGGTGGGAGCATACGCTTCATTTACCGAAAGAGCCGTGATGCCGCTCAAAACATACGACAATATAGAACACGACCCGATGAATGTGATTTTGAACGTGTTTTCCAAGCTCCAAAAGACAGGGGAAGGCGCAGCCATCCAGTTCGTTATCGCTCCCGCAGGAGATAAATTTATAAATGAGTTTCACATCATTTTGGATGATGTTAAGGACGGTATGGCCGTAAAACATGCCGCGGATAACTTCTACAAATTTCACAGAGCCCTCACCAAGGTAAGTAAGGATTTGATTTTCGGAGGAAAACCGGAAGTTGAAAAAACAGATAAAAACATGAAGGGACGACGCGCGGTGGATGAAGGGGCAGTGGAGAAAATTGGCAATAAAATAAAAAGCACAATAATGAAAGCCAACATCCGGGTAATTGCCTCCGGAGAAACCAAGGAACGCGCGGAAGGAATTTTAAAGGAGATAGAGTCGTCCTTTAATCAATTCTCCGAAGCAGCCAGCAATTCCTTGATTTTTGAACAGGTAAATGGAAGTGGTTTGAAGAAACTTTTTCACGACTTCTCTTTCCGAACATTCGCTTCCGATAAAGCCTTACCGATGAATTTAAAGGAACTGGCCTCGGTGTTTCATTTCCCGATTGGAATTGGCAGCCAGCCTCAGCTTAAAGAAGCCAAGGCGGGGATTGCTCCGGCCCCTATTGAAATGGGGCAGGAAGGTATAGTTTTGGGAATAAACAGTTACCGTGGGCGGGATACCGAGATACATCTGGCTCGCGAAGACAGAATGCGACATATGTATGTGATAGGTCAGACCGGAACCGGTAAGACCAACATTATGCTCAACATGATTACCCAGGATATAAAAAACGGCGATGGATGCTGCTACATTGACCCGCACGGCACCGATATTCAGACAATACTTTCCCGTATTCCCAAAGAACGAATTGATGATGTCATATATTTTGACCCTGCTTACACGGCGCGTCCAATGGGGCTAAACATGCTTGAATACGACCCGAAATATCCGGAGCAGAAAACTTTCGTAGTTAACGAAATGATGGGAATTTTCAACAAGCTTTTTGACATGAAGGTTGGAGGAGGCGCCATGTTTGAACAATATTTCCGAAACAGCGCCTTCTTGGTGATGGAAGACCCAGAATCCGGTTCTACTTTGCTTGAAATTACTCGTGTCCTTGGCGATAAAGAATTTCGGGATATGAAATTAGCAAAATGCAAGAATCCCATTATTAAGCAATTTTGGATTTCTGCCGAGCAGACGACAGGGGACCAGTCGCTTGCGAACTTCGTGCCTTATATCTCATCCAAATTTGATAACTTTATTTCCAACGACATCATGCGGCCGGTAGTGCTTCAGCAAAATTCGGTTTTCAATTTCCGAAAGATTATGGACGAGAAAAAAATATTGCTTGTTAATCTTTCAAAAGGGAGACTTGGTGATATAAACGCTAATTTAATCGGTCTTGTGCTGGTAGGTAAAATCCAAATGGCGGCTTTGTCCAGAGTAGACATGTTCGGCAAGCCAATGAATGATTTCTACTTATACATTGACGAATTCCAAAACGTTACTACCGACTCCATCGCTTCTATTTTGTCTGAAGCGAGAAAATACAGACTGTCTCTTAACATTGCGCACCAATATATAACTCAACTTGAAGAGAATATCAAAAACGCAGTTTTCGGTAACGTTGGGTCTATGGCAGTGTTCCGAGTGGGAACAGAAGACGCTACGTTCTTAGAACCAAAGTTCAAACCGCAGTTTTCTGCGCACGATATTACCAAACTCAATAACCGCGAAGCTTACATGAGCATGTTGGTTAACGGCCAACCTACAAAGCCCTTTAATTTAAGAACTTTGGATGCCGAGAAGGGGAACATGGATATCGTAGACAGTCTCAAAGAACTTTCCTACGTAAAATTCGGCCGAGACCGAGAAGAAGTAGAGGCGGAAATCATGGCGCGATACACCTCAATGGAATAAAAACAAAATTTTACAAAGCAGATTTTTTCTGATAGAATAAGGCTTATGAACACAGGAGAAAAATGGCCTTCTGGTATTACTGGTCCGACCGTGGAACCAAAGAAAAGTTCCCCGGAGGAAGAGAATCCTGAGCCAAGACCAGAATTGCCTCAAGACCCCGACGAGCTAAGGTTAAAACTGAAAGAGTTAGAACAAGAATTAAAAGCAAAAGCTGAAACAATTTTTAAAAATAAACAAATACCGACGGACAAGAAAATAAAGGATGAACTGCAGGCGGCATATAAAAAATGGATAAAAGATTTACGCACAATAGAAAAAATGAGAAGTGCCGGTGACAGTAATGTGGAGATGACTAAGAAAATTGCCTGGATGAATTTTAGAGACAAGGTTGCCAGAATAGAAGGAATGATAGAAAATTTACAAATTTAATTAAAAGAAATAAATAATATTTATGAAGCAGCCAAAAGAAGAAAAAACGTATGTAATGATAAAGCCGGACGGGGTTCGTAAAGGACTAACCGGAGAAATAATCGCGCGGTTTGAGAAGCGTGACTTGAAAATTGTGGCGCTGGAAATGTTTCAGCCTTCCCATGAACTTTTAGACAATCATTATCCCAAAAACGAAGAGTGGATTACCAGACTCGGCAAAAAAACTCTTTCTACCTACGAGAAATACGGGTATGACGCGATGTTGGACTTTGGCACTATGGACGCTGCTGTTATCGGTCCTGAAATTCGCAAATGGCTTATTGACTACATGAAAACTTCTCCTTTGGTGAAGATAGTTGTGCAGGGGATACACGCGGTTGATGTAGTCAGGAAAATCGCGGGAGAAACCATGCCATACCTTGCCGCTGTAGGCACCATTCGCGGAGACTTTTCCATAGATTCTCCCGCGCTGGCTAACAAGGAAAAAAGAGCAGTTATGAATATAATTCACTGTTCGGAGACCCCAGAAGAAGCAGAACACGAAATAAAACACTGGTTTGGTGAAGGAAAAACTTACGACTACAAGCGTTTCGGAGTAGACGAATAGAATAAAAAGCCCTCTAGGGGGCTTTTGTGTTAATATGCCACTATGTACGAAGTTGAAATCAAGGCCAATTTAAAAAATAAAGAGGAAATAAAAAAGAAGCTGGAAGACATGGGCTGCTCTTTTTCTTCTGAGCTTAATCAGATAGACCATATCTTTATCCCGGAGGGCGTTCCTTTCCCCCCGCCTCTCACCACTCCGGTGTTGCGTGTTAGAAATCAAAACGACAAATATTTTTTTACCCTAAAAATTTCTCAGTCTGGCAGGCAGGATTCCATAGAAAGGGAGCTTGAAATTACGGATGGAGAAATGATGATTGGAATTCTCAAGCTTCTTAAGTGGAGAGAAACAATAATAGTTGATAAAAAAAGATTAAAGACAAAGTTTCAAGATATGGAAATCGTCTTGGATGACGTCAAAGACCTGGGCGACTTTATTGAAGCCGAAAAAATTACCACCAACGAGAATTCCGAAGACAGGAAAAAAATACAGGACGAGCTCTGTGATTTTCTGGAAACTCTGGGTGTTGCCAAAGAGGACCTTTTGGTGAACCATAAATACGACATTATGCTCCATGAAATTTATCAAAAATTTGGAGTAAAATAAATTATAATTTTAAAAAAATTCTATGTTTTTATCACATCAAACAATTGAGAAATATATAGATGACGGGACACTTATAATAAGGCCGGAATTTGATAAGAAAAATATCCGGCCGGTTGGAATAAGAATTCATCTTGCGAAAGATATTCTGGTCCCGGAACCAAACCAGACTGTTGAGATAAGTGGCACACAAAGCCCTACTTACCAGGAAATAGATTTAACAAAAGAAGAGTTCTACCTAGAACCAGGCGGGTTTATTCTTGGAGCCACCTATGAAGCAATACAAACACCAGCAAATATATTGGCTATTTTAGACGGCAGGAGTACTGTTGCTCGACTTGGCATAACGACACATATAACCGCATCAATTGCGGATGGAACCTTTGAGGCTCCTCATGTGGTTGTGCTAGAAATAAAAAATGTCGGGAATTTAAGGATTCGATTAAAATATAAAGACCCTGTTGCTATGATGGTTTTTGCGGAACTAAAAGATCCTGTAACACAAAAAATACAAAGCCAATATGGTGCCGAACAAAACAAAGTTACACCTCCAAATTTGAGTTTCAAAACCGGAACAGATAAATAGTATGGAAATTGATTAAAAAAGTAGGCTACATAATTCCGAAACGAAAAAAGAAATTCGTCTATATTGCAAAATTTTAAGAGGGGAGTATACTTTCAGTAGGGTTATTTCCGATTATTACCTAGAACACTAATTTATGGGAGTTTCGATCGAGTTTAACCTTGGTTAATCGCGTCTAACACCCACTTAGCATATAGCTATGGTAATATTTCTGAGATAGTCCTAAGAAGAACTCCGCGCCAATGCGGATTTTTTCTTATCAAAATGGTAAAATGGAGGGATGGACAGGAAACAACTTTTTAAACCCATAATTTACCTTGCTCTTTTTATGTGGGTGCTTGATATTCTGGTGCAAAAATTTTACTGGTATTATTCTATCTGGTGGTTTGATATATTTGTGCATTTCTTGGGTGGTTTTTGGGTGGGGATGTTTTTTATATGGTTCTTTGGGGTAGTGCGGATGCCATTTGTAAGACGAGCGATTCAAGACCTGAACAAGCAAACTCTACTTTACGCTCTTTTGTTCGTTTTATTGGTTGGAATATCGTGGGAAGCAGGGGAGTTTCTTACATTTAATACTATAGGGCGGGAAGCATTCAGTATGATTGATACTGTCTCGGACATATTAATAGACCTTGCTGGCGGAGCTTGTGCTCTTATTTATGCGATTAGAAAGATTGTGCCGAAACAGGTATTTAAGATACAATAAGACGAATGAAAAAAAACGCTAAGATAACATTTTATGGAGGAGCAGGATATGTAACGGGGTCTAATTTTCTTTTAGAAATTGATGGAAAAAAAATTCTAGTAGACTGCGGACTTACTCAAGGAACAAAAATAGCGGACGATATAAACTGGGAGCCTTTTTCATACGACGCGAAAGAAATAGATATTCTTTTTATTACTCATGGGCACGTGGACCACTTGGGCAGGATTCCGAAACTTGTCCACGAGGGATTTAGGGGGAAAATTTATTCCACTCTTCCAACAAGGGGGCTGGCATTGCCAATGCTTGAGGATACGGCGGGGATTCTTTCCAAAAATACGGAGTTGGGGCTGGATAAAATTTATTCTCCGGAAAATGTAAAATTAATCATGTCTCTGTGGCAGGGATTTGATTATCACGAAAAAATTAATATTACTCCCGAAGTAGAAGTCAGTTTTTTTAATGCGGGGCATATTTTGGGGTCAGCAATGGTCCAGTTTGTTTACAACGGAAAGAAAATACTCTTTACTGGAGACTTGGGGAACAGTCCTTCTCCGCTTCTTCCCGACACGGAAAAAGTAACGGAGGTTGATTATCTGATAATGGAGTCAGTTTATGGAGATAGGAATCACGAATCCCGAGATGACCGCCGTAGGCTGTTGGCTGAAGTAATCCAAGATAACCATAAAAGAAAGGGGACTCTGATAATTCCCACGTTTTCCCTGGAGCGCTCGCAGGAGCTACTTTTTGAATTAGATGCGCTCTTGGAAGGCAACCGAATTCCGATTATGCCTATATTCTTTGACTCTCCTCTTGCCATACGGCTGACCGATGTCTTTAAGCAATATAAAAATTATTTAAACGAAACCGCGCAAAAGGCCATATCCTCCGGACCATATTTGTTTGATTTCCCGGGGTTGCATAACACTTTAAAATCCGATGAATCCAAACTTATCGCCGATGTTCCAGGACCAAAGATAGTTATAGCTGGAAGCGGAATGTCTACCGGGGGACGCGTGGTGCATCATGAGAGACATTACTTGCCGGACCCGAATAACACCTTGCTTTTGACTGGATACCAATCCGTGGGAACACCGGGGCGTTTGATACAGGAAGGGTTAACCAAAGTTCGGATTACCGGAGAAGAGGTTCCTGTCCGAGCCCACGTAGTTACTATTTTCGGATATTCCGGACATAAAGATTCCGACGGACTGCTTAATTTTGTTCAGGACATGCAAGAGTCGCTTAAAAAAGTTTTTGTGGTTATGGGAGAACCCAAGTCTTCTATGTTTTTAGTTCAGAAGCTCAGAGACAATTTAGGGATTGAAGCTTCAGCGCCGGAGCAGGGAGATGTGGTAAATTTGGAGTGTTAGATTATTTCTGTTACAATACCGAAGCAATGGATTTTTCAAATTTTCCCGAGAAACATGGACACAGTCAAATAAAAATATGCGTCTCTGGCGCAGCTGAGACGGGGCATTGCGGAGTAGGTGCGCTAGACAAGGCGAAAGAACTTGGCCGTGAAATAGCCCGCCAAGGAGCAATACTTGTTACCGGAGCAACGACCGGGTTTCCTCTTTGGGTAGCTATGGGAGTAAAAGAAGAAGGAGGTATCTCCATAGGCATTTCACCGGCAGCTTCGGAACGGGAGCATGTGGAAACATACAAGCTTCCTTTGGACTATATGGATTTGGTTATTTATACCGGGTTTGGCTATCCGGGGCGTGACATACTGCTTACTCGTTCGTCTGATGCCGTCATCTGCGGCTGTGGGCGAGTGGGCACAATTCATGAATTTACCGTTGCTTTTGAAGACGGGAAGCCCATAGGTATTTTTGAAGGGCCATGGGAAATGGGCAACCAGCTGAAGGATATCGTTGCCAAAGGGCATCGTCCCAACGCGAAGATTGTAAGCGGAGACGACCCAAAGAAATTGCTCGAAGACATAATTACGCTCATAAACAAAGACAAAGTAGAAGAATATAAAATAGTAAAACCACCAGTAGCGCACTAAAATAAAACCCCTCAGACGAGGGGTTTTATTTTTTCATTTAACTTTAACAGCTTCCAAAATTCTGGCGAAAGTTTCCGGGTGGTGTTCGGCAAAGTCCGACATTATCTTTCTGTCCAGCATAATGTTTTTCTTTTTAAGCGCGTCTATCAGCTTGGAATAAGTCATTCCGAGCTCTCGCGAACCAGCGTTTATTTTTATATTCCAAAGTTTTCTGTTATGCGACTTCTTGTCTTTTCGGTGAGCGAAAGAATAATTTCCGGCATGCAAGAGCGCGTCTTTTGCCTGACGTTCTTTAGTGCTTCGGCCGTGGCGCATTCCCTTAGTCTGCTTTAAAACGCTCCTTCTCCTCTTTAACGCGTGAACTCCCTTTTTTACTCTTGTCATATTATTTTAAATTACTACGATTAATAAATTCAGTATAAATTAGGAAAACGGCAAGAGGTGACTCTTTGGCTTGTTCTTGATAACAAAGTTTGTTCCCTTGCGACCTGCAAGCTGTGCGTTTCGCGACTGCTTTGCATTAAAATGGTTGAATCCTGCCTTGCGAGAAAGAATCTTGCCGTTCTTGGTAAGCTTCAGTCTCTTACTATATGATTTGTTTGTCTTCATTCCTTTCATGTTATTTTTTTTCTATTGTTATAGTCAAACCTTTCGGACCCTTTTTATAATTATCTGAAACCTTATAATCTTCGGTAATCAAATGAAGCACTCTGTCCAATCGCTCCCTTAAAAATTTCTCATCCATGTATTTGGCTCGTCCGGCAAGAAAGAGTTCTACTTTTATCCTGTGGCCTTCCTTTATCCACTTGGATGCCGTTTTTGCCTTTAATTCCAGGTCATGGTCTCCGGTGCCTATCTTTATCTGGATTGACTTGGTCTCTGTCTTGTTTGCGCCCGCTTTTGCCTTCTTTAATTTTTTATTGGCCTCATACTGATACTTGCCGAAATCCATCAACTTGGCTATAGGGGGGTTGCCGTTCGGGGATATTTCAATTAAGTCCAAACCCTTACTCTGTGCCATTTCCAGAGCATCTCTGATACTTAAAACACCTAGATTTTTGTTTTCGCTGTCCAGGACCCGAAGTTCCTTAGCCCGTATTTGGTTGTTTATTCTTTCGCGCAATTGATATAAGTAAGGCAATTAAAGCCTATGACTACCAGGGGATAATAGCGTATTTGAAGGCTAAAGTCAACACATATGATAATATGTAATTATGGCGATTTACGCTGAAAACAGGAAGGCGCGATTTAACTATGAAATCTTGGAAAAATACGAAACAGGTATTGAGCTTTTGGGCACGGAGGTGAAATCCGTTCGGGGCGGGCAGGTATCTCTTGAGGGGGCTTTTGTCATTATTCGCGGGGGAGAAGCGTATATAATTAACGCAAATATTCCGCCATATCAGGCCAAAAATGCTCCGAGCGACTATGACCCGCTTCGCAACCGGAAGTTGCTCTTGACCAAGAAAGAAATAAACGAGCTTACGGGGAGTGAAAAAAACAAGAGTTTGACAATAGTGCCAATTTCAGTGTATAATAAAGGCAGAAAGATAAAAGTGGAAATTGCTTTAGTCAAAGGCAAGAAAAAATTTGATAAACGGGACACGATAAAAAAACGTGAAACGGACAGAGAACTCCGAAGGGAATACAAAGAGAGATAAACGAACATTGAGAAAAAAATATGGGGATGCAAGGCATAGACAGTTGGCCTTTTGTCATCGGTGCATGTCGAGCATGAACGTAATCTCGTAAAAAGTCGTTCAATAGCTTAATTGCAAAATTAGCTTCCAAGGTAAGAGTCGCAGTCTCTCCATACTTCGGTATGAATGATTTCGCTTTTGCTCGAGTTTCCGCTTTAGCGTAAGCTCGTGTCTCTCTTGTGGACTTCCGATATACAAGAGCGGGCATAACATAATCGGGATAGGAAAAAGAATGTCTCGGCTTTCTTCCGAAACAAAGAGAATCGATTAAAAAATATTTGGCGCGTTTCATAATTTTTTAATTTAAAACAAAAAGCGCGCTAAACATGTAGACGTCCTTACAAAAACCTTCTGCACGGGGATTCGATTTCCCCCATCTCCACAATCAAAATAAAACTGCCTAAATGGCAGTTTTATTTTGCGTTGCCGGTAGAAATAAGAGGGAAATCGAATAGCCGGAGGGAGCGAAGGCGACTGAGGTGGGGCTGCGAAATTTTTCAGCAGAAAAATATTTGTAGCTCGTTCCCCCATCTCCACAAAAGTAGTATAATATTTGATATGAAATATTTATTAATTATTATAGTTTTGGTAATCGTTTACCTTGTTGCTGGTTATTTTGGAATGGTTCCGTTGCCGTCATTTTTCCAAAATCTTATTTTTATAGGTTTGTAGATTATTTAAATAGAAAGAATAAAAACCAATTTCACATTTGGTGTTTTTTGTGCTATTATTGCCCCTATGGATTTAAATTTTCTTAATCAAAAAGAGCCCGAAAGAAAGGGGAAAAAGCTTCCGAAGCAGACAAAGTTCAGCAACAACATTTTAGGGGCTGTGGTTTTCTTCATGCTCATTACGGCATTTTATTTGATGATATCCGGAGACAAGAAAGAAATTCCCGAAATCGCCATTTCCGAACTTGCCCAGAATGTTTCAGCGGGGGAAGTTAAAAGCATTTTAGTGGAAGGAGACAAGCTCACGGTAACTTATAAAAATGAAGAAATAAAAACAACCAAAAAAGAAGTTAACTCCGCATTGTCTCAAACGCTCTTTAACTACGGTGTGAAGCCGGAAGCTCTTGCAGAAACCGAGATACAAATAAAAAACGAAAGCGGCTTTACTTTCTGGTTGGTGAATATCTTGCCGTTTCTTCTGCCCATAGTCTTCATACTTTTATTTTTCTGGTATTTGTCCCGACAGGTCAAAGGAGCAGGGATGCAGGCGTTCACCTTCGGCCAGTCCAAAGCGCGCATCACTGACCCCAACGACAAGAACAACAAGGTAACTTTCAAAGATGTTGCCGGATGCAAGGAGGCGAAGGAAGAACTAAAAGAAATTGTGGATTTTCTGAAGAGTCCCAAGAAATTTTTAGATATTGGAGCCAGAATTCCAAAAGGAGTAATGCTTACCGGCGCGCCGGGAACGGGGAAGACTTTGCTTGCCCGGGCGGTAGCAGGAGAAGCCTCTGTGCCATTTTTCCACTTATCTGGAAGCGAATTTGTGGAAATGTTTGTGGGAGTAGGAGCATCCAGGGTGCGAGATCTTTTCAAAATGGCCAAAAGAGCGGCACCCGCAATCATATTCGTGGATGAAATAGACGCCATAGGACGCACTCGCGGGGGAGGATTCGGCGGAGGGAACGATGAGCGGGAACAAACATTAAACCAAATATTGGTGGAGATGGACGGCTTTGAACCGAACGATAAAGTTATAGTTATGGCGGCGACCAACAGGCCCGATGTTCTAGACCCCGCGCTTGTGCGTCCGGGTCGCTTTGACAGAAAAGTGATTCTTGATTTACCGGACCGTTCCGACCGTGAAGCGATATTGAATATTCACGCGCTCAAAAAACCGCTCGCCGAAGATATTAATTTGAAATTAATCGCCGAGAGAACTCCGGGATTCTCCGGCGCGGATTTATATTCTCTTATGAATGAAGGTGCGATACTTGCGGCACGAGAGAACAGGAAAAAAGTTTTTCAGTTTGACCTTATCCGGGCGATAGAAAAAGTTATGCTTGGACCCGAGAGAAAGAGCCACCTGCTTTCAAAGAAAGAAAAAGAAATTACCGCTTATCACGAAGCCGGACACGCCATCGTAGCGTCTGTCCTTCCTTACGCCGACCCAGTTCACAAAGTTTCAATTATTTCTCGAGGCAACGCCGGCGGATACACACTCAAACTTCCGCTTGAAGAAAAAAGATTGCAATCCAAAAAAGAATTTATAGATGACATCGCGATGTCGCTTGGTGGATATGTTGCGGAGCAGATGATTTTCGGAGACATAACAACGGGACCATCAAGCGATTTGCAAGTTGCGACCAACCTAGCCCGGGCGATGGTGACAAGATGGGGAATGTCCGATCTTATTGGCCCGATTGCGCTGGCAGATTCTCCTGGACGGGCTCAATACGGCGATATTCCGGAAAAAGAACTTTCTGAAAACTTGGCAACCAAGGTAGACGGAGAAGTTTCGCGAATTATCAATGACGGACTTAAGTCCGCGGAAAAAGTTCTGAATGAACACAAAAAAGCCTTTACTGCCATAGCCCATAAACTAATAGAAGTGGAAACCATAGAGCAAGACGAATACGAAAAAATACTGGTTGCTCACGGAATACTTCTAAAGAAGAAAGATTTAGTGGCGCCACCGCAAGGAGTCAAGTAATTTTTTCGGTTGAATTTATCGTCGAAATAAGATATTGTAGTCTTGTTGTCAGCTGACCCGTCCTTAGCTCAGTTGGTTAGAGCACAGAGCTTATACCTCTGGGGTCCTTGGTTCGAATCCAAGAGGACGGACACTTTTTTGTCTCATAAGGAGCTTATAAATACTGGCTCAGAAAAATCACCTCTTGTCTTCTGTTTTTCGGTGTTTTCTTTTGCGAAATTTGGCAAAAAATACGGGTTATCCACTTACTTTCCAAAGGAAGGGTCGTGTATAATGACTGAACGGTTGCGGAACATTCCGTTTCTGATATGATTATAAACCCATGCAAAAAAGCAAAAAAAATTATCTAAATTTTTCTCCAAAATTTCTCCTTCTGTTGGTTTTTTGTCTTCTTGTTCGCCTAATTCCGATGCGCGCTCCCAACATTGAGCCTATCTTGGCATCCGCCATGCCTATGAGCCGCGCCTACGGAGCAATTTTCGGATTTTCCTTCGGAGCCTTGAGTATTTTTATTTATGATTTGGTAACCGGGACGCTTGGAGTGCACACAGTCTTTACTGCGGGGGCGTATGGGCTTCTTGGTTTATGGGCAGCAAGCTATTTTAAGAAACAAAACACGAATAAATGGAGCTATGTAAAGTTCGCTATCATGGGAACTTTATTTTTTGACGCCATTACGGGGCTTACGGTGGGACCAATTTTCTTCAATCAATCTTTTACACAAGCGCTTGCCGGACAAATTCCTTTCACTGCGCTACATCTCTTAGGCAACATTACCTTCGCCTACGTGCTGTCTCCCGGAATTTATAATTTCTTAATTAAAAAGAAGATTCACATACCAATAGATAAGAAGAAAGAATCTCTGACTCCCATTAGCAACCTTAACCCTAAAACAATTTAAATCTTATGAAAACAAAAACAAAAGCGAGCGAGAAAATTTCAAAAAGCGACTTGGCGAAAATAAAAACAATCCGAAGACGAACGGGAGAAGTCGTTCCTTTTGAGTTAGAAAGAGTCGCTCGCGCAGTTTTCAAAGCTTTTGAGGTGACAGGTGAGGGAGGAGAAGAAGCGGCGCAAAAAGTTGCGAACAATGTTTTTAAAACACTTCTTGGATTACGCACGGAACTTATAAACACAAACAAAGGAGCAAAATTTTTGCCGACCGTGGAGTCAGTGCAGGATTTCGTGGAAAAAGAATTAATGAAAGATGGTTTTACCGACACCGCGAAAAAATATATTTTATACAGAAACAAGCGCTCAGAGCTAAGGGCTACCTTTGGTCCCGTTTCCGAATCTGTTCGGGCGGCGGTGGAAGAATCCAGTAAGTATTTTTCCAGCCCATACTCTGAATATATCTTCTATCAATTTTACTCCCGCTGGGTGCCTGAGCTTGGCCGCCGCGAAACCTGGATAGAGACCATAGAGCGTTACATGGACTACATGAAGGAAAACCTTGGGAATAAGCTTACAGCCAAAGAATACGAGGAAGTGAAGCAAGCTATACTTAATCAAGATATCTGTCCTTCCATGAGGCTTCTGTGGTCTTCCGGCAAGGCATGCCGACAATCCAACGTTTGGGCATACAACTGCTCATATATTGCTCCAACCTGCCCTCAGGACTTGGGTGAAATAATGTATATATCAATGTGCGGAGCGGGACTTGGTTTTGCCGTAGAGTGGGAAAATGTTCAGCAGTTTCCGCAAATAAAAAAACAAACAAAAGAAAAGCCAGCTACTCATCTGGTTGTAGACAGTAAAGAAGGATGGGCAGACGCCTTCGTTATGGGTCTTACCGCGTGGTTTGATGGGAGAGACATGGTGTTTGATTATTCTCAAATTCGACCGGCGGGTTCAAGATTGGAAACAGCCGGAGGAAAAGCTTCAGGACCGCAACCGCTGATAGACTTGATGGAGTTTGCGAAAAGAAAAATTTTAGCAAAACAAGGACGACGCCTTTCCAATATAGACATGCATGATGTCATCTGTAAAATTGGAATGATTGTTGTCGCTGGAGGCGTGCGAAGAAGCGCTCTTATCTCTCTCTCCGAACTGGAAGATACCGAAATGCGAGACGCGAAGAAGGGACAATTTTATTTGACCGAAGACCAGCGTTCAATGGCAAACAATTCCGCGGTTTACAATGCTAAGCCTGGAGCTGAAGAATTTTTGGATGAGTGGACAGCGTTGGTGAAATCCAAATCAGGCGAAAGAGGAATTTTCAATCGAGCTGGCTTGGAAAAACAAGTGCCTGCGCGAAGATGGGCGGCGATAAAAGATGAAAGACAGATGGGGCTCAATCCATGCGGAGAAATTTATTTGCGTTCCAAACAATTTTGTAATTTGACAAGCATAGTTATTCGACCTAAAGATACCGCGGCGACTCTCAAGAGAAAGATGGAGTTGGCGACATTGCTCGGAACTTACCAGTCCACACTTACCAACTTCGGATACCTTTCCAAGAAATGGAAAGAGAACTGTGAAGAAGAAAGACTGCTCGGCGTATCTCTTACAGGATATTACGACAACCCTATCATCAGAAATGATAAAATGCTGGATACATTAAAAGCGGACTCTGTTGAAACCAACAAAAAATACGCAAAGCGCTTCGGCATAAATCCTTCCACCGCAATAACTTGCGTAAAGCCTCATGGAAATTCCGGCCAACTTTTGGGAGTAGGTTCCGGAATGCACCCTTGGTTTGCTCCTTACTTTATACGTCGTGTGCGAATTTCCCACACCGACACGCTCCTTCAGATGGCCCGCGACCAAGGAGTTCCTTGCGTGCCGGAAAATGGCCAGACCGAAGCAACAGCTACTACCTTTGTATTGGAATTTCCGGTTAAGGCGCCACCTGGAGCGATCTTTAAAGATGAAGTATCGGCGCTTGACCTTATGAAAGAATGGAAAAGGCTTAAAGAGCACTTCGTGGAACACAACCCTTCAGCGACAATTTATGTGGGCCCGGATGAGTGGATTGCGGTAGGCAACTTCGTATACGAAAACTGGGATTGGATAGGAGGACTTTCTTTTCTTCCGCGCTCCGAGCATGTGTACAAACTTGCTCCCTACGAAGCTATCACCAAGGAAGAATATGAAAAACGGGCTCGGGCTATCGGTAAAATAGATTTTTCCAAGCTTTCTCAATACGAAGCAATGGACAACACTACCGGTGCCAAAGAATTCGCTTGTGTCTCTGGAGTTTGCGAAATCTAACCCAACTCTTCTTGGCATATTTTTTATAATGCAACCTGTCTGGGATTGCTATCCCAGCGAACTGCTCGGCTCGTCAGCCTGCGCAAGGCATTCTAAAAAATACGTCCGCGAAGAGTTTATGCTAAAATATTAATATGCTCTACACTAGAAAAGGAGATAGTGGAACTACAAAGACTTTTGGGTGCGACCAGCGCATTTCTAAAAGTTCTATTGTGGCGGAAGCGCTTGGCTCGCTTGATGAAGCCAACTCTTTTTTGGGACTGGCGAGAGCCAGAACTACCGGAAAATATTTTGAAACAGGAGAAGGGAAACTTGAATTTGGGGAACTTATTCTAGAAGTGCAACAAAATTTATTTATTGTGCAAGCCGAAGTGGCTGGGGCTAACCTTTCTATTGATAAAGAAAAAATAACCAGAGTAGAAAATATAGTGGACGGAATAGAAAAAATCCTTCCGCCGATAAAAAATTTCTTCATAAGCGGCGCAACCAAAGATGGCGCCGTGCTTGATATAACCAGGACCTTGGCTCGCCGAGCGGAGAGAAGGGTTATTGCCGCCAAAGAAGAAGGAAAGATATCCGTGAGCGCTGATACTCTGGCGTATCTCAACAGGCTTTCAAGCTTGCTATACGCACTGGCAAGGATAGCAAGCCACCTTGAGGGGAAAGAAGAACCCAAGCCTGACTATAAATAATGAAAAAAGTAAATTCTCAACTCAATAAATCTCTCAACACCATTTATAAATTTATGGCGGACAATTATGAAGGTAACTGGTCTTATCGCTGGGGAGGGGTTCCATGGATGCAAAAAAATATTATAGCAGGAAAGAATGAATCCATCTTGGCTCACCAGTGGGCATGTATAGGATTCTGGCTAACTCTCCAGGATGTCTGCCCGGCACTCAGAGCGTTAGTGGATACCAGAGAGATTTACGAGCGGGTGTGGAGTCATGACATGGGAGAAACTTTTATTGGAGATATTTCTCAATTTAGGCAAATAAATGGAGATGGCATAAACAAGCATCTTTTGGAGCAAAAAGAAATAGAAAGAATAACAAAATTTCTTCCTTTTAAAACTTCCCGCAAACTCCGAGGTTATTTCCAGGATTTTGAAAAGCCTATAGAAAAAATAACCAAATTAGAAGCTTTAGTGTCTAAGTTAATCGATACGATTCAGGGAAATCATTTTGCGTTAGTATTTGCAGAAGGGTTAAGTGAAAACAAAGAGTCAGTTAAAAAAATTGTTGAAAGAACCTCTGTTCGGACCGCCTGCCGGCTGCTTAACGTATTAAAGGAAAGTGGCCACAAGAAAGCCCACGATGAAGTTTTGGTCGTGATAAGTCATCATTTGAATTACTATAAAAAACTAGGAATAAAGATAGATTTTAATTATTCAAAATGAAATTCGTCTGCCCGGGAGCTGACTTTTTTCTTCAGTAGGGGATATCTTGAAAGTTCGGGATCTTTTCCTATCATTGCTTCAGCTTCAGTCCGGGCCGCTTCTACCATCTTTATATTTTTTATTGCTTCCATCCCAAGGTCGGTGATGCCCCATTGTTTAGTGCCTCCGAGCTCGCCCGCGCCACGCAGGGTAAGGTCAAGCTCTGCAAGCTCAAAACCGTTCTTGGCGGTTTTCAAAGCCTTCAGGCGGCTCATTGTTTTTTCAGTCTTTGCGTCGGCGAATACGTAGCAGTAGGCTTGATGCGAGCTACGAATGACCCGCCCGCGGAGCTGGTGAAGCTGGGCCAGTCCGAAACGCTCAGCGCCCTCAATTATGATTATGGTCGCATTTGGAACGTTTACCCCTACTTCTATCACGGAAGTGGCGCACAAGATATTTATTTTTCCCGAAGTAAACTCTTCCATGACGCCTTCTTTTTTATCTTTGCTCATCTTGGAATGAAGAACTCCGATTTCGTATTCTTGAAATACTTCTTTTTTCAAGCGTTTTGCTTCCGCCATTACCGATTTGACGTTGAGGGCGAGTTCTTTTTCGGGGTCGGGTTCGTTTATCCTGGGGCAGATAACATATAACTGTCTGCCTACCGCCAGCTCTTTTCTTATTTGCTCGTAGGTAGGCTCTCTTTTGTCGGGGGTAATAATTTCCGTAATGATTTGTTTTCTTCCGGCTGGCATTTCATCCAAGAGAGAAAGGTCCAAGTCTCCATATATGGTAAGTGCCAAAGTTCTCGGTATGGGGGTAGCAGTCATAGACAGAAGATGCGGAGCAAGCCCGTCTTTTCGCACAAGCTTTCGTCGCTGGGCCGTGCCGAAGCGGTGCTGTTCGTCAATTACTACCAAAGCCAGGTTTTTAAACTTGACTGTTTTTTGGATTAAAGCATGCGTGCCAATAAGAATCGGGACAACACCCTCGGCTGTCCACTTTAAGAGTTGAGCTCGGGAAATGTCTGTCCATCCGTTCGGATTTATTTTTGATGGGAACTTCCTGCACCCGCTTCCTGTAATGAGGCCGATGTTAATTGGCAGATGTTTGAAATACTGGATAAAGGACTCAAAATGCTGAGTGGCTAGGATTTCCGTGGGCGCCATATAGGCTACTTGTAGATTGCCAAAATCCTGGCCGACAGGTCTTTGCTTTACGGCTACATAGCTTGCTGTGGCGGCGACCGCTGTCTTGCCCGACCCCACATCTCCTTCAAGAAGCCGGGACATGGGATAATTTTCTCCCATATCCTTCAAAATGGTGGAGATAGATTTTTCTTGAGCCTTGGTGGGGTTAAAAGGGAATCTTTTTAAAAATTCTTCCACGTCCTCCTCTTTCGGCTTTATTTGAAAAGATTTATTTTTTTTGTATTCAAATTTATCGTGCTGGCGCTCAAGCTGGATACAAAACACTTCTTCAAAAGCGAATCTTTTGCGGGCACTCTCCGCGTCGTTTTTATTTTTCGGTTTGTGTATCCAGATAAGGGCGGTTTTCAGAGTAGGGAGGTGATATTTCTTAAGAATTTCTTCGGGAATGTAATCTACCACACTGTCCAGGATTTTATCTTTCAGTATTTTCTCAATTGCGTGATAAAACCATTTTGAAGTAATACCGCGGGTTTCGGCGTAGACCGGATAAGAGAAACCGCTATTCGGTAAACCTTCTTTTTTGAAAAGGGTATCATGAGCGTCTATTGGCATATCGGGAGATTTTTCAAACTCAGGATTAGCAAGATAGATGCCGTTTTTACCTGCCGTTATTTTGCCGGTCAACTTCACGTTTTCTCCGTTTTTTATCATTTTGGCAAGATAGGCCTGATTGAACCAGGTGATTTTTATTTTTCCTGATAGGTCTTCTATTTCGCCTTCGCCCATGGGAATTTTTGAACGGAAAGCTTTCTTAGTTTTAAGCTTGGAAACTTTTCCATATACCGTGGCTACGTCTCCGGGAACAAGCTCGGCAATGTTCTTTACGATACTCATGTCGCTGTATCTGACAGGAAAATGAAAAAGTAAATCTTCCACGGTTACTATCCGGAGCTTGGCCAAAGCCTTCTTCTGGTTTGCGTCCAGGCGTAATGTTGCGTCCAGGCGAGCGTCTATATTCATATGCCTAGTATATGGTATAATGGATTTTATGGGAACACTTTCACAATCGGAGATTTTCTTTTTAATATCATCTATTAGCTTCGTGGTGCTATGGATATTGGTGGGGATATTGTTGTATTACCTTATCCGCGTCACCAAAACATTTTCTCGGATAATAGATAACATAGAAAAAGACGTGAACAGAGTTGGAGACATTACCAAAGAAATGTTTGAAGAAATGAAGGACAGTGTCGCATGGAATTTCTTGTTTAGGAAAAAGAAGGCTCGTCGTAGAAATTAAAAACATTTTAAGTTTTAATAAATATATATTATGAAAAAAGATAACAAAAAAGTGTCCAGGAAGGGGATGGCGGTCGCAACGGCAGGCGCAGCTGTGATTGGCGCGGGAGCGTATTATTTGCTCGGGCCCAACAGAAAAGCGCATCAAAAGAAAGCGAAGGCACTGGTGTCTAAAATAAAAAACGAAGTGCAAAAAGAAGTAAAAAAAGCCAAAGAGGTAAGTATGCCGGTTTACAACAAAGCGGTTGATATGATTTCAGAAAATTATGCCAAGCAGTACGAGCTTCACGGGGAAGATATCAAGGCTATAGCTAAAAAATTGAAAGGGGAATGGAAAGAAATTTCAGGCAAAACAGTTAAGGCAGTCAAGAAAGTAAAGAAAGCTACAACCGGAACCAAGGCAATAAAAAGAAAAAAATAACAACAATAATAAAAAAACATGCAATCTACCGCACGCTTTTTGGGATGGAGGTTCCAATATACGAACCGTCCGAGTCACCTGATAAAATATGACCTAGTCATTTAGTTCAAATACTTCAGGGCTTACTTATGTAAAGATAACTTTACATAACACGTTTAGTATGTATAATAATGTTAATGCGAGAATATATTAAAAATGAAGTTGAGGCATTACGTTTACGTACAGGAGTAACCCAGGAAAACCTGGCTTCTAATGTTGATGTCAGTCGTCAAACCATTGTTGCCTTAGAGAAGGGGCATTATACCCCTTCAGTTTTATTAGCAATAAAAATCGCCAGCTTTTTTAAAACGCCGGTTGAAAAAATATTTAAAATATCTTATGAAAAATAATATAACGGAAATAATAGTAACTATTTTCCTTATTGTGATAGCTATACTTCTTTTAAACCCTTTTCACTTTTGGATGCCAGACATGATAGTTATGATTATGCTTGCCTTCGCACTTGTACTTTTTGGTATATTCGCGAATTTTATTTTGAGAGAAAAAATATTTGATGAACGAGATAGTCTTCATCGCTCGCTCGCTGGACGAAATGCATTTCTGGCTGGATCAACAATACTCATGTTGGGTATTGTTACTCAAGGTTATTCCCATTCTGTAGATCCTTGGTTAGTTATTGCCTTAATAGTTATTATAATTGTTAAAATTACTACCAGAATTTGGAGCGATAAAAACCTCTAAAATATAGTTATCCACAAAACGAATGTAAAGCAGACTTTACATTCGTTTTGTTATTGTGTAGACTTTGTTTATTATCATTATTAATTAACTTATTATTTTATGAGTAAAAGCACTGGAATTGTTATTGGTATTATAGCGTTGGTAGTTGTGATAAGTGGAATCTATTCATCGATGAGTAACAAAAATGATGTAATTATGGAGAAGGAAAAAATGGAACAACAGGTGGTGGTGGAAGATGACCAGTCCATGATGAAAAAAGATATAGTGGTGACATTGAGTGCGTTAAATGCTTCAGGGCAGGCAGGTAAGGCCACTTTCTCCGAGATGAGTGGAAAGACAAAGGTTATGGTTGAAGTTTCCGGAAGTGTTACTGGTGTTCCTCAGCCATCCCATATTCATGTAGGCGAATATTCAGCGCCGGGTGCGATCGTATATCCTTTAAGTGCAGTTGTGAACGGCAAGGCAGAGACGATTCTTGATGTCTCGCTGGAAACATTGGGTGAAAAGTTGCCCCTAACTGTGATGGTGCATAAATCAAAAGACGAAGTAAAAACTTTCGTTTCTGGCGGGAATCTGCCCAAAGATTTTTTTGGAGCAATGATAGGAAAAGAGGCGACAAGCATGATGGAAAAGAGCGACACAATGATGAAAGCCGGTTCGTATGAATCTTATGCATCAGAGAAAGTTATGTTAGCTTCTACTACTAATGATGTAGTTTTATTTTTCCGAGCAAGTTGGTGCCCGACATGTCGAGCAGTAGACTCTGATATTAAAGCTAATCTCTCCCAAATTCCTTCGAACCTCACTATTCTTGATATTAATTATGATACCGCTACTGCGCTCAAGCAAAAGTACGGTGTTACTTATCAGCATACATTTGTGCAAGTTGACAAGGATGGAAATATGATTAAGAAATGGAGTGGTAGTCCAACTCTTTCTGCTCTTGTATCTGAAGTAAAATAATATGTTGCTTCTCCTGATTTCATTTATCGCTGGGGTACTGACGGTGCTTGCACCGTGTATTCTACCGTTGCTTCCTGTTATTGTTGGGCATTCAATTACAGATACTAGCCCGAACAGGAGAAGGTTATTTGTGGTTGTGACGGCGCTTGGGATTTCTGTCATACTCTTTACTCTTATCCTTAAAGCAAGTTCTTTATTGATTGATATTCCACAAGATTTCTGGAAATGGATTTCCGGCGGGATTATATTCTTCTTTGGCGTCACTATGATTTTCCCAAGCATCTGGGAAAGATTTTCTTTTGCAAATATGCTATCTCTAAAGTCAAACAGGGTTTTGTCACAAGGATACCAAAAGAATAGTATTTTGGGGGATGCCATAATTGGCGCATCGCTTGGACCTATATTTTCTGCCTGTAGCCCGACATACTTTGTCATTCTAGCCACAGTCCTACCCGTATCGTTTTTCTTGGGAGTTATTTATCTTTTTACTTATGTTTTAGGTTTATCACTTGCACTTATTGTGGTTGCTGTTTTAGGTGAACGCATTATGGCAAGAGTTGGAAAAGTTTCAGATCCGAGAGGCTGGTTTAAAAAGATTTTCGGTGGCATTTTTATTTTAGTAGCAGTTGCTATTATTTCTGGGTATGACAAGAAACTCCAAATCAGTCTTCTTGATGCGGGATTTTTAGACGTTACCAAAATTGAGCAAATATTGTTAGAAAAAAAAGATAAAAATGATACAAGCATAAATAACTCCTCAGGCACAAGTGAA
Organism: Minisyncoccia bacterium; assembly: GCA_049287305.1. GTDB lineage: Bacteria > Patescibacteriota > Minisyncoccia > Phycocordibacterales > UBA9973 > UBA9973. Next base: position 143,161 of record JBAQFO010000009.1, on the reverse strand, counting down.
AATACTTACTTAACACTTGAACAGAAAAGCAAAAAATTTACTTTAGCGCCAGACATTAGCACTCCCGACGGTTTAGTAAATACAAATAATCTACCAATAACTATAAGTGAATTCAAGGATAAAAAAGTTGTGCTATTAGATATTTGGACGTATAGCTGTATCAATTGTCAACGCACTATTCCGTATCTAAACGAGTGGTATAAAGAATATGAAGATGAGGGGCTTGTCATTATCGGGCTGCATACTCCAGAATTTTCTTTTGAAAAAGTTCAAAAGAATGTAGAAAAAGCTGTAAAAGAATTTGATATAAAATATCCTGTTGTACTCGATAATGATTTCTCTACATGGCAGGCATATAAGAATCAATACTGGCCTCGGAAGTATCTTATAGACATAGATGGATATATTGTCTACGATCACGCAGGAGAGGGTCAATACAAAGAAACAGAGGGTGAGATACAAAAAGCATTAAAAGAAAGAGCGGATAGGTTAAATGTGAATTTGGAGGTGTCCTCAAATACATCCAAACCAGAAAGTGTGACAGTTGTGGAATTTAGCAAAGTAAAAAGTCCTGAAATATATTTTGGATCAGCACGAAATAGCTTACTCGCAAATGGCAAAAATGGTATTTCAGGTGAGCAAGTTTTCTCCCCTCCATCAACTATATCTTCTAATAAGCTATACCTTGGTGGTACATGGGATATAACTTCCGAATATGCCGAAAATAAAACTACTGGAAGTGTTGTGTTTAATTACGAAGCAAAAAATGTGTATATTACAGCGGGGTCATCACAGGGTGTTGAAGTCGAAATTTACAAAGACAATGTATTTGTAAAAAAAGTAATTATCAAAGACGAGACACTCTATCCGCTTATACAAGATACAGATTATGGGAAACACACTCTCAAGATTGTGATACCTAAGGCTGGATTACAAGCATTTACTTTTACCTTTGGGTAAAATTTCGTTGTTAATATAGTAACAATATTACGAATAAATTAAATGAAGAAGAAAAAAGTAACATTAAAAAAGGCATCAACGTCTTCCGATTTTGAATTTTGCGGAGCCGGCGAGATTCGAACTCGCGAGGGGGTATAAAGCCCCTGCCTCTTTAGCAAAGAGGTACGTTAGACCACTCTGACACGGCTCCGTAAATAACTTAATAACTCTAACATATTTCAGCCATTTTTCCATTTTTCTGGTATACTCTCCCAAGCCTTGGAGAGGTGGGTGAGTGGCTTAAACCAACAGTTTACTAAACTGTCGTCCCCTTAAAAGGACCGAGGGTTCGAATCCCTCCCTCTCCGCCAAAGTGCTATAATACAGACATGTCCAACTTTTTGAAGGAATTTAAAGAATTTGCGGTTAAGGGGAATGTCATAGACCTTGCCGTGGGTCTTGCTATCGGAGCATCGTTCCAGAAGATAGTTTCTTCGTTGGTAAATGACATAATTTTTCCAGCGCTGACGCCATTCTTAAGTGTCGCAAGTTTTAGCGAGTGGAAGATAGGTCCAGTGCTTATAGGAAACTTCATAAAGTCCGCGGTAGATTTCTTGATTATCGCCTTTTTCATTTTCTTGATAGTGAAATTTATCAATAGGTTTAAAAAGAAAGAAGAAGAAGCCAAAGCCGAAGAAGAAAATAAGCAAGAAAAACTGTTAACCGAAATCAGGGATATTTTAAAAGAAAAAAATTAAAATAATATGGAAATAAATCGCCCAGAACCCAATCAGCCGATTCCTCCCGACGCAAAAAGAGTTTTTCGAGGAGTTGTATTTGATGTGTATCATTGGGAGCAAGAGCTTTACGATGGGGCGAGGACTATTTTTTAAGGATTAAGGCGCCGAGATACCGTAACGGTTTTCCCTGTTCTCCCTGACGGCAAAATAATTCTTACCCAACAAGAACAGCCAGGGAAGCGCCCATTTATTGGGGCTACGGGGGGAGGAGTAGATGACGGAGAAGATGTCTTGGATGCCGCCAAGCGGGAACTTCTTGAAGAGAGCGGATACGAAGCAGAAGAATATATTCTATGGCACGCCCAGAACTCTATTCCGAAGACCGATTGGCCCGTATATGTATTCATAGCTAAGGGTTTAAAAAAGGTTTCCGAGATGAACCTGGATGGAGGAGAAAAAATAGAGCTATTGTCGGTAACCTTAGATGAGTTAATCCAGATGGCAACCAACAAGGAAAGTCGCTTTGTAGAGCAAGAAATAGTTCCCCAGCTTTTGGAAGCTAAATATGACCAGGAAAAGAGGAAGAAGCTGGAGGAATTGTTTAAACCAAACTAGCTATGGTATAATTATTGAGGTCGTATATTAGTAAATTTTCAACTCTAATAATACTATGATCGGAGGACACTAAAATGTTTTTCTCGTTCTAAAAGAGACAGTCTGTCATTTATGCTGGGCTGTCTCTTTGCCTTTATGAAAAAAAATTCCAAAACAAATACTGAACCCAGCCGAAAAAAAAGCCCCTGCGTTTATTGCGGGGACGCGCCCATTAACCACCGACTTTTTTACTTTTCCAGCCTGGTGTCTATGGCCGTTGACGACCACATAATGGGGGTGACCAGGCATGCGCCCGATTTCTTGAAAGATTTTGTTGATTGGCTTTTGTTTTCTTTTTTTAATATCCTGTTATTTTTTCGGCTGGCCAAATTGTCGGACGATATAGATAGTGCTAGAACTTTCCGCTCTCGGGTTATTTGGGAGGAGGCTCGGAGGCGGGGGATAGATATGAAACATTTGATAATGTTTGGCAAAACCACGGACATGTATCGCGCCAAGCTCCGCGGGAAATCCGTTTACTTTAATAGTTTACCTATTCCCATGAAGGATTTAAATATGGTAGAAAATTGGGATGATAAGTTCGTGCTAAAACAGGAATTTATTAAAAAAAACATCCCGGTTCCCGAATATGTAGAATTTAGCGTTTTTTCTCTTAATAAAACGGAGCAGATATTTTCAAAATTCAAAACTCCGATAATAGTGAAGCCGCGAGTTGGGTCTAGGGGAAGGCATACCGTTACAAATATCCGCAACATTTCTGAGTTCAAAGCCGGGATTGGTATAGCCAAGCAAATCTGCGCGCAGTTGGTGGCAGAGGAACATTTGGAAGGATATGTATGCCGAGCCACATTCGTAAAAGGGAAATTGATGGGTTTTTACAGAGGAGCCACTCCTTTCGTTGTGGGAGACGGAGAAAAAACGTTGGAGGAACTTATCGCCGAAAAAGATTCCAATCGTCCGGAGAGGGTGGAGAAAGTATTAGTCAACGAAGAATTAAAAAATTACGTTTTACGTTCGGGTTTTAAAATGGAAGATGTCGTGCCGGCAGGGGTTCGCTTGTCGCTTACCCACCGCACCGGAAGGCTTTTTGGAGGCTTAACGAAAGAGATGCTGGATGAACTTCACCCAAGCTTTATCCCAATTTTGGAAGAAGCGGCAAGGGCGGTTAATTTGCCTGTTATCGGTTTTGATTGCATTGTTCCCGACCCGGCGGTAGCATCAGATTCGCAAAAGTGGGGGATTATTGAGTGCAATACTCTGCCATTCATTGACTTGCACTACTACGCTCTGGAGGGAAAACCAAAGAACATAGCCGGAGCTATTTGGGATATTTGGCAATAATTTTTAGATTTTGAGGCTTGATTTTAATTGCGGTAAATAGCCGGTCAAAAACATATAGGCGCACAGAAACAAAAAATATCTCGGCAAACATTTTTATCCGCATCCAAAACCCTCGCAGGAATCCGTATTTAGTTTCCTTTTTTACCTGTCTCATGTCGGGGAAGAGGGTAAAATGAGCTGTTTTCCCGAACTTTTTACTGTAATAATTTAGCGCAGTTTCTATTTGAAAACGGGTGCGAAACTTCTTTGGCACTGCATACCAAAGTTCTTTAGTAACGACTCTTTGCCCTCCAATCAGGGGGAAAAAATGCAAAATACGATTTAACCAGTAGATTGATTGGCCTTGAATTCCCATAGACATTGCATATCTGCCATCCAACACAGGCTCCGCGATGCTGGAAATTATTTCAGGGGTTAATCCCAAGATATCCGCGTCAGAGAAAAAAATTATATCGGTCTTCGCGACAGCGATTCCTTTGTCCATGGCTTCTCCTTTCCCTTCGTTTTGCGGGAGTTCTATCACGATAGCTCCGGCTCCTCGCGCCACCTCTCCTGTTTTATCCGTAGATCCGTCGGAAACAACAATGACTTCATGACACCAAGGATGCGCCATAAATACTTCCACAACGTCTTTTATTGTTCGTTCTTCATTCCAGGCTGGGATGACGACGCTATAAATTTTTTGCCGAGCCATTTTTTCAGGCATATATGAACAATACCGATTACAAGAATAAATACGAAAGCTGAAACATATTCATTGTAGGATATCTGTCCGAAAGAAGCCAGACTCTTTTTAGTTAAAATAGCCGTAGTTGAAATCACCAGAAGATAACTCATTATGCCGGCCAAATTTACGATAGAATAGGTAACAAAAGGCATCCTAATGGTTCCCGCGAGAACCTGAACCAAGGTTCTTGTGCCATAAACGAATTTTGAAATATATAAAAGCTTGCGACTGTGATTTTTAAACCCCTCGAATATTTTCAGAGATACCTCTCGTTTTTTTAAAAATGTTTTCCACAACAGTATTTTTTCCAAAGGCAAAAAACGTCCGATGAAATACCAGGCACTGTCAGAGATTAAAGTTGCCAGACCCGACAGAAGAACAATAGAGGGAAAGAAAAGGGTTCCCCTGGTTGCCAAGTAAACAGCCGGCAAAAGAAAGGTTTCTCCTCCGAAGAGCATTCCCATAAAAAGAAAAAAATACGGATTTTCGGAAACATACGGCCAGAGGTTGGTTGCAAATTCCATAATATAACTTTGATTATAACAACAAACAAAGAATTTTTTCAATGCGCTATGGTAAAAGCTATGATTTTCCTTGCCCCAGCAAGTTTCAAAACTTTTTTCGCTTCACCGAGCGTAGCCCCCGTAGTCAGGATGTCATCTATTAAAATTATGTTTTTGTCTTTTATCGCGGTTGGGACTCTGACGACAAACGAGCCTGAGATATTTTTTAACCGCAAGACGCGGTCTTTTATGTGGGCTTGATGTTCCGTGTCTTTAGGCTTGATTAAAATATTTTCCTCTAGGCGTAAACTTCCTTTAGTTTCTCCGATATTACGCATGGTATCTATCTTTATTAATTCTTTACAAATTAGCTCTGCCTGGTTGAAGCCACGCTCGCGACATCTCCCTGGAGAAAGCGGGATGGGGATTAAAATGGGTTCGGTAAAGTTTTGAAGAATACTTAACTCCGACAACTCTTCCATAATGTGGTCATAAATAACTTCCGCAAATACCCCGGCCAGTTTTTTCCTGCCTTTATATTTTAGGCACCATAGGGATTTTTTAATAGGGGGATGACGATAATCAAACAGCGGAAAAATCCAGGCGGGGCTTTCGCGCAGGGCGGGAGGGGATGCCGAAAGGCACGAAAAACATAAATCTGCTCCTCTTTTGTCGCACACCAGACATTTTCCCGGGAAAACTATTTCCAGTATGGTGTCTAAAAAACGCATATATGTTATACTTAGAAAGTATTCTATCATAAATTTCAATGAGTAATTTGCTAAAAAATATTTTTTCAGGTTTTAATAAGGCGGGAGGGGGAGCATCGGATTCCGCTATTGGAATTGATATTGGGTCTTCATCCATAAAGGTAGTGGAAATCAAAAGAAAAGGAGGCAAGGCGGTGCTGGAGACATACGGAGCCATAGCGCTTGGCCCTTATGCGGATATTGAAGCCGGACAGGCCACTAATCTGTCGGTGGAAAAATCCGCTCTTGCTCTCAAGGAAGTCCTAAAACAATCCGGCGTAACAGGGCAGAACGTGGCTCTTTCTGTTCCCATCCAATCAAGTTTAATTTTCATTATTGACCTGCCGGCGCAAATAAGTGAAGACGAAATAGCGTCCATAGTTCCCACGGAAGCCCGCAAATATATTCCGGTTCCTATCACCGAGGTGTCCATAGACTATTTCGTGCTTCCAAAACGAGAACAGTCTTTTGAGGAAATGAACAATCCGGATTTGCCACTAGTTCCTGTGGACAAAATAAATGTGCTGGTCGTCGCTACGCAAAACGAAGCGGTAGGGAAACAGCGTTCCATTCTGTCGCAGTGCGACTTAACACCTGCTTTTTTTGAAATTGAAATATTTTCTTCCATTCGCGCGAATTTTGAACACGAACTCTCTCCGGTTCTCTTGATGGATTTTGGAGCTTCACGCACCAAACTTTCTATCGTGGAGTTTGGCATGGTCAAAGGTTATCACACCATAGACCGAGGAGGAGCTGACATAACTAACTCCATTTCCAAATCACTAAGCATCCCTTTTGCCGACGCCGAGAAAATGAAAAAGGATTTTGGTCTTTTTGGGAATCCTGCGGAAAAAACCTTGGCGGATATCATAAAAGTGCACATAGATTATATCTTTTCAGAAACAAATAATGTATTATTAGGATACGAAAAGAGAAATGACAGAACTATCAGCAAGGTAATATTCACCGGAGGGGGAGCTCTCCTAAAAGGCCTAAAGGAAGTGGCGGCAAATAACTTCCGCGCCGAGATTGAGACGGGGCGTCCGTTTTCCAAAGTTGAGGCTCCGGCTTTCCTGGAGAAGGTTCTTCTATCTATGGGCCCCGAATTTGCCGTTGCTCTCGGTTTGGCATTGCGAAAATTACAATAAGTGCGATAATGTAATAAGTATTGAACAAGGAAAATGGAGCAAAATTTTCAAACATCATTTATACCTAAAAAACCTATCATCAAGGAACGTGATACTTCGTCGCGTCCCGTCAGCCTTTTGCTCATCATATCTTTACTGCTTTTGTTTACTGTTTTACTTGCTTCCGGTGGGCTTTATTTTTACAAAGGAATTGCGGCGAAGAGAATCGCGAAAATGGAAAATGATTTAACTTTGGCGCAGAACCGCTTTGAGCCCTCCAAGATTTCAGAGCTTCAAGTTTTAGACAAAAGACTCCGCGCCTCCAGTGAAATTTTAGCAAATCACATTTCCATAACTCCTATTTTTGAATTGCTTGAAAAAACAACCATGAAGACGGTGGGCTTCACCAGGTTTACCTACACTTTGGAAGACGACCAAGATTCCGTTGTTTCTGTCCAAATGTCCGGAGTAGCGGTCGGATATCGTTCTATAGCTCTGCAGTCAGATATTTTCGCTCAAAACAAAAACATGATTGACCCGATTTTTTCAAACTTAACGCTGGACAATGACGGCAATGTTGTTTTTGATTTGGATTTTTCCGTTGATTCAAATTTTGTTAATTACAAACAAACGATTTCAGCAGATATTTAAAGTTTATGAAATTCATAATGCCGATTATTTTAATAGGAATCGCGATAGCTGTTTTTTTCGTGTTCGCAAATCCTATTTTCAATGAAATAAAGGTGCTGAACGCGGAAGTTGCATCTTATAACGAAGCACTTGGCAATTCAAAGATGCTGGAAAGCGAACGAGATAAATTGACAGCTAAGTTCAACTCCATAAACCCTGAAAACTTGAATAAATTAACAAGGTTTCTACCACAAAACGTTGACAATATTCGCTTGATTCTAGAAATAGAACAGATAGCCGCGCCTTATGGCATGAGTCTAAAAGACGTTAAATACAACACAGAAACAAAAGTAACTGACCCAACGAAACCACAGGGAGTCTTGCCCGGGGGGACGCCAAAACACGCCAATAAAGACTTCGGAGTTTTCGATTTGGAATTCTCAACTTCGGGAAGCTACGATAATTTTATTAATTTCACGAGAGACTTGGAAAGCAATCTTCGCATAGTAGATATATCCTCCATTGTTTTTTCCTCCAAAACGGCTCCATCCATTGGGCTTGGGGTAGCCCCGTCTTCGGATACATATAATTACACCTTTACCATTAAGACTTATTGGTTGAAGAATTAAAATTGAGAGACATTTAAGATAAACAAATGCCAAAAATTAGAAACATTATAATATTTGTCTCAATTGCAGCGGTTTTCGTGCTGATATATATATTCTTTGTGCAGAAACCCGAAGCTCCCGACACCAACCTGGTAACGTCTTCGCCGTCTTCCAATTTACCTGATGTTGGCGGAACCAATGCGGTAGGAGCTTTAGATAACACGCAAAACCTTGTGGCTCAAGAATTTCTGACGTTGTTGTTAAGCGTGAGAAATATAAAGTTGGATGATTCTATTTTTGCGGATACGGCTTGGAATAGTCTTCGTGACTCAAGTATTGTTCTAGTGCCTGACGGAACAGAGGGAAGGCCGAACCCTTTTGCACCGATTGGTTCTGATAAGGAGGAGGTTTCTTTGGACCCTCTTTTAACCAATCTTCCTACAGAACCTTCTCCTCCAACGGCTCCTCCTTCTACTAATAATCCACCCGTGAATTATTTTAATGACCCCCTAAGCATTACATCTGTTACGCCTTTAACCGGACCAGTCGGAACGGTAGTAACTATCAACGGTTCTGGTTTTAGCCAGTCTGGCAATAAAGTAAGCTTTAAATCATCACCTATACAAAACATAAACTCTACTGACGGCAGTTCCATTGTCTTTACTGTTCCTTCATCTGTTACGCCCCTCGGCCTAACTAAACCTGAGGCAGTGAAGCAAGGAGTATATAGTTTTTTTGTAACAAACAGCAAAGGTAAGAGTACCAGCAGCTGGCAGTTTACAGTTACTCCTTAAGTTAAGATTGAAATATAACTATGAGTTTTTTAGAAGAATTAGCAAAAAAAGGCATAATCAACCAAAGCCAAATAGGAGAAATTAAAAATCGCGCAAAGCAGGATTATGCTGGAGACATAGATGGGGTTCTTGTTGAGCTGGGAATTCCGGAAGAAAAACTTCTTGAAGTAAAGGGGCAATATTTAGGTATTCCAACGAAAAAACTAGATGTTCAAGGAATGTCTTTTGACGTATTGAAATATATTTCTGAGGATTCGGCTATGCATTACCATTTTGCGCCCATAGAGTTGAAAGACGGAGTTTTGGAAGTTGGCGTCATGGACCCGGAAAATCTCCAAGCGATGGATGCTCTTCAATTTATTTCAAATAAAATCGGCATTCCTTTTAAAGTGTTTCTAATTTCAAAGACCGACTACGACAGCGTAATGCAAACTTATAGAGGCATAGGCAACCAAGTCGAAGAAGCTTTGGACGAAATCACCCAAGAAGAACTTTCTGATGTTAAGAATTTAAGCGAGGAGAATCTCAGTAAGGAAATAAAAAACGTTAAACCCGGGGAGGAGCAAAAAATAGTTGAAGACGCTCCGGTAATAAAGATTGTGGCTGTTATTCTGCGCACAGCCATAGAAGGAAATGCATCTGATATACACATAGAACATACGGGGGAAAAAGTTAAAGTGCGTTTTCGGGTGGACGGTATGCTGCATACAACCATAGTCTTGCCCCCGAACGTGTATGGGGGAATTGTGGCCCGCGTAAAAATACTGGCAAAACTCCGGCTTGATGAAAAACGAAAACCGCAAGACGGGTCTTTCAGTGCCAACATTGACGGCCATAAAATAGATTTTCGCGTATCTACTATGCCTGCATATTACGGAGAAAAAGTTGTGATGCGAATATTGGATTCGGAAAAAGGAGTTAAACCTATAGACCAACTTGGTTTGTCGGAGATTAATTTAAACATACTAAGAGAGGCTATAAGAAGACCTTATGGGCTTATTTTGATTACCGGACCTACGGGTTCAGGTAAATCAACCACTCTGTATTCCATGATGAATGAGCTTGACAAAGAAAGCAGCAACATAGTTTCTTTGGAAGACCCAGTGGAATATCACATGCCTGATATAAACCAATCGCAAATGATGCCGGAAATAGGATACACTTTTGCTTCGGGACTCCGGTCTATCTTAAGACAGGACCCGGATATTATAATGGTGGGAGAGATTCGCGATAAAGAAACCGCGCAGCTCGCTATTCAGGCTGCCCTTACTGGTCATCTCGTTCTTTCCACGCTTCACACCAATAGCGCCGTGGGAGCCATTCCGCGCCTGGTGGATATGGGCGTTGACCCATATTTAATAGCCCCGACCCTTATAGTATCTATCGCTCAACGCTTGGCGCGCATGACCTATCCGGCATGTCGGAAAGAAGTTCCAATAGACGAAAGCGTTAGAACTCAGGTTGAGGAGCAGATAAAAGATTTACCGGAAAAATTTAAACCAAAAATAGGGGACAAAATGTATGAAATAGTTCCGTCGGCGGAATGCCCGTCCGGCACCCGAGGACGTATTGCCGTCTTTGAAATGTTCAAGGTGGACAAGGAAATGCAATCAGTAATATTGAAAAATCCCGTAAACACTGAAATTTATAAAGTTGCTAGAAAAAATGGCATGCTTATGATGAGGGAAGACGCCATATTTAAATCTCTGCAAGGATTGATTCCATTTACTGAAGTTTATAATTTCAACAACGAAAACGAATAACGCGCCTGGTGTGCCATAGAGCCTGTTTTGTAGTATAATCAATTAGGCCTCACTCAAAAAATATGGACAAAGATAAGAAAAAAATTTTAATAGTTGATGACGACAACTTCCTCTTGGACATGTATGCGCTCAAGTTCAGCCAAAATAATTTTGAGGTTTATACGGCTACGAGCGGAATTCATGCGTTAGATAAATTAAAAAATGGACTTTCTCCGGATCTTTTATTAATGGATATAATTATGCCAGAGATGAACGGGTTTGAAGCAATGCAAAAAATGAATGATGAAAAGTTGTGTCCGAATTGCATGAAAGTAATTTTGTCCAATAAAAGCGAACCAAAAGACGTAGAAGAGGGGGGGAGACTTGGGGTTGCCGGGTATATTGTCAAAGCAAATTCCACTCCCGCTGAAGTGATAGCGCAGGTAGTAAAAATTTTAGAAAATAAAACAGGTGCACCTAAAGTAAATATTTAAATCCATGGACTATAAAAAAAATCTTGAAGAACTTATTTTAAATGTAATACGAGAAAACGGCTCAGACCTCCACTTGGGCGCTGGACGGGTTCCTTCCATAAGGGTATCAGGAGAGCTTATAAGCCTTGCGAAGCACCCGGTGCTGACTCAAGAAGACGTGCTGGGATTCTTGTCAGAAATTTTAAGTGAAAAGAAAATTGAAAGCTTTAAAGAAAACTTTGACGCCGATTTTTCTTATGATTTTCGCGGAGAGGCGAGATTGCGAGGGAATGCGTTTTTTCAAAAAGGTTTGATAAACATTGTTTTTCGGTTGGTTCCCAAAGTGCAGTCAATGACTGAGTTGCGCTTACCGCCCATACTGGCGGAGCTGGCTCGCAAGAAGCAGGGGTTTTTCTTGGTTGTAGGACCCGTGGGGCAAGGAAAATCCACAACTCTTTCTTCAATGGTTAACTTGATAAACAATGAACAAGCCCGTCATATCATAACAATTGAGGACCCCATAGAACATGTATACACCGCGAACAAATCCATAATTAACCAGCGAGAGGTGGGCATTGACACCAAGGATTTCCACACTGCTCTTAAAGAAGTTTTCCGCGAAGATGTGAACGTAATTATGATAGGGGAGATGCGCACCCCCGAAACAATTTCTACGGCCGTTACGGCGGCGGAAACAGGGCACCTCGTTCTTTCCACCCTTCATACCAACAACGCTTCTCAGACCATTGATAGAATAATTGATTCCTTCCCAGGGAACCAGCAGGACCAGATTCGCTCTCAGCTTGCAGCTTCTCTTCTCGGTATTTTTTCGCAGAGGCTTGTTCCCCGGATTGCGGGCGGACTTGTGCCGGCATATGAGCTTTTGCTGAACAACAACGCGGTTTCCAATCTTATAAGGGAAAAACGCACCCACGAAATAGATGTAGTTATAGAAACCGGTACCGAGTCAGGAATGGTTGACTTAAACCATTCGCTGCTTGAACTTGTGCGGGCGGGAGAAATTTCAATTGAAAACGCTTATCAATATTCGCTTAATCCAAAAGGGTTAGAGCGGATGATTTAATTTATTCTGCCATGTTATTCAAATACAAAGCCATAGACGCGGAAGGAGCAAACAAAGAAGGAGAAATTGACGCTCCAAACCAAGACATAGCCATTAGCGGACTCCAGCGCCGAGGGCTGGTGATTCTTTCTATCAACGAAGAAGCCGAGAAAAAATCCATCTTTCAAATGTCTTTCTTTGAAAGAGTAAAGGCTAAAGATGTGGTGGTTTTGTCACGCCAAATAGCAACTTTATTTGAAGCGCAAGTTTCGGCTCTTAAATCTTTCACAATGCTTGCCACAAACACCGAGAATAAATTCTTGGGACGCAAGCTTACCCAAATAGGGGATGATTTGGAAGCCGGGGTTTCCATTTCGGGCGCGCTCGCCCGACACCCTGACGTGTTTTCTGATTTTTACATAAACATGGTAAAGGTGGGAGAAGAAACCGGAAAATTAAACTTAACTTTTTTGCATTTGGCTGAATATTTAGACCGTCAATACGCCCTCACTTCTAAAACCAAGAACGCTCTCATCTACCCAGTTTTTGTTGTTATTACTTTTTTTGTCGTGATGACTTTGATGTTTACCGTTGTCATCCCGAAACTGGCGGCTATTATTATGGACTCTGGACAAGAAGTGCCGTTCTTTACCAAAATAATTATTGGTATTTCCAGCTTCTTTGTTAACTATGGTTTTTTCGCTCTTATTTTCCTGGTGCTTTTGGCTATCTGGGTGTGGCGATTAACCACAACCCCAAAAGGGAAAGTATATCTGGACTCATTGAGACTTTCCGTGCCCGCTGTTGGTGACTTATATAAGAAATTGTATCTTTCCAGAATAACAGACAACTTAAACACCATGCTTTCTTCGGGTGTGCCTATTGTCCGAGCCATAGACATTACCGCAGAAGTTGTGGGGAGTCTGGTTTATAAAAATCTATTAGTGGAAGTGGCAGAGGGGGTTAAATCTGGACTTGCTCTTTCGGCTGCATTTGAAAAGCATAGCGAACACATACCGCCTATTATGGTGCAGATGGTGATGGTAGGAGAAGAAACCGGCTCTCTCGGGTCTATTTTGAAAACTATGACAGATTTTTACAAAAGAGAAGTAGATGATGCGGTGGATACTCTAGTAGGCCTTATTGAGCCTGTGATGATTGTTGTGCTCGGATTAGGCGTTGGGGTGCTGTTGGTTTCCGTTCTGATGCCTATCTACAATATGGCTGGAAGCATTAGCTAGATTTTTCAGTTCTACGGGTAGCTGTGGATAACTGACTTGCGGATGGATTTTTAGCTATATGCTATAATAAATACATTAAAAATAAGTCGAATTTTATTATTATTTTCCGTCCGTAATCTAATGGGCGGTTCGGCCTGAAAGGCTGAAAGATTAAAAAATTATTATGAAAATGAATTTAAAGAAAGGTTTTACGCTGATTGAACTCTTGGTGGTTGTTGCTATCATTGGGATATTGGCGTCGGTGGTGCTTGCGTCATTGAACTCAGCGCGTGCAAAAGGCGCTGACGCTGCAGTAAAAGCAAACTTGGCCAATATGCGCGCACAAGCAGAATTGATTTATGATACAGTAGAAACTCCTACAGACAGCGTTGGTTATGATGGAGTATGTGCGAACACCAATATACTTGCAGCGCTTGCTGCAGCGGGTCAAGCTAGCGGTGGAGCAACTTTTTGCCTTGACAGTACTTCCGCTTGGGCAGCAGCTGTTCCTTTGAAGACAGTTCCAGCTCAATCTTGGTGCGTGGATTCAACAGGCGCTTCCAAAGAAAGAACAGGAAACACAGCCACTACAGCTTGTTAGTAAGTGTTTAGTTTGTGTATAAAAAAACCACTCAAAGCCATGGCTTTGAGTGGTTTTTGTTTTGGCGGAATATGTTACAATATAATGAGGAATTTTATTATAATATTATCTATATAAAATGAATTTAAAGAAAGGTTTTACGCTGATTGAACTCTTGGTGGTTGTTGCTATCATTGGGATATTGGCGTCGGTTGTCTTAGTGTCGCTTAGTGCCGCAAAAGGAAAAGGTAATGACGCGGCGGTAAAATCCAACCTCCGGACAATTGTTAATCAGTCGGAAATTTTCTATTTGGATAATGGAAGTTCGTATTTGCCTGCCGGAGGCAGCAATGTGACCGGGGTTTGTCCCTCCTATAATATCTCAGGAACCAGTATGTTTTCTGCAAATAAGGTTGTTGCAGATTCTGTGACAGAAGCCACCAAAAGGGGAAATGGCAACTCTTGCTATAATTCCAAAGACAACTGGGCGATTGCAGTGGGTTTGACCCAAACTCCCAATACATCATGGTGTGTAGACAATCGAGGAGCAGCTAAGGTGGTGAATGCCGTCGTCGGCTCAGCGATTAACCCGGCCACATATTTGTGCAATTAAATTTATGATTACCGCTATTACATTTATTTTCTTTGTCCTGGGTCTAATTATTGGAAGTTTTTTGAATGTGGTAATCTTGCGGTTGCATACAAAAAAATCTTTTGGCGGACGAAGCGCGTGCATGTCGTGTCGCAACCAGCTTTCTTGGGTTGAGCTTATTCCTCTGTTTAGTTATGTAGGGTTGTTGGGGAGATGTAGAAATTGTAAAACAAAAATTTCAATTCAGTACCCGCTGGTGGAGCTTGCCGTAGGAATTATTTTTGCCGCTTTATTTTTAAAGTTTCAAGATATTTTCTTTATCTCCACTTATGCGTTTGCGGTTACTTATGCCTTCTACACATTGGCCTTCTCTCTTCTGGTGGTGATATCCGCTTATGACTTAAAGCATAAAATAATTCCGGATGCTCTATCCCTAACCTTAGGTATTGTCGGCTTTATTGGGTTGTTTTTCTTTGATAATTCGGGCAATTTATTGCCATATTTCCACCTACCATATTTAATGCAATTTTTGTCAGGTCCCCTCATTGCGGCGCCCTTTGCTTTGTTGTGGCTTGTGTCTTCCGGAAGATGGATGGGGCTTGGCGACGCGAAGCTGCTTGTTGGGTTGGGTTGGCTGACGGGATTTTCACTTGCGATTTCCGGCGTAATTGTTGCTTTTTGGATTGGTGCTGTCGCAGGACTTCTGCTTATAATTTTTTCAAAGCATTATAAATTTAAAAGCGAAATTCCTTTTGCTCCCTATTTAGCGCTTGGAGTACTGCTCGCATTTCTTATGGACCTGCACCTTTTTTAATATGAATATATTTGTATCCAAGCTAAAAAAGAATAAGGGGATGACGTATGTGGAGATAATCGTTGTTCTAAGTATTTTTTCCGTTGTGTCCACGGTTGCGATGTTTAATTATGGGGATTTTCAAGCTCGGGTGGATGTAAATAATTTAGCAAATGACATAGCTCTGAAAATAGTAGAAGCGCAAAAATCATCCCTTTCGGGGTTTATTCCTCCTTCAGGCGCACCGGCTACCTGGAAGCCTGCTTATGGGGTTTATTTTGATATCAACCCTGCGTCCCTCAACAAGAGCTTTATTTACTTCGCCGACTTAGACAATCAGAATTTTTTTGAAGGAACCGACTGCACTAGTGAGTGTTTGAGCAAGGTTTCCATTACAAAAAATAACTTCATTAAGGGATTGGCTGTTCACTTCCAGGACAACACGAGCACTGCCCTGGAAGATCTAACGATAAGTTTCTCCAGGATTGGCTCTGCTGCAACTTTAGCCTCAGGACTACTTTCTGGGGGTACGAAATATAATAATGCGGACTATGTTCAGATAACGGTTGAGTCTCCCAAGGGGGTGCAAGCCTTGATTAAGGTGTATCGTTCTGGAAGAGTGGAAGTAGATTAATTTAACATGCCGAAAAAAACTATAAAAAAAGAATCCGGGTATACGATTATAGAAACAATGATAGCTGTTTCGTTGTTTGTCATTATTGTGATGCTTGGGATGGGCGCCTTGCTTAACGCCAACTTGTTACACAAAAAATCCCAAGGCATGAGGTCCATTATGGATAACCTGAGTTTTGTGATGGAGGACATTTCTAGAAGTCTCCGAACGGGGTATAACTATCACTGCCTTGTCGCAAACCAAGCATCTCTTCCCCAGCCTTTTACTGCTCGAAGTTGTGAAGATGGGGTTGTCGGGATTGCTTTTGAGGCAGAAAATGGCGACCCGGACGACAACACTGACCAGTGGGTTTATTACGTGGAAAACGGAATTATTAAAAAATCAACCGACGGCGCCACTATTTTCCCGCTTACTCCGGCCGAGGTGGAGGTTGAAAAATTTTCCTTTTCTATTTTGGGTGCTGAACCTCCGCCCGGAAATACGCAACAACCGCTTATCTTCATTAAAATTTCCGGAAAAATAACACTTAAAGACAATGCGACTACCCCTTTTTATTTACAAACTGCCGTGTCGCAACGGGCGGTAGATATTTAAAATATCATGTATAAATTTTTTAAACAAAAAAATAAAAATAGGGGAGGAGAAGCAACAAAAGGTTTCACTTTGGTGGAAACATTGGTGGCTATCTCAATTTTCACAATATCCATTTTAGGACTTTTGGTGGCGTTAAGCCAAGGTATTTCAGATACCGGATATGCAAAAAAGAAAATACTGGCAGGATATTTGGCCCAAGAGGCGGTAGAATTTACAAGAAACAAAAGAGATACTTACGTCATTTATCACGCCACATCCGCAACCGCGGGCTGGAATGAATTTAAAACCAATCTAGCTTCCTGCGAACTTGCTCCGGGATGTTACTATAATGCCGACAACTTGAACTTTACCGATAACTCCCAGCCTGTTTTAGACATAGCCTTTCAAGCTTGCCCTTCAGGTGGTTGTCCGGAACTTCGTTACGACTCTACTTCTGGGCAGTACGGATATACCGGGCAACTTTCCGGTTTTGTTAGAAAAATAAGATATGTTGCTGGCGCTAATCCCAATGAAGTGAAAATTTTTTCCACGGTTTCTTGGAAGCAAGGTTCCGGGAATTATGATATAGAGCTGTCAGAGTTGTTGTTTAATTGGGTGGAATAAAAAATATGGAACAATCACAATTAATAAAAAACAATAAGGGATTCGTAATACTTTTTGCGGTAACTATTTCCGCTATTCTTTTGTCTATCGCGCTCGGAGTTGCAAACATTGCTCAAAAAGAAATTAAATTTGGAACTTCAGCCAAGGAGACGAACAATGCACTTTTTGCGGCAGATGCGGGGATAGAATGCGCTCTGTTTTATGACAAGTCGGCTCCCGCCAACAACGCTTTTACCGGCACCGCAAGCATGACGTGCGGAGGTGGCTCGATAACTCCAACCGACACAGGTAATTTTTGGTCATTTGCCCTGGTGGGGCTTGGTTCCGGCCAAAGTTGCGCCAAGGTGACAGTTGATAAAAGAATTTTTCCGATAACCACTATAATTTCAAAAGGATTTAATGTGAGCAACAATGCCTGTTCTTCCGTTAACCCAAACCAAGTAGAGCGAGAATTAAAAGTTTCATATAGGTCAGGAGCCATTATCGGGAGTTTTGCGGTTGATAGCTCGGGGACACTGACTAACGGTCTAGCTGCCTACTGGAAACTTAACGAAGCTAGTGGCACAAGGACAGATTCTTTTGCTGGCAATAACCTGTCTGACAACAACGGCGTTAGCCAGGCAGCTGGCGTTAGTGCCGGGACTTCAACTTCAGCAGGCTTCAACTCAGCCAGCTCGCAGTTTTTAAGTAGTGCCAGCACCTTGACTCAAGTCGGAGACTCTTCGTTTACATTCGCCGGATGGTTTTACCTTAATTCAAATGCCACATATATACCTTTTGGAAAAGATAGTGGGGTGGCAGGTCAGCGAGAATTTCGTCTTAGACACCTAGCCAACCGTTTTGACTTTGCAGTTTTTAGGCCCGGCGACACTCAAGTTACGATCACAAGCCCGGTGAACACAGCGGCAAACAATTGGTATTTTGTGGTCGTCTGGCATGATGCCGCCGCCGACACTTTAAACATTTCCGTAAACAACAGCGTCCCCGCTAGCCAGTCAACCGGAGGATCTCTTCAAATCACCACCAACGGCTCCTTGTTCACCGTAGGGTCCAGGCAATTTCCCGGCTCCCAGTCGTATTTAAATGGTCGGATAGATGAGTTTGGTTTTTGGAGGAGAGTATTAACTGTGGGAGAAATAACTAATTTATACAACGGCGGAAGCGGAAATACTTACAACCCTTAGTATGGACAGAAATGAAGCCGACAAGAGAATAAAAAAATTGCGAAGTGAAATCGCGCGGTTAAGGACAGCGTATCATGTAGAAAACGCGCCAAACGTTACCGATGATGTGTATGATTCTCTTGCGCGAGAACTTAAAGAACTCCTGAAAAAGTTCCCCGAATTTGAAGACATTAATGCCCCGGAAAACAGGGTAGCGGGCAAACCCCTTCCTAAATTTTTGAAAGTTAAACACAGGAACAGGATGTTGTCACTCAACGACGCTTTTTCTTACGAAGAACTGGAGGATTGGGAAAAAAGAATTAAAAAACTTCTCAGCAATAGTTCAAAGATTAATTATTTTTGTGAAGTGAAATTTGACGGGTTAGCGGTGTCGTTAATCTATGAAAATGGGAAATTTATGCGCGGGGCTACCAGGGGAGACGGACTAGTTGGGGAAGATATAACCCAAAATTTGAAAACTATACATTCTATTCCGCTCGTTCTGTCGGGAGAACACCCTAAATACATTGAAGTGAAAGGGGAAGTAGTAATGGCTAAAAAAACACTGGTTCGGCTTAATAAACAAAACGAGAAGGAGGGCAAAGCTCTTTTCGCGAATACTCGGAACGCAGCCGCGGGAAGTATGCGCCAACTAGACCCCAAACTTGCGGCTGAGCGCAGTTTGGATTTTTTTGCTTTCGACATAGCCGAGTGGGGGGAGGCAGACGATCAGTTTCTTTCTATGCATTCGGATGAGCATAAAGCTTTACGAGATCTTGGGTTTCATGTGGATTCTCATGAAGATGTGTGTAAAAATTTAGAAGAGGTTGTGGATTTTATAAAAAAATTTGAAAAAGTTCGGCCTGATTTTCCGTTCGGCACCGATGGCATTGTCGTGTCCGTTGATAATTTGAAACAGCAGGAAACGCTTGGAGTTGTGGGAAAGGCACCCCGTTACATGGCGGCGTTCAAGTATCCCGCCGAAAGAGCGACAACCGTGGTTAAGAATGTGTTGATAAACGTTGGGCGCACCGGCGTCCTTACTCCGCTTGCAATATTTGAACCCACATCTGTGGCTGGTTCTGTGGTATCCAAAGCGACTCTTCACAACATGGACCAAATTGAGCGATTGGATTTGCGTGTCGGAGATACCGTGGTTATAGAAAAAGCGGGAGATGTGATTCCTAAAGTTGTTGAAGTTTTAACCCGTATGCGCACAGGCAAGGAAAAGAAAGTTAAGATGCCGGAAACTTGCCCCGTGTGTGGTAAGAAAGTAGAGAAAAAGGTTTTATCCTCGAGCTCTTCGGTTGCGTATTATTGTAGCAACACGAAATGTCCCGCCAAAGACGAGAGGTATTTGGAGCATTTTGTGTCTGTGTTTGAAATATACGAACTCGGTCCGAAAATTTTACGCCGGTTCAAGGACGAAGGGCTTATCACGGATGCGGCGGACATTTTTACTTTAGAGAAAGAAGATATCGCGCCCCTAGAGAGGTTTGGAGAGAAATCGGCAGAAAATATTATAAACGAAATAGAAAGTAAAAAGAAAATTCCTTTGTCTCGATTTCTTTGGGCACTTGGAATTTTGCATGTGGGAGAAGAGACCGCTAGAGATTTAGCAACGCATTTCGGCACCCTGGAAAGATTGATTTCTGTAGCCCAAAGAAAAGGGGAAGAGATTGATAACATAGAAAATATCGGACCGGCAGTATCCAAGAGCATTGCGGATTTCTTTAATGACCAAGCCCGGATTAATTTTATTAAGAAACTTGAGAGAAACGGAGTAGTGATCGGGAAAGAAGAAAAAAGAAAAGCCGGGAAATTTACCGGACTACACTTTGTCCTAACCGGCACGCTTTCACAGATGTCGCGCGAAATTGCCAAAGAGAAAATAATTGCTCTGGGTGGCAAAGTTTCAGGCTCGGTGTCAAAAAATACTTCCTATGTGGTAGCGGGGGATGACCCAGGCTCTAAATTTACAACCGCTCAAAAATTAGGTGTAAAGGTGTTAAACGAGAAAGATTTTTTAAATATGCTAGGATAGTTAATGTTTGGAGGGTTCGCATAGCGGTCTAGTGCCGAAGGGATATAGACTTGGAAAGCGCTTTTAGTTGTTTGTGTATAAAGATGGTAATAACGGAGGGTTCGCATAGCGGTCTAGTGCGCACGCTTGGAAAGCGTGTGTGGAGCAATCCACCAGGAGTTCGAATCTCCTACCCTCCGCAAAGTAAATGAAAAAAATTATTGTCCTAAATAAAAAAGAAGGTGAAACTCCACTTGAGGCGCTGGAGGAATTTCGCCGAAAACACCAGGGTTACAAGGAGGCTAAAATGACCTATGCGGGTCGGCTGGACCCGATGGCAAACGGAGTTTTGCTTGTGCTTGCAGGCGAGGAAGTAAAGAATAAAGAGAAGTATCTGGGCTTGGATAAAGAATATGAATTTGAAGTGCTATTCGGGGCTGCCACAGACACCTACGACATCCTCGGCAAAATATCACATTCTAACATTCTTAAGAATATTAAAATGTCAGAATTGGAGAAATTGACCAAAAAGAATTTGAAGTTTTTTATTGGGAAATTTACGCAAGCGTATCCGGCCTATTCTTCCAAAACAGTAAAAGGAAAACCGTTATTCCAATATGCCCGGGACGGGAAGGGGGTGGAGACGCAGACGAGAGAAATAATAGTTAAAAAACTTAAGTTTTTAAAGATTAGAAAAATAAATTCCAATAAACTTTTGGCCAATGTGCATAAAAGGATAAGCAAGGTTAGGGGCGATTTCCGTCAGGAAGAGATTTTAAATATGTGGGATAAATTTCTCGGGGGTGAATCCAGAGAATATTTCATTGCAAGCTTCAAAGTGAAATGCGGAAGTGGGACATATGTGCGAGGGATAGCCCATAGCCTTGGAGAGAAGGTCGGAGTTCCGGCTTTGGCGTATTCTATTAATAGGACAAAGGTTGGTAAATTTGGTAAGATGTCGTGATGGAAGCACAAACGATACTTACAATCTTATTCGGTGTGGTGGTCACGGGATTCCTTGTGGCAGACTTGGGGTTTTTCAACAAAAAAAGCCATAAAATAGAATTTAAACCTGCTCTCTATCAATCCATATTTTGGATAGCTGTTTCTATTATATTCGGAGCTTTAATATTTTTTTTCATAGACAAACAAACCGCCGTTGAATTTTTTAGCGCATACGTCACGGAAAAAATGCTTTCAGTGGATAACCTCTTTGTGATAATGCTTATTTTCAGCTACTTTAAACTGGAAGAAAAATACCATCATAAAGCGCTGTTTTGGGGGATACTGGGCGCGATAGTATTCCGAGGAGTTTTTATTACGGCGGGCGCATTCATAATAGAACAGTTTCACTGGGTGTTGTATATTTTTGGAGCCATATTGTTTTATACGGGGGTAAAGTTACTGTGGCAGAAAAAAGAAGAACACATTGATTTCAAGAAGAATAGAATCATAAAATTTGCCCACAAAATATTTCCCTTTACCGATACCCACCACGGAGGCAAATTCTTTTTCATGGAAAACGGAAAATTTTATTTTACATCTCTCTTTATGGTTGTTCTCATGGTGGAAGCAACCGATATTATTTTTGCGGTTGATTCTATTCCGGCGGTGTTTTCCATATCTCAGAACTTGTTCGTAGTTTTTACTTCCAACATCTTCGCTATTATGGGTCTTCGGGCGCTTTTTTTTCTCTTGGAAAACGTTCTGCATCGTTTCCACCATTTGCAAAAAGGGCTTGCCGTCATCCTTTTGTTTATCGGGCTCAAGATGCTTTCGGGAATATTTGGACTTCACGTTTCATCCTTTGTTTCTTTCGGGGTAATAATGTTCGCGCTATGCGCATCTATCGCCCTGTCGTTTATATTTCCTAAGAAGATATAGGTATATAATATATTTATGGTTTCCGAAAAGACCTTTAACGAAGAATATAAAAAATTAAACAAAGCTCAAAAGGAGGCTGTGGATACCATTGACGGACCAGTTATGGTTGTTGCGGGTCCGGGAACCGGGAAGACTCAAATACTGGCTCTCCGCATTGCCAATATTTTAAAGCAGCCCGACCATAATGCCGATGAAATTTTATGCTTGACGTTCACGAACTCAGGGGTAAAAGCCATGAAGAATCGCCTGCGCGAATATATAGGAGCGCTTGCCGACAAGGTTCATATTTCCACATTTCACAGCTTCGGCATAGAGCTTGTTGAGAAGCATTATGAAAACTTAGGATTTAAGACAATGCCACGACTGTTGTCCGACGCGGAAGGAGTATTTTTAATTGACGAGATTTTACAGAATAACGAATGGCGACATCTTCGTCCACGGGCCAACCCCGAAATGTATTTCAATGATTTGAAGCACCTGATATCTCTGTTAAAGAGGGAAAGACTTACCCCGGAAGAGCTTTTGGTTCACGTGGAAAATGATATTGCCGAGCTAACAAACGCCCCCGAAAGTATTTCTTCGCGCGGGGACACAAAGGGGCAATTAAAAAAAGAAATTATAACCAGAATAGAATCTTTAGAGAGAACGCGGGAAGTTGTGGAATTTTACCGAAGATACGAAGCTAAAAAGTTAGAAGAAGGATTCATGGACTATGACGATATTTTGGAATATTCAGTAAAACTGGCTGAGGAATTTGAAGATGTGCGTGCTGATGTGTATGAAGCTTATCAATATGTTTTAGTAGACGAACATCAAGATTCAAGCAATGTTCAGAATAATTTTCTAAAGGCCGTTTGGAAAGAAACAGAATTACCAAACATTTTTGTGGTGGGCGATGACCGCCAGCTCATATACGGATTTTCAGGAGCCTCGCTTTCTTATTTTGAAGAATTTTCCCATATTTTCGGTAAGGCAAAGCTGATAACTCTTATAGAAAATTATCGTTCCACGGAGAAAATTTTGTCCTTGGCTGACGACTTGCTCCAAAGTTCCATTACCAAAGAAAAATTACTGAGCAATACAACAGGGGAAGATAAAATATATCTTTCGGAATATGCTTATCCTCGGGATGAGATACTGGGAGCAGGGCTATATTTTAAAGACAAAATTGCAGAAGGGGTGAAGCCGGAAGAATGCGCGCTTCTTGTGCCGAAAAATTATCAGGTTAGAAGTGCGCTTGAAATTCTCCACAACATGGGGGTGCCCGTGTCAGCCGGGAAAAACCTTTCTTTGTTTGACGTATCGTCAACTCAAAGTTTGCTTGATGTTTTGAATATTGTCGCGAATCCATTTGATTCCATATCTATTTCCGCGTCTTTACTGGATAAATATTCCGGGGTCCCAGCTTTTTTGGCGCACAAGTTTTTGAAATCCGTAAAACCCGATAAAATAAACCCGGAAGATTTGATAAATTATGGAAGTGATGCCGGACTTTTCGCGGGAGAAAATCCGGTAGCCAAATGGGGTAATAAATTAAAAGAATCGGTAGATATGCTTTCTTCAGAGAATCTTTCTTTTGCGGTGAGTTTCGTGGGCAATGAATTTCTCATAAAACAATCCAAAAGCCACGAAGAGTTGGTGCGGAACGTGGAAGTGGTCAGAAGCTTTATAAATTTGGCACTGCTATTTGAAGAGAAGAATAAAAATAAAAAACTATCCGACTTTCTGAAATATCTTAAAAGATTAGAAAATTACGGTAGCCATATCGGAGTGGCGACTTTTAGCGGAGGGTCGGGGATACAGGTTATGACTCTGCATAAATCAAAGGGATTGGAATATAAAGCTGTATGGATTGCGCACATGAACGAGGAAGTGGTAATGTCCGAGAAACGGAATGGTTTTACCTTGCCTGAAAAAATAAAAACGCATATGGCGGACCGCGACATAGAATCCACTAAAAGAGAACTATATGTAGCAATAACCAGGGCTAAAGAATTTTGTAACATATCTTATGCGGAAGAAAATTACAAAGGAGGAGAAATGGAACTGGCGCAGATTATACGGGAATTGCCGGAAACGCATTTTATGAGAAAATCAAAAGAAGATACCGAAAAAGAAATTTTGTCTAACGGACCGGAAATATATACCGCTCTTTCTGAAAAGGGCGAAGAAAACATGCTCGAAGAGATAAAAGATTTTGTGAAGGATAATTATACCGAGAGCAGGGTGTCGGTGTCTCTCTTGAATAACTTCTTTGAATGTCCGTGGAAGTGGTATTTCCGAAATTTTTTAAAATTGCCCGAGATAAAGGGAGCGTCGCTTGCGCTTGGTTCAGCGGTGCATGGTGCTATAGAATTTATCTTGAAAAACGGTTCTCTGCCTAAAGAATCTTTTATAAAAGAAAAAATATCAAATGCACTGGTAGAGGAAGGGGTGAGTAGTGAAACTGAGCTTAAAAAGCTTGCCAAGGACGCGGAGAGTGCCGTCGCGGGATGGATTGAAGTCTACTACAAAGACCTGGCAAAAGATTATACATCTGAGAGATCCGTTCAGTTTCGTTCCCCAGACTTTCCGGAACTACTAATGTATGGCAAGCTGGATTTAACCGAGCGAATGCCTGACGGAGAAATAGTTATTACGGATTTTAAGACCGGAAGTGTTAAAACCAAAAACGCTATTGAAAAAACAGATGAAGAGGGGAGGTTGTCTTCTTTAATGAGACAACTTGCGATGTACTCTTATTTAATAAAGGGAGCCGAAAAAGGCAAGACCGTTTCCGAGTCCAGACTATTATTTCTGGAAGCTAAAAAGGGCGATAAAAACGCTCTATTCGCAACTCATGTGGGGGAAGAACAAATAGACCTCTTGGTGAAAGATATCCGAGATTATGAAAGCTTGTTAAAGTCTGGCGAATGGGTAGATAGACCTTGCAATTACAATTCTTACGGAAAGGGAACTGTCTGCGAATATTGCAAAATGTCGGCCGTATACAAGCCTTAAGGCAAAAACCCAGGGCCGTTGTCTAGCCAGGCAAGATAAAAACCTATAATGGCGAAAATGATGGCTGTTCTTATCAAAAGCAAATATATTTTTTTTGTCTCGTCCTCTTCTTTATGATGCATGTCCATATATTAACAGAATCTTGTAGTTTTGTCTTTTTGTCGTTAAGATACTTTCATGACAGCAGATTACACCATTATTCTATTCTATAAATACGTCCGCATAGAAAATCCGGAAGAGGTCAGATTGTGGCAGGATGAGTTGTCTATTAGGTTGGGCTTAAAAGGCAGATGTATTATTGCTGCCGAGGGAATAAACACGACTTTTGAAGGAACCACCGAAAACATTCAAAAATATATAAAGGAGCTTGAGAAAGATTCCCGATTCTTAAATATTCACTTTAAATTGAGTAAGGGGACAGGGCGGGCGTTTCCCAAACTTTCTGTCAAAGTTCGCAAAGAAATAGTGTCTCTCCATCTGGGGGCTTGCGACATAGACCCAAATATTGTAACCGGAGAACATTTGAAGCCGGAAGAACTTCATGCGTGGATAAAAGATAAAAAACCCGCCCGACCAGGTGACTCCGGTCATTCGGGCAGGGAATTTTACATCGTGGACATGCGCAACGTTTATGAGCATAAGGTTGGCCATTTTGAAAATTCAATATTGCCTCCAATCGAGAATTTTCGCGACCTGCCGAAAGTGGTAGAACAGATAGCTCATTTGAAGAATAAAACGGTTCTGACTGTTTGCACCGGAGGAGTGCGCTGTGAAAAGGCATCGGGGTTTTTGATAACTCAAGGCTTTACCGATGTGTATCAACTAGACGGCGGGATAGTAAGTTACATGGAAAAATACCCGAATGAAGATTTCAAAGGAAAATTATATGTCTTTGACGGACGAGTGACTATGGGCCCGTCTCAGATAAGCCGGGCAGGATTCTATACCGATGATGAAAAGTTTACCCGAATGAATGAAAATTCGGGCGGGCAGGAAGTGGTAGGCAAATGCGATACTTGCGGAGCCTTGTCGGAAAATTATGTGAACTGCGCAAACCCTGTCTGCCACAGGCATTTTATAAACTGTGAAAAATGTCTCGTCGAAAACGAAGGCAAGGCGTTCTGTGTCGGCGGATGCGTCTTGTCCCGCCATGGGCGGAAAATTAGCCCAGTAGAAGCGAATTTGATAGAATAAAGTATATGAACAAAGAAGAAAATAAGTCTGGCACGATACACCCGCTTTCCCTCTTGGCTCAGGAGGCTTATCAGGCGTTTTCGGACCTTGGGTTTGAAATAGCTACCGGTCCCGAGCTTGAAAGCGATTGGTATAACTTCTATGTTCTGAATTTCCCCAAAGACCATCCGGCTCTCGATATGCAAGATACTTTTTGGATTAAAGACATACCGAACAAGGTTTTACGCACACATACCACCACAGTCACGGCGCGGGCACTGGAGCAAGCAGGGAAAGACGGCCGACTTCCTGCAGCATTCATTTCCGTCGGGAAAGTTTTCAGGAACGAAGCAACTGATATAACTCACGAAATGCAATTTTACCAAATAGACGGATGTATGGTCGGGGAGAGCATATCCTTGTCCGACCTTAAGGGGGTGCTCACTCATTTTTATAAAAAAATGCTTGGAGACGACGTAGAGGTTGAATTCCGTCCCAGCTTCTTTCCTTTTACGGAACCATCACTTGAAGTCTTCGCCAAGTTTAAAGGCAAATGGTTGGAAATGATGGGCGCTGGGATGTTGCACCCTAATGTTTTGCGGAATATCGGTCTTGACCCTAAAAAATACCAAGGCTTTGCTTTCGGCGGAGGGCTTGACCGTATTGCAATGATTAAATGGGGAGTTCCTGACGTGAGACTTTTTTATCAGGGAGATTTACGGCTCAATCAATTTTAGTTTATGAAAATTTCTTATAACTGGCTTAAATGGTATATACCGGAGGCGCCGGAAGCGGAGAAACTGGCTGATATTTTTACCTACCATCTGGCCGAAGTGGAGTCCCTGGAAAAAAATTCCGATGGAGATACTATTTTGGATATAAAAATATTGCCGAACCGGGCTCACGACCTTCTTTCTCATCTGGGTATTGCTCGCGAAATTGCTTCGCTTTTAAATATAAAACTTGTTGACCCGACGGCAAAATATAAAATTCCGGAATCCAAGCCGACAAAATTAATTAAAACAGTAGAAACTTCCAAATGCCGGCGATACATGGGGCGAGTAGTAAGGAATGTAAAAATCGGCCCATCCCCGGAGTGGGTAGTAAAACACCTGGAAGCTATAGGGCAGCGTTCAATAAACAACATAGTAGATGCGACGAATATAGTGATGTTCAACTGCGGGCAGCCGGCCCACGTTTTTGACTTAAGCAAAGTAAAAGATTTAAAACTAAAAGTTAGAAATGCCGAGAACGGAGAAAAAATTACTTTGCTTGGCGGCGGTGAGAAAGAATTAAATGATACTATGATGATTATCGCGGATGATTACGGCAACCCGCTTGATATCGCCGGAATAAAAGGAGGCAAATACGCGGAGCTGACAAATGACACGACGGAAATCATATTGGAGTGCGCTAACTTTGACCCAACCTCAGTCCGTAAAACAGCCCAAGCACTAAGTATTTTCACGGACGCCAAGAAACGTTTTGAAAATGACCTTTCTCCCGAACTTGCTGCTTACGGCATGCGCGAGCTGTCAGCCCTCATATTTGAAATGTGCCCAGAAGCGGTTTTTGAAGATATTGTGGATGTATATCCTAAAAAACAAGAGATACAAAAACTTTCCTTCAGAACCGAAAAAATTTCTAAAATTTTAGGCATAGAAGTTTCTCCGGAGGAGATAAAAGAAATTTTGAAAAGATACAACATAGACTACAAAGAAGAGAAGGGAGTGTTTGAGATAAAAGTGCCGACAATGCGCCTGGACCTTAACATAGAAGAAGATGCCGCGGAGGAGATAGGAAGGATTTTGGGATTTGACAGGCTAAAGAATAATATCCCAAAAGTTGATTTTAAGCCGAAGCAAAATGAACTATATGCCAAGATTGTCTGGGCGAGAAATAAGCTGTTGGCGGAAGGATACAGCGAAGTAATGACCTCGTCTTTTAAAAATAACGGAGAAGTGTCCGTCCTTGCTTCGGCGTCAGATAAAAACTTTTTGCGAACCAATTTAACCGATGGGTTAAAAGAGAGCATAAGATTAAATCAAACCAATGCTCCGCTCCTGGGAGGGGACATCATTAAAGTTTTTGAGATTGGAACCATATTCAATAAAAACGGAGAGGAAATGCGAATAGCTTACGGAGATAAAAAAGAAGTAAAAGAAGTTAAGCTTGAAGAATTTTGTAAAGATTTCAGTTTTTCCAATCTTAGTGAAGGCGCACCAAATACTGGAAATTTCCCAACAACCATAGACGGATTTAGTGTTACAACTGGTCTTCCGTTTAAGTTGATTAACATTAATTTTAAAAATTGGCCCCTGTTTCCGTTTATCGCTCGGGACGTGGCGGTGTGGGTTCCTGAAAATGTAAAAAGCGAAGAGGTGCTAAAGGTTATAAAAGAAAACGCGGGGGATGTAGTAATCAAAGGACCCGAGCTTTTTGATGAGTTTAAAAAAGACGGCAAAATTTCCTATGCTTTCCGAATAGTTTTCCAGTCTTATGATCGAACTCTCACCGATGCGGAAATAAACCAAATTATGGACAATATATCCAAAAAAATTACCGAAAATAACGGATGGCAAGTCAGATAATCTTTTCCACAGATCAGGTTTCTCTTATTTCAAAATGTGTTATAGTAAAAAAGTGAACAAATATACAGCAACAAATAAAAACACAGCCCTCCTCGTCATTAAGGACACCTCATTTAGAAGGCTGATATTTGCGCTGTAAAAATCTCTCAAAAACAAAACTTACAACCCAAACACCAGCCCTCTAAAGGCGGTGTTTTTCTTTAGGGGACGTGATTTGGTTTTTTGACAAATAAATAAAAGGGAGGTAAGGGGACTTGCACAGGCACAAACCAGTACAAGAGTTTACACTTCAGGGGGTGGAAGTTAACTGGAGCTTGGATTGGCCGGACGCCATTTTTCTCTCAGGAGAAGACAGCGATGCCGAACTTTTCATTTTCCAGACCGGAGAGCAGTATTCATCTTCTCGCAAGGGAGTGGAAAAGATTGATGTCCATCTTCTAGGTTTTCGGAAGACTGCGACGACCAAGACGTGGAAAAAGGAGGTAGCGCTAGACATTCTAAAAGACAAGGGACTGAAGCCTGCTCACCCCCGCATAGTGTTTGCGGTAGGTCAGACTCAGCACGACTTGCCGAAACGTCTGGGACGGCACTATGTGTCATTGGTGTCGCTCGTGCCTTGTATTGTTCGAATGGGGACGAACGATGTCAGGATGGTCTCAGAGACCTGGATCGCAGACGACTGCCGCGAATCGAGACTCATCAGCGCGAATTATTTGTTCCAGCGATTTCGCTGGGTGGCCGCAGTTCCCATCAATACATAAACAGGACAAGGAGAAGGTAAAAATCATGAAGACCGACAGAGAGAACTCCGAAGAATCTCCCTCCCCGCTTGATCGCCGTTATCCAGGAATGACTTCTGGCCAGCCGGCTACGAAGAAGGAAGAGTCGATCTGGCTCGGGAATCCCGGGGATTCAGAGGTGTACGACCCTACGCCTGGAAAGAACGGAACCTCGGGCGTGTTGTAGATTGTGTTTCCTCCTGTCAGACGAGTGGGAGGTAAATGAGTCGTCTCCTCGACGACTCAACCGAGGCTGTATAGCGTCGGATAGAATCAGGGGACTGGAGGCTGTCGCATTACGCGACGGCCTCCTCTTTCTTTTTATGCCCTATTTTTAAACACTAAAATCACTAGTAATCAAGGCCGGTTTTTGCTATAATATCTCTATATGGCAAAAGGAGAAACTGAGCAAAAAGATGGCGGAAAAGGCCATCATTATGATGCCTCTGACATATCCGTTTTAGAGGGCCTGGAGCCCGTCAGGCGCCGTCCGGGGATGTATATCGGCACTACTGGGCCTGAAGGCTTGCACCACCTTGTGTGGGAGATTTTTGACAATTCTCGCGACGAAGCGATGGGTGGTTTTGCCGATGATATTGAGATAGTTCTTCTTCCTGAGAATAAAGTTCGCGTTACAGACAACGGCCGAGGTATTCCCGTAGACATCCATAAAAAAACAAAAGTTTCGGCACTGGAGACTGTCATGACTACACTTCACGCGGGGGGAAAATTCGGCGGAGAAGGATATAAAGTTTCCGGAGGTCTTCACGGAGTCGGAGCATCCGTTGTAAATGCGCTGTCTCTTTATTGCAGGGCGGAAGTGCACCGAGACGGGGGAAAGTATTACCAGGAATATTCTCAGGGTAAGAAAAAATCTGCGGTAAAGAAACTCGGGGCCTCAAAACTTCATGGAACGGTTATTACATTTCTTCCGGACGAAGAAATTTTCGGTAAAATACTTTTTGATTGGAATACCGTCGTGAACCACATTAGACAGCAGGCATACCTCGTGAAAAAAATGAAGATTTCAATCATAGATGCCCGAGAGTGGGATAACAAAAAAGGAATGACCGACGAGGATATTTTTTATTTCAGAGAGCTGGAGTTGGAAATACCATCGGTATCTTTCTATTTTGAAGGCGGGCTTATTTCTCTCGTAAAATACTACAATAAATTCCAAAAGCCGATTCAGAGCAATATTTTTTATGTTGAAAAAGAAATTGACGGTGTGGGCGTTGAAGTGGCGCTTCAATACGTGGATGACATAACCGACAGAATTTTTCCTTTCGCGAACAACATCTATAACCCGGAAGGGGGAACGCACGTGACCGGTTTTAAAACCGCGCTTACCCGAACCCTCAATACATACTGCAAGAAGAATGAAATGATGAAAGAATCCGAAGGGGGTTTCACCGGCGAAGACGTCCTGGAAGGTTTAACTGCGGTTATTTCAGTAAAACTTCGTGAAATACAATTTGAAGGTCAGACCAAAGGAAAGCTCGGAAGTATGGAAGCACAAGGCGCGGTTGCGACCGTGTTCGGAGAAGGGTTTGCGGCGTTTTTGGAAGAAAACCCGGACGAAGCAAAGTCCATAATAAACAAATCTATCTTGGCTCTTAAGGCTCGCAAGGCTGCAAAGGCCGCGAAAGACTCAGTGCTCCGCAAGGGGGCGCTTGAGGGCATGACGCTACCAGGCAAGCTTGCGGACTGTCAGACTAAAGACGCTTCGGAATCAGAACTATTCTTGGTGGAGGGAGACTCCGCGGGAGGTTCTGCGAAACAAGGGCGAGACCGCCGCACTCAGGCCATATTGCCACTACGCGGAAAGATACTTAATGTGGAGCGCGCCCGCATAGATAAAATGCTTGCTTCCAAGGAGGTAAAATCTTTGGTGATAGCTATGGGAACCTCCATAGGCGACACTTTTGACATAGAAAAGATGCGCTATCATAAAATAATTATAGCCACAGATGCCGACGTGGACGGATCGCATATACGCACGCTCTTGCTCACTCTCTTCTACCGATACTTCAAACAGGTGATTGAGGCGGGTTATATATACATTGCGCAGCCGCCCCTTTATAAAATTAAGAAAGGGAAAGAAATTTCATACGCCTATACTGATGACGAAAAGTTAAAAATAATAGGCAAGGGCGCTGAGGTTAGCGAGATACAAGAAGTAGAGGAAGCTTTAGGCGAAGAAGAAGGCAGTGAGGAAGAAAAAGAAGAGGTAAAATCCAAATCCAACAAGATTCATATTCAGCGCTTCAAGGGTCTCGGAGAAATGAATCCAGAAGAGCTTTGGGAAACCACAATGGACCCTGCTCACCGAATATTAAAAAGAGTAGACATAGATGATGCCGAAGAAGCCAACAAGATATTTGATATTCTTATGGGCTCTGAAGTTCCTCCAAGAAAATCTTTCATCCAGTCCAACGCTAAGCTTGCCGAGATTGATATATAAACTAAAAATCCCCCTCGGGGGATTTTTAGTTTTGAAACTTAGCTCGTAGACCCTGGTAGTTGCAGGGGCTTTTTTGGCACGATAATTACCGCAATCAGATATCCTATAAGCGCCGGAACGAAAGCCGTAAGGATGGCTATAAGCAGGTAGGCAAGGCGAAGAAGAGTAGGGTCCATGTCAAAGTATTCTCCCACTCCGCCGATAACTCCAGCAAAAACCTTGTTCGTATCGCTTTTATAGAGTCTCTTCATAACATTTATTTTTTATTTTTAATTTCTTCTAATAATTTAGAAACTAATTCTTCTTTGGATATTTGTCCAAGTTGGCCGGCGTCCCGTGATTCCAGGGTGACTTTCTTCGCTTCTATTTCCTTGTCGCCGATGACTACCCAATATGGCATTTTTTCTTCTTTAGCATGGCGAACCTTTCCTCCAAGATTTGAATCCGCAGTATCAAGCTCTGCTCTGATATTCTCGGCCTTAAGCATTTCATAAACTTCCTTAGCATATTCGTTATGATTTTCCCGAACCGGGATGACTTTTACCTGAACTGGCGCAAGCCAAAGAGGGAAGGCAGCTCCGTATTTTTCTATTAAAAACGCCATGATTCTCTCAATTGCTCCTATGGATGAGCGATGCACCACGAAAGCTAAATGGTCCTTGCCGTCCTCCCCTATATAGTTAAGATTAAATCTTCCTGGCATGCAGAAGTCGTATTGAACGGTAAAAGCAGTATCTTCCTTGCCATTAACATTTTTCATTTGAATATCCACCTTCGGGCCGTAGAAGGCAGCTTCATCTTTTGCTTCTTCAAACTTGCTTCCGCGTTTCTGCATTAATTTGCGTAATAGGTCTTCGCCTTTTTCCCACGCCTCGTCATTTTTATAATACTTTTCAGTATTGTTTCGGTCGCCCAAGGACAACCTGTATCTATAATCAACGTCGAGTTTCAAATTAAACACAGAAGTCACATATTCAATCAGGTCCAAAGCTTTGCCGATTTCCTCTACTGCCTGTTCTTCGTTCGCGCATATAATATGCGCGTCAGCCAAGCAGAAGGTGCGCACTCTTTGTAGTCCCATCAGTTCGCCAGATTGCTCGTAGCGATATAGTTGGGCAAGCTCGGCAATACGCATGGGAAGCTCTCTATAGCTATGAGGTTTAGATAGAAAAAGTTCAAAATGGTGCGGGCAAGTCATCGGGCGGAGCATGAACTCCTCATCGTCTATCTGAATAGGCGCATACATGGAATCTTTGTAATGAGGGTAGTGCCCGGATTTTTTATATAGGTCAAGCTTGGCGATGTCAGGAGTGCGAACATGGAGATATCCACGCCTCAACTCCTCGTCCACGATAAAGCGTTCAAGTTCTCGTCGCACAGTTGCTCCTTTTGGTAGCCACAAGGGCAGCCCTTTACCTACGGTGTCGCTAAAGGTAAATAATTCCAGCTCTCGGCCTATCTTTTTATGGTCTCGGCTCTCTTCCTTTATTTCGTCTTTTTCCATGTATTTAATGATATCACATTTTTAACCTTTGCAATACGGGGCTGATTTGCATTTCGGGTTTAATATGCTAGTATAAGCAGATTATGGTAGTACGAATGAGACATACAAAATCGCATACGAAAAACAGGCGCTCGCATCATGCGCTAAAAAGCACCAGTTTTACGGCATGTGAGAATTGCAAAGCATTAAAGAGACGACACACGGTTTGCTCCCAGTGCGGATTTTACCGTGGCAAAAAGGTTCTGGATTTGATAAAAAAGACCGAAAAGAAGCAAAAGAAAGCCAAGGCCAAGAAAGCTGAAGCAGTCAAGTAACCCAAAGAGCGCTTTCGCAAATTTGTAAATAAGTAATTTGTTTTTAAACAATGGCAAATAGGCACCTTTCTAGATCAATAGTTCTGCAGACGCTTTTTGAGTGGGATTTCTCCGGAGATGAAAAAAAGAACGCCAATCCTACGCCGGAAGAAATAAAGGAAGTTCTGAAAAGAAATTTAAACGAATTCGCCCCCGGTTTTGAGGATGACATTTTTGTATTTTCTTTGATTGACCAAGTTCTAAAAAAACGCGGGGTTATTGATGAAATTATAGAAAAGGCGGCTCCCGACTGGCCGATAGATAAAATATCGGTAGTGGACAGAAATATACTCAGAATCGGCCTTACCGAGCTTTTGTTCGGCGACCGCAAAGAAGTTCCTCCAAAGGTTGCCATCAACGAAGCTATTGAACTTGCGAAAACTTTCGGCGGAGAAAACTCCGGCAAATTCGTCAACGGCGTCCTTGGTGCCGTATACAAAGAAATAGGCGAACCCGGCAAAGAACAGGAAAGCAAAAAGAAAAAGGCAAACGAACCCGTGGATATTTCCAAACTTCCGATAGACAAAAAAGGCGGAGCGCTGGTATATAGCATTAAAGACGGTAATGTTCTTTTCGCGCTAGTGCATGATGTTTTCGGATACTGGACTTTATCAAAAGGCGGAATTGAAGAAGGAGAAAATGAAGAACAGGCTACGATACGAGAGATAAAAGAGGAGATAGGCTTAGATATCACCTTGGAAGAAAAGCTGGGAGAAAACGAATACGTAGCCTCACATCCCACAACGGGAAAAAGTTTGAAAAAAGTAGTTTATTTTTTAGGCAAAAGCGAATATCGGGAGCTGGTGCTAGAAAAATCAACAGGGTTGGATGCTGCAAGGTGGTTTGAGCTTGGGGCTTTACCGGAACTTCGTATTTATAACGACATCATTCCGCTTATCAGCAAGGCAATTGAAATTTTAAGCAGTAAAAAATAGAAGCATGATAAATTTTTCAGATTTTGAGAAAA
Source organism: Minisyncoccia bacterium (assembly GCA_049287305.1). Classification (GTDB taxonomy): domain Bacteria; phylum Patescibacteriota; class Minisyncoccia; order Phycocordibacterales; family UBA9973; genus UBA9973. The sequence continues at coordinate 108,193 of JBAQFO010000009.1, read as the reverse complement.
AATTAAAGGTAGAATTCAAAAACAAAAACCTGCTGGTTCAAGCTTTTACTCATCGTTCTTATATAAACGAAAACGGAGGAACATCTCTCTCGCACAACGAACGCCTGGAGTTTTTAGGGGATGCCGTTTTAGAACTTATCGTTACTGATTTTCTTTACAATAAATATCCCAGCTATACAGAAGGAGAGCTAACGGCAGTCCGCTCAGCTTTGGTAAATGCCATTATTATTTCTGAGATAGCAGGTGATGTAGGTATGAACGATTATTTATTACTATCAAAGGGGGAAATGAAGGACCACGGCAAGGCGAGACAATACATACTGGCGAACACCTACGAGGCATTCGTAGGGGCGCTATTTATAGACCAAGGATATGAAGCTGTAAATAAATTTATAACAAAAACGTTGCTTCCTAAAACAGACGAAATAGTAAAAAAGAAGCTTTGGCGCGACGCGAAATCTCTCGTTCAGGAAAAAGCGCAGGAATTCGTGCAATCTACTCCTTTATATAAAGTTCTACACGAATCGGGGCCCGACCATGACAAGCATTTTACCGTGGGGATTTATTTCTCCAAAGATTTGATTGCCGAAGGCAAGGGCAAGAGCAAGCAGGAAGCAGAACAGAAAGCCGCAGAGGCTGCATTAAAAGCAAGAAATTGGATGGATTAAAATAAGAATGCGATTAAAAACACTTCAACTGAACGGTTTTAAATCTTTTGCCCAAAAAACTATTTTAGAGTTTGAAAGCCCCATAGTTTCCATAGTCGGTCCCAACGGGTCGGGCAAATCCAACGTGGTGGAAGCCATCCGATTTGTCTTAGGGGAACAGTCAATGAAGTCCATGCGCGGAAAAGGGGGAGCTGACCTTGTATTTAAGGGTTCTAAAAATCTTTCCAAAGGGACTAAAGCCTCTGTCACTATTTATTTCAATAACACCGATAAAATTTTTAAACTCACCAACGACGGTGGAGAAAACATAAACTTAAACTATGACGTAATTTCTATTTCACGTGAAGTATATTCCGATGGCTTAAATAAATATATTTTAAACGGCACAGAAGTTCGGCTGAAAGACATTCATAACCTTCTGGCCTCGGTAAACATCGGGTCTTCGGGTCACCACATAATTTCACAGGGAGAAGCCGACAGAATTCTGAATGCAAATTCCAAAGACAGGAAGGAGATGGTGGAAGATGCGCTCGGTCTTAAGATATATCAATACAAAATAAAAGAATCCGAGCGAAAGTTGGAAAAGACCAACGAAAACATGAAGGAGGTTGGAATGCTCCGCCGAGAAAACGCGCCCCATCTGAAATTTCTCCAGAAACAAGTGGAAAAGTTTGAAAAAGCGCAGGAAATGCAGGCAGAGCTTGCCGTGTTATATAGAGAATATTTAAAAAAGGAAAGCCGCTATCTGGATGAAGAAAAAGGGAACCTTTCGTCGGAAAAATCCAAGATTGGCACGGAGTTAAAAGAACTCGGAGATAAAATCTCGGCAACCGAAGAGGGCAGTTCGGCTAACGGAAGTCCGAAGATAGAAGAATTGCGAAGAGTGGAAGGAAGCCTTAATTCGGTGCGCGGAGTAAAGGGAGAAATGGAGCGCAAGCTAGGGCGCATTGAGGGAATGATAGAAATGGAAGAAAGGCGAGCGGAACAGAAGGCGGAGGTTATAGAAATTTCTCAGGAAGAAATACAGGGTATTATTCTTGATATAAATAATTCAATAGACGAAGCCATTTCCAAAAATGACGTAAGTGAAGTTAAGCCGATTCTGGAAAGAATAAAAGGGATACTTAGAAAATTCGCACCCGAAAGCAACAACGGCAAGAAAAATCAAAATATAGAAATAGAAAATTTAAGAAAAAGCCAACAGGAAATTACCGCCGAGATGGCAGAGCTGCAAAATAAAGAAAAAGAAATTATTCAGTCCGCTGAAACACTCCGCCAAGAAATAAACAAAGAGATGGAAGCGCTTCGCGACTTGGAGCGGGAAAAATTCGCTTTCAAAGTAAGGCATCAGGAACTTTCTTCGGCGCTGGAAGTTGTGCTCCTAAAGGAGGGAAGCTTAAACGGCAGAAAGGAAGCTTTTGAAAACGAGCTTAAGGAAGGAGCGGCGCTCCTTGGGCAGGAAATTCTGTCTTATAAAAACCACAAGGAAGAAAATGGCGCCGAGGAGATACCGCAAGAAGAATTAAAGAGAAAAATAGAGCGTATAAAAATAAAACTTGAAGATGCCGGTCTTGGTAATGGCGCCGAGACAATGAAAGAATATAAGCAAATATCGGAAAGGGATGAGTTTTTGGCAAAGGAGCTTGAAGATTTGGAAAAAAGCATTGAAGCGCTCCAAAAACTCATAGCGGACCTTAAAGAAAAAATTGATATAGAATTCAAGGAAGGGGTTAAAAAAATCAATGTTGAATTCCAAGAATTTTTCTCTCTGATGTTCGGCGGCGGACATGGTTCGCTTAATATTATTGTGGAAAATAAGAAAAGGAGAAATATTCCCGCGGAGCTTGAAGACGAGTTGGAAGAAGAGGCGGAAGAAGAGCTGGTGTTCGAACAGGGAATAGAAATAAACGTCTCTCTTCCTCACAAAAAAGTAAAAGAGCTCCACGCTTTCTCCGGGGGAGAAAGGTCCCTTACGTCTATCGCGCTTCTTTTTGCGATGTCGCAAGTTAATCCTCCGCCATTTTTGGTGCTGGACGAAACCGACGCGGCGCTTGATGAAGCCAACTCCAGAAAATACGGAGATATGCTCGAAAAACTTTCTAAGCATTCCCAGCTTATAGTGGTAACTCACAACAGGGAGACAATGTCCCGGGCCGGAGTGCTTTATGGGGTAACAATAGGCACCGACGGAGCCTCAAAACTTCTATCCGTAAAATTTGATGAAGCCACAGCCATCGCGAAGTAAACAAAGTAAAATTTAATTTTCGGCTTTCAGGCTAAGTTTCTCTTCTTTAGCCGGGATTATCTTTTCCAACTGAAATACGGAGTTTAACTGGGTGTTGTTTTTTCTGACGGCCATAGAGCCGTCTTTGCCGAGCTTGATTTCAAGGAGCATTCCTTGCATGGTGGCTTTGCTCCAGGATTGGTCAAATACGAAATTTCCGAGAGAGTAGGCGATGAAACTATTTTTATAAACTTCGGTGTCCTGAACAACGTGCGGGTGGTGTCCGATTACGATTTTAGCGCCGTTATCCACGGCCTTGTGTGCCAGGGTCTCTTGTCGGGCATTGTGATGTCCTTTATATTCTTCTCCGAAATGAAAACTCACCACCAAGTAGTCTACCTGCTTGGCTGCGTTCTGGATTATTTCATTGAACCTTGGATTGCTTGCCAAAAGGACTCCGGACCTATCTTCTCCCGCTTCCATACCGGCCGGACCTACGTCGGAAAATCCTATATATCCGATTTTTAGCCCGTATTTTTCTATTATGACCGGAGTTTCCGCGTCAACTTTATTATAACCACCACCTGTATAAAAAATTTCGTTTTCTTTCAAGCGGGCAAGAGTATCAACGAACGCTTCACGTCCCCAGTCCCCGATATGATTATTAGCCAAAGACAAAACGCTCACTCCCGCGCCTCGAAGGGCGGGGATAGCTCCCGGGTCCATGCGGAAGGAATATAAATTTTTCACATCTTTGCCTTTATCCGATGCGGGACCTTCCAGGTTGGCAAAAGCTATATCTGATTTTTTAAATATTTCTAACTTTTGAAAAAGAGTGGAATAATCATTGCCGAAATTTTTAATAACCGAACTTCTTACCCCCCGGGCCAGCATGATGTCTCCGCCGAAAGCCAGAGTCACGAAATCTGGTTCTCTTATGTCAGGCACGCCCACCGGCTCATTAACCCAGTTGTTCATGGCGCCGAGAGCTCCGCCGTAGTAAACATTTCTTTTTAAATAGCTGACTATGCTCTCAACGTCTTTTTTTCTGTCGGAGCTTTGAAGCAGGGTTATGGCGATGGGTCGTTCCCCATTTTCTCCAAGCGGTAAAGAGAAAAGCGATACGCCGGTTTGTCTTGCTTCGTCGGTGTAACCGCTCTTGCCTCCGATGTATCCTTCCTTGCCCAAAAACTGGCTGATGTTGGACCAATTATGTCCTTTCGCAGACTGGCTTCTTTTTGTGGTAATCCGAAGCAGGTCCGGAGTTTCCTTGGCTAAGTAGCCGGTAAGCTTGAATATGTCGGAGGCTGTTGATTGGTTGCCTGGCGATAATCCACTCGGGTCCTCGTAATGGGTGGATTCCATTTTTAAATTTTTTGCCACTTGGTTCATTTTGGACAAGAAATTATCTCTGCCGAAGTGGTCAGCCAGGGCCTCGGCCGCATCGTTGCTTGATTCCAAAAGAAGGGGATAGATTAAATCCGTGGTTTTTATTTTCTCCCCAGCCCGCAGTTCGCCATTTTGTCCGTAAGTTGCAATTGCTCTTTTGGTTACTACAGTGGTGTCTTCCGGTTTCGCCAATCTGTTTGAGACGTAGGCCGTCATTAATTTTGAAACGGAAGCAATAGGGAACATTTTTTCTTGGTTTTTCGCGAGAATAACTTCGCCGGAGAGCAGGTCTCCCACAACATAAGCCTTGGCGGAAACTTTCGGTTCTCCGGTCAAATCTTTGTTTGTGTAAAAATATTCGGGCTTTACGGAAGTGTCTCGCGATGTGACGGGAACCACGGAAGCCGAGCTACCTTTTGGGGAAAGCGCGCTGCCGGCGTCTAGCGCCAAGAATAAAGAAGAGGTGAAAAATATCCCCACAACCACGGGGACAATTGACCACAGCGCCAAACCCCACTTTGTTCTTTTTAGTTTTGTTTTTTCCAAAGGTTTCATACTAACACATAATCTATTGTCTTCCTTTCTAAGTCAACTCCCTTTACTTTTATTTTTACCCGGTCGCCCAAGCGATATTTCTTTTTCTTTTTTTGCCCGACCAGTTCCAGTTTCTTTTCGTTAAAAACATAAAAATCATCCTCTATATCTCGCATGCGAACCAGTCCTTCGCATTTGGTTTCCATTTCTTCCACGTATATGCCCCATTCCGTCATTCCGCTTATGGCTCCATTGAACACTTGTCCCAATCGAGATGACATATATTCAACTTGCTTGTATTTTATAGAAGCCCGTTCGGCATCGGATGCGCGTTTTTCCTGTTCGGAGGCAACGAGAGACATCTTCTCGTATTCCAGCAGCTGGTCTTTGGTTTTTTCTTTATTTTTCCCTGACAGATGCATATCAAGAAGACGGTGCACTATTATGTCCGGGTAGCGTCTGATGGGGGAGGTGAAGTGAGTGTAGTAATTGAAGGCGAGTCCGTAGTGCCCGATATTTTTTGTGGAATAAATCGCTTTTGCCATTGAGCGAATGACGGCGCGATGCACGGTGTCGCTCATGGTATTTTCTTTCTGGTTATTCTTTAGGTTCTCCAGAAGCTTGTTTATTTCGTGGGTAGGGATAATGCCGTCCTTGAGACTTACCTTGTGTCCGAGGCTTCGGAGGAAGAAAGCCAAGTCCGCCATCTTTTCTTTGCTTGGTAAATCATGGACTCTATAGATTGAGACACGGCCCTTGTCTTTTTTGTCGGATATCAGTTCGGCAACTTTCTTGTTGGCGAGCAGCATGAATTCTTCTATGAGCTTATTTGAATCACCCCGCTCTTTCTTTATGACTTTTATCGGGGCGCCTTTCTTGTCCAGCACGAATTTCACTTCTTCCTGGTCTAGCGATATGGCTCCCTGGGTGAATCTTTCTTTAGTTAACTTCTTGGCAAGATTGTTCAAGATGGAAAGTTCTTTGTGCAGGGGGGCGGATGATTTCTTGATAGATTCTTCCGCTTCTTCGTAAGAGAATCTTTTTTGCGAATGAATCACGGTGCGTCCATACCAGCCATCTTTCACGTTGGCGTTTTTATCCATCACGAAAATAGCGCTCATGGTCAGGCGGTCCTGGCGGGGGACAAGACTACACAGGTCGTTGGAAAGAATTTCAGGCAGCATGGGAATAGTTCGGTCTACTAAATAAACCGAAGTGCCCCGTTCTCGGGCTTCTTGGTCTAAGGCGCTGCCTACTTTTACATAGTGAGATACATCGGCGATGTGAATTCCGATTTCATAAACATTCTCAGGCAACTCTTTGAAAGAAATGGCGTCGTCAAAATCTTTGGCATCGCTCGGGTCTATGGTAAAGGTAAGAGTTTTCCTCATGTCCCGACGCTCCAAATAATCCTCCGCTTTTATTCCGGCCTGCTTTATTTTTTTTGCTTCTTCTTCCACCCTGTGCGGGAGCTCTGCGGCAAATCCTTTTTCCATGGCGATTGCATGCATCTCCGTATCGTTATCTCCCGGAAGTCCTAAAACTTTTATTACTTTTCCTTCGGGGGCTTTGCGGGGGTCTGCCCAGGAAACTATTTCAACGAACGCTTTCTGTCCTACTTTCGCGCCACCTAGCATGCCGTGGGGGATAAGGATGTCGGTATACATTTTCGTGTCGTCGGGCTTCAAAAAAAACATTTTATTTTCAGTTTCAATTATACCCGCGAAAGCTTTCTTCGCTCGGGAAACAATTTTCGTAATTTCGCCGGTGGTCCGGCCGTGGCTTTTGGCATGGAGGCTAACTTCAACCAAGTCCCCGTGCATGGCGGTGTTTAGGTGGTTAAAGTCAATTTCTATATCGTCCGTGTGTCCGAGAACTTTTACGTATCCGGTGCCTTTGGAAGAAATGGAAATTATACCCTCGATTCTAGCCTTATGGGTGGAACTTTCAACCTTGTTTAAGTGCTTATTTTGCTTGTTGGGATGGGTTTTTAGGTGGTGTTTTTTCGGATGTTTCATCCTTTAAATATAGCATAAAATGGCTATTGACAATAGCCTCTAATTGTGCTATACTTATAAAAGATGGGTATGGTGGCAATAAGCGCCTACTCAAGGAATAGGAGATTGACAGATGAATACGAAGAGCATGTTTCTGGCAGTGATTGCTGCGCTTTTGCTGGCCACGGGATGCGCGACCTCGTCGTCGCAACTTTCCCAGGTCAACACCACGGCGGGTCCTCTGCAGGCCAATGGCGACCTCAACGCGGTGGTCAAGAAGGTGACCACGACGGTCACCAAGGACGCGGCGGGCAACGTCGTTTCCACGACCACCGAGGTCGTGGAGGAGCAAGCGGCGCGTAACAACGCCGACGCCGACCACGACCTCGCGATGCGTCGCGAGGACCGCAAGGAAGCGGTCGGAGTTGCCCGGGCACAAAACCCGGCTCCGGTCATCGTGGTTCCGACGCGCTACTACTCGGTGGTCACCACCGGGCAGAGGCACCGCACGGGGAGCTCCACGCACAGAGGAGGCGGTTCGCGACAGCGAACTCCCTCCCGCAGAGTGAGCACTTCTGCCGGACGCAACACCGTCGGCGGAAGTAAGCCCAAGCCCAGGCGCTGATGAGGCGCTTGGAGAGGAGAACCCTCTTAAAAAATGACAACCATCGACAGCGCTGTTTCTCGCAGATTCTTGCAGAGAAACAGCGCTGTTTCTCTTTCTACTAAAATTTGCCTTTTTAATAATTTATGTTACACTCTCTTCATGTTAAAAATACGACTTCAGAGGATTGGCAGAAAGAACGACCCATCGTTTCGGGCAGTTTTGACTGATTCCAAGAACAGCACCAAGAGCGGAAAATTTTTAGAAATATTGGGAACATACAATCCAAAGGCCGGAGAGAAAAACTTGAAGACCGACAGAATAAAATACTGGATGTCTAAGGGAGCAAAGCCATCGGATACAATGCACAATTTTCTAGTGCACGATAAAGTTGTTTCCGGAAAGAAAATAAATGTCCTTCCTAAAAAGAAGCCTACGGTTAAGAGAAAAGAGTTGAAAGCGAAAAAGTAGTTTGATACAATTGGTAGACATAGCAGTGCCGGTCGTAAACTGCCATTAAGGTTAGAAAATTAAAAACATAAAATTCTGAAACACTATGGAAGAAGCTGATAAGATATTTTTGGAATATGTGGTAAAAGCTCTCGTTGACAATCCGAACGATGTGAAAATCGAGCGAACTGTGGACGAAATGGGTGTGCTTATCTCTCTTACCGTAAATCCTGCCGACATGGGCAAGATAATCGGAAGAATGGGTAACACCGCCAAGGCTATCCGCACTCTCCTCCGAATCATTGGTATGAAGAATAACGCTCGCGTTAATCTGAAAATCAACGAACCGGCGGGAAGCATGAGGTCCGAAGGAGGAATGACATCTACCGGAAGCGGAATGGGTGCTGCGCCCTCAACACTGAAGACTGTGGATGAAGCAATGGATGAGCTTAAAGGAATATAAATAAGACAAAAATCCCCCATCTGGGGGATTTTTGATATACTTACATTTATGCGTTTTCATATAATCACAATTTTCCCGGAGATGTTCGATTCTTACTTGAAAGAGTCTATTCTAGGCCGGGCTATCAAGGATAAGAAGATTTCCATAAAATTTTACAACCCGATGAACTTCTGCAAGACGAAAGAGCGTGTTGACGGCAGACCCTATGGCGGAGGTCCAGGTATGGTCTTGCGTCCGGAATTTTTCTTGAAGGCGTTTGCTCTCGCCACCCGAAATTTTTCTCGGGTCCTCGGAAAAAATCCCCAGACCACTCAAAAAAATTCAGGCGGCTCTCGCAAGGTCAAAGTGATTTTATTTTCCCCGTCAGGAAAAAAGTTTAACACCGCCTATGCCAAAAAAGCGGCGCAAAAATACACGGACATAGTGATGATTTCCGGACGCTATGAAGGGATAGACGCGCGCGTGCGAAAAATTCTAAAAGCCGAAGAGATATCGGTGGGGGATTATGTGCTTACCGGCGGAGAGCTTCCCGCTATGCTTTTAATAGATTCTATTTCCCGCCAAGTTCCAGGGATTTTAGGCAAATACGAATCATTGGAAGAAGAACGTGTGTCTTCGAGCGAAGTTTACACCCGTCCGGAAATTTTAAAATACAAGGGCAAAAATTACAGAGTTCCGAAAGTTCTGCTTTCCGGCAACCACAAGGATATAGACAAGTGGAAGCAAAGAAATAAGGTATAATAAAGACAACATGAAAAAGACAAATTTGGTAATAAGTCTTCTTGTAGCTGTGATTTTTGTTTTTGTCGGCTTTAGATATATTGATAATACAAAGGTAGTATCTGTGGCAGATGATTTCACGCCTCCAGAAAATTTCGGAGCTCCTCCGTCTATTCCACAAGAACAATGTTATGTAAAAAAAGACGGTAAAATTTTTACTACTTATAGCGAGGTTCCTCTTGACGCTAATGCTGAATCCTTTGTGGATTTAACGGGAAACAGAGAAATGGCTTATTGTTTTGGAAAAGATAAGACACAAGCTTATTCATTTGGGAACGTTTTTCCTGGTGTAGACTTAGCAACTTTTGAATTTATTGGGGGATGTGCTGCCAAAGACAAAAATCATGTTTATTGTGGCACCAAAATAGTTCCAGGGGCTGATACCGAAACTTTTACTCTTTTGAGTAATTTTTTCGCTAAAGATAAAAACAACGTTTACAGACTGAACTCACTTTATGGCAGCGAAATTTTAGCAATGGCAGACCCGGCAACCTTTCGAGTTTTAACAGACAGGTATACGAAAGATGCCAATAATGTTTTCGCTCCCATGGGCTGTGGAGATGATGGTTGTTTTGTAATTAGTATTTTAAAAGATGCTGACGCTTCGACTTTTATTGCGTTAAATTCTAATTATGCGAAAGATAAACATGATGTTTATTCTTATACATTATACGATTACCAGTCTTCTCTTTCTAAGGTTGCTGGAGCAAACTCCTCAACTTTTATAGCGCTAGATGACAGTTTTGGCAAAGATGGTTCCCATATATTTTCTTATGAAAAAGTTATTGCAGATGCCGATGTGGGCACTTTCATAGTCCTAGATCGTAATTATGGGAAAGATAAAAATTTTGTTTATTACACTACGAAAAAAGTTCCTGAAGCCGACTTAGCAACATTTAAAGTTGAGTGGTCTAGAGAAGATTGGCACTATGACGCTCGGGATAAAAACAATTTCTATGCCGAGGGGATGGTAGTAATTCCACCCATTCGATAAATCCCCAAAAATATTTGACAAATGGTTCAAAAAAGAGTAGGCTACTTGAGATTCATTGATTGAGTATCGGATGCAATCTCTTTTATTATAAGGCTTATAAAATAAGCGTAATTTTAATGTTATCCGACGTAAGTTAATAAGTAGCGAAAAGAAGTAAGAGAAAAGCACATTTTTCGTCTGTTTTTCTTTTGTTTTTGTTCGCGATTGTTGCTTGCCTAGGACAGAGTCAACTATGCAAAAAGTAGTAATGCGTCCGAAGAAGTATTTCTCAAGATATAAGAAACCCCTGGTGGAGTTTCCAAACCTGATTGAAGCACAGGTAAAAAGCTTCAAGTGGCTCATGGAGACGGGCATTTCGGAAGTCTTCAAGGAATTTACTCCGATAATAGACTACTCAGGCAAGAAGTTCCAGCTGGAATTCACTTCTTTCTCGTTGGGCGAATCCAAAACAGACGAAAATAATTCCAAGATAAATAAACTCTCTTACCAAGGGCAGTTGAAGGCGCGGGTAAAATTGACGAATAAAATTTTAGGCACTGTGAAAGAACAGGAAATTTTCATGTCCGAACTTCCGCTCATGACTCCGCACGGAACATTCATCATAAACGGCGTAGAACGGGTGATTGTGCCACAGCTCGCAAGAAGTTTCGGAGTATTTTTTACCGAATCCGAGAGCAAGGGTCAGAAATATTTCGGCGCGAAAATGATTCCTGCCCGAGGAGTCTGGATAGAACTGGAGTCCGAATCCGACGGAGCAATTTACATAAGAATAGACAAAAAGAGAAAGTTCCCGGCCACCGCGCTCCTTCGCGCCATGGGATACGAATCCAATGAAATGATATTGGAGGCGTTTAAGGGAAATCCCACAGTTCAGGAAGTTATCAAAAACTCTTTGGCCAAAGACGGTTTAAAGAGCTTGAACGACGCCTACATAGAAATTTACAAACGTCTCAGGGATGGAGATATGGCAACAGCTGAAAATGCCAAGGAATTCATCAACTCCTTGTTTACCGCGGAGAGATACGATCTTTCTCCCGTTGGACGATTCAGATTCAACCAGCGCTTCTTAAAGCCTATGGATGAGGCGGAAATGGCTCGCCGAACAATTTCCAAAGAAGACCTCGTTACCGTTATTTCTCACATAGTTGAACTAAACAACACTCCAGGTTCAAAAGCCGATGACATAGACCACCTTGGGCAGAGGCGAGTGCGTTTTGTCGGAGAAATTCTCCAGCAAAAAATTCGCACCGGTATGATGCAAATCAAGAGAAACATTCAGGACAGAATGTCTATTATTGACGTGGATACGGCTATGCCAATCCAAATCATAAACCAGCGACCGCTCCAGGCTAGAATAAAAGAATTTTTCACCACCAACCAGCTTTCCCAATTTATGAACCAGGAAAACGTGCTTGCGGAAACTGAGCATATTCGTCTGCTGTCGGCTTTGGGTCCAGGGGGGCTTACCCGAGAACGAGCCGGACTTGAAGTTCGCGACGTGCACCCTTCCCACTACGGAAGAGTTTGTCCTATTCACACTCCTGAAGGTCCGAACATCGGCCTTATCTTGCACATGTCCACTTACGCCAAGATAAATGATTTCGGAATAATTGAAACTCCCTACGCCAAGGTAAAAAACGGAAAAATTACCGGAGAGATAGTTTATCTAAACGCTCTTGAAGAAGAAAAATTCAACATCGCTCATGCCGGAATTCCTTACGACGAAAATGGAAAAATAACCAAAGAAAAAGTAGAAGCCCGCATCAAAACCGAGCCGGGTATGGTGCTTGCGACCGAAGTAGACTTTATTGATGTTGCTCCCAACCAGGCTTTTTCTATTGCGACCTCCATGGTTCCATTCTTGGAACACAACAACGCTAACCGAGCACTCATGGGATCTAATATGCAGAAACAGGCGGTTCCTTGCGTGCTTCCCGAGATGCCATTGGTAGCGACAGGCATAGAAGAACTTGCTTCCAGAGATTCCGGCAGATTGGTTCTGGCCCAGGAGGATGGAGTGGTTTCTTATTTGGATGGAAAGAAAATAGTAGTGAGCGGAAAAAAGGAGCATACTTACGACCTTATAAATTTCTTAAGAAACAACAACTTTGCGGTGTTTCACCAGCGTCCGCTGGTAAACGTCGGAGACAAAGTTAAAAAAGGCGACGTGCTTGCCGATACTTCCAGCACCGTTGGAGGCCAGATTTCAGTAGGACAAAATATTTTCATAGCCTTCCTTTCATGGTCAGGGTCTACTTACGAGGACGCCATCGTGGTTTCGGAACGCCTTGTAAAAAACAGCAAATTCACATCCGTATACGTGGAGGAATTTACTTGCGTGGTTCGCGACACCAAGCTTGGGCCCGAAATTACTACCCGCGATATTCCGAATGTCGGAGAGCTTAAATTGAAAGACTTGGATGAAGACGGAGTTGTCCGCATTGGAGCCGAGGTCAGAGAAAACGATATTTTGGTTGGTAAAATTACGCCGAAAGGGGAAACCGAACTTACGCCGGAAGAAAGATTGCTTCGCTCCATATTCGCCGAAAAAGCGCGCGACGTGAAAGACACATCTCTCCGTATGGAACACGGCAAGCGCGGACGTATTATTGGCGTAAAAATATTTTCTCGAGACTTGGGTCACACCCTTGAAGCGGGAATAATCAAGAAAATAGTTATTGAAGTTGCCCAAATCAGAAATATTTCCGTGGGAGACAAGCTTTCTGGACGACACGGAAACAAAGGAGTTATTTCAACAATTCTTCCGGAAGAAGATATGCCATACACCGCGGATGGCACACCGATAGACATAATACTTTCTCCTCTCGGAATCCCTTCTCGTATGAACTTGGGACAGGTTTTGGAAATGCACCTGGGAATGGCTGCAAACACTCTCGGATACCAGGCGATAGTTCCTCCTTTCTTGGGAGCTAAGCACGAAGAAATAAAAGAAGAGCTGGTGAAAGCCGGACTTCCTGAAAACGGGAAGCTTAAGCTTTTTGACGGACGAACAGGAGAAGCCTTCCAGCAAGACGTAGCGGTGGGATATATGTATATGCTCAAGCTGCACCATATGGTGGAAGACAAGATTCACATGAGGTCCATTGGTCCCTACTCGCTCATTACCCAGCAACCGCTCGGAGGTAAAGCGCAAGGCGGAGGACAAAGATTCGGAGAAATGGAAGTCTGGGCGCTTGAAGGCTATGGAGCGGCTTACACTCTTCGTGAAATGCTTACAATAAAATCTGACGATATACTCGGTCGATCTCAAACTTTTGATTCCATTATCAAAAATGAACCCATAAGACCGCCAAACTCTCCCGCATCTTTCAATGTTCTTTTGAACTACTTGAGAGGTCTTGCGATGGACGTCGATTTACAAAAGTCTGGGGACAATAAATAATCAAAAAAAATATGAAAACACTAAACACAACAGAATTTGATAAAATTGCTCTCAGACTAGCATCTCCGGAGCAGATAAAAGAGTGGTCATATGGAGAGGTCACCAAGCCGGAAACAATAAATTACCGAACGGGAAGAAGCGAACGCGGAGGTCTTTTCGACGAGAAGATCTTCGGGCCGGAAAAAGACTACGAATGTTACTGCGGAAAATATCGCCGAATAAGATACAAGGATATTATTTGTGAAAAATGCGGAGTGGAAGTTACCCGCTCCATTGTTCGCCGTGAACGCATGGGCCACATAGAGCTATCTACTCCAGTTTCTCATATCTGGTTCTTGCGCGGAGTGCCTTCAAGAATGAGCATACTTCTAAATATTTCCGTTTCCGACCTTGAGAAAGTAATTTATTTCGCGGGATACATAATAACCAAAGTTCACGAAGATGAGAAAGAGACCGTGCTTTCCGGGTTGGATAAAGAGTTCAAATCCAAGCTGAAAAACGCGGCTGATGACGATACTCGCGAAAAATTAAAGAATCTGCTTTCCATCACCAAGAAAGAAATTGCCGAAATATATGAAGGAAAAGTTTTAAACGAAATTTCTTTTCACCACTATTCTCTTAAATACGGAACATGTTTTGAAGCAAGTATCGGAGCGGAAGCCATCTACTCAATTTTCAAAAATTTGGATTTGGGCAAGTTGAAAAACCTTACCGAAAAAATGCTGGAGAAAGCGAGCGCCGCCGATAAAGAAAAACTGCATAAGAGGCTATCTCTTATCAGGGCTATGACCTATGCCGGCATCCGACCGGAGTGGATGTTCTTGACCGTTATTCCGGTTATTCCTCCGGTGCTTCGCCCTATGGTGGCTCTGGACGGCGGACGACACGCTACCTCGGACTTGAACGACTTGTATCGCCGAGTTATAAACCGAAACAACCGTTTGAAAAAACTGAAAGAGATAAATGCTCCTGACGTAATTCTTAGAAACGAAAAAAGAATAATTCAGGAAGCAGTGGATGCGCTTATAGACAACTCTATCGCCAAGCAAAACGATTCTGCGGCGATGAGTCAGTCCCAGAAGCGCCCTCTTAAATCTCTTTCCGACAACCTTAAATCCAAACAAGGCCTTTTCCGACAGAACTTGCTCGGTAAGCGTGTGGATTACTCCGGACGGTCTGTTATCGTTGTCGGTCCTCAACTTAAGCTTAACCAATGCGGACTTCCGAAGCACATGGCACTTGAACTTTTCCGCCCATTCGTTATTTCCAAAATATTGCAGGCGGAGCTCGCGTTTAACATCCGAGGAGCCAACAAACTCATAGAAGAGCGAACTCCCGAAGTTTGGGCGATGTTGGAAGAAGTTATTGCTGGAAAATACGTTCTTTTGAACCGTGCGCCGACTTTGCACCGCTTGGGTATTCAGGCTTTCAACCCGATTCTTATTGAAGGAAACGCTATTCAAGTGCACCCTCTTGTTTGTCAGGCCTTCAATGCGGACTTCGACGGGGACCAGATGGCCGTATATGTGCCTCTTTTGGAAGAAGCACAGTCGGAAGCAAAAGAATTAATGGCGTCAAACAAAAACTTGCTTAAACCGCAAAACGGCGACCCTATCGTGAACCCTCGCATGGACATGGTGCTCGGAAGCTACTGGATGACCAAGGGAGTAGACGGGGAGGAGGGAGAAGGAAAATACTTTTCAAATCCAAACACCGCTATTACCGCTTACGAATATGGAGTCATTACGCTTCGCGCTAAAATAAAAGTTCTGGCAACCGACTCGCATAAATACAGAAAATTTGACGGGGGAGTTTTTGATACTACTGTCGGAAAACTTCTTTTCAACAGCATCCTTCCGAACGATTTCTCCTACGTGAACGACGAAATGACTCAGGATAGATTGATAGCGCTTCTAGATGAGCTTATCGTTCATTCCGGAGTGGATAATACTCCGGCTATCTTGGATAAGATTAAAGCTTTCGGATTCCAATACTCAACAGTTTCCGGAACCACCTGGGGGTTGGACAACGTCAGAGTTCCCGAAGAAAAGAAACAAATCATAAGCGATAGTAAAAAGCTTGAAGAGCAAGTGGTGTCGGAATGGAGCGAAGGTCTGCTTTCCGAAGAAGAGAGATACCAGAAAATTATTGAAATTTGGACACGCACCAAGAAAAGCTTGGAAAAAGTTCTTCCGGCTACCCTGGATAAAAACGGTTCGGCTTACGACCTGTTTACTTCCAAAGCCAGAGGAAACATGAGCTCGCTGGTGCAAATGACGGGTATGATCGGTCTTATTCAGAACAACCAGGGTAAAATTTTGGAATTCCCTATCATTCCTTCCTACCAAGAAGGGCTGTCTCCGATAGAATACTTCGTTATTACTCACGGAGCCCGAAAAGGAGCATCCGACACCGCGCTTAACACCGCTAAGGCCGGATACTTGACCCGAAGATTGGTTGATGTTGCCCATGATGTGGTGATAACGGAAGTGGATTGCGGAACCAAAGAAGGCAAGATGGTTTCCAGAGAAAACATTTCCGGAATAGAAATTCCTCTATCTAAAAATATTCGAGGGCGCGTGCTTGCGGCTGACCTTAAAGATTCGTCCGGAAACGTGGTTTACAAGAGAGGATTCTTGGTTACCAAAGAAGAAGCTTATAACATAGAAGGTGCTGGATTTACCAAAGTTTTCGTTCGTTCTCCGCTCACTTGTAAAACTGTTCACGGTCTGTGCGTAATGTGTTACGGATTAGACTTAGGTCGCAACCACATGGTAGAGCCGGGTGAAGCTGTGGGTATAATCGCGGCGCAAGCTATCGGAGAGCCCGGAACACAGCTTACGCTACGAACCTTCCACGCCGGAGGGGTTGCGGGAACAGATATCACCACGGGGCTACCTCGTGTTGAAGAAATATTTGAACGAAGAATTCCAAAGAACCCAGCTATTGTGTCTGAGACAGACGGAGAAGTCTTTGAGATAAAGGCCAAAGACGGAAAAGAAAAAATAATCAAAGTTCTATCCGACAGCAAGGCGGATGGAAAGAAAAACGAAATGGAATACATCGTTGCTTTCCGCCGAACTCCTATCGTGAAAGTCGGAGACAAAGTGAAAAAAGGACAGCTTCTCACTGACGGTTCTGCCGACATTGCCGAAATGTTCCGACTTGGCAACAAAGAATTGGTGGAAGAATATATTATTGAAGAAATAAACAAAGTTTATGAGCTTCAAAGCGCTTCAATTTCTAGAAAACACACCGAAATCATAATCCGCCAGATGTTCTCAAGGCGCAAAATAAAAGACGCGGGAGAAACGAATTTCTCTGTCGGCGATATCGTTGAGAACACGGCGTTCATAGAAGAAAACGCTAGAGTTGAGGAAATAAACGGCAAGAAAGCCACAGCTGAAATAGTGGTGCTTGGAATCACCGAAGTATCTCTAAGGACTAAGAGCTGGCTATCCGCGGCGTCTTTCCAGAATACAAACCGTGTCCTCATTGAAAACGCAATCAAGGGCGGAGTGGACAATCTAAGAGGACTGAAAGAAAATGTGATAATCGGACGACTAATCCCAGCCGGAACCGGGTTTGAAAACAAAGCTAACCTAGAATAGCCTCGCCCGTAAGGCTATGGCCGAGGGTTTCGACATTAAAAATTTAACCAAAACGCTATGAATAAAAAAAGTTTTGGGGTCATCATAGGAGTGTTTGCGGTCGGGCTTATTCTAGTCGGAGGGTATTTAGCTTGGGCTAAAAAAGAAAAAGCAGAACCAATTGTGCCTGAAACTTTACAAGTTGATGTTTCAAACTGGAAAACTTATGTAAATACTGAATATGGATTTGAATTCAAATATCCAACTGATTTAGTGATAGACGAGGTAAAGGGTTCAAGTAACTTCGAAAAAAGATTCACCAACGTAACGGTTGATACACCGAGCAACATAGAGGAGGCAAAGCAAATTAATGAGGGACCAGGGTCAGAAGGCCTTCCATATTTATTAAGTATAGCGGGGCATGAGCCTAGCTATGAAGTATTAAATGAGTGTGAAGGTGTTGCCTCAAAAGTGATGTTAGGTGGCGTTCAAGCAAATAAATGCGTTGACGATGCCATAGATGGTCCTCGTTTGTATATAAGATTGACCAAGGACGGAGTCGTGTATTATGGGCTAGGTTCGCTTGTATACTCTGGAAATAATATTAATATAGTTGATCAAATAATTTCCACCTTCAAACTCACGAAATAATTATGAATTCTCCCGTTCAAAAAATTAAGGAGAGGCTGACAATAGAAGAAGTGGTCTCTTCATACATAAAGTTGGAAGGAGCAGGCTCTAATCTCAAAGCCAAGTGCCCTTTTCACAATGAAAAGACTGCCTCCTTCTTTATTTCTCCGGCTCGGGGAACTTACTATTGTTTCGGGTGCGCTGCCTCCGGAGATATTTTTACTTTTGTGGAAGAGTTTGAAGGCCTGGATTTCAAAGGAGCCTTAAAACTTTTGGCGGGCAGGGCGGGTATCCCACTTGAAGTTTACACGCCGGCTATGAAAGAAGCCGAAAGCGAGAAGGAAAAATTGTTTCGGGCGATGGAAGAGGCGACAAGGTATTTTGAAAATAATCTAAAAGACAATAAGGAAATTCTGGATTATTTAAAAGCTCGCGGGCTTAACGAGAAAAGCATAAAAGATTTCAGGATTGGATATGCAAAACTAGATTGGCGACTGCTTTATGAATATTTAAAATCTAAAAATTTTACCGACAAAGAAACAGAAAGAGCCGGACTTGCTAAGAGTCCGGAAGATAAGGGCAAGGGGATGTATGACAGATTTCGTGGAAGGATAATGTTTCCGATAGCAGACTCAAGCGGGCGCGTTGTCGCTTTTTCGGGAAGAATTTTTACGGACGATGGCAAATCCGCCAAATACCTAAACAGCCCAGAGACCCCTGTTTTTAGCAAGAATGCGGTGCTTTACGGCATAGACAAAGCCAAGGAAGCTATTCGGAAAAACAATTTTTCTATTTTAGTTGAGGGCCAGATGGATTTAATCTTGTCCCACCAAGCAGGCTACAGAAACACGGTAGCCACTTCGGGGACAGCCCTTTCGGATTCCACTGTTTCCAAGGAAAACGTCGTTTCTAATCTGGGACTAGTCCGACGCCTTTCTCAGAATATGGTGCTTGCTTTTGACGCCGATAAGGCCGGAGCGAGCGCCACTATTCGGGCCGGGAAGATTGCACTATCTCTCGGAATGGATGTAAAAGTTGTGGAAATACCCGAAGGAGTGGACCCCGCTGATTTGATTTCCAAAGAGGGGGCTGACAAATGGAAAGAAGCAATTAAAAACTCCAAACACATCATAGAATTCCTTTTAGGAAAAACCATAAGAAGCGCTGGGGAAGATACCAGGAAGGCGGGGAGAGAAATAAAAGAAAAAATTCTTCCTTTTGTAGATGCCTTGGAAAGCAGGATAGAAAAAGCCCATTTTATTAAAAAGATAAGCGAACAATCGGGGATTCCGCTCGTGGCTCTGGAAGAGGATTTGAAAAAAATTGAACACGAGCTATTTAGCGAGAAAGAGGAAATAAAACAAGCCAATGAAGCTCTGAAAACTATTTATAGGAAAGATTACATCCTGCGCAAGCTGTTAGGAGTGATTCTCTGGCAGAAAAGTCTACCGGAACCAAGTATTGATGCAGAAAAATTTATAAACAAACTGGCTGAAATAATCAAAAATTCGCCGGAAGAATTGCTTCAAAAAGCTAAAGAAAATGAAGGGGATTTGATTTTTGAAGCAGAGGTTTTCTACGGCAGTGATTCCAATATAGAAAGAGATATGGGGGAAATGCTAAATAATCTGGAAGAAGAATATTTAAAAGAAGAGCTGGTGCAGAAAATGAAAGAGCTTTCCCTGGCGGAAAAAGACAAAGATAGCCCCAAGTCGGCTCAAATTTTAAAAGAATGTCAGGCTCTGAACAGCAGAATACAAGATATTAAAAACGGTCGCTTAAAAAAATAAAAATTTATGAAAAAAAACGCAAAAAAGAAAAATAAAAAAGTAGTTTCAAAAAAGAAAGCGGTGAAAAAGAAAAAACCCGTTAAAAAGGTAAAAAAAGCGGTTAAGAAAGTAAAAAAGGAAACAAAAAAAGCCGACAAAAAGGTTAAAGCCAAGAAACTATCCAGCGCCGAGAAAAAGGCCGGAGCGCTGGAAGTGCTGGCCAATAGCATCATAGAAAAAGGCCGGAAGCGCGGGTTCATTACTTATGACGAGATATTGAAAACGTTTCCTGACATTGAAAACAATATTTTATTTTTAGATGAACTTTACGAAAAGTTCGGGGTAGCCGGAATTGATGTCCTTGAGGGAGGAAACTTGCTCAACCTTGACCTAGATTTAAACGACAAGGACTTAAACAAGGGCACGATGCACGACTCTATCCAGATGTATCTAAAAGAAATTGGGCAATATCCCCTTATTCACGCCGGAGACGAAAAAGATTTGGCCAAGAGAATAGAAAAAGGAGACCTGGAAGCAAAGAATTTACTGGCTCGGGCAAACCTACGATTAGTGGTGTCTATCGCCAAGAAATATGTGGGCCGCTCCGCGAACCTTACCCTGCTTGACCTTATTCAGGAGGGAAACCTCGGGCTGTTTAAGGCGGTGGAGAAATTTGACTGGACCAAGGGTTATAAATTTTCAACTTACGCCACTTGGTGGATTCGCCAGTCCATAACTCGCGCGCTTGCCGACCAGTCCCGCACAATCCGTATTCCTGTCCACATGGTGGAAACTATTTCCAAATACAAACAAACCCACCGCAGACTTTCCCAGGACTTGGGCCGGGAGCCTCTTGCCGAAGAAATTGCCACCGAAATGGGAATTCCGGTTGAAAAAATCCATGTGATTGAAAATATTTCCCAGGAGACAGTCTCACTTGAGCAGCCAGTGGGGGACGATGACGATAAATCAACTTTGGAGAATTTTATTCCCGACGACAAGATATTGCGCCCCGACCAGGAATCTTCCAGGAGAATACTGGGAGACCAGATTCGAGAAGTGTTGGATGAGTTAAATCCAAAAGAAAGAAAAATTTTGGAAATGCGCTACGGGCTCCTGGACGGCATCCAGCACACCCTTGAGAGGGTGGGAGAAGAGTTCGGTGTTACTCGCGAGCGAATTCGCCAGATTGAAGCCAAGGTTCATGAAAAGCTCCGTCAGCACGAAAAAATCTCAAGGCTTAAAAACTACTTTGATTAATCAGAGACAAACAAAAACCCGCTTATCGCGGGTTTTTGTTTGTATGACTGCGACTAAAATGTGTTTGTCTGTAGTCCGATTTCAAATACTTTGTCCGCGTATTTCCAGAAAGCTTTATTGCCTCCTTGTTCCCAAGCGCATTCTGTGGCTTCAGCGGCCCGTAAGGCCTTCGGATGAAGCTGGGGAATAGGGTAGTGTCTGTATACCCAAGCTACATCTCCGTTGCTCTTTTCCACAACCTGGTGCATTGTGGCGTGGAATGATTTACAGAAAGGACACTCAAGGTCTGAATATTCTACTACGACTAGCTTTGCAGTGTTTAGGTCTCCGACGACATGGTCTTCGGCAGACACCGGTCTGATTTTTGTTTCTTTTGATTCTACTTCGCTTCCCAATATCCGATTTATGTTTTTCATTACTATTTCATAGGGTTGAGCGCCGGGGATAGAATCATATTCTTTGCCGTCCTCTGTGGTAAAAGATACCGTCTGTCCATCTTTCAAAATAAAAGAGGAGGGGGTTCCGCTTACTCCAGCCACTACTCCGTCATCTACGTCTGCCTGAACTTTATCTTTAAATTTTCCACTTTCAAGACAAGCGTTAAACTTTTTCACGCTAAGACCAACTTGTTTGGAAATGGGGGCGCTAACCCCGGATCCTGAGCTATCCTTGAGTAAAATTGCCCCGGCTATGAGAACTCCAGCTATGATAATCGCCCCCGCTATTGGTTTTATGTTGTTATTTTCCATGGTTTCTATGCATAATTTGTAATACAGCCATTGTAGCATATTTTAAAGAGGGTATGATATAATATAAGAATTAACATTATTAACTGTTTCCGTAAAAGCGGGACACAATAAAAAATTATATATATGTGTTGCACTTCAAAATGTGGGGGAGGTTGCGCGGTTAAGTTGGTTTCAAAAATTTTATTAATTGTCGGGGGTTTGAATTGGGGATTGGTGGGCGTGGGGATGTTAATGAACCGAGATTTGAATGTTGTTAATATGCTTCTCGGCACTTGGCCAGCGATTGAGGCGATTGTTTATATTCTAGTTGGACTTGCCGCGGTAATAAAGATTTTTGGATGTTGCTGTAAAAAGTGTAAGGAGTGCAAAGCAGCATGCGCAGCGTGCGCCAC
Organism: Minisyncoccia bacterium; assembly: GCA_049287305.1. GTDB lineage: Bacteria > Patescibacteriota > Minisyncoccia > Phycocordibacterales > UBA9973 > UBA9973. The sequence goes on along the minus strand of JBAQFO010000009.1, from coordinate 86,297 downwards.
AGAAGGAGGAGGGAAGACCATGTAATAAGGGTTTATGTGTTTTTTTAGAAAACCCCCTATATTTCGGGGGTTTTCTGTTGCATTAAACCTCAAAAATGATATATTAAATATAAGCTATATGGCTTTATTTGGCGACGTTATACTTTACATATTGGTGTTTTTGTCTGCGTATGTGCAGGTGTTTTTTCTGGTTACCTTCATTGAAAACAGAAAGAAAATTATCACCAGAATCGGGAACATCAAGCTGGAAAATTACCCGGCAGTAACCATAGCCGTGCCTTGCTGGAACGAAGAAAAAACAGTGGGCAAGACAGTGAATTCCGTTCTTAATTTAAATTATCCCCAAGACAAAATTAGTATTTTTCTTATAGATGACGGATCCACGGACGGGACACTGAAAGAGATAAAAAAGTTTGAGAAATACAAGAATGTAAAAATATTCAGCAAGAAAAACGGAGGAAAACACACCGCCTTAAATTTGGGCTTGGAAAACATAGAAACGGATTTTTTCGGATGTCTGGACGCGGATTCGGTAGCTCACCCAGAAGCGCTCGTCCGCATTATGAGTTATTTTGAAAATGACGAACACGCAATGGCGGTGGCTCCGTCTGTTACGGTATATGACCCTAAAAATTTCATTCAGCTTGCGCAAAAAGCCGAATACCACATGGGAGTTTATTTCAAAAAAATGCTTGGAATGATTGGGGCAATTAACGTTACGCCCGGACCGTTGACTGTTTTCCGTAAAAAAGTTTTTGACAACCTGGGGCCCTATAGGCACGGACACAGCACCGAAGATATGGAAATAGCTTACCGCATGCAGAAAAATCACTATAAAATAGAGCATTGTAACGACGCCTATGTGTATACCAATACTCCCACTACGGTGCGGAAACTTTATCGCCAGAGACTACGATGGATTTACGGTTTTATCAACAACACCATTGATTATCGGGAGGTTTTATTCAATAAAAAATACGGCAACTTTGCCACCTTTACCCTACCCATGGGGGTTATTTCCATGTTTTCCGTCAGCTACCTTTTCGGCAAGATTGTCTATAATATCGGAAGTTTTATATACTCAAAGATTCTGGAGTTTAAGACAATAGGCTTTGAATTTAATGTTAAAAGCTTCAACCTTGACCCGTTTTTTATAAACACCCAATCAGCCTTGTTTATAATCGGGCTTATCTACGCACTCGTGATTTTCGCGATAATTTTTGGGCGAAAAATGACAAAAGAAAAAAATCTTTTTTCCGTGCATATCCTGTATTTCTTTCCGGTCTTTGGGATTATTGCTCCCGTGTGGTTTTTGCAGGGGCTTTACAATACCCTTTTAGCAAGGAAGCCGTCTTGGAGGTAAACATATGAATAACAATATTGATTGGAAAAAATATTTGATTGTGTTTCTGATTACCATGGGGCTGTTCTTTACAGCGAGCTACGTGAGTAATTATTTTGGCGATAAAAAAATAAACCAGTTGCAGAATATCCAAGACCAAATAGCTATAGATATTCTTTCTTCGGAAACACAATTTTCTTTGCTTTCCGAACTTTCCTGCAAGAATATTTCAGATTCCGTATTTTCGCGCGAACTCGGGGAGCTTGGAAGCAAGCTTGAGTGGAGCGAGAATAACCTGGGTTCCGACGCGGAGGTTTCTTATTTGAAAAAATATTACTCACTGCTTCAAATCAAAGATTATCTTCTGGCGAAGAGAATATCCGAGCGATGCGGAATTAAATCCGCATTCATTCTTTACTTCTATACTACCGCGGAAAATTGCACCCTTTGCAGGGAGGAGAGCCTGGTGTTATCCAAACTTCGTTCGGAGTATCCGGAACTGCGGGTCTACTCTTTTGACTACAGCACTGACCTGTCGGCGGTCAAGGCGATGATTCAGATTTACAAAATAAAAGATACCGCTCTGCCGGCGCTGGTTATAGACGGAGATGCCTTGAACGGATTTCACGGCTTTGACGAACTATCGGCGTTGGTGGAAAAATCTTTCAAGCTCCAAGGAATTCAAGAACCAGAAAGCGCAGAATAAAGAGTATAATCTATCTGCTCAATAATGTTTTTTGATATATGGAGCCGCCTCTCGGATTCGAACCGAGGACCTTCGCTTTACAAAAGCGTTGCTCTACCAACTGAGCTAAGGCGGCAATATTATTTCTTTTTCTAAATGAACTCCCTCATTGCTTTGCTCGGACTTTATCCGCCTCTGGTGGAAACTGAGCCCCGCCCGACTGAACGAGCTAGTCGTTCGGGCAGGTAAGGCGGCATCTTCTACAAATCTTCTTCTTTCTTTACTTTCTCTTTTATTCTGCGCAATTTTCTCTTGTATTCTCCAACCATCTTAAGGAACTTACTGACCTCTCTGGCTTCCACAACACCTTCTTCCGACTTCCTAACATACATTGAGTGGATTTTCGCCACAACTTGTTCGTAAGTAGTTTTAAGAAAATTTACCAGCTTTACGTATAATCTTATTATTCCCACAAGCATTGCGTAACCTAATTTTCTCAATCCTTTTACCGCTCCGTATTTAAATTCTTCCCAGTATTCTCCATCCGTTCCGCCTTCCGGGTATTCGGGGATTTGCCCATTTTGTATCATCAGAACCTTTCTCCCAATCATAAATATGATTCCAAGAAGAGAAACAAAAAACAAACTTAAAATAAAATATATCATATCTTATATAGAATAACGTTTTACTTCTTTGATTTTCGCTTTTTTGTTTTCCAGAAGCTTGCCCACCGTGATGTCGCCGTCCTTGATAAACGCCTGGTCTACCAAAGTTTTTTCTTTGAAGTAAGTCGCCATTTTACCTTCCAACATCTTTTTCTTGATATCTTCCGGTTTGTCTATGGAAGCAACTTCTTTTTGAAAAACTTCCTCCATTGTTTTTCGCGCCTCTTCGCTTACTTCGTTTCCGTAGATGTATTCGGGTTTCATGGCGGCTATATGCATGGCAATATCCTTCGCCAGTTCCGAGTCTCCTCCGTCCAAGGACACGATGATTGCTATTTTATTGTTGTGCACGTAATTTTCCAATACGTCTCCCGTTATTTCGGACGCCTCTCCGAGCTGGATGTTTTCTCCTGTTTTTTGGATTACGGGGTCTATCATATCCTTTGCCTCGGCTTTCATTTTTTCCACCCCATTCTGGAAAGCTTTGTCTACTAGGCGCTCCAAAAGGGTAGTGAAGTCCTCATTTCTTGCCACGAAATCTGTTTCGCACAAGAGGGCAACTAAAACGGCTTTTTTGCCTTCCATTTTAACCGCGACTCTTCCGTCTTTAACTTCTCGGTCGCCTTTTTTAAGAGCGATGGCGGAGCTTGTTTTCTTAAGTATCGCCAGAGCCTTATTCATGTCGCCTTCGGCTTCTTCCAGTGCTCGTTTGCATTGCATTACGGAAATACCGGTGCTATCTCTTAACTCCTTAATTTGTTCAGTTGTTATTTGTGTTGACATAGGCTCTTTTACCTACCTGCTGGCAGACAGGCTTGCTAAGAATTATAATTATTAAGATGTTTTAGCGGTCGCTCCTATCTGGCCTTCTTTGTAGGCCTCGGCTATCGCGGATGCGAAAAATTTAATTGATGGAATAGCGGAATCATTGGCCACAATAGGGTAGTCAATTCCTTTGATGTTTGAGTCTGAGTTTACTAGTGCTAAAACCGGAATTCCAGATTTTCTCCCTTCGGTGGCGGCGATGTGTTCACTCTTGGCGTCTATTATAAACAAAGCGTCCGGAGCTTTTTTGAGTCCGAGTAACCCTGTGTAATATCGGGCAAGCTTCTCCATTTTTTTTGCCATAACTACTCTTTCCTTCTTGGTATATTTGTCCAATCCGCCTCCGACGCTGTCTTTTTGGTAATTTTCAAGTTCAGCGATTCTCTTTTTGATTTCGGTGAAATTGGAAAGAGTTCCTCCGATCCATCTTTCCGCAACGTAAGGCATATTTAAAGATTCGGCAACGGTCTTGGTAGCTATTTTTGCTTCCGGCTTGGTTCCGACGAAAAGGACGGTTTTGTTCTGGGCTCCCAAGTTCTTTATGAAGAGAAGAGCCTCGTCCAAAAGCTCGCTTGTTTTTTCAAGGTTTATAATATCACCTTTGTTTTTTGTGGTGTAAATATACTTGGATACAGAAGGGTGACGTCGTGTTTTGCTGTAGCCATATTGGGCTCCGGCCTGGAACATTTGCTCCACAATCGTGTCATTATCCGCCTTGTTTCCGCTCGCGCTTTTTGCTTTTTGCATAGGAACAATATAGCAGAAAGTCCGGTCTTTGGCAAATTTTACATATAAATCAGGCTTACTTTGACCAAAAGGTTTTTTTCGGGTAGTATGGCAGTATGACCAAAGGCATAAGGCAATCTCAACTTTTTACTAAAACAAGGCGTGAAGCTCCATCCGACGAAGTCTCTAAAAATGCCGAACTCTTAATCAGGGGAGGGTTTGTGCATAAAGAAATGGCGGGTGTATTCATGTATTTACCGCTGGGGCTCCGGGTAATAAAGAAAATTGAAAATATTATTCGCGAAGAAATGAACAACGTGGGCGGGCAGGAAGTTTCCATGACGGCGCTTCAAAATACCGAACTCTGGAAGAAAACCAACCGCTGGGAGGATGACGTGGTGGATAATTGGTTCAAGACAAAATTAAAAAATGACACCGAACTCGGACTCGGGTTTTCTCACGAAGAGCCGCTAGTAAACATGCTTACTAATTTCGTTTCTTCATACAAAGACCTTCCTTTGGCTGTTTATCAATTTCAAACCAAATTTCGAAACGAACTTCGCGCCAAGTCGGGTATCCTTCGCGGGCGCGAGTTTCTAATGAAAGATATGTATTCTTTTCACGCGTCTCCGGAAGATTTTGAGAAATTTTACGAAAAAATGAAAGGCGTTTATAAGAATATTTTTGACAGAGCAGGAATTGGACACATTACTTATCTTACCTTCGCTTCGGGCGGAACCTTTTCCAAGTATTCCCACGAATTTCAGACCGTTACTCCGGCGGGAGAAGACACAATATATATTGACGAAGCTACTACCGTTGCGGTGAATCACGAAGTTTATAACGATGAGGTGCTGGCAAGCCTTAATCTCACCAAAGAGAAACTTGTAGAAAAGAAAGCAATTGAGGTGGGAAATATTTTTGACTTAAAAACCCGCTTTTCCGAACCTTTTGACCTTACTTATACCGACGAAAAAGGCGAAAAGCACCCTATTTTTATGGGATGCTATGGAATCGGCCTGGGACGCCTTATGGGCACCGTAGTTGAAGCTTTGTCTGACGATAAGGGGATAGTATGGCCTGAGTCTATAGCCCCGTTTACTATCCACTTGCTTGCGCTCGGAGACGACGAAGCTGTTTTGGCTGAGGCGAATAAAATTTATGAAAGTTTGGAAAAAGCTGGGGTTGAAGTTTTGTTTGACGACAGAGAGGGGCTGTCTGCGGGAGAAAAATTCGGCGATGCAGACCTACTTGGTATGCCGTATCGGGCGGTGGTGTCGGCGCGAAGCTTAAAGGAAAACGGTATTGAGCTTAAGAAACGTACCGAGGAAAAAGGTCAGATCGTAACTCTCCCGGATTTATTAAAAATTTTAGAAACTAGTAAGCTAGGGAGCTCAACTCTATAAAGCTAATGAGAATTTTAGACAAAATTTACAAATTAATTTCAAATGACATTGGCATAGACTTAGGCACTTCCAATACTTTGGTGTATTTAAAAGGTCACGGCATTGTCATTAACGAACCTTCGGTGGTAGCGGTGAATATAAAAACAAATCAAATTCTCGCCGTTGGAATGAAAGCGAAAGAGATGCTCGGACGCACACCCGGACACATAAAAGCTATCCGACCGCTTGTGGACGGAGTTATTTCGGACTTTGAAGTTACCGAGGAAATGCTTTCTTATCTCATAAACAAAGCCGATAAAATTTCCAAAAAGCTGGCGCGACCGAGAGTCGTGGTCGGAGTTCCTACGGGAACGACTAATGTGGAGACTCGGGCAGTATATGATGCCGCGCGTTCCGCGGGCGCCAGGGAAGTCTTTCTCGTGGAAGAGCCCATGGCAGCGGCTATCGGCATTCGCTTGCCTATCAAGGACCCCGTGGGCTCTATGATAATAGACATAGGAGGAGGCACTACGGACATAGCGGTTATTTCACTCGGGGGCATCGTGAAATCTAAAAATTTAAAAATTGCGGGAGACAGATTGAATAATGACATCATCTCATACATGCGAGATGAATTTAAAATTCTTGTCGGAGAAAGAACGGCTGAAATGGTAAAGATAGCTATCGGTTCCGCGATTCCAGGAGAATATATGGAAACAGAAGTGCATGGGCGAGACCTCCTTACGGGACTTCCTAGAGAAGTTGTGGTGACGGATTCGGATATTCGTGAAGCGCTTTCGCTTTCCGTAAAAGGGCTCGTTGAAGGAGTAAAAGATATGTTGGAAACTACCCCGCCTGAAATATTGTCGGATATAATGCATCGGGGAATTACGTTGTCCGGAGGCGGAGCTCTTTTGCCCGGGTTGGCTGAGCTTTTACAAAATGTTTTAAAAATTCCTATTTATGTGGTAGAGGACCCGCTCTCGGCTGTGGCTCGCGGCACGGGGGTTATTTTAGACGACGTCGCATTTTATAAAGAAGTTTTGATAGGGAATCAGGACGAATTACCTCCACGATGATCCCGCTAGAAGCCGTGGTCGCAGTTTGATATATGAATGTGTTGATGAAAAAAATATTAATACTAATAAATATTGAGCATAATAACGGTTTAGTGACCGCGATCTGCTTCTAACGGGATGAGCTACCTCCTAGATAGAAAAGCTAAAAAGAAAAAATTCCTAATAGCACTTTTTTGTGTTTTGTTTCTGGTTGTTTTTTTCTATTTCCGCAATGGGATTTGGAACGGATTTTCTTACGTGGGACAAAAAGTTTTTCGTCCGGTTATAGTCGGGGGGAATAATGTAGGAACACGCCTTGGAAATTTCGGGGCATATTTTTATTCCAAACAGATGCTTTTAAATGAAAACGAAGACTTGCGTGCTAGGCTTGATGAGGCTAACGTAAAAATTTTAAATCACGAAGCGGTGGATTCCGAGAATGTGATGTTAAAAGAAATTTTAGGACGCAAAAAAGAAGAAGCCCGCATGACGCTTGCGACTGTGCTATCCAAACCCAATCAAAGCGCTTATGACACGTTGCTTGTAGACGTTGGAGAAGACCTCGGAATAAAAAACGGGGATATGGTGTTTGCCTTTGGAGAAGTCCCTATTGGCAAGGTTGGCGCCACGTCAACACAGGCTTCTACGATAATTTTATTTTCCAGTGCGGGAGAGAGAACATTTGCGAATATTCTTAGAAACTCTTCAAGTGAAGTCGGGAGTGAAGGAGTAGCCGACAAGGTAATATCTTCCGAATTAGTCGGGCGCGGTGGAGGAAATTTTGAAATGATTTTCCCAAGAGATATCACTATAAATCCTGGGGACCAAGCGATACTTCCCGGCATTAATTCTTACGTGGTTGCCGTAGCCGAGGCGACCATTTCTGACCCCAGGGACTCTTTTACAAAAGTTCTTTTCGCAAGTCCGGTGAATATGCAAGAACTAAAATTTGTTCAAGTTAAAAAAGATTAGTATAATAGGTATGTTGCAACTATTGCTTTTTAGTATTCGGACTGGCGATAGTTAACAAATGATAAATACAAAAATATTTTTAAGGACATTCTTTTACCACTGGCTGATTGCCTTGGCTGTTTTTGCGTTTTCAATGGTTATTTTAAACGGCAAAGTCTTCGCTTCCGAGACCAATGGCACTATTGATTCCACCCATAAATATGCATGGGCAGAAAATCTGGGCTGGATAAATTTCGGCTGTGACAATTGCGGTGTGGCGGTTACCGATAGCGCCATTACCGGCTATGCATGGAGTTCAAATTTTGGCTGGATAAATTTAAATCCGACTACCGCCGGTGTTTCAAATACGAGCGGAGGCATACTCTCCGGCCATGCCTGGAGCTCAAACCTCGGCTGGATAGATTTCACCGGCGTGACTATAAATACAAGCGGGGAGTTTCTAGGTTACGCGACAGTGGACTCAAGTGCGAGCCAGATAAGTTTTAATTGCGTAAATGGACTGTCCTGCGCTTCGTCTGATTTCAAAGTAAAGACAGACTGGAGACCAGCAAGTGTTCGCGCTTCCGGTGAAGTTGCGGGAGCTTCAAGTGGAAGCATCGCAAGGAATTCGTCTGCCCTGCCTCCTATCTTGCCGACGTTGCCGGCATTTCTTCCACCTATTATTTCACCGATAGTAAATCCTGTTCCTGTCGTTCTCAACAATCTTCCGAATATTCTAAATAGAGCAGCCGACCTTCTGTCGTTCTTTTTCGGCGGGAAAAATACTCCGCTACCTGTTCCGATAGTTAGCGTGCCAAAACTAGCTCCTCTGTCTTTGAAGGGAGGGTGGAACATTTTACCAGAGCAAACCATAAATTCTTTCGTGTTTGCGCCGCTACCTTATGAAATTCGCATCCTGGCAGGGAAGTTTCCGGAATTGGAGAAGACTCTCCAAGCGGTGGGAGTGGAAAGGTTTAACGACATTAGCAAACTTGCCGGCGTGAACTTGAATGTGCCGGGGCTGACGGATATTTTGGATGAAACGATAAAAAAAGTGGGCTTGGAAGAAATATCCGATATAGAAAATATTTCAGGAGTGGCCTTGGATATTCCGGGACTTTCTTCGGGAGAAAAAATTCTTCCAAACACCGTGGGTCTAGGCAATATTGCTCTAATTCCGGGACTGCCAATTTCTAATTTTTCTCTTTCTGCCAAGCAAAATTTGCCGACCGAGTTCGTGTTTGCTCGCGCGGCGGGGGAGCTTGTGGATTTAAATGTGGATTTATCCGTGGGAGAGAGAGGAGATGTGATGCAGAGAATTTCTTTGCTTCCCGGGACGACAATGAAGCTTGTGGTTAAGCCTATGGGCGACGCGCGAAACGTGACAGGATATGTAGTTTTCAAATCTACCGCTCCCAAGGTGGTTACGGGCTTGACTCCGCGTTCACTTCTGACAGCCTCAGCGCTATTTTCAATGGATGGCTTGGTTGAAAAAACTTCAGATGCTATTCCGGTTGAAAAAAACTTAGTACTCTCTTCTTTTAAATACGAAGACACCGACCGTGACGGCATCTATACGGCAGACATTACAACACCCGTGGTTCCCGGCGAATACGAGATAATAACAGTGATAGATTATATTGACCCTGTTCTCGGTTCAAGGAGAATGAGTATGGTAACCGTTATAGACCCCGAAGGGTATGTCTTTGAAAAACGAGACGGGAAAGAAACACGCATCCCTTCGGCAATTATTTCTCTGTATCGCTTAAATCCTTCTTCTAAAGCATATGAACTTTGGAATGCAAAAGAATACAGCCAAGACAATCCGCAAATCACCGACATCCGGGGCACGTATTCTTTCCTCGTGCCGGAAGGTTCATACTATTTCCATGTGGAAGCGCCAGGCTATAACTCCTACGAGGGGAAGGTATTCATCGTAGCCGAAGGCGCGGGAGTGCATCAAAACATAGAGTTAAAATCAGGCGTTTCATGGCTCAAAGGAGCTGATTGGCAAACCGGACTTCTCATTGTTGTGTTATTATTATTAGTGTATAATTTATATCGAACTAATCTGCGAGATAAATTATCTAAATTATCAAATAAATAAATGCAAAGCAATAACAGGGTTCCATATATTATAGTCGTCGGCGTTCTTTTGGTCGGTTGCGTGTTCTTTGGGTTAAATTATTTCTTCCTTTCCCAGGAATTAGAAGAAGTTCAATCCCGTAGCGCTAAAACAGAGCTGAATGAGCGGGTGCTTGGGTTTACTTCTTTGTTTATTACCGAAGTGCTACAAGCGGATGGCGAGGTGAATTTTGAGACTCGGCTTTCCTTGGAAAATTCCGTTCGAGGGCTGAAAGATGAACAAATAATGGCCGAATGGCAGAAATTTGTGGGTTCTAAAACAGAAGCCGAGGCTCAGGCGAGCGTGAAGAGGCTGCTCGGGATGTTGATAGATAAAGTTCAAAGGTAGCAGTTATATATAACACAAGATAGAATGAAATTTTCTTTAAAAAAGAATCTGCGGCGTATATTTAAACATAGCCAACGATACATTTCGTCTCGTTTGTTAAACGTGGTCAGATATTTTAAAAAATATAAAAAATCAGGTTATAGAACGATAAAAATATTTAAAAAGGGAGTAACTAAACGAAAACTTTTTAAGTTGTTTAACTTTCATAAATTCAAATTTGATTTCATTAAATATTCCCCCAACTTCTCTTGGCGCAAATCATTTGTTGTTGCGTTTTCGTCTTTGGCATTTGTGTTGTTTTTTTCACAGGCAGTTTTTGCCGTATGGGATGGGGCTAATTATGACCCGGGTGAGACCTTAAATCCGGAATGTGCTCCAACGGACGCACTGTGTGATGTTGTGGCACCTCTTACCGCTGCGAATATCAGCGACACTGTCTACGGCGTTGGCTGGAATGCCGACACGACTCATGCGCCAAGCAAGAACGCCATTTACGATAAGATAGAAACATTGGGCACCGGGACGGTAACTTCTGTTTCCGTGGTAACTGCCAATGGAGTTTCCGGTTCTGTGGCCACAGCTACATCCACTCCGGCGATTACCCTGACCCTCGGAGCAATTACTCCGACATCGGTAAAAGCTGGCACCTTAACGACCGCAGATGCATTGGCTGATAATTATTTTGCTACGACAGCAACGACCCAGAAAGGATTGGTAATTCAGGGGAAGGCATCGCAGACCGCTAATTTGCAAGAGTGGCAGAAAAGCACAGGCGTTGCCCCTATTTTTATTAACGCCGCAGCCGATACGATTGCTCGCACTGATGCTTCCCTAACGATAGGCCCAACTAGCACCGATTTCTTGCAACTCCAGGGTGGAGGAATTGTCGCTTCTGTAACAAACTTAGATGGTTACGGAGTTGGGGTAAGTGCGACCAGGCCACTAGGTTTTTGGCCTAGCACAACCCCTGCCGCGTTGGATACTGCATTTTCTCGCATCTCTGCCGGAGTAATTGGCGTCGGCACCGGCGCGGCAGGAAGCTATGCGGGGACGCTTAAACTTGCAAATGCCGATATAGTAAGCGGAACCGTTACTACTAGCGCACCTGCACTTTCTCTAACTCAAACTTGGAATGGTGCTGGAGTTGCATTTACAGGAGCTGTATTAAATTATACTGCAACCGCTGCAAGTACCGGATCTAAATATCTTGATTTTCAAAAATCTGGCTCAACAAGAATGTCTTTCAGGGATGGTTCTAATACTGGGGGAAGCGCAATAACATTATCTGGTTCTGGCACTAATGTTGGATTGGGCTTGTCGTATAGTGATGTGGCTGCATATGCCCCATACATATATTTTGATGTATATAACATTAGAGCTAACTTAGGTTCTGTTGGAACTTTCGGGTGGGCTTCTTCATCAGATGCTTCTGGTGCTTCCGACACCGGCCTTTCCCGCATTTCCGCCGGAGTAATTGGTGTTGGAACTGGAGCGGCGGGAAGCGTGGCGGGGACACTTCAGGCCGCAAACTTTTACGCAGGAACCTCTCTCGCTACAGGCAGTAATGGTGTTTATTTTGGTAGTGATACTGCCACCTATCGTGGTCGGCTTTACTATTCAGCAAACGGCATTCTTCAGGTACTCGACCACACCAGTAACGCATATGCTGATTTGAAGACTGGATTCACTCAACTTTTTGGAACTTCACAAGCAACAAATAGCGTCAGCCTGTCGTATGGTGGCTCTGGTATTCTCCAAGTGGGCACAGGAGCAGAGGGAAGTGTGGCGGGGACTATAAGTGTGGCGAAATCTCTTTTTGGTACTGCAACCACAGCCGATGCGCTCGCAGACAACTTATTCGCAACTTCGGCAACCACGCAGAAAGGTTTGGTGATACAAGGCAAGCTATCACAGACGGCTGACCTTCAACAATGGCAAAACAGTTCGGGAACGGCACAAGCCGTCGTCAGGCCGGACGGTTCAGCATATTTTAATGGCCCGTTAAGTGATACGGTTTTTAGCGGAAACGCATTTACTGGAACATACTCAATTGCGGGAGGACAAGGATATTGGGCATTTCGCACGGGAACAGCAAAAGATTTTAATATTGATGTTTATAATGCGGCATCACCGTTCGCTGCATTGACAGTCCTGCAGGGCGGGAATGTAGGTATCAGAGACACTACTCCTGATGCACTTTTCGATATAGACCAGCCAGTTTCCACGTCAGGGAGCCCGACGGGGTTAGGTTTTACCGGTGGCGCGCATACAACCTTAACCGCATCAACTGAAGCTTCAGATATAAACTTCAATCTTGCGCGCACTGTTCAATTCGCAACTGGCGCATTGGCGACCCAAAGAGCTGTCCAAATTACAGCTCCGACTTACGCTTTTGCGGGCGCAAGCACTTTGACCAGAGCTTCAACTGTAGGTATTGTGGGCGCTCCTATTGCTGGCACAAATGCAACTATTACAAACAGGCACATGCTTAGCCTTATCGCCACAAGCGATACGGATACAACTTCCGGTTTATATATTAGGGCAGGGACTACAGGGGGAGGAATTGGAAGTGCTTTGAAAATTGATGATCCCTCCGGGACCACTACTCTTATGGAAGTACGTTACAGTGATATTACCTTTTCGGGCGCTAGAATCACTATTGGTGGTTCTGCGATAAATCTAGGTGCAAATACCGGAGCAAGCGCCGGAATACTAAATTTTAGTGGTGGTTATGGCGACATAAGAACAGTAGGAACTGGGGCAACTGATACCTATTTAAGGTTGTCTACATATACTACTGGGACTGGTGGGCATATTGTTCTGATGCCAGCTGCTTTAGGTGGAGGTGGAAGCGGCAATGTTAAAATCGCTGGCACAGCCGTTAGAGCTACAACTGAAGGGAGTAACCATTTGGATATATTTGACGGCACGGCGCCGGCGGGAACTTTGACTAATGGAATTTCTCTGTATAGCACGGCGGGAGAATTAAGAGTAATGGACGCAGCGGGAAATGCGACTTTGTTATCTCCACACGAAAACATAAACAACTACTGGGTATTTGATTCTGCAAATTCGGAGACAGGCAAGACTCTGGTTATAGATATGGAATTGATAATAAAAGACCTGAACGACAGCCTAGACCTAGACTATGTGCATGAGACGCAGGATGGAGAACTTGTTGATAGGGGCGAAGGGTCTATTCTCTCCAAGATATTTGCAAAAGTTTCGGAGTGGTTCGCGAGTGCAGGTAATGGCATAGGTGATTTCTTTGCGAACAGAGTTCGCACCAAAGAGCTTTGCGTGGGAGATGATGCCGGAGAGACGTGCATTACTCGGGGACAGCTTGATGCTTTGCTTATAAATGCGGGAAATCCTTCGGCAAGCTCAGGATCTTCGACTACCTCTACGACAACAGATGTCACTACTTCAACTCCTTCATCTACTGACTCCCTCGGCAGTAGCACTACAGGCGATGCAGCCCCTGTGTCTACGTCGGATACAACCACAGACTCTTCGACAAGCTCAGGGCAAGCAGCCACTACTGATACAACGACCACCACAACAGATCCAGCTGTAACCGCTTCCGACCCCGCGCCTGCTGATACAACCACAACAACTGATACCGCGTCGGTTACCGATACGACTACGATTTCAGATCCTATGCCAGCGCCAGAAGTAGCACCTTAAAACACTATTCCCTCAAGCTTTAGAAGAGGATAAGTTGTATTGACATTGTAATTACATTGTATATACTAGTAGTATGACTACTTTAAACATAAGAATTGACGAGGATATAAAAAATAAAGCCAATAAGACCCTGTCTTCTCTTGGGCTTGATATGTCGAGCGCGGTAAAGATATTTTTACACCAGGTTATAGAGGAAAAAGGCCTGCCATTTACACCTACGAAAAACAAGGCAGCCTTGGCGGCACGATGGAAAAAAGAAATTGCATATGCGTTAAAACATGGTAAGGCGTACAAGAGTACAAAAGAGCTTTTTGACCATCTAGATTCTTCGAAATAAATGTATTTGTTAATAACAACTAAATCGTTCGAGAAATCCTATAAAAAAATTAAAAAATCAGGAATAAAGCAATCAGTTCTCCAAGATTTGCGATTTATAGTTGCATTACTCTCTGAAGGTAAAAGTTTGCCAATTTTACATAAAGATCATAAGTTACAGGGCGAATCTTCCGGTCTTCGCGAGTGTCATATAAAAGGTGATTTGCTTTTAGTCTACAAAATCGAAAAAGATAAGCTGGTTTTAATGTTGGTTGACATTGGCAGTCATTCTGAATTATTTTAATTACTGTGGAATTCAAGATTGAGAAAAAATTAAAAAATAGTTTAGGTCGCGTGGGTATGATAAAAACCGCGCACGGAGATATCCATACCCCAGCTTTTGTGGCGGTAGGGACAAAGGCTACGATTAAATCTTTAAACCCTGAACAAGTTCGTGACGCTGGAACGGAAGTCGTCCTTGGAAATACTTACCATCTTTACCTTCAGCCTGGAGACGAAATAGTCCGTGACGCCGGAGGCATAGGAAAATTTATGAATTGGCCAGGTCCTACGATGACGGACTCCGGAGGGTTCCAAGTGTTTTCTTTAGGGGCGGCTTACGGCAAAGATATCTCCAAGGTTGTTCGAATCACAGACCCTTCACTCATGATTCCGGAACGTTTTGATGACAGTGATGCTCCACGTCTGGCAAAAATAGGGCAAGACGGAGTATCTTTTAAATCGCATTTGGACGGCTCAGTTCATTATATTACTCCTGAGAAATCTATTCAGATTCAGCACAACTTGGGCGCGGATATTATCTTTGCCTTTGACGAATGCACCAGCCCTTCCGAAGATTCAAGATATCAAGAAGAAGCATTAGAGCGAACCCACCGATGGGCGGAGCGATGTCTAGTGGAGCACAAGAAACTTTTAGAAGCCGGAGTATCTTTTGCTTTGCTTTCTTCGGCTGGCCCAGCGAGCCAGCCTCAGGGATTCGCCTTCGCTCGTCCTTCGGACACCCTGCCCGCTCAGGCTCACAACCCGCTCAGCAAAAATACTCCGGCTTTATTTGGCATTGTGCAGGGCGGGCGGGATGAAAATTTGCGGAAAAAATCAGCGGCATTCATTGGGGGGCTTGATTTTGACGGCTTTGGCATAGGAGGTTCTTTTGCCAAGGAAGATATGTCTACGGCGGTTCGGTGGGTGAATGAGGTTTTGCCTGAAGGCAAGCCACGCCATTTGCTCGGCATTGGGGAGCCGGAAGATTTGTTTATGGGAGTGGAAAATGGGGTGGACCTTTTTGACTGCGTTCTGCCCACTCGTCTCGGTAGGAATGGGACCATTTATACCAAACAAGGAAAGATAATAATAATGAATACAAAATTCCGAAACGACCATTTACCCATAGAAGAAGATTGCGAATGTTACTCGTGTAAGAATTTTACAAGAAGCTACATCGCCCACTTATTCCACGGCAAAGAAATGCTGGCTGGGACGCTTGCGTCTATTCATAATTTGCATTTCATAGTTAACTTGGTAAAAAAAATCAGGCAATCCATACTGGATGATAATTTTTACGAATTTAAAGAAACCTTCCTGAAGGGGTATCTGGCCTAAATTTATTGCATTTTTCTACAATATTGCTATACTAGTTTTTAATAAGATGGTCAAGAAAAAAACTAAAAAAAGAAAAAAACCAACAAAAAACTTTCGCAACTTTTGGCGGCTCGGAATGGATGAGTTCAACACTCAGCATTTTGATGTTAATCCTAATGGAGAATTAGTGGTGAAGGAAGGCTACTACCAATACAATATCATGGACATTGTCCGTAAATACGGAACTTCAGTTGAGGTTTTCTTCCCTTACATTTTGGAACATCGCGTTCGCGACCTGATGGAATACTTCAATGCCTACATTAAAATTTTAAATTACAGAGGAAAGTTTTTTTACCACTATGTGATGAAGTCCAACCAGAACAGAGACTTTGTCCTTACTGCTATTGCCGAAGGCGCGAACATTGAAGTATCTTCCGCCAATGAACTCTTTTTGGTAAAGAGGATGTTGGAACAGGAAAAGTTCAACAGGAAACTTAGGGTTACCTGCAATGGTCCTAAGACTGACCAATACATAAGCCTAATAGAAGAGCTTCGTAGTAAAGGCCTCATAGTCATTCCTATTATTGAAAACGCGGAAGAAATGGAAAAGCTAAAGAAGTTTAAGGGAGAGGTGGGCGTGCGGGTCAACCTAGATGTCAAAGTGGATGCGCATTGGGATAAAAAATATAACCACTTTGGCTTTGACGAAGCCGACCTTTTGAAAATTGGGAAAATCCGCAACTTGTCCATGTTGCACTACCACATCTCCACCCAGAATGAAAAAATAGACGGCTTTATCAAGCCTCTCAAGCGCGCGTTTCCGTTATACGCCAAACTGCGAGAAACCAACCCGGGATTAGATACCATAAATTTTGGCGGAGGAATGGCGGTGCCTTATGAGAAAAGAAAGAAACTTATCTCCGTGAAGAATCTGGTGAATTTAATGATAAAAACCGCTAAAAAGGAGAGCGAAAGACTCGGCATCAAGCACCCGAACCTGGTGTGCGAATGGGGGAGCTACTTTACCGCCCCGTCTCAGATATCCATTTTTAAAGTTCTGGAAGAAAAACATATTGCCAAAAAAGCTGACACGAAGTGGTATTTCATAGATGGAAGTTTCATCACTAACCTCACCGACACCTGGTCAGTAGTTAGACGCAAATGGCACATTACTTCGGCCAACTACCTTAACGCCAAGCGGTTGCAGAAGGTTTGGCTTGCCGGTTCTACCTGCGATGGGGACGACAGATACACTGCTTCAGGAAATTACGTCATGTTGCCGAAAATGACAGAAGACATGTCTGATTTGTATGTGGTTGTCTACGATACGGGAAGCTACCAATACACCTTGAGTAACAACCACTGCCTGATTTCCAAGCCGGCGCTAGTGGTGTGCCAAAACGGGGAAGTGAAGCTATCGCGCAAAAGACAAACCGCTGATGACCTTGGAAAAATATTTGGCTGGAATGGAGACCCCAAGAAACTATGATAAAAAAGAACATTTGGGCTATTGTTTTTTTAGTCATTATTTTTGTAATAGGATTTTTTGTAATTAATTACACAACCAGAACATATCGGCCAGCCAATATAAAAATGGTAACTCTTGCGGAGAAAGCCGTTGTTGTAGACGTCGCTTTAAGTAACGAAAAGCTGCAAAAAGGACTAAGTGGTCGGGAGGGTCTGGGAGAAGACGAAGGTATGCTTTTTGTTTTTGAAAATCCTGGACGCTATCCTTTCTGGATGAAGGATATGAATTTCCCGATTGATATAATTTGGATAGGGGAAGATTTGAAAGTGGTTTACGTAAAAGATAACGCTACTCCCGGATCTTATCCTGAATCTTTTGACCCGGGAATTGATGCTAAATATGTTCTAGAAGTTGTTGCGGGATTTTCCGAAAAGAATAACTTAAAGCCGGGGAATGTGGCGGTATTTACATATTAAATATTTGTAGTATTATTGTTTCCAGTCCTGTATTTTGATAGCTACGCTCCGATTTACGTCGGAGTGAGGAAAGTCCGAACACAGCGAGCCCTGCAAAGGGTGGGAATGGTAGCGGGTAACCCCCGTGTGTAGCAATACATAGGTGCGAGCAGAGACGCCGACGCCGAAAGGCTAGGGCCCCGTTAGGGGTAATCTGATGGAAACATCAGGGTGAAACGGCTAAATCCTTACCTCTGTGCAAGATCGTGCCTCGGCTTAGGCCGAGGAGAATCGCTTGAGCTTGCGAGTAATCGCAGGCCTAGACAAATCGCTATCACCTTGGCTTCGGTCAAGGTCACAGAATTCGGCTTATAAAACACAGGGCGAAACATGAAAAATCCTCTCGAAAGAGAGGATTTTTCTGTGGGGCTTGCTTTTTTATTTGATATATGCTATACTCGTCTTGTGAGTGTGAGGTGTTCTCACATTTATCGTAAACAACATAAGTGCCGCAAAACCCCGCCGCAAGGCGGGGTTTTGTTTTGTGTGCTATTTTAGTGTATAATTTAAGGGTAAAAAAGAAGGGCAGTTAACTACTTGCATTTTTATACTAAGTATGGTATAATGTAAAGGTGGGTCTGAATTATTAGAATTAATTAGAAAAAATTTTATGAATAAAAGCATGGAAGCAGGAATGAAGGATTTGTATTCTAGGATTACGGAAGATGCGGTAAGTGTTTTAAACGGAATGGAAACCCTTAAGCCTGAAGTGAAAAGGAGGGCAATTGCGTTAATGCAAAATGCTGACTTTCGAAAAAAAGTAAAAGAAGGCTGGGACCAAGATACCCTTCGAGGCCTCAGAGACCCTGACCATGAAGTTCAAGAGATGAAATGGGCAAAAGGATTAGCCCAGAGAGTGTTAACGGAAATATCTTCAGAATCTTCTCCTCAGTAAACAAAATTAAATAAAAAACAAAACTGGGAGGCCTTAGTGAAAAGGGCCTCCCGTTAGTTTGTATCAATCGCCCCATGCACGCGACAGAAGATATACGACATCTTATCCAGATCTGCGGATGAGATGTTCTTGTTGAATGCCCCCTTGGCGAGCATAGAGGGAATCTGCTGGTAGAATCTCCCAGAGAGGAAGTCGGTTGAGCAGGACGATATATCAAAGTCCCACGCCGACATATCTCTAAGGAGATAGGTGATCTCTTCCTCCCGTATGTCGTCTTTGAGGTGCATGTCCTCAAAGAACTCTCGTAAGAACAACCCTACGGTGTTGCTGATCACGCCCTGATGGGCGAGCTCACCGAGCAGCCTGTTCAGGTTTTTCACTTGACAACACCTCCTTTAGGTAATCTAATCCTTTTCCCCTTCATTGTCAAAGAATTTTTTTATGGCAGTATTTGCATTATTGGGGAAATAATATAGAATATCTTTGTTATGGGCCGTTACCCGCCCGAACGGCTGAAGCCATTCAGTCGGGCGGGGCTCATCTAGTAAAAATTATTTATTATGTACACAGTTTATGTGTTAAAAGATAAAAATAATAAAGTTTATAAAGGATTTACGAATGATATAAAAAGAAGGTTACAAGAACATAAAAGCGGTCATACGAAAACGACAAGTAAAACGAAAGAGTTGGAACTTGTCTACAAAGAAGAGATTAATGACTTTAAGACAGCTAGAGAAAGAGAATTGTATTTAAAGTCAGCAGCAGGTAGAAAGTTTTTAAAAAAGGTGCTAGTATAGCAAATATTGGGCCGTTAGCTCATCTGGTAGAGCACCTCATTTGCAATGAGGGGGTGGCAGGTTCGAGTCCTGTACGGTCCACCAAACGAAACATTGTCGGAATTAAGAAAACGGAGCGATTTTGCGGGAGCCAAAATCGCGCTGTCAATTTTTTCAAAACCCTTTCCGCCTACGGCGGAAGCCGTGAATTCCCAAAGCTCCCCCCAATTGCATGAAAGCGTTTTGTCTTTGAGAATAGGGTTCGAGCCGATTTTTTGGAAAAACTCTTTCCATGCGAAATAGTTTTCGCTTTTTTCCAAAATAACGGCTTCTCTCAAAGACAAAACGAAACTCCGCAAGGGTTCGACCCAATTTTTTCTCTGTTGTCCAAAATCTTTAAAACTTTCCTCAAACTTTGCTTTCTGACGAAGGAGAAGGTCTTTTCGCTGTAAGTAAATCTCGCGTTCAATATCGCCGTCAAGATAAATGGAAACGAGCTTGTCCAGCTTCTCCTTCGTTTCGGAAAGTTTGGTTTTAAGATTTTGGGCAGCACTTCCTCTTTCTGAAATTGATTCTTTGTCCCATAGGTCAATTTGTTTTTCCATGTTCTCAATTTCTGAAAGAGGAAGCGACACTGATTGAAGCAGATTTTTTGCTTGCGAAATGAGTGCGGAAGAAGATAGATACGGCTGACGACAAACACCTTTCTTTTTGGTACAGCGATAGTAAGTATATTTTGTGCCAAAACGATTTGTCGCATATTGAGCCGTAATCATACTTCCGCACTCTCCGCACCGAGCAAATTGTGCAAAGGGAAAATGGTTTGGCACTTTTTGCACGCGAGGACGAGATTTTTTCGCAAGCATTTTTTGGACTGCTTCAAACAGTGTCGGAGAAATAATTGGCGCAAAGCTTCCGTCGTAATACTCGCCTTTGTGAAAAGTAAAACCGAGATAGACACGATTGGAGAGCATACGAGCGACGGAAGCTTTGGCAGGTGGCGTTCCCTTCGTACTCACGCCGTGATCCGCCAAAAAGTCGGCGATAGTGCCGAGGGTGTGCGTCCCTTTGGCGTATTCTTCAAACGCTTTTACTACAATGCGAGATTTAGTCGGGTGAGGTTCAATATTTCTCGTTTTCGGATTATTCACATAGCCAAAGGGAGCGCGCACCAACCACTCGCCTCGACGGACTTTTTGGCGGATACCACGAGTAATATTCTCAACAAGATTGTCGGAATAATATTTACTCTGTCCGAACGCCACCTGCAACATAAATTTCCCTTGCGGAGTTGGCTCAAACCAAAATGTCGGAAAACGCAAAGAAACTATTTTGGTCGTGTCTACTGCGTAAATGATGCGCCCGCCGTCAACACTATTGCGAGCAAGACGGTCAGGATGCCACGCGAGGATACCTACGCCGTCCATTTTCTCAATGCGGGCCATCATTTCGTTAAATAGTTCACGACCCGGTTTCTTTGCGCTTTTCGACTCTTGAAATTCCTCAAGAATTTCAAGATTTTCTCTACGCGCGTATTCATGTAATTCAAAAAGCTGTGCCTCAATAGACATTATTTGGTGGTCATCGTCTTCTGTACTCTTACGAGCGTAGAGAAAATATTTTGGTTTGAGGTCTTTCATGATTTCAATTGGGGGGAGCTTTGGGAATTCACGGCTTCCGCCGTAGGCGGAAAGGGTTTTGAAAAAAATGATAGCGCGATTTTGGCTACCGCAAAATCGCTCCGCTTTCTTAATTCCGAACAAGTTTCGTTTGGTGGTGTCATTATATCATTTGCTCGAACTTTTTTTGAGCGAGAATGAATCGTCCCGCCACTGCCTCGCAGAGCCTCGGCAACCCCGAAAGAAAAACACTCCTTGCTTTCTTGATTTGGCGGGGGTGAAATTTCTTTTGGAAAAGGAAAGGGTGTTTTTCTTTCGGGGTTCTGCCTTCCAAGTATTCAGGCAGGTGGCGGAACAATGCGGACGAAGTTTTGGCAAAACTATTTTTTGGGGAAAGGATTTGGCAAAACACTCGGCTAATCTTTTTTGAATTCGGATGTCGCAAATGGAAAAGGAGGGGTTTGGGGAGGAATTTTCCATTTGCTCCTCTTTTTGTTTTGGGGGAATTCGGGGCGGACAAGTTAAGATTAAGATTGATTGTTTTCATAGTTTTTGCTATCATTGAATTACACCAGTTGAGATAAGTATATCATAAGTAGTGTATTATAGTAGTTTATCAAAGTCAAAACATTATGGCAAATACCGTTAGCGAAAACATCCGCAAATTAAGACAGAAAAAAGGCATTTCCCAAGATCGCCTCTCGAAAGATGCTGATATTGCTTTGAATACTGTCGTTAAAATAGAGACTGGTGAAAGTCCAAACCCTACTGTTGATACACTAGATAAGATAGCAAAAGCACTCGGCGTTTCTACGGCAGAATTGTTTAAATAAAAATATGTTAAATACCATAACCGCAAAAAATACAAAAGAAAAAAAGACTAACGCTCCACATTTTGAAGCGGAGAATATTTTGATATACAAAGATGACATTTTGAAAATTTCTGCAATTCCAAATAATTCAATTGATTTGATTGTTACCTCGCCACCTTACAATGTTGATATTCATTACAATTCTCACGCTGACGATTTAACGTACGAAGATTATTTGGAATTTACTCAAAAATGGATCAAAAAATGTTTTGAATTATCAAAAAATGAAGGGCGATTTTTGCTTAACATTCCACTTGATAAAAATAAAGGTGGGCAAAAATCAGTTGGTGCGGATATTACAAAAATTGCAAAAGACATTGGCTGGAAATATCACTCAACAATTATTTGGAACGAGGGAAATATATCTCGTCGTACCGCTTGGGGTTCGTTTATGTCCGCCTCCGCCCCGTATGTTATCGCTCCGGTTGAATTGATTTTAGTTTTGTATAAAGACAGTTGGAAGAAAACTGGTGCAAGTAGGGTAAATGATATTACAAAAAAAGAATTCATGGATTGGACAAATGGAGTTTGGACATTCAACGGCCAAAGTAAAAAAGGTGCGGGCGGACATCCTGCGCCATTTCCCATTGAATTACCGAGACGATGTATAAAATTATTTAGTTTTGTTGGCGATACTGTTTTAGATCCATTTTTGGGTAGCGGTTCAACGCTGATTGCCTCTTATTTGCATGGCAGAAAAGGAATCGGAATTGATATTGATGAAAAGTATTGCGACATAGCGATAGACCGCTTACGCAATGAAGCAAAAGTAAATCAATCAAGTTTAATGTAAAAAATATGAAAAAAGACATCAAGAAAAATAATAATGTTCAAAAAGACCTCATCGTTGAGTTCTTTAAGAAAAATCCAAACCGAGATATAAAACATCCGGAAGTTGTTGATTGGGTAGTATCAACTTACACGAAAAGGACCGGAAATGTTTTTCGTGACCCTGATAGAGCCATTCGCCACCTAGCTCAAAGCGGCTTTTTGATCAAAATTTCTAAAGGAGTTTATAAATATGACCCGGCTAAAGCGTATAAAAGAGAGTTGGAGGATTTTACAGCCTCACAAAAAGAAGCAATTCTTAAAAGAGACGGATACAAATGCGTCATTTGCGGTAGAGGCAAAAAAGACGGCGTTGAATTACACATTGACCATATAAAGCCAAAAGATTTTGGCGGCGAAGCTACGATTGAGAACGGCCAGACATTATGCGCACAACATAATTTTATCAAAAAGAATTTGAAGCAAACCGAAACGGGAAAGAAAATGTTTATCCGTCTTTATGAATTAGCCAAAAGTGAAAAGAACGAAGAGTTGATAAAATTTTGTGCTGATGTCTTGGAAACTTACGAAAAACATGGTATAAATGGGCATATCGTGTGGGAAAAATAATTTTTAAATTATGAGCTTAGCAATAAATACAACAACTCCAGAGGGCATGATATTAGCGGCAGATAGCCGTCAATCTTATCGCAACCAAAAAGGTGTTTCTAGAATTGGCTCTGATTCTGCATCAAAACTATTTTTAATTAATAATCGAATCGGCGTTGCAACTACCGGACTTGCATTTTTGCAAGAGAATGGAATACCAAAAAATATCAGCAAGTTTATTGAGCAGTTTAAGAGAGAAGTGGAGGTTGATAAACTTTCAGTCAAAGAAGTTGCGGACAAATTACATTTTCTATTTGATAAAAAATTAAATTGGCAAGAACAACTAGATAAGTTGCCGGATCAAATAAAAGATAATTTTACAAAGCAAGGGTTTGAAATTGTGGAGATCAAAAAGGAACAATACAATGTCAAGTTCAAAATCAAGGACAAAGCGGGAAATATAAAGGATGGTGCTGGAGGTATAGACGGGCTAGTTTTGTTTGTTGCTGGCTATAACATCGACGGCTCGCACGAAGTTTATAATGTTTATGTCCCTGGCGAGAATGTAAAAAGGCGCGACAGCAACCAACGTGGAATGGAGTACGGCGCCAATTGGATTGGGCAGACTGACGTTGTGTCTCGAATTGTCAAAGGATGGGACCCGCGAATTTTTAATACACCATTTGTAAACGAAGCTATCAAATCAAAAGGTCAAGCCGAAATTGAAAAACAATTGAATAGTCTTGAATATGCTATCAACTGGGGCTCAATGCCCCTCCAAGACGCAATCGATTTTTCTGTGCTTGCGATACAGACAACATCAGCGATTCAACGTTTTTCAGACGGCATTCAAGCTGACCCGGGTGACATGCCGGGCGTAGGTGGCCCAATTGATGTTTTAGTACTAACTCCTGATGGTCCGAAGTGGATTAGGCAAAAGGAGTTAAGAACAGAGTAATTATGATGATTATTTTTCAATTCTTAAATGACAATATCGGGGTGGTAACATTTGTTGTTGGCTTTTTAGCTATTTACCTTTATATAAAAGCAAGAGTGGACAAAAGGAGAGATGCGGCTAGTTTAATACTTCAAGAAATCCGCTACGCGGAGCAACAGATCAGAAATTCGGAGCATGGTACACGCGGGTACTCCTTGTCATCAAAATTACTGCCAACCAACAGTTGGAACGACAACATACATCTTTTTATCAAGGATTTGAAAGAAACTGAAATTGACATGATTAGCAGATTTTACTCGCAAGCAACGTATATCGATTTTTTAATAGCTGAACGTTCTAGTCAAAAATTAAATCAAAGATTTGAGGCGGTGCCTATCTCAACAGCAACGGCACAGAATTTACCACAAGGATTAACTCAACAACAACTTGCACAGCTTGTGCAAGTTCCAAATCCAAACGAACAAATTACAGTAGGGATTCTTACGGATATTTCGAAAAGTACTGAATACCTGTACAATACACCAGCAGTAGATAAATTAAGAAAAATATCAGAGCGAAAGTGGTATCATTTAGTTTAATGTCGTCGCCAAAAAATAAATTAGTTATAATCATCTTATGAAAAAATTCTTACAGTACTTTGTTCTTGAGTTTGTGATTATATCCGCAGTCGGTTTGCTAGGATACTGGATTCTACAGATGCCGATTAATCTTCCGCAAATCACTCTCACGGCTACAGTTTCCGGAGCAATCATAGCTTATGGCATGCTGGCATTGCAGAAACGCAATCAATAATCACATGAAAGACCTAAAATTCACAAGTTTAGCGGTAATAGTAATTCTTTTTGGCTCAGCTGTTGTTGAAGCTGTCCAGAAACAAAACTGGTTGGAAGTGGTAATATTCTTGGTCTTAGTGGCAATGGCACTTTGGGCAGATTTGCGAAAAAAGTAAAATTGTTTCTTTTGTACTTTTTTCGCATTGTCCGCCCCGAATTTCGCCAAAACAAAAAGAGGAGCAAATGGAAAATTCCTCCCCAAACCCCTCCTTTTCCATTTGCGACTTCCGAATTCAAAAACAAATGAGCCGAAGTTTTGCAAAATCCTTTCCCCAAAAAATAGTTTTTGCAAAACTTCGTCCGCATTGTTCCGCCACCTGCCTGAATACTTGGAAGGCAGAACCCCGAAAGAAAAACACCCTTTCCTTTTCCAAAAGAAATTTCACCCCCGCCAAATCAGAAATGCAAGGAGTGTTTTTCTTTCGGGGTTGCCGAGGCTTTGCGAGGCAGTGGCGGGACGATTCATTCTCGCTCAAAAAAAGTTCGAGCAAATGATATAATGACACCACATCAGAAGAATCACCTAGTTCGTTTAACTCAAATACCCTTAATGGTAAAGCTAGATTAGCGGTTCGAAACCCTACTCCTCTTTCATAAGTTAATCTATCGGAAAAAACCAATTTCAAAACTAAATGCTTTGACTTCAAATCATCTTTTGCCCAATAAGCATAAGGATTTTTTAGAAAATCAAAAGTAATATCAAGGGCGGTTCCAAAATCTGGCTTGGTACCTCGCATGACTTGGCTCTGATTTTCTAAAACTTGCTCCTCATTTGTGAGTTTTTCAATTTCCTTTTCGTAAGTTTTTATCAAGCTAGGATTTTTAGTTTGAGATAATCTGTCTAAAAACATTCTTATCTTTGCACGAACTTCATCTAAATTATTTTCATGATTCTTTTTAAGGTTATCTACATCGGCAAGTCTCTTATTCCAAATATCAAGTAGAATTTCTTTTGTAAGATTCAAGGTCTTCGCTTTAGGCTTTATGGAGCGTAGTATATCCTCAAATCTATCCTCCATTTCCTTTCTCTTTATACTTTTACCCTTAAGCTGACATCCTCTTGTTTTACAATGATAATAAGGATGTTTAGCACTTCTGCCAGTAGTCCAACTTGCTGTCATGGGTTTACAACAGTCTAAACATAAAATAA
Organism: Minisyncoccia bacterium; assembly: GCA_049287305.1. Taxonomy (GTDB): domain Bacteria; phylum Patescibacteriota; class Minisyncoccia; order Phycocordibacterales; family UBA9973; genus UBA9973. The sequence continues at coordinate 60,123 of JBAQFO010000009.1, read as the reverse complement.
AACCCCTCAAAGGAAATTCCTTGTTATTGTCTTTTCTTGAGTAGATTTTTATTTTTCCATTTAGTTTATCCTGAATCTGTTGAAATGTATCAGAACTAATTATCGGCTCATGATGACCAACCCTTCTACTTACATTCCACTTTTCATATTCTACAAAGCCAGCATATACTGACCTTGTAAGTAATCTTTTAACCAAACTTAAATTGTATTTTGTAATCCCACGAAACTTTTTAGATTGTAAGAAACTTTGGACTTCAACCTGATTTTCAAATCTTCCACTGGCAAATCCTTCAAGGGCTTCCTTTGCAATACTAGCTTCTGGTTCAACTCTTGTTAGTATTTTTCCATGAATAGGATTTTTTATCATTCTATACCCGACAGGAGCAACTAAAGTCCAATATCCATTTTCAAGACGGGCTTTCATTTTCTGAATTACTTGTCTTTGATTTTGTTTTCTTTCTAGCTCTCCCTGTGAAGCCAAAATGGTTTCAATAAATTGTCCTTCGGGAGTTTCTTCAAAAGTAAAGTTTAAGCATTCTACTTTTGCTCCTCTAGCAGTAAATTCCCTTCTTAATTTGAGATGAAAAACAGTATCGCGAGCAAGTCTTTTTAAATCGTCAAAGACAACTACAAAGTTCGTTGCAGGTTCTTTATCGAGATAACCAAGCAAAGAAGACATTGCTGGTCTATTTAGAAAGTCTCCACCGCCTGTGAAACTATCTCTGAAGACTTTTACAACTTCATAGCCCTTTTGTTTTGCATACTCTCTACAACGATGCTCCTGCGAATCTAGTCCGTGTCCTTCTGTGCTTTGCTTAATAGAGGATACTCGGCAATAAATGACTGCTTTTTGCATATATCTATTTTACCATTAAATCCTTCAAAATAATTATCCATTATTGATTCGACCATAGCGTAAAGAGCTTCCCTAAGTCTTTCAACTTCAGAATCTGACATTTTCTCGCCTAGTATTTCTTTACACCGCTCAATGCTTATCATGCTGTTATTTGGCTGTTCCTGAGGCATTTTTAGCCCTAATTTCGCCCTCCTCAGCTAGGTTCGTTTGATTCTCTAGATAGTCAATTAGCTCTTTTTTCTCGTCCTGTGCATATTCACTTTCAGGCATCAAATCGTTAAAAGCTTTAACTAAAGATTTCCTTGAAAACTTTTTATATCTAACCGCTTGAACCAAGCAAGGATGTGTCCCAAGATTTGGATTGCGAGCTTGAATCTTTTTATAGTTTGCTTCTATACTTCGCATATAATTTAAGTTAGAGATTAAGAAACAAAAATCCACTTATCTGAAGGCAGGTTCATGGTGTTGACCTGTCCCTCAAATAAATGGACATTTCACCATGATTTCCTACAAATAAAAGAGAAAACGAGACACATTTAGTGCCTCGTTTGTAGTAGTTCGACCGTCTCTACCAACAAAGGAAGCAAAATGCTTTCTACGTTGATATACGGTTGCCAAATTGGTCTTATACCTGCTCTGTCTTATCGCCTTACCTAATTACTTACCCTAGGTTATTTTCTGTAGATAGCTGTTTAGGTCGAAGACTCGAGAACCATTAGTATTTAATTGTATTCTCATTATATTACTCTAATTTTCTTTGTCAATCTTTTTTAATGCCCTGATTCTTTGTAAAAACATAAGTGAAGTTGTAATTAAATTTTTTCCTTCTTTCTTTCTATGTTTTACATTCCCCATTCCCATGAAAGACTTAGGGAAACGGATATTAGCTTCCTCAAACCTGTCTAATTTATTTTTCCTATTTTGCTTACCTTGTTCACTTGATTGTTCTTTTAAAAACCGATAAAGCTCATTGAAATTATCAAAAACAAGTCGTTGCCATGGGAATTGCTTCTCGAGTTTTTTAGAATTCCACTCTTCCAAAATTTTCTTCTTCGAATCATCATTCATAAACCTTTTTTATCTATCTATCATAATCATCATGGGGGTTTCTCCTACATTCTCTATTGGAGTAAGGGGTCTTCCATAAGCTCTATCAAATAAAATTTGAGTAGCTCTTATATCACCCTTTTTTGCTCTATCAATAAGACTCGAAACTATTGGCTCTAAAGAGGCATTCACTTGTTCAACTATAAACTCTCTTGCTTTCTCAGCTTCAACTGCACTAAACCCTTTTTTTCTTCCTGCATTTTCTCTATATCCTCCTTGCATGTTTTGATAAGAATCAATTAATCAATCTAGATTCTACCACGAATTAATTTGGAAGCTACTACTGCCTGGAATCTGGTTACTTTGTATTCTTGCGCCGTCAGAACCATAGCAATCAAAGCCACTACCGAGAGAATGGCACATAACCGAAGTATACCCACCTGTAGGGTTTATATAGCCACCATATGGAGATATTGGAGGTTTGACACCCATATCTTTTAACCTCTTTGAAGCGATAGAATAAACGTTACTATCCGAGGCATAGCCTCCTCCACTTTCAATTTCTGCCTTAACTTGCGCTCTGACCTCTTCGAGCTTATCGTAATAATCCAATTGTTCCTGAACGTATGGGTCACGCTGTCCGACTGAACCTGAAGATTTCGAAAAACCTTGAGGGGAAATTAGCTTTAAAAATTCTAGAATATCGGTCATATTGTCACTCCACTCTTTGCTCACAACTTTATAAGTATTTGCTGTATTTGTTGAGAATTGCAAATATTCCTGATTCTTGCTTTCACTCCAAACTGATTTATCAACAGTATTTTTAGTAAGAATTTCTGTTCGGGCTTTTTGCAATTCAGCAATCTTTAATTTCATGGCATCAATCAATTGCTGAAAATTAAGTGTGAGTTTAAGAGAGGTAGCCAAATACAAAGCACCGCTTGATTCGTCTATGTCTGTTGTTTTTTTGAGATATTTGTCTTTGTATGTGTTTACTAAAGTGATTTTCTCCTCTAAGAACGGTGTAAACTTTTGATAATCTTTAATGTGAAAATCAATTTGCTTAACAGCTTCCTGGACACTTTGTAAATTATTAGAAGAAGTTACGGTCTGAGGCTTTGGAGTTGATTTAATTACTGGTTTGGGAATCTCATTTTTTTTCTCAACTACTGGAGGAGTTGTGGGGGTAGCTATTGTTGGTTGAACAACTGGCGTAGTAACCGTTGGTGCATCAATAGGATTTTTACGAAACCAGCTAAAAGGATTCCACCAAGAAGCTAGAGCAATAGAGGGAGTAATAATTATTAGAAATAGTAAACCAACTAGATATTTTTTCATATAATTTTTTGTTAATAGGGTTAAAACGCAAAAAGCTCCTAATCAGATATATGTGTTTCCACATACAGCCCGTGAAGGCGAACTCTGACTAGGAGTTCTTTAACCTTCACGGGTCTATTCACCATGCCTCTATTTCTAAAGGTTTAGGCTACTTTTATTAAGTTATAGCAAAATTATTACATTATTTGGTCTATTTATCAAACATGTCAAGAAGGATGAGTGTGCTGTTATTTATGCTGTTTATCAGCATAGAACCTCTCGCTGTTATTACGCTGTTCAGCAGTGGCAATTCTAACGTTTTCCATGCGTTTAAAACGCTATGTATCTTGAACCTTTCTTGACTGTTATCAGCCTGTTTAGCAGGCTAAAGTATCTCCTGTCGTTTGATATATTCACCTAAAAGTGGAATACCAAATGTATATTTACCATATCTAGTTCGATATATAAAACCATCACTTGCTAAATTTACAAACATTTGGTTAATTTGGTTATCCGTTATAGGTTTTTCTGAAACCTTTTTTGATTGTTCGGCTACTTCTTTTATAGTAAATTCTTCCTGACAATTTTCGAGTGATGCTATTACAGACAGAAGTTCTCTTTCGCGGTCTGATGCACGATTCCATCTTGCAGCAAAAAACTCTGTATCCAATTTAGCTACTATTTCTGTGAGTGGAACACTTGGCTTTTCAATATTTTGTGCTATTTGTGCTATCCAGCTATCGAAAGTTTCCCTACAAACAAATTGTATAAAATAAGGATATCCTCCTGATTCTTTTGTTATCAAAGTAACTGAATTATCATCAAATGTAACAGGGCAGCCAGATTTTTGGGTCGGTTTAACTATTGCATCTTTACTATCAGAAGGAGATAAACTTTTTAATTCAATAACGTTAAACATTCTTTCTGAATATGTTCTTGCATCAACTAATTTTGGAAATAAAGTTGGAAGACCAACAAGCACTAAAAGGAAAGGATAGTTTTTTCTTTGTAATGATTGAAAAACTTCTAATAATACAGACAGAGGATATTCTTTATCTTTTGCACTATCACTCATGTTTTGAGCTTCGTCATAAGCAAAAACAATTCCTTTTATACTTGGTGCATCCTTTATGTAAGACCAAATATATTCTAACGTTGCTTTTAATTTATCAGAAACAAGTCCAGGTTGACTTGTATAATATTGAACCAAACTTGCATAATCTATAGAAACTTTTTCTTCTCCTGAAGAAAAACCAGCTTTCTCCTTTGTTCCTTTTAATAATTGAGATGTTACAACCGAAAGGTCGGTCAACAATCTAATTGCAATCGCATTCTCTGACACGCTTGCTGATTCTGAAAGGTCAGCTCCAGCCCAAAGCCATTTATTAGCAAGTGCGACAGGTTTCAAAGTTTCTAGTAGAGCTGTTTTGCCTGTTCCTCTTAATCCTGTTAAAATCATATTTTTAATGACAACATCTTGTGCAAGCAATTTTTCAAAGGCTTCTTTTTCTTTCTCACGCCCTGCTAAATATGGAGGAGGTTGACCCGCACCTGGTCTAAAAGGATTTAAAAATGTATTACTCATATTGAAAGTCTACCATAGAATTGAGAAAAGTAGTAAGTCTGTGTATATCTGTAAGGAATAGTAAGAGTACCTAAAGTTTAATTCCTATCTTGTGATACCAACAGAATCTTTTACTGAGCATAAACAGGGTTATTTTTAAACATCAAGTTTCGTTTAATCGCTTCACACGCCTGAAAAACCCAGCTTTCTAATTGGTTCCAACTTTGATATACTAAGTCCACGAGTAGAAAAAAGGTCATCGAAAAATGGCCTTTTTTGCTGCGTGGACCGTAAGCAAGCAAACTGCTTTGCTTGCGTCAGGACGAGAACAGCGGAGCAATAAATTTCCAGCTGGAAATTTTGCGAGCTGGTGCCCAGACAAAATTTTTTGACGAAAAAATTTTAGTCGAGGGAGAGACTCCTGTACAGCTTTACTCCCCTTCATTTACTGCTACAATAACCGAATGCGTTATAAATTTTTTGCCAGTTCTTACTCCACGTGGCAAGCTATGTATGGAGCAATAAAAGACGCGAAAGAATCCGTATATTTAGAGATGTATATTTTCAATGACGACATGCGCCGTTTTGATTTTATTACCTTGTTAAAAAAGAAATCGGAAAAAGGGCTAAGGGTTAGGGTAGTGCTGGACTCTTTCGGCAGTTCTCTCCTTAGCAAGGAAGCCGTTGCCGACCTCCGGCAGAGCGGGACTGAGGTGCATTTCTTCAGCAGATTCAGGCACAGGATTCACAGAAAAATCCTTGTAGTGGACGAAAGCCTGGCTTTTATCGGCGGAGTTAATTTTCACCAAGTAGCTCGTATGTGGGACGACCTGGCAGTGGAGGTAAAAGGGAAAAAACTCGTGCTAGCTATTATTTCATCTTTCGCCAAAGTATATGCTGACTGTGGCGGCAAAGACCCGCTTATCCTTGCGCAGAATAGAAGAATATTTTTGAACAAGACACGCACTTGGCTGATAGAAAATTTTCCGATAAGCCAGCGGTATTCTCTGAAAAAAATTTACAAAAAAACAGTCAATGAAGCCAAGAGCAGCATCGTTTTAATTACTCCATATTTTATGCCGAAACACTGGTTTATCGCTATTCTCCACCAGGCCGTTCTCCGCGGGGTCCGAGTGGAAGTGCTAGTGCCTCAAAGAGGCAATCATTTCATTCCTGACCGGGTGGCTTACTTTTTTATGTTTAAGCTTTCCAAGCTAGGCGTTAACTTTTTTCTCTTGCCCCGCATGAACCATGCTAAAGCAATGATTGTGGACCAAGAGGAAGCAATTTTAGGGTCCCATAATTTAGATTTTCTGTCTTTTGAATTAAATTCCGAAGTGGGGATACTCTTTAAAGAAAAAAAAGCAGTGGATAAGCTCCGAGGAATAATTGAAGGATGGAAAAATGAATCAACTTTATTTGACCCTCTGAGTTTCAAGCCGCAAATTTGGGATTACATTTTGTTTCCCGTAATTCGTCTTTTCTTCAAAATAATCTAGAACACAATTTTTTTTAATTTTTAAAAATTAAAAAACAGTATAGGGTAAGCAACTATCTGCCTTTGCTCTTGTAGAAAAAGTAAAGAGCAAGGGGAGCAGCCCAGTTCGCTGCTCTTTCAACGAAATCCCAAATTGGCAAACCTACAAGTGGACGAACCAATGCGGTCCAGAATCCCCAGAAAGCCATCCATAAAAGGAGAGGTTTTACGGGCTTCCAAAGAATAAGGAGCGCTAATAAAATATCCACTACTCCCACAATGGTCATGAAAATCGTGGCGGTGGCAGTGTCAAAGCCGGTCAGCTGCTCTGTCCACTTTATCCAATCCGCCTTTCCAAGGACGGCAAAAACGCCATGCCCTAAAAATTCTCCCGCTACTCCGATTCTTAAAACCCATTCAAACTTTTTTTCATTTGTCATAATAAATTAGAAAACATTAAATATTGTAATGAACTAATTATATACCTTGTGTCCGGGGAAGTCTCGTCTCTTTGGCTAGGGCATTAGAGGCAAATAAGATATAATTATTCAAAAGATGTTCCAGGGATGAGGAGACTCGTATGAAGTGCATACATTGCGGTGAGAGTATTTTCCCCAAGTTTGAGTCGGTCGTGGAGACGGAACCGAAAGGATTCATCATCCACGACTACGACATCATCAATGGAAGCCTCGTCTGCGCGCCTTTCAAAGTGGCGGAAGAGGCAATGGTAGTAGAATTTCCGCATCTCGCGGATAAGAAGTCGGCGGTGATTTAATTCATCCTCCCGGCTTCTTTTCTGTTGAGGCGTGGTGTGTGCCACTAAGGGCTTGTTGTGTCAGTTGATGGTGGTATAATTAGAGGATTAGAAATTAATTTAATAAAAATATATATGATAGGACTATTTATTGTTTTGGCATTGGCTCTCGGAGTAGGGGGCACTGCCGTTGTGTCTGATGATGCGCGTCCCGGAGATGCTTTGTTTGGTCTTGATAGGGCGGTAGAAAACGCAAGATTGTCATTTACCAGCGAAGAAAATAAGAATGAGCTTCGCGTCCGTTTTGCGGAAGAGAGGCTAAAAGAGGTAAAAGAACTTGAGGTAGAAGACAATGATGTTTCCGACGAAACAGATGAAGTTTTGGACGACGGAGATGCGAAGGATGAAGATGTAAAAATGGGCATAGAATACGCCCTTGACCTCCTCACTGATATTGATGAAGGAGGCGAAGTAGAAGACGCTCGCTTAGCAACATTGGCCGCAGAACTTAGCGCGTATTTGGATAAGTTGCCCGCGGACGCCAGGGTGGAAGTTTCTGACGATAAGCTTAGGATAAAATTTGACCAAGGTCCCGAAAAAATAGAAATAAAGGACCAGGGAGAAAATAAATCTAAAATTGAAGTCCGAACGGAAGAAGGACGAATGCGCATTGAGGTAAAAAACGGAGAAATTGAAATAAAAACAAAAACAGAAGATAGTGGTTCTTGGGATAGTTTAAAAAAGGGAATTGAAGAAGCCGAAGCAAAAATCCTATCTGACAAAACTATTGTTGAGGTGGAGGTAAATGACGAAAAAACAACTTTCGCCACTTCTGCCAATACCAAAGAAGGAATAATTGCCGCTATTTTAGTTAAGTTTCCAACTTTAACAGCAGAAAAGATAGGGGCTGTTCTCAAAATAGAAACAGAGGACGATGAAGACAAGGTTGAGGATTCGGATGATGATAGCGATATAGAAGATGATTCTGGCGATGACTCGGATGCAGACGATGATTCCGGAAAGGACGATAGTAGTGATGACGATAGTGATGATAATGACGACGACAGTGGGTCAAATAGCGGCAGTGGGAGCAGGTAAAAATACTTAGTTCCCAAACAAAACGCCCCATAAGGGCGTTTTGTTTTTTCTATCTTTTCTGCTAAGATATCAAAAGTTCTTTATAAAATTTAAAGAGTAAAAAACATCGCTCCGGGGTAGCTCAGCGGTAGAGCGGTCGCCTGTGAGACAAAGACTTTTTTGGTATAATGGTTATATATGCCAGACACCAGAAAGTATGTCGACAGAAGAGAGGCGCTTATCAAAGCCGTAGCCAAAAGAAGAAAAAAAGTTAAATCCATGTCTATCGAATACAAAGGTGGACACTGCCAAATTTGTGGCTATAAGAAATGCGCTGGAGCTTTAGAGCTTCACCATATCAATAGGTCAGAAAAAAGTTTCGGCATTGGAGATAAAGGCTACACAAGATCGTGGGAAAAAACACGACTTGAACTTGATAAGTGTGTTCTACTTTGTGCAAATTGCCATCGAGAAGTCGAGGCAGGCATTACGCAGCTTTCTATTGAAAAGTAGATTGAAAAACGAGGTGAATTCGGGGAAACCCTTTTGCGGGGTAATCCCGAGCCAAGTTCTGACGCAAAGTCAGAAAAGGTGTAGAGACTATCCACTTAGTGGAGTAGTCCGACGCAAGGTCGGACGAAGCGCCTTGGTCCTAAGTTCTGAATTTTCAGAATATGGATATGATATAGTCCATGCTTCTAGTAATAGGAGACAACATGTAAGCGATTGGTCGTAGGTTCGATCCCTACCCCCGGAGCAATGTTTTTTACAAAAAGTTCAGCACCCTAAAAGGGTGTTTTACTTTTTTAGCCGAGAGAGCTCCGCCATCGCTATTTACAAATCTATAAAAGCATGGTAATTTTAAGCCGAATTAATACCGCTCTTTGAAAAAATTTTGGCTTGGATACCTAAGCGTTTTTTGAACATTTAGGCGTCCAAGTCAGAAAGCAGTTTTTATTGCTTACCACCTCTTTGCCCAACCGACAAATCAACCAACGTGCGTTGCGACACGAACCAGACCCGCAACACTAGGAGAACGTCATGAAACGCATAAGTCCTTTACGAGCAGTGATGGTTATTGCACTCGTCATCATCGTCGGCGACCTTTTCTCGCATTTGTATTCCGGAAAATGCATTATCAATCACCTGATGAGCGCAAACCTGCTGGGTGCAAAAACCAACCCCGTCGAGAAGCAGCAGTCTCTGACAAAAGGTCCGGTAGCTACAACAACGGCAAAGCCGACCCCTTCGCTTTTCAAGGTGAAGGTTCTGACGGTAGAAGGTCAGCCCGTCTTCTACGTTCCGGACTCTTACACTGCAGAAGACATAGACAGAGCAGTGGATTCCAAGTTCGGTTTACAACCGAACGGCAGCGGTCACAACTGGTACGGGGGCGACTAGGACGGGAGCGAGAGCTGCGGTCTAACCGCGAGACCTAAAACAAAAACGCGACACATCTGCCGCCCAAAGAGAAGCCCCCGTGGCAACTCTGCGGGTGGCTTTTCTTTTAAATAAGTTTTTCTTCTAATATTGTCTTTCGAACTTCATTCCAAGTTTGGAGCAAGGTTGGTTGGTTTGCATACTTATCCAAAAAATATTAAACTTTACACATGGAGGGAGAAAGGAAAACTGAGAGTAAAGAAGGAACTTTTCGAAAATGGGTGGGCTTTGCGGCCGGTCAGTGGTGGCCAGATCGAAAAGCAATGGGAGAGGCTATAGACAAAGCGTTGGGTCAATATTCTCACTATAGTATTACGCCAGGTAATGATCCCGAAGGTGCTGCAAAAAAAGCTAAAGAAGGTGCTGAGGAGTTTAGAAGGCTCACGGGATATAACGTTGAAGATTTTCTAGAATTTATGCATAATTTACCTTTACCCTCAAAAAGTTCAGCACCCTAAAAGGGTGTTTTACTTTTGAGTGAAGACTCTTCGCGCGATTTCATCAAAACCGTGGTTTGACGGAAAATGTTCTAGAAAAAGTTCCATCGCCGGCTCGCTGGCATATTCTCCGCGTTGTGCCGAATAATGCATGGCAAGAATCATTTCTTCGGGTTCGCCGACACAATCTAGCGGTTTAAAGCCTTCAATGCCAAGGATGCGTCTCACAAGTGGTAGAAGGCGCTTTTTAGCATAAAGGTCGGAGCCGAACATGTCCACCACTTCTTTTTTCGGCAAAAATGCCGCGAAGGATGCGAAGAGGAACACGCATTTCGGGCATCGCTCGCACCAGTACGACGTCCGCGACAGATGCTGCATTAGGGGAGGGAGCCAAAAATACATATTACAGCTCGTGACATGGCGGAGGTATTTTGGATAGTGCACAAAGCGCCGCACAATCTCAAGTTCGCTGAATTCTCGCAATAGTGAGGAGGTTGCTATGTCGGGGGTTATAAAGGACTGGATGTAGTCATTGACCATCTTTTCTGCAGTGGAAGATTTACACCATTGATGGTTCACTGGCAGGCCGAGGTAAGTGAGATTGCCGAAATCAGCACTCTTTTCGTTGGAGAAAACGATTGAATTGTAGCCGAGAAGTTCCGCAAGTAATGTGGCGATGAAGGTGAAGGTTGAGACCGATGGGTAAGCATTTGATATCCTAGACCATACCATAATTCTTTCAACGCGTGGGTCGCGGCGACGGCTGACTCTTATTGTTTTCGCGCCCACAAGCTTGGCGATGCGCTTGTGGGCAGGCGTTGGGGCAAAAGCGAAAAAATCAAACGGCCTTTCCGAGGCCTTTAACATTTCCGCAGAAAGGATAGAATCTTTCCCCGCACCATTTAGTAGAAGCGCCCGTCCAGGCTGGTCAATTGCGCGAACTAAACGCGCGGGGGTAGGCACGGGGAGAGAATCGTCAAACGGAAACGTGATGAGATTATTGAAATCCATTTGCATGTCGTAGAAAAATTCTCCAAGTCCATTCAAGTAGAGTGAGTCCCAAAAGTGTGCCTGCGCACGGGTGAGAGTAAACCCTTCAATGCGAATGTTCTTTGTGGGAAAGACGCACCAGTAGTTAATACCGAGCATTATTAGAAGAGCTTGAAGCGTTGGCTCTAGCACCGTCTTAGGAACCTTCTCCCACATCTCTGGCGCCACGTCTGGGAAGAAGAGTCGGTCAGTAAAAGTCTTCACTCTCCCGCTTTGAAATTCCACATGGTAGGTAAAGGTGATGATTGAACGAAGAGTATCAACTTTATATAAACCGAAAGTAAACGACGATGCGCAAGGTGTTTTTGTGTTTAACCACATTTTTTTATTGTAACACAATGGCCATTCTAACTTACTCCATGCCAATCATAGCCTGCAAGCGAGGCAAATTCGGAATCCATGTTAAATGTTAAATTATCTGTTAATATTAGTAATATATTAAAAGATAAATCGTCTATATAAATATATGAAAACAAACAGTAAAAAATATGTTGACGGATTTGTTATCCCTATTAAAAAGAAGGATATTGCCGCTTACAAGAAGATGGCAGAGTGGGGAGCGAATACTTGGAAAAAATACGGCGCATTGGAATATTTTGAATGCGTGGGAGATGATTTGAAAGTAAAGAAGGGAATGGGACAGGGATTCGTGAAACTCTCTAGGTTGAAAAAGGATGAAACCGTCGTTTTCTCTTGGATTGTATACAAGTCTCGCAAGCACCGCGATGAAGTTAATAAAAAAGTTATGAAAGAAATGGACAGCCCTGAAAACAAGAAGAAATATGAAAATCAGCCCATGCCATTCGATATGAAGCGGTTCGCCTATGGCGGGTTTAAAACAATGGTTGAAGCTAAGGCTGTCAAAGCTAATTGAACTTTGTCCAATAAATACAGCACATGAGAAAAATAGTAATCAAGCCGAAAAAATTGCATAAGTTGGCCAAAGAATTCATTCGTTCGCATGCGTTGCCAGAAAATAATCTCGAAGGGGGAAGACCAAAAACATATTCAGATAGCTTCATCCTTACTGTGGCTTCTATCCAAAGGCTTGGAGGATTTTCTTTTCGGGAGGCTTTAAAATATTGCGAAAACTCTTTTTCTGAAGTGCCGTCACTCTCTTCTTTTCATGAACGATTGAAAACATTCCCCCAGGGATTTGTAAGCAATTTCATTACTCAATTAGGTGTATAAATAAACTTTTCTATCGCAGAGTAGTTTCCGAACAGTTTGATTGACACTTTCTTTACTTTTTGAAAAACTTATTGAAAGTCGCCATTATCAATTTATTAACGAATATTAAGAATATGCAAACAGTAGTCAGCTTCGAGGTCACTGATAGAAAAGTTCAAGAGCTTCAAAAGCTCTTTGAAAAATTTAAGTTAGAAGATAAGGAAATCGCAGGAATTTTGGTATACGATACAGAAAGCGATGAAATTCTTGCGTCCACATACGACGCCAGAAAAGGTAAGAATCTTGTCGCGGTTCGAAAAAAGTATTCCCAGCTTGGCGCCGAGGCTGTGATGGAAGGAGTTTATCCTTCCGGTCGATGGAACTGGGGGATGACTTCGGTTGCCAGATACACAATGTTCGCAACCAATTTGGTAGGTAATTACGTAATGGCCGGAGAGTTTATAGAGTCTAAGGCTCCTTCTGCATGTGTAGAGGATGCGCTTGAATTTTCTCTTATGGTAAACGACATTCTTTCCGAAGCAACCACTTAAAGACTCCGGAGGTAGCATTATTAAACGATAGACAAACAAAATTGATCCAGTATACTTAAGTATATGCCCAAGGAAAATACTTTTGAGACTCCTCCTTCAGTAGGGATAGAAGATGTAAGAAAGCTTAATCGACTTCGGAAAGAAGTTCTTTTGCAACAACAAGTAATCCAAAATTGGATCGACGCTCAAATTCCTGAAGAACTTTTAACAGCTTCAAACGCAGTCATGTGCGCCGGTAATCTTGCTAGGACGGGAGGTGCTGGTTTCATGATTTCAAAAGACATTGTCACATACTTAGGCGGACATGAAGCCACTAGAGCCTTGTTGGCACAATTAAAAGAACAACTTCAACCTATGGTCACAACTGATATTATAGAAGACTCCACTTTTAAAGACTTTCAAGTACAACTGTCTCTCAAGCAATAGAATTTTTCACACTTCGTCCCCCTCGGTCGGTAGCTCCAAAGGGGAAGATAATGTTCAGAGTCCTCTTGACTTTTCTCTATAAATGTGATATACGTATATTAGAAATAATATACGATCTTTTAAATAATTTATTTTTTGCGACACCATAGCTTGGAAAAGTGTTCTTAGTTATCGTGTCGCAAAAAATACACCAACAACAAACACAAACAGCGTAAGGAGAAATCATGAAACACAGAATGGTTTTGGTTGCCCTCACCCTCGCTCTCGTGCTGGCGTCCTTCACCCCCGCTACCGCTCAGACCAGCATCACCTTCGGTGGTTGGTCCAGCTTCGTCGTGGACAACGGCGACCGGGCGAGCGAAGAGCCCATCCTCTACCTGTCCGTCGACCAGGCCTTCGCTCATGGGCTCAGCCTCGGCGTTTGGGGCTCGGCCGGCGAGAACAAAGGACGAGAGGCGGACATCGCCGCTGGATGGAAGGGGAAAAACACCGCCCTGAAGGTGTTCTACATCAGGCACGCCGGCGGGAGCACCGCCAACTTGGTGCAGGTGGACATGCGCGGCTTCGTCGCCGTCGGGAAGGACGCTGAGCTGTTTTTCATGCTCAGTCCCATTCTGCCCACCAACAGCACCGGTGACGCGGGAACACTTCTCCGTGTCGGTTTCGCCACAAATGGCAAGCTGACGAGCGGAAAGTTCTTCCACGGGGGCTGGCTGATGTATGACACCGGCATCTTCAAGGGGGAACAGGGGTTCTCCCTTCGTTACGAGGTCGGCCTGCCCACGAAGAAGGGTAAGGTCACCGTAATGCCAGCCGTGAAATTCTCTCTCCCGCTTCTGCACATGGAAAAGCGGGAACCCCGAATCGTCGGGGGAATCCACTTCATCATGTGAGTTTTGGTAGTCATCCGTCACCCGTAGCAGAGAAGAGTCACCTGACACTTCTGTGCCGGGTGACTTTTCTTTTCCCAACTTTAATATCTATATTTTTTATTACAAATAACTTCTTAATACATGTTGGAAATGATATAATCTTATTATTGTTTATATGAAACACCTCAAAAAATACATTCTACTATTGCCACTTTTCCTGATTTCTATAATTTTGTCCGTATTTTTCTATTATAAATTTGACCCGGCGGTTTTAAGACAGCTTTCTTTTTATGTAAATTTGGCGAATCCTTACATAACAATAGTTCGGGTGGAGGAAGGGCTTCGTCGGGAACAAGTGGCGGAAGTGGTGGGGGACAAACTTGATTGGGACGACACGGAGAAAAAAGAGTTTATGAATAGCGTGAAAATTGAGGGACATTATTTCCCGAAAACATATCTGATATATAAAGATGCAAAACCGGTGACAGTTGGCGCGACAATGGCCGAGGAATTTAAAACCCAAGTAGGCAAAATTAAAAAATCCAAATCTTCAAAAATAACAAACGAAGATACGGTTCTCAAGATAGCTTCTCTCATTCAGAGAGAAGCGGCAGGCAAGAACGATATGAATCTAATATCTGGCATTATTTGGAATCGCCTTTTTAACGGGATGAAGCTTCAAATAGATGCCACTCTCCAATACGTCAAAGGAACCGAGGAAGATGGATGGTGGGGGCAAGTAAGTTCTGCTGATAAAAAAATAAAATCTTCTTACAATACTTATATGCACGAAGGACTGCCTCCCGGTCCGATATCAAACCCGGGAATTGACGCTATTTCGGCGGCTTATAATCCGCAAAAGACCGAATGCTTGTTTTACCTTCACGACAGAAACAGGAAAATTCACTGCACGAAAACATACGAAGAGCACAAGAAAAATATAGATACTTATCTCAGGTAATTTTTAATTCACGAGGTCGGTAAACACAACCAGCCGTTCGTCTGATGTTCGGGTCACAGGATTCCACTTTCCCGAACAGGTTATGAGGTTGAGGTGAGCAATATCGTTTTTGTTCCAGACCTCCGGGATATTTTCCTTTGCGCCATATGTTCGTATTTCGCGAACGACGAAAACATAGTTTACACCTTTGTCATCTTCCACGTGAACTTCGTCCCCGACTTTAATTTTATGTAAATTATCAAAAACAGCGGGCCCTGTGCGGAAACCTCTGTGTCCCGCTATCACGGAGCTCCCAATGTCTCCCGGTCGCGGGCCAAGACTATACCATCCTGTTTCCATTGGTCCCTTAGGGACGTCCATGGATTTTTGTTTTGTCAGACCCACCGGTTTCACCACACTATCTATTTTCAGGTTTGGAATAATAATCCTGACAGGAAAGTTTGATATCGGAGGGGGAACAAATATGTTGGCCGGGAAAGAGCTTTCGTTAAAATAAAAATTACCCACGATGAAATACATTCCAAGCAGAAGGGAAAGAAAAGCTAACAACAAAACTCCGAAACGCATAATTCTGCTAGGCGTTTTTCGTGGCGCGATAAAATCCATACATAGCCAAAGTTGCGACGAATAGGATTAATCCCGCGATGGCTGAATCGTAATTAGAACCAAGTCCTGTTGCGGGAAAGAACGGGGAAGTTGACGCGCCCAAAACTTCGCCTCCACTGCCTCCGGTAGATGCTCCCAAAACCGAACCACCTCCACCACTACTGCTGCTTCCGCTACTGCTTCCTACTGTGCCACCGATGGTGCTTCCTCCTACAGACCCTCCGATACTTCCTCCGGTGGCAGCTACTCCGGAAGACAAGCTACCTGTGACTTCAGATGCGCTTGCGTTAACAGCTACCAAGAGAATTAGTAACAATACTAGCTCGACAATAATTTTTGAAGTTTTCATTTGTTTTTTAAGATAATGTTTATAAAAATGCCTTCGACAGCATTGCTATATACTATGCCGAGCGAGAAAGGATTATATTACTGAAAATTTGAGTTATAATGTTGTGGTGGCAAGTAATACCTTTAGAAGAATTATTTTTATATTTATAGCTGCTTTTGTGATGAACGTGATTTGGGAGAATTTGCATTCGGTTTTATATGAAAGCTATAAAGGGGGAGAAATAAGCCAGTTTATCTTGCTTCGGGCGACGCTATCGGATGCTGTTTATATTGTTTTCATAACCCTGCCTTTCATTCTCCGTTCCAAGCTTAAGAAATATGATTGGCTTATTGTTGTTTTAGGAGTGATTATTTCAATAATTATAGAGTTCTATGCCTTATCCACAGACAGGTGGGTATACAAAGATTTGATGCCTTTAATTCCGTTTTTAAACATAGGGCTAACTCCTGTCGTCCAGCTGGGGCTGCTTGGGTATGCAACTTTCAAGCTGGAAAATATGGTTTTCAAACCACAATAGAAGTGGAAAAATAAGGGGTTCCAAAAGGATGTCCTAAATGTCCTTTTAAAACTTGGCTAAAAAGGCGAATGGTTTTGCCTTAGCATTATGTTTTATCCACTTTTTATACACCTTTTTTATTGACATTAACTCGGGGTTAACTTAATCTCAGGTATTATAACTACGTTTTTCTTAATAAGCAGGAATGCTTTTTAAACGATACTTTTATTAAATTAGTAAAAATAAATATGAAAAAAATGACCTTCGTTTTTCGTTTTGGACTAATGGTTTTAGCTTTAATAGTCGGTGGTTTTTTTATTACAAATTTGGAAGCGGCGATAACTAGCACTTTTATTGCTAATGAAACTGTTGCAAATCTTACCGCGGTTAATGATCAAGATGCAGTTACAGCAACACCTGTTGCAAACGTTCCCGCGGGAGTAAATGATCAAGCTGCGGTAACAGCAACACCTCAAGCAAATTCTGGAACAGTAGCAGCTACAATCACTGTTGATACTAACATAACTGTTACTGCAGATGTTGCGGGGTCAGCAGGCAATACGTTTTCTATTGAAGTTGTTCAATCAACTTCAAATAACGGAGCTTCCACTAATGCTACTATAGTAATTACGAAAACCGGGAGTGACATTTTGGCTACAGTTGTTCATAATTCTCATCCTAATGCCGATGGCAGTAACCCAATTAACGTAACTCGCGCGAGCGTAGTTCAGGCATTAAATATGTCAGCCAGCGGAGCTGTTCAAGGGGGCTTTGTTACTGTAACTATTACAAATGATGTAACAAGTGACATTACAGCTTCAGGAGGAGATGCTTCAACTGTTGGTACCGTAGGCGTAACTTCTTTAGCTGGCGGAACCGATGCTACAGCCCAAATTAATACAATAACTATCAGCGGCACACCTGAAGAAGGCGATGTGTTTACTGCAACGCTTCCTACGGTCGGTGCGGTAAATTACACAGTTCTAGTTACTGATACTACTAATGATCTTATTGCTACAGGACTTAATACAGCCATCCAAACTTCATTAGGATATGCCGGACAAGATTTTACTTCTGGAGTTGCTACAAATGTTATTACTCTTACAGCTAAAGTTGCTGGTGTTGGATTTACTCAGACATCAGGAGCAACAAACAGAACTGCTATTTCTCAAGTGGTAACATTCACCCCCGCTTCAGTAACCGCAGGAGAAACTTTTAGAGTTACAATCAACGGAACTCCTTACAATTATCTTGCAACCGGCGGTAACACTGTGCAGTCGGTTGTTGAGGCTCTTGCGCCATTAGTAGACGCCAACGCAGATGTCGCTTGTTCTGAAGATGATATAAAAATTACTTGTTCAGCAAGTTCAGCTGGGACTGCATTTATTTATGCTTCAACAGTTGTAGACATAACCCCGCCTGATATTTCTTTAGTATCTTTTTCTCCCGATAATGGAACAGCAAAGATCGGGGATGTAATTACTCTCAATATTACAGCAGACCAGATTGGATACGTGGAAGACGCTATAACAATTAACGGAGAAGCAGTA
The DNA here is from genome assembly GCA_049287305.1 of Minisyncoccia bacterium. GTDB lineage: Bacteria > Patescibacteriota > Minisyncoccia > Phycocordibacterales > UBA9973 > UBA9973. The sequence continues at coordinate 42,123 of JBAQFO010000009.1, read as the reverse complement.
GCCGGATTCACTGATAATGCTAACAATTCTTATTCCGTTACCTACACCGTTGTCGCGGGAGATACGAACAGGACTGCGGGCAACGTTCCCGTAAGTGTTGTGCTTGAAGATAATAATTTAAACTCAAACGTAGCTTACACCGATGTGATTGCCAACACTTTAGCGATAGACGCGGAAGCACCTACTCTTGATTCTGCTGAAACCACCTCTACCACAACTATTGATGTTACTTTTAGCGAAGATTTAAATGGCGCAACGGTCACTAACGCTGACTTTAATGTTACAGGCTACACGCTTACTGCACCGGATGCTTTTGAATTTGCACCGGGCGTTGTAAGGCTTACGGTAACTGTTCCTTTTGCAACTTCCGAAACTCCGGCTATAAACTACACCGGCTCAGTTACAGACTTAGCGGGGAATCCCGCTCCAGTAGCTGGACCAGTTATTCCAAGCGATGGCGTAGCTCCGGTTATTTCAGAAGTTACTCCTGTTCCAACACCCGACAACGACTCAACTCCTGATTACACTTTTAGTTCAGGAGAAGCAGGTGCTATTACTGTAGGCGGAGATTGCGTATTACCCGCATCAGCTGCTGTTGTAGGACCTAACACAATTACTTTTGACTCACTTTCAGATGGACCGCATACTAACTGCACAATTACAGTTACGGATGTAAGTACAAATGTAAGTAATATTCTCGATGTATCAGATTTTACAATTGATACAGTTCCACCAGATGTCACAATATCTTCTACAGAAACAGACCCAACCAATACGTCTCCAGTGCCTTTCACCGCAACATTTTCTGAAGACGTAACAGGATTTTCTGGTGCGGACATAGATTTAGTGAATGGAATTTTAAGTAGTTTTGTTCCAGCAAGCGCAACAGTTTATAACTTCGGTGTTGTGCCTGTGATACAAGGTTTGATGACTGTTGATATTGATATAAATTCTGCTATTGATACTGCTGGAAATAACAGCACAGCAGCGACTCAATTTGGAATTACTTATGATAGTGTGTCTCCAGTAATTGCTGAAGTTACTCCGGTGCCGCCGCTAGATACGGATGATACCCCTGATTATACTTTCAGCTCGGATGAAGCCGGAGATATAACTTACGGCGGAGGATGTTCTAGCGGAACTGCTTCGGCTTCAGCAGGCTCCAATACAGTAACATTTGATTCACTCTTGGATGGCACATATAATTGCACCGTTAGAGTGACCGATGCGGCAGGGAACTTGAGCAATTTACTAGCGGCTTCCGCATTCACCATAGACACTACAGACCCAACGTTAACTTCAGTTAACATTTCTTCCAACAATGCGAATACGGCTTATGCAAAAGTCGGCGACACAGTGACTTTAGCTTTTAGTTCTTCAGAAGATATTCAGACTCCTGTGGTTACCATCGGTGGCAATGTTGCCGTTGTTTCTGGCGGACCAACAGCTTGGAGCGCTACTTACATAATGACAGGAGGAGATACGGAAGGAACAGTGGCATTTACCATAGATTTCTCTGATATTGTAGGAAATGCCGGCACTACAGTTACGGCTGTGACTGATGCTAGTTCGGTAACTTTTGACAGAACTGCTCCAGTTATTGATTCTCATTCTGACGAAACAGAAGAAGCTACTTCAGGTTTAGGTGCAGTTGTAAATTACACGTCTCCTGATGCGACAGACAACATAGATGCTACAGCTTCTGCAACATGTTCTCCAGTCTCTGGTTCAACCTTTGCGCTGGGAACTACTCTCGTTACTTGTGACAAGGCTGACACAGCCGGGAACGTGGCAACTTCAGAAACTTTTGATGTAATCGTTGAAGATACGACTGCTCCGGACATTACAATGCTTGGTGTAAGTCCTGTAGATGTCCAATATGGCTCCGTATATGTTGATGCCGGGGCTACAGCCTTAGATATCGTTGATGGAGACCTCACGGGCTCAATTGTAGTTACAAATCCTGTTGATACTAGTGTATTGGGTGCTTACACGGTCCGATACAATGTTTCAGACGCGGCAACCAATGCTGCCACGGAAGTAACACGCACGGTAAATGTTATTCCGAGAGACTTAACGGTTACAGCCACGGGAATAGACAAGACATATGACAACACTACCGTTGCCACTGTAGACCTCTTTGACAATCGTGTGGCTGGAGATATATTCACCGCTACTTATACTTCGGCTTCGTTTGCAAACGATGCGGTGGGAACATCAATACCTGTTTCTGTTGTTGGTATAGCAATATCAGGAGCAGACGCGGGAAATTACAACTTGCTTAATACCACAGCCAACACAACCGCCAACATAAACAGCCCTAGCTCAAGTGGGGGAGGTAGTAGGTCACGAACTCCGTCTAATCCAGCTCCAGGGGAAGTTCTCGGTGCGGAAACTGGTCCTCAATTTGTCTTCACTCTTCTGTTGAAGCAGGGTGTAGTGGCGCCAGCAGAAGTTATGGAACTTCAGAAGTTCCTAAACACCGCGGGCTATGGACCCCTTGTAGTTGATGGTAAGTTCGGACCTTTAACCAAAGCGGCTGTTGTTAAATTCCAATTAGCTAACGGCTTGAAAGGGGATGGAATCGTAGGACCTCTGACTCGAGCAGTGCTAAATAAATAATCTAAATTAACTCTTATAAATTAAATCACAAAACCCCACCTGGACAGGTGGGGTTTTGTTTGTTATATGGGTTACCATATAACAACGTCATTCGGAGAATAAGCAAATAAATTTGACTTTTCTCCTCATTCGTTGTTATAATATTCAGATGTTTTCTTGGCTTAAAAAACATTTTATTCCGCATGCGGGCAACGAACACCGTCCGCATATTCTGCGTGACTACAGCACTCGCAATCTTATTGTTCTCATCTTATTTTTTGAAATTTTTTCTTTTCTTATTCCCGTTGTCGGAAATCTAAATCTCGTTGGGAATATGGCTGCTGTTTTGCCGGCTGTTTTGGGGGAACTTACGAATGAAGAACGCGCTTCTCAGAATCTGGGACAGCTCATAGTGAGCCCTATTTTAAACAAGGCGGCGGAAATGAAAGCGGAAGATATGGCTACCAAGGGATACTTTGCTCACACTAGCCCCGAAGGCATAACTCCATGGTATTGGCTTGAGCTTGCCGGATATAAATATCAATATGCGGGAGAAAATTTGGCAGTGAACTTTCACGATTCTAAAGACGTGACACAAGCTTGGCTCAACAGTCCTACTCACAAAGCAAACATAGTGAAGGGGAATTATACGGAAATGGGCACAGGCATAGCGAAGGGTATTTACAAAGGCAGAAAAACTATTTTTGTGGCGCAAGTATACGCGAACCCGGCTTTCACCGTGTCTTCTTCGCAGGCTATAAGTCCAAAAGCTGAACAATCAAAAAATCAGGTTGCCGTAGCGGAGAGAGCAGGGCAGGCAAAAAATAATGATCTCTCTGTTCTCGGGGCTGAGTTTGTGCCAGCTGACCCTGAGGCAAAACCAGAGCCTTCTAACAACATCACTGAGGCTATAAAAACCGATTTAAAAACAGAACCCATGGCAACACCAGCGTTATGGCAGAAACTTCTGGCTTCTCCAAGAAATACAACCAACATAATTATGTCCGTGATTTTCTCAATTATTGCAATGGCGCTGACGCTTTATATCGTGATAAAAAATAAAAATCACCACCGAGACATTCTCACTAACGGCCTCGCGGTCCTGGCCGTTATCGGCGCCGTATTTGCCACCAACTATCATTATAGTTACGAGACAATGACAATCACTCAGAGTTTGGATTACTCCGTTACTCAGAACTAAAATGCAAAAAATAACACCATGTTTATGGTTTGACGACAAAGCTTTGGAAGCGGCGGAATTTTATGCGTCACTCTTTGAGCGAAGCAAGATAAGTCATATCACTTATTATGGAAAGTCTGGAGCAGAAGCTTCGGGCAGAAAGCAGGGCTCCGTCATGACGGTGGATTTTGAAATTGCAGGGCAGAAATTTTTAGCCTTAAACGGCGGGCCGTATTTCAAATTTACACCTTCTATTTCTTTTTTTATCGGATGCGAAACAGAGGAAGAAATAGACACGCTTTACGAAAAATTATCCGATGGGGGCAATGTTCTTATGGAGTTTGCCAAATATCCTTTTGCCGAAAAATATGCCTGGGTGAATGACAAGTTCGGAGTGTCATGGCAGATGATTCTAGCAAAACGCCCTCAGAAAATTACTCCGCTCTTAATGTTTTCCGGGAGTAAATATGGAAAAGCAAAAACTGCGATGGATTTCTACACTGGACTTTTAAAAAACAGAGGGGAAGAAGCAAGTATAAAAGAAATTGCGTTCTATGATGGAAGTGGAGTAGACGCAAAAGACAAGGTGGTGCATGGGACGTTCTCTTTAGCCCATCAAGAATTTATTGCTATGGATAGTGGACTCCCGCATAAGTTTAATTTCACCCCGGCGGTGTCACTTATAATTGACTGCAAAAACGAAGAAGAAGTAACTTATTTTTGGGATAGGATAGGAATATCGGGAGTGTGCGGGCAATGTGGGTGGGTAGAAGACAAGTTCGGGGTATCCTGGCAGGTTATGCCCTCGGTGCTGAATGAGCTTATGAGAGACAAGGACCCCGTGAAAACTGAAAGGGTAATGAAAGCAATGCTTACAATGCATAAGCTGGATATTGATAAATTAAAACACGCATATGGCGGAGAATAAAGTTGGTGTATAATATATTGTGTAATCAATTACTAGCTTAATCGTAAACATATGAAGAAAATTTTAATTTTAATACTATTAATGGCGGTTATAATTTTTATCGTGCTTATGAGTAACAAAACGAACGTCCCTGATAATAATACAAATATCGCAACAACTGCTCCAGAAGTTGTGCCGATATCGCATGCGAGCATGATTTTGAATTGGGGAGGAATGGCCGTATACACGGACCCTGTCGGGGCGGAAAAATTTGCGAGTAAACCTGAACCGGACATAATTTTACTCACTGACATCCACGGAGACCATTTGGACGTAGAAGCGCTTAAGGCTCTTTCAAAAGAAAAAACAATAATTATCGCTCCGGTAGCCGTGGCTGACATGCTGCCTGATAGCGTGCCTGGCACTCTATACGTTATGAAAAATGGCCAAAAGGCGGAAGAGAAAGGTTTCTCCGTAGAAGCTGTTCCAATGTATAATTTCCCGGAGACATCCGATAGCCGCCATCCGAAGGGCCGGGGTAATGGCTATGTCGTGGAAAAAGACGGAACACGGGTTTACATTTCCGGAGACACCGGCGGTATTCCAGAGATGAAAAGATTGCAGAATATTGATATGGCTTTCGTTGCCATGAATCTACCATATACCATGGGAGTAGAAGAGGCGGCGGACGCGGTGCTTGCATTCAAGCCGGCAAAAGTTTATCCATACCACTTCCGGACAGAGGGTGGGTTTAGTGATATCGCGAAATTCAAAGAAATTGTGAACAGTGCTAATTCCGAGATAGGAGTAGTAGAGCTTGCGTGGTATTAGAATTTTAGAGCGTTATCTGCTATACTGAACCTTACATTATCAAATAACAACATAAGACAATCACATGGCAAAAAGAGGCACAACACTTAGTCCAAAGAAGAAATCAAGACGTTCCCACAAGACCAAAAAGCGCTTGGCGGTAAAGAGGACGATGCTTGCTAAAAAGGCTACCCGAAGAAGCAGGAACGCTAAATAATAATCATATGGAAAACGTAAAAAATAACTGGGCATGGATTATCGGAGGAGTCTTGCTGGTTTTTGCCGTTCTATTTTTTGTCGCTGCCAGAGGATTCTCGGACCAGGGTTCGTTTGTGGAGGTAAAAGGCCTTTCGGAAAGAATAGTAAAAGCAGATACGGCAATATGGTCTCTGAACTTTGAAGTAAAATCCAACAACGTGGACACTTTATATGCCGATATTGAGAAAAACATAACAGCTATCAAGGCTTTCCTGGTGCAAAAAGGATTTGAAGAATCAGAAATAAACGTGGCTCCGGTAAATATATACCAAGATACATACAAAGACGCATTGTTCCGATACAACTCCAACACCCAGCTTTCTGTTTATACTAAGAAGGTTGATGCCGTAAAAGCGGCTTCCAAGGAAACGTTGCTTCTGGTAAAGCAAGGCGTGGCTATGAACCAGAACTCTGTCGTATTTGAATTCTCTGACATAAACAGCGTTAAACCTGAAATGCTCGGTGAAGCTATCAAAAATGCCCGCCAGTCAGCGGAGCAGTTTGCAAAAGACTCCGGCTCTTCCATAGGAGGCATATCCAGAGGTAATCAGGGAGTTTTTGACATTACTGAAAAAGACCCCGGTTCTCCCGAATACAAGAAAATTCGGGTGGTTTCTACACTCAGATTTCTACTTAAATAAGTGAAAGTTCAAAAGTGGAGGAGAGACTCCATTTTTGTTTATTGTAAAAGAGTATATAATTATGGTAACTATGGGAAAAAAGTCTCCAGACAAAAAAACCCTCATCCCGCTCGCCCGTAGGGCTATGCTCGAGGGTAAGCCTATGGGCAAGGCCAAGAAAGTAGTAATGGTGAGTGGGGGATTTGACCCTGTGCACATAGGCCACGTTCGCCTCTTTAGCGAAGCAAAAAGACTGGGAGATGAACTCGTTGTATATATTAACAACGACCACTGGATTAGGGTTAAAAAGGGGTATGTTTTTATGCCGGAACGTGAAAGGAAGGAAATAATTGAAGCCTTTGAAGCCGTGGATAGGGTGATAATTAGCGACCATAAACATAACACCAAAGACATGAGCGTGTGTCAGGGTTTGATTAAAATAAAACCGCATATTTTTGCTAACGGAGGAGATCGCGACGAAAAAGATGCGAACAATCCAGATTCTTCTTTATACAAAGAAAGGATGATACATAAAAAACTCAATATCAAGATGGTTTACAATGTCGGACGTGGCGGCAAGGTTAAGAGTTCGTCCTTGCTCGTGAAGGAGGCTGTTAAGAAACATAAGAAAAAGAAAAAATAATGCTACCGGATAAAAAAATCATCGCGTTTGATGTTGATGGAACTCTTACGGCAAGCAAGACCCCGATAACGGAAGCAATGGCGGGTTTGATTAAAAAACTTGTTCAGCAAAAAATGGTAATAGCTATCGCAGGAGGAACCTTTGAACAAATGAAGACCCAGTTTCTTCCGCCTTTTCTGAACGATGAATTCATGATGCCCTTCATACGCAATTTCACTCTACTGCCCACAAGTGGCAGTCAGAGATATGACTACGATGAAGCGAACAAAGGGTGGATTCTGACAGACAAAGAACCGCTTCCATCTGAATCTAAAGCAAGGGCGATCAAATTATTAGAGGAGGTCATTTGTTCTCCGGAATATGAAATTCCGCCGAACCCCGTCGGTAAAATTATTGAAGACAGAGATACGCAGATAACTTTTACTCCGAACGGGCAGCAAGCTCCGATAGAGATAAAAATAAAATTTGATCCTGACCGAAGGAAAAGAGAAAAAATCAAAGCTTTGCTTGAATCGCAACTGCCCGAAGTTACCATTCTAATAAATGGAACTTCCAGCATTGATATTTTACCGAAAGGATTCAATAAGGCCGTAGGACTGGTGCGGTTTCTTAATAAGGCAGGGTTGCAAAAATCCGACGTGCTTTTCCTGGGTGACGGCTTATTCCCGGGCGGCAACGACTATTCGGTTTTTGAAGCCGGCTTTGAAACCATGGCGGTTAAAAATCCCAAAGATACAGAACGTATAATAAAAGAGTGGATTGAATAAACGCGATTTTTTTGATACAATGAAAGAAAATTATGAAAACATTTACAGTAGAAAAACCGTGGGGACGATTTGACAAATTTACCAAGAACACGAGCAGACAATGGCAAAAGTCCACTATCTCAAGCCCAATAGCGCCTGGAGCCTCCAATCCCACAATAATCGCGATGAATTTTGGAGAATTCTTTCTGGACATTCGCCTAGTTCCCACATTCAGATTTATTTTAAGGTAAGATTTTTATTGAAATAAGTAAAATGCGAAAAAAAATTGACTTCAACACTTTTGATCCTATAATTTTTCATGCTTACGATATACGGGGCATTTACCCCGAACAGATTAATCCCACGATAACTTATAAAATTGCGCAAGCGTTCGCAAAATTTACAAACCCACAAACAGTTGTTTTGGGAAGAGACGTGCGCACATCCGGTCCAGTCTTGTTTGAAGCCGTAAAAAATGGATTAATAGATCACGGGATAGATGTAATTGATATCGGTGTTATTACTTCCGATATGCTTTATTTTGCGGTTGCAAACTACGGTTACGATGGGGGAATCATTGTTTCCGCTTCTCATAACCCAAAAGAATTTAATGGATTAAAATTAGTCCGGCAAAACGCTGTTCCCGTGTCGGGGGATAACGGAATTTATGATATTAGGGATATAGTAAGGACAGGATACGAATATAATTCTCTCGTTAAGGGAAGTATCTTCATAAAAGATATTTTTAATGATTACTTGGACAAATGTGTATCGTTCGTGGATTTGGGGAAAATCAGGCCTCTTAAGGTGCTGGCTAACGGAATGAACGGTATAGCGGTTCAAAATATTTTGAAAGCGAAATTACCGGTAGAAATAATAGCTCTCAACGAAACACCAAACGGCGATTTCCCGAAAGGCGCCCCGGACCCTCTTTTAAAAGAGAACCGTGAGGAGACAGAAGCAATGATAAAAAGAGAAAAAGTTGATATTGGCGCTGCCTGGGATGCCGACGCTGACCGCTTTTTTATATTTGACGAAACTGGCAGATTTATACCTCCTTACTACCTGAGTGCATTTTTGTCGGAATATTTTTGCAAAAAAAATCCAGGTGCTGTGATAGTTCACGACCTTAGGCTTAAGTGGGCGATAGAGGATAAAGTTAAAGCTGCTGGAGGCAAGACTGTGAGCATAAAAGCCGGAAGAGCATATTTTAATCCGGAAATGCTGATGCAAGGGGCTGTCTTTGCATCGGAGACTAGCGGGCATTATTACTTCAAAGACTTTTACTCTACTGACAATGGGCTTGTTCCTTTTCTGCTTGTCCTCCAGATAGTGTCAGAGAGAGGGTTGAAAGTGTCGGAGCTTTTCAATGAATATTTTCTCAAATATCCCGTTTCAGGGGAAATCAATTTTAACTTACCATCTCGAGAACTGACGTTGCCGATTTTGGAAAAAATAAAGGAAAAATATTTTGATGCAAAAATTGACAATATTGATGGAATTTCCATAGAATATTCGGATTGGAGAGCAAACATACGCGGGTCCAACACCGAACCTCTCCTACGTCTTAATTTGGAAGCCATATCACAAGACGTGGTAGAACAAAAAACCAAAGAACTTTTAGAATTAATAAAAACACAAAACTAATGATTAGAGGATTCACATGTGGGGCGATGGATTTATTGCATGCGGGCCACGTTCTCATGCTGAAAGAATGCAGGGAGCAGTGCGACTATTTAATAGTGGGTCTACAAAATGACCCCAGCGTAGACAGGCCGGAAAAAAACAAGCCGATAGAAACTCTGGAAGAAAGAAAAATACGCCTGGAGGGCTGTAAATACGTGGATGAGATAGTGGTCTATAGCGATGAAGTTGACTTATACCATCTTTTAAAGAAAATAAACCCCGATATCCGTTTCATGGGTGCGGACTGGGAAAATAAGCCAAATTATTCCAGAGATAGATTGCCGGATATGAAAGTTGTCTATAACAGCAGGAATCATAACTTTAGCAGCAGTAATTTAAGAGAAAGAATTAAAAAATCAAAGGATTAGCTCCGGATTAGGTAAATTGTCTCAAAGGCCCAATAAATGCTATTATTAAAGAGTAGAAAGATCAAACAATATGGATAATATTTTTGCTGAGAGAACCCATAAAGAAATGTCAGAGGTTTTGATGGATCCGGCGTCTGCCGGACCGGCAGTTCATTATTTTATGATAAGGGGAGGAAGCGAACGGAAGAATATCACTATTTGGCAAAGTGGACTAGTGGGTGAGGAATATATAAAAACTTACGGACACTACCACGTGGATGATTTTATAGAAACTTATGAAATATTGTCGGGGGAAGGGATACTTCTCCTGCAAGAGCGAAAGGCCGATGGAAACAATGGCTTGGTAGACAATGAAGTGGAGTATGTTAAGGCTGTTTTTGTAAAAGCTGGAAGCGTCATAGAAATACCAAAAAATGCCGGGCACCTCATGGTTAACACCGGAGAATCCTGGCTAATAAGCGTAGACAACAGTCCGGTTAATCTTGAGAAAGCCAAGGAGGCGGCATGGCCCAAACACGCAGATTATGGACCAGTAAAAAAATTACGTGGTTTTGCTTACTTTATAGTTAAGAGAAATGGCAGTCCATTTTTCGTTAAAAATCCGAATTATAAAAACATTCCGGATATTGTTATAGAACACGCGTGATTTTATGAAAATATTTTTAAATAATTCACTAAATAAATCACGTCCGCTTAAAATCCTATTTGCAGGTTCTGAAATCGCGCCCTTTGTGCAGGTGGGAGGACTGGGTGAAGTTTTGCATGCTTTGCCTAAAGCGCTCAGAGAGCTGGGACACGACGTAAGGACGATGGCTCCCAAATATGCTTCAATCAATGAAGACGAATTCCCTATGACCTTAGTTTTAGAGGGTCTTATGATTCCAAATCCGGGGAGTGAAGACATTATTTGCAATGTAAAAAAATATAAAAACAAAGCCGGGCTTATTAATTATTTTTTAGAAAATGAAGAGTATTATGAAAAAAGAGGGAGCGTTTATGGATATGATGACGACCCCGCTCGCTGGGCCCTGTTGTCCAGAGGCACTATCGAATTCGTAAGGCATACATCTACTGAATGGAAACCCGATATTATAGTTGCCAATGATTGGCAGGGAGGACTGATACCCAACTACATGAAATGCGAATATGCTAAAGACCCCATCATTTCAAAAATTGCGTCCACATTTATTATCCACAATATTTACTATCAAGGTATGTTGGATCATAAACATACCAGCGAGCTTGATTACGATGACGGCCAGTCGCCTATTCCTTCTATCACAGACCCTCATTTACTAAAAATGAATTTTATGCGGAGAGGGATACGATACGCTGATGTAATAAATACTGTTTCTCCAAGTTATGCTAGGGAAATCACTACTCCGGAATACGGAGAATTGCTTGACCCGCTCTTGAAAGAGCGACGCTCCCGGCTTTTTGGAATTTTAAACGGTATAAATTATGACAACTATAATCCGGAAACAAATCCTTACGTCGAATTCAAATACAATGAAGAAAATTTGAGTGAAAAAATAAAAAATAAAAAAATACTTCAGCAAAAATTTAATTTGCCTGAAAAAAAAGAAGCTTTTGTTGTGTGCATTATTTGCCGTCTTTCTGAACAAAAAGGTATTAACCTTATAGTTGAAACTATTGAACCGCTGCTTCTAAATTTTGATTTTCAACTGGTGGTGCTTGGAACAGGTGAGTCGCATTTTGTCAGTTTTTTCAGTGAGCTTGATAAAAAACACAAGAATGTAGCTACACATCTTTCCTTTGACAGTTTGTTACCGCACACTATTTATGCTGGAGCAGACGCTATACTTATTCCCTCACGGTTCGAACCGTGCGGGCTAACTCAGATGGAATCCATGCGCTATGGCGTGGTTCCAATAGTGAGAAAAATAGGTGGCTTGGCCGACAGTGTCAAGGACAACACGTCGGAAGGAAATGAAGGGACCGGTTTTGTGTTTGAAAACTACGACAAATACGCCTTTTTGGGCACGTTTATGCGCGCGTATGAGACATATAAGTATCCGAAAATTTGGCAAGAAATACAAAAAAGGGCCATGAGGGAGAATTTTTCTTGGGAAAAATCAGCTAAGGAATACGAAAAACTTTTCTTACGTGCCATTAACCAATTTAAACTATAATATGAAATGGGCAAATTTCCTACATTTCTATCAACCAGCAAATCAGCAACCGGACATACTTCAGGCTATTGTCACACAAAGTTACCGGCCTATTATTGATGGAATAAAAAAAAATGATAAAGTGCGCTTGTCGGTAAATATCAACGGCGCGCTTTTTGAGTTATTGCACAAATATGGACACACAGACATAATTGACGATTTGAAAAAACTGGTAACTGAGGGTCGCATTGAAATAACGGGTTCAGCTAAATATCACGCTCTTTTACCCCTTATTTCCGAAGAGGAAATAGAAAGGCAGATAGTGCTAAACACTGAAACACTGAAACATTTTTTGGGAAATTATACTCCGAACGGTTTTTTCTCGCCTGAAATGGCATACGACGAGAGAGTGGGAAAGATAATAGAAAAACTTGGTTTCAAATGGATAATTTTAGATGAAATTTCGTGCGGCGGAGAAGTGGGGCAGGTTGATTACAGCCAAATTTACAAAATAAAAAATACAGGATTAAAAGTCTTTTTTCGCAACCGACGATTGAGTAATTTGATAATGAGCGCTGTTGTCAGGTCTCGCGACACCCTGCTTGAAGCTATGACAGATGAGATGAAAACCGACAACTATATCGTAACTGCCATGGACGCAGAAACCTTTGGGCACCACCGTCCAGGGCTGGAGAAGATGCTTTTCGAAATTTTTGATACTAAAGAATTTGAATTGATAAAAATATCCGATGTTGATAAATATTATAAGGAAAAAAAAGAGATAGAACCTTCAAAGGCAACTTGGGCATCCAGTAAAGAGGACATTGAGCACGGGATTCAGTTTTTGTCGTGGAATGACCCCGAAAACATAATACATAAATGGCAATGGCAATTCACAGAACTTGTTTTAAATGAAGTTTACGGAATGGATAAAACCCAGGTTCGCTTCCCCATGGTGCGAATGAAAATGGATATGGGGCTTGCCTCTGACCACTTTTGGTGGGCATCTGCTAAGCCGTGGTGGAGCCTGGAAATGATAGAATATGGGGCATACAGTCTACTGGATGCCTTAAGACACATTTTGGATGTAAGGGAAAAAACTTTGGAACAGGGCAGGGATTATTATGAAAAAATTATCACTACAGCCTTTAATTGGCAGCGTACCGGGAAAATAAGGTCAATGATGCAGGAACAGAAAAATATATTGCGCATTCCCTTTAAAGACAGAACAGTCGGTAAAGGAGGAGGGGAGCAGGGTGTGTATTTTGCTTTCATGGATATGATGAAAAAGCTAGAGAAGGAAGCAGTAGACAGGCATGAATACGAGAAAGCCATTCTTTGGCGTGACGCAATGTATAAACTGGAAAATAAATTGGATATTTATGATACCATGAACGCTATTGACCTGCTGCGTGTGGAAATACCGCACAAGGAGGTAGAGGAAGTAGTAGAAAGATATAAAGCAAAATATTATAAAATTCGCGGGGGACAGCCTGAACAGCGTGGGTCATAACTTTATGAAAAATACAGATAGCGAGAATTGGTTTCCTGAATTTAAAAAAAGTAAGGAATACGAGGCATTTTTAAAAAATCCGATAGCGTATTTTTGCTCAGAGTATGCGCTTGATAGCACATTGCCTACTTACGCAGGAGGCTTGGGAGTTTTGGCGGGAGATTTTATAAGGGAGGCGGCCATGCAAAAATTTCCGCTTGTAGCTGTCGGACTTTTCTATAAGAAAGCTCAGAGCATTCTCACGCTAGACAAACACGAAGAAAAACACAAGTTAAAAATTATTACGGACAAGAATAGTCAGGAAATAATAATATCAGTCCCGATAGAAGGAAGGACCGTAAGAGCAAAAGCGTGGCAATGGGAAGAAAACGACGCAAGGGTTTATTTACTGGACACAGACATTCCGGATAATGACCCTAGGGATAGAGGAATTACAGAGAATCTATATGACGAGAACCGTGATATAAGACTTAAACAAGAGATTCTTCTAGGTATAGGTGGATTCAGGCTGCTTGCGAAGATGGGACATCATGCTTCGGTTTATCACTTAAATGAAGGACATTCGGCTTTTCTTTCTTTGGAATTGGTGCGACATGAAATGGAGCATCAGCAGGTAAATTTTGAAGCTGCTCTTGAATACGCAAAAAAACATATTCTTTTTTCCAACCATACACTGGTACTCGCCGGACAGGAACAATTTTCATCCGACAAGGTCGCTATTTTTATGGAAAAATACGCGCAGGAGGCAGGGTTAGAAGGCAAAGACATTGCAAATCTTGGTATAAGTGAAAACCCTGGCTTGTTTTCAATGACAACTCTCTCTTTCAGGCTTTCAAACAGGTCAAATGCCGTAAGTCTAGTGCATCAACAAGAAGCTGTAAAAGTTTGGCCGGACCAGCCTATGGAATATGTTACCAATGGAGTGTTTATACCAAGGTGGGATAAAATTACAAACACATCGGCTAAAAATATCTGGGATAGTCATCTTGAAAATAAAAAAAAACTTCTGACTTTTATTAAAGAAAAAACTGGAGAAGTTTGGGGGGAAAAAGATATTATATTTGGATGGGCCAGGAGGCTAGTGGAATACAAGCAACCGCTGTTGTTCTTGGATAATATAGAGAAACTTCTTGAAATCTCAAAAAATTCACCGGTACCGATAAAGATAATTTTTTCTGGGCCTACCAGGGAAGAGGACAGCTTGTTTGACGCAAAAATAAAAAAAATTATAAAAGAAAAATTAGAAGATAACGCTGCCTTTATACCCAACTACAGCACTGACTTGGCCGGGGTTCTGACCTCTGGCGTGGATATTTGGCTTAATACTCCCGTTGTCGGATTTGAAGCCTGCGGGACGAGTGGAATGAAAGCGGGGCTGAATGGTGTTTTGTCGCTTTCCACCCGCGACGGATGGGTTTACGAAGTGAGCGCGCCAGATATCGGATGGGTTATAAATGAAAAAGAGTTAGGGGGAGAGATTTTTTCTTTGGTTGAAAAGAAAATTATCCCTCTTTATTATGAACATTTGAAAAATCCTGTCGATTCTCTGTGGGCGGGGAAAATGTGGAAAGTAAGAAATTTAATTCTTGAAAAATTTTCTACTTCGCGGATGCTACAGGAATATATAGAGAAACTATACATACCGGTTCTGCACCAAAAACACATCCATAAAGTTAATTAAATATGCCGTGTCTCCAGCGCTACCTTTATAATTCGGCAATGTCGCGCGGAGAAAATAAGTTCATTGTCCAGTCAATCGCGACTCTTATTTTCTTTCTCCAAGACAGAAATTTTATCAAATAAACAGTTCTCCAGAGCCACCAAGCGAAATGTCCCGAAAAGGTGAAATTAAATATTTCACCGACAGCCATCCACTGCCCCAAAGACATCAAAATACCCGAGCTTCTGTAGGAAAATTCTTCTATGGGTTTTTTGTTTATCAGAAATTTTATATTTTTAGCCACAACCTTGGATTCTTTTTCCGCGACCTGAGCGAGCGCCGGCAGAAATTCATTTGTTTTTTTATCTTTAAACGCCGCGATGTCTCCTAGTGCGAAAACTTCTTTGTGGCTGGGTAGCTGCAAAAACTCATTCACCAATATGCGTCCATTTCCGGATTTTGCAATCGGTTCGTCAAAAATGATTTCTGCCGGCTTGATTCCGGCAGTCCAAATTACCATGTCTGAAAGTATTTTTTCATTTTCATTTATAATTATATAGTCCGGACCCACTTCCTTAACTGCGCTACCGAGCATTACTTCTATGTCTTTCTTGTTTAGGACTTCCAGAGTTTTCTTTTTAATCTTTGGTCCGAATTGTTGCACAAGTTCTGTATCTCTATGGACCAAGACTACCGAAACATCTTTTAGTATTTCGCACGGGTAATACTTGGAAAAACTTTCGTTTATTAATTCCCGTAGTTCGGCTGCCAACTCTACTCCCGTCGGGCCGCCCCCAACCACCACAAATCTAAGCATCTTCCGTCTTTCTTCCTGGCTTGTCTCGTGCGTGGCGCGCTCCATCTGAGTTATGCAGTGATTTTTTATTTTTACCGCGTCCTCAATACTTTTTAACGGAAAAGAATATTGTTCCGCTCCAGGGATGTTGTAGAAGTTCGCGGTGGCTCCCGGAGCCAGCACCAAATAATCATAAGGTATAATTTTGTCACCTACGCTCACCGTGCGATTTTGCAGGCTTACTGACGAAACTTTCCCTAAATAAAATTTATCAAGAAAACATCCTAAAACTTCACGAATAGGCTCTATTATATTGCTTGGATTCAAGCTTCCGGTTGCGACTTCATGGAGTAGGGGAGTAAAAAGGAAATAGTTTCTTTCTCCGACCATCGCGAATTTTGTGTTTTTGTCGCCATGAAAAGCCGCGCATAAATTTTTTAAAGCGTATACACCCCCGAATCCATTGCCAATTATGAGTATTTTTACAGCTTCCGACATGTTTTTAAGTATAGCAAAAATATGATATAATAGAGATATGCAAATAAATTTACAAAGTAAAAACATAGAATTAACAGATGAGATAAGGGACTATGCCCTTAAGCGAATGGAGAACTTAGGCAAGTTCGTTTCAAACATAAAAGAAGAAAAGGGCGAAGTGAAAGCAACGTTTGAAGTCGGTAAATCAACAAACCACCACAAGGCGGGAGAAATATTTCACGCGGACTGCTCCATAACTGTAAACGGAGAGAATTTCTACGCCGAAAGCGATAATGAAGACTGGCACAACACAATTGACGAAGTTGCGGAAAAATTATTCAACGAGATTAGTAAAAACAAAGACCGAAAACAGACCTTGTTCAGGCGTGGAGCCAAGAGCGTAAAGAAAATGCTCAAAGGTCTTTCTGGTAGAAATCCTTTTACTTCAAAATAATAATTTTTCCGCTTTGGAAGTCATGGAAACTAGGATTTGTAAAAATTGTGAAAAAGATTTCACCATACATAGTGAAGATTTTAATTTTTATGAAAAAGTAAAAGTTCCACTTCCAACTTTTTGCATGGAATGCCGGCAGATGCGCAGAATGAGTTTCAGAAACGAGAGGATTTTGTATAAAAGAAGATGTGACAAGACAGGAAAAGATATAATATCGGTTTATTCCCCCGATTCACCTCATAAAGTATTTGACCACTCGTTCTGGTATAGCGACCAGTTTGACCCGATGGAATACAGCCAAGAGTATGACTTCTCTCGGCCATTTTTCTCGCAGATGAGGGAGTTTATGCTTCGGATGCCTTGGCCGTCTTTGCGTATTGAGAACTCGGAAAATTGCGATTACAACAACGATGTTGGTCGCTCAAAGGACTGCTACTTATGCGCCAGAACTCATAATTCTACTAACGCCTTGTATGGCTATCGTGTTAATAAATCCAGAGACTGCGTGGATTGTATGCAAGTATTTGAGGCTTCGGAGTTTTTGTATGAATGCGTGGAGTGCATTGCCTGCCGATATGTTACGTTCTCCATGTTCTCCGAAAATTGTTCAAATTCCAGCATGCTCCTGAATTGTAAAAATTGTCTGGACTGTTTTATGTGCACAAATTTACGCAACAAGCAGTATTGTTTCAAAAACCAGCAGCTCTCAAGAGAAGAATATATGAAAAAAATTGAAGGTTTCAACACGGGTTCATTTGTCGAAAAAGAAGAAGCCCTATTGGAATTTCAAGAAATTTGCCAAAAAAACATAAATAAAAATTTGAATATAATGAATTCTCCGAATTCCACCGGGGATAATATTGTCGATTCGAAGAATGTTTTTATGAGCTTTGGATTGAAAGATTGTGAAAATGTGCGGTATATCTGGGACAACATGAGGTATAAAGATTCTATGGATACTTACAGCGGGGGAGACTCCGAGCTAGCTTATGAATGCACCAGTACCGGTAAGTGCTATAACAGTAAATTTTGCTTGCGAGGAGTGCATTCCAACGACATAGAGTATTCTTTTATGGTTCGAAAATGTCAGAACGTTTTCGGGTGCATAGGATTAGAAAACAAAGAGTTCTGTATTTTTAACAAACAATATGAAGAGCAGGAATATAAGGCGCTTGTCGCGAAAATAATTGAACAAATGACAGAAGCGGGCGAATACGGCGAATTTTGTCCGATGGAGTTGTCTATGTTTGCATATAATGAAACTGTGGCGCAAGAATATTTTCCCATGACCAAAGAAGGGGCCTTGAGCAAAGGTCTCAGATGGCAAGACCCAAATACCAAGAACTACAATATTACAATCACTTCTGAAGTATTACCGGATGATATAAAAGATGTAACGGAAGATATTTTAACCGAGTCCGTGGGGTGCGCTCATGCCGGGGATTGCCGACATGGCTGCACCACCGCCTTTAGAGTTATACCAAGAGAGCTTGAGTTTTATAAAAGGATGAATATACCACTGCCACGCCTTTGTCCTAATTGCAGATATTATGGACGCTTGAATAAACTTAATCCGTCTAAGTTGTGGCGCAGAGGGTGCCAGTGCGCCGGCATTGCGTCAGAAGGAGACATTTATAAAAATCTCGCCCCTCACCACTTACATAACGAAAACCATTGTCCTAATGAGTTTGAGACTTCGTATTCTCCGGATAACCCGGCAATAGTTTATTGCGAAAAATGTTACCAACAGGAAGTGTATTAATCTAGGGGTGAGTATAAGTGGTTTCCTTTCCGCCTTCAGGGATTATTTTTTCTATCATAAATCGGTTATTTTCCAACTTAGCCTGGGTAATTATAATTCTCTTACCATCTTTAAAGAAAAATGTCCTGGGCCAGTGAGCGTAAGCTCGGAACTTATTATAGTTTTTAACAGGGTTGCCACCTGGGTCTATTAAGCCGTCCTCCTTCTTTATTTTTTTACAATACGTTGATTTGCTTTCGTCTTGAGGGGTCTCCTTAGTTTCTCCGGTGCTTATTTTTGGCAACGTTGTCACCAATAGCTCTCCCCCTATTTCTATTAATCTCTTCCTGAGTTCGGGCGCTGTTTCGGTTTCTAGAATCTCAACCTTTTTTCCCGAAATTACGGGGCCGGCGTCCATCTCATAAACCATTTTTTGGATAGTGACCCCCGTCTCAGTGTCGCCATTTAAAATCGCTGATTCCACAGGGGAAGCGCCACGATATTTGGGCAACAAGGAATAGTGGATATTTATTGAACCCATTTTGGGAAAGTTTAAAATTTGTTCAGGTATAATTTTACCGTAAGCTACTACTATAAATAGGTCAAATTCTCCTTTAATCTCTTCCAAGGTAAGCTTCTCAGGCTGAATAAAAGGGACGTTGTTTGTTTCCGCCCAGACTTTTACCGGCGGTGGTGCAATAAGCATTTTCCGTCCCTGAGGCTTATCGGGGGAAGTAATAATGAAAGAGGGCAAAAAACCGGACTTTTTTAGAATTTCCAAAGTTTCCGAAGCAACGTCCGGGGTGCCAAAAAATGCGAAATTTAACTTTTTCTCCATACTGGCGTATAATTAATTTAACATCGTAATTATATACTTTGTTTGTAATATATACAAAAATAACTTTATGGGACTAGAAGTAACAAAAGAAGCCGCAAGAATTCCGGAAATTCCCGAATTAAGCATGATGGATTTTGAATTGCCCGAGCTTAGTGAAAAAAACAGGAAAAACTCCAAAAGCTATAGTGCCATATTTAATGGAGAAGTTATGAGTGTGCAGGTGTCAAATGATTTATCTCTAGATGAAGGGGTTGTTCATGATATGGCTATAACGATATCGCACCCTAGGTCAGGGTCCGGAGCAAAAATTTTTATAAGCGTAGAAAGAAAGCCATATGGTTATTTGGGGACAACCGATGTAAATAACTATGAGTATAAATTTCAGAATCCGCGTTTTTTAAAAGGGGCAGCCAGAACGCTCTGGGAAATTTCAACCGGCATAATGCAGAAATATGCCAACCTTTTAACTGCTCCTGTTAAGCATGTTGTATCTAAAACTCCCAATTATGACCTTGGTATGACCAATGAAAAGTGGGACGAGTTGATGCTTCCGCTTTTTGACAAGTATGGATATGAGAGAGTGGATGAATACCTCTGGGAAAAAACATATAACCCAAAAGAACAATAGATTATTTGGGTAATTCTTCTTTTATGTCTTTTGCGTTGTCAATAAAAAGAATTCCGTTTAGATGGTCTGTTTCATGCTGGAAAATCTGAGCCAGAAGCCCGGATGCTCCGCGGGTAAATTTGTTGCCTTCTTCGTCATAGGCCGTAACGGTGGCTTTCTTGGAACGAAAAATTTTTCCATACAGCCACCGGACGGAAAGACATCCTTCGGGCAGCCATTCTTTGTCTCTGGAAAGGCGGGAAATTTTTGGATTAATGAATACCAAGTCCTTGATTGTTTCTTTAGGTGGCGGGTTGGCGCTTCCTTCTTCCAGGAGCAGTTCTTCACGGCTCTTGGTAAAGTTTTTGGAAAATATTTTTCCTGAAACTACGAAAATTCGGAGCGAATAACCAATCTGCGGCGCAGCTATAGCTACACCGTCGTCCTGGCTTTTTAACGAAGCGGAGAGTTCTTTCAAAACATTTTGTATTTTCTTGCTTCTGATTTCGGCAACGGGCACCTCCTCCGCGATTTTTCTGAGAACTCCTTCTGTTTGTTGAAGAATTTTCTTCATCTCCTTTATTTAATTTCCTTCAAGTAGTCCAAAAGCTTGCTTAATTTTACCGTTTCTTGAGACCTGTTGGACATATCGCGGACAATTACCGAGTTATCCAGGGCTTCCTTCACTCCGAAAATTATCGCATAAGGAATAGCCAATTTTTCTGCTATAGCTAACTGGCTTCCCAGGCTATCCTTGGAAAGAGACTGCGCGATAGGCACATGAGCTTTGCGGAGAATTTCTATTATGTTTAAGCTCTTGAGTTTTGCCTCGGAACCAAGCTGGATAAAATAAATTTTAGGCTTCTTTAATATTCTTGGAGAAAGTTTTTTATACCAAGGGGAGGAAATTATTCTATCCACTCCGATGGAAATTCCAACGGCAGGAACATCTCTCTTGCTTCCCACTTGGCGAGCCAAATAATCATATCTTCCTCCTCCGGCAAGGGTAAGGGGAGTGCCGTCTTCTCCGCCCTGCTGTTCTATAATTTCAAAAACGGTTCGGGTGTAATAAGAAAGTCCGCGAACCAGGTTCTTGTTTATGTTGTAAGCTATTCCCATTTCTTCTAAATATTCCAAAACCTCCTTGAAGTGCTTTTTACAAGACGGGCACAGGAAGGAGACGGAATCCGGGGCGCCCTCGTTTATTTCTATGGTTTTTTCTTCTTTGGAATCCAATATCCGCAGAGGATTTGTTTTTAAGCGTTCTCGGTCAACGGATGGCAAGCTGCTCAAGTGCTTCTTGTAATAGTTTGTTAGCTCTCTGAGATAGCCGTTGCGACACTCCTTGTCTCCGATGGAATTTATATCAATCGTCAAATCCTTAGCTCCTGCTTCTTCCAGTATGCTCATGCCTGCCTTTACAACGAGCGCGTCCATTATGCTTTTATCGTTGCCAAGGCAATCCAAATCAAATTGCCAAAACTGCCTGTAGCGTCCCCGCTGAGGCTTGTCGTGTCGGAAGACGGGACCGTATTGGTAAAACATTACAGGCTGAGGCATATTCTGCATTCCGTGTTCAATATAAGCGCGCATGAGGGGAGCGGTGTGTTCGGGTCGCAGCGCCAAGTGGTCGCCGCCTTTTGTTTTCAGGTTGTATATTTCTTTATCCACGATGTCGGTGCCTTTTCCTATGCCGCCGGTTATGAGCTCTTCCTGCTCAAGCATCGGAGTTTCTATTGGCTTGAACCCGTAGTAAACCGCCACCTCCTGAGCTTTTTCAAAAAACCCCTGGAAAGAATAATACTCTTCGTTCATCAAGTCTCGCATTCCTTTCGGAGAAGATATTTCGGCACTTTTTTGCTTGCTCGCTTGTGTTGTTTTTTTCATAATTATTATTTTATTCCGCTTGATTATAATCGCCCGGTAACGCGTCTACTTTATCTATTGGCAACAACCGAAGCAAAGCTCTTCCTGTCAGAAGGTCTTTGTTTACGGCTCCCCAATATCGGGAATCAGAACTTGCGCTTCTGTTGTCTCCCATTACAAAGTATTCGTCATCTTTTAATTCAAAATGCAGGTTGTTGCTTGAAGAATTTTTAACAAACGGCTGATTCAGAACTAAGCCGTCCTGGTGTTCGTCGTTGGTGATGGTTATCTTGCTTCCTTCTATATCAACTGTTTCATTCGGAAGACCGATGATTCTTTTTATAAAAAACTTTGAAGGGTCGGCGGGATATCTGAATATTATTACGTCATCTCGCTTTGGGTCACTTAGTTTATAAGATATTTTATCTACTATCAAATAATCTCCGTTTTGAAACGTAGGCACCATAGAGGAGCCCGATACGATAAAAGGTTCCGCGACCAATACTCGTATAGGCACAACTATTAAAAGGGCGATAAGAGCGAAACGCGCCAGTTCCCAAAACGATTGCGCTTTTGTTTTCACTTCTGCTGGTATTGATTCCATTCGAATAATATATCATAAAAAAGACTTGACAAGAGGGCGGATATTGTGGAGTAATGATGAATTCTGGATTAAGAATTATGAATTTTGTTATCATAGGGATATGAAATTGGTAGTGGGATTGGGGAATCCGGGAGTTGAATATGAGAACACAAGGCATAACGCCGGGAGAATTTTGGCGCAGATGGTGGAGAAAAAGTGGGAGGGCCCAAAAGTAAAATTTATAACCCCGGATACTTTTATGAACAATTCCGGGAAAGCCGTGGTTGCCTTAGTGAAAAGCAAAAAAGACCTAAAAGATCTGGTGGTTATTTATGACGACGTGGATTTACCCATAGGTAAAATTAAAATCTCATTCAATCGCTCTTCCGGCGGGCACAACGGACTAGCTTCAATTATTAAGCACCTGAAATCAGAAGAATTTGTGCGCATCAGGATAGGCATCGCTCCAGCGACCCCATCCGGTAAAATTAAAAAGCCGAAGGGAGAAGAAGCTATGCTCAAATTTCTTTTGGGCGAATTCAAAAAACCGGAACTAGAAGTTCTCAAAAAACTTTCCAAGAAAATATCGGAAGCCATAAAGACTATTTTTACCGAAAGCAAGGATAAGGCAATGAGCTTGTATAACTAGGCAGCATTCTCCATTTCAACTTCCTGCATTCCAAGTTTGTCTTTTTCAAATGCTTTTACCTTTGTTTCGTCTCCTGATTTTGCTGCTTCCATAAGCAAGTCTTTATATTTTTCATTCAACTTAATCGCTTCGGCTTGATCTTTTTCAGCTATCTTGTTTAATTTTTTTTCTGCGGATTTAATTCTCCATTCCAAGAATTTAATTTTTGGTAAGGAAGGCAGAGAAGCTAAGCCATTTGCGATTGCCTCACTTACGTTTATCAAAATATTGTCTGTTTGAGTGATACCCAAAGGGTAGCTCAATTTATGTTCCTCTTTTATGTCTTCCTGTAACTTCTTTTCCGTTGATTCATATTTTCCGCGCCTTGTGCTTTCAAAATTAAATTTCATGATTTTTTTTATTAATATTAATAATTTATATATATTATATACCTAAAGCACAAAAAAGCTCAATAATATGTCAAGAATGGTTAAATTTCCACTTGGTAGTATATTGTTTCTTGTCCAGCTATTTCTCCTCGATTGTATTCTTTAAAACCCCTAGTTTCATACAAATGTCGTGCCGTTTTTTGCTCTTCTCCTGTGTCTAAAATTAGTTTTTTATATCCTAACTCTTTAGCTCTTTCGATTAGCCTATCCAAAATCAATTTACCGATTCCTTTTCCCTGCATCGATGGTTCGACTCTCATTCTTTTTACTTCGGCTGTGGTCTCGTCAACTTTACGAATAGCTCCCATCCCTATTATTTTGTCTTCTGCTGTCGCAACATAAAATTCACCTTTATTTTTAATATAAATCTCTTCAATATTTTTCAAGTCCTTGTCCCACTCTTTTCTAAGCTTTGCAACATAAATAAAAGTTCCTGCGTGTTTCATGACAGTAACATGTAAATTATAAATAGCGTCCTCATCTTTCTTTTCAAAACGTCGCAAAATGATATTTTCCATATTTTCTAAATTTCCTTTACTGCTTCTATAATTATGCTTTTTTCGCCATTGCGATTGGAAACTTTACCTGAGAAGGCAATGCATTTTTCTACCACCAGAATATCTATTGATTCTTTGAATATGGAAGGGAAAGCAACTACTTCAATGGAGTCAGTGAGGTCAGCTATCTTAAGGAACGCCATTCGGTCGTTGTTCTTGGTTACTACTTGCCTGCATGTTTCTATGATGCCGGCGATTGTTACGGGGATGCCATTACCTATCTCTTCCTTGATTTTTTTGATATTCATACTTCTTTTTTCCAGTTTATCGCGCAAACGGTCCAGCGGATGTCCGGAAATGTAAAGTCCTACGAGCTCTTTCTCCCAAAGCAATTTTTCCGCTTGGCTGGCGGTAGTTCCGCTTTGCATTTTAAATTCCGGGGTTTTTATTGAACTTGTTCCGCCGAAAAGGGAAGTTTGGTTTGCGTTCTGCTTGGAACCTTCATGGTTGTAGGCAAGCATTGCCTCCAGGTTAGCGAGCAATACTCCTCGGTCTTCCCATTCGTCCATGCATCCCGACTTTATCAGGGCTTCCATGGATTTTTTATTTAAATTTTTGTGCTTGATGCGCTCCAAAAAATCGGTAATAGATTTATACTTTCCATTTAATTTTCTTTCGCTTATAATCGCGTCCGAAATATCCGTCCCCAAATTTTTAATCGTGTAAAATCCGAATCTTATTTTCTCGCTCTTGTTGTCTTTGCCGATTACCGTATCTTTCTCGTGAGGGAGACAGGTAAAGCCCCCGTAGCTTTCGTTGATATGAGGAGGCATAACGGGAATTTTCATATTTTTACACTCTTCAATTATTTCTCCTATCTTCTCTACGTCACCTGACTCAGCGGTTAATATAGCCGCCATGTATTCCACGGGGAAATGCGCTTTCATATAAGCTGTCTCGTAAGCAACTTTTCCATAGCTTGCGGCGTGGGCCTTATTAAATCCGTATGCCTGAAAAGGTTCAAAAAGTTTCCATAAAGTTTCGGCGAAGGCCGGAGTTTGTCCGTTCCCAATTATTCCTTTGGTGAATTTCTCTCTCTGGGCCGCCATTTCCGCGGGGATTTTCTTTCCCACGGCTTTACGGAATTTATCCGCCTCTTCCCAGTTATATCCCGCGAGTTCAATCGCGGAGAAAAGCAGGTCGTCTTGATAAACTATAAGTCCGTAGGATTCTCCCAGGAATTTCTTCATTCGCGGGTCCAGATACTTAACCAAGCGGGGATTGTGTTTGCGTTTTATATATTCGGGAATGGACTCCATCGGACCCGGTCGGTAAAGAGCCACCATGGCATTGATGTCGTGGATGGATGTAGGTTTTAGTTCTTTCAAATATCTGGTCATTCCGCTTCCGTTCAGTTGGAACAAACCCTCCGTCTGTCCGTTGGCCAGGAGTTCAAAAGTTTTCTTATCGTCAAGCGGTATGCGGTCTATGTCTATATCTATATCGTAAAACCTTTTTACCATTCTCATAGCGTCAGCTAAGATTGCCAAGTTTCTTATTCCCAAGAAATCAAATTTCAAAAGCCCCGCCTCTTCGGCGCTATACATGTCGTATTGAGTAATTATTTTGCCTCCTTTCGGGTCCAGCTGGGTCGGCATGTATTCATAGATTGGTTTTGGTGCTATAACAACTCCGGCGGCGTGAACGGAAATGTGCCGAACGCACCCCTCCAGCTTTTTTGCCAGATCTATTATTTCTTTCGTGTCTTTTTCTTTTTTATAAGCGTCTTTTAGCTCGGGGACAATTTCTATCGCGTGGTCTATGGTCATGGGCATTCCTTGCGCCCCCATAGGGATCATTTTTGAAATTCGGTCGCCTATGGCATATGGATGGGCGAGGGCGCGAGCCACATCGCGGACAGCGCCACGGGCCATCATGGTTCCGAAGGTTCCTATTTGCGCCACCTTATCCTCTCCGTATTTTTGTTTTACGTATTCAATCATTTCGTCCCGGCGATTGTCGGCGAAATCCATATCAATATCGGGAGGAGAGGGACGGAAAGGGTTTAAAAATCGCTCAAAGGGGAGCTTGTATAAAATGGGGTCAATGTTAGTAATTCCTAAAAGATAAGTTACCATAGAGCCCGCCACCGAGCCTCTGATGGCCGTAAGAATTCCATTTTCTTTGGCATGACGAAGCAAGTCGCCAACCACCAGGAAATATGGAGCATATCCTTTGTCAAAAATAATTTTAAGTTCGTATTCAATACGTTCTTTTATAACAGGAGCCACCGCATTTTGCGGGGTCCCGCCACTGGCGGTGATTTCTTCCAGGTTGAGACGTTTTAATCCAGCATAAGTTAGCTCCCTTAATTTTTCATCGTATGTTATCCCGGTTTCAATTTTAAAATCAGGGAAAACCCAGCGTCCGAGTTCCAGCTCCAAATTGCACATGTCCGCTATTTTTTGCGTATTTATTATAGCCTCGGGAGTGTCTTTAAAAAGCTCTTTTGCTTTTTTTGTATCTATGAAAGAAAAATCATCTTCACCGAAAGTGAATTTGTTTTCGTCATTTACGTCGGAATTAGTTTGGATTGCTAGAAGTGTTTCGTGCGCCTTGTGGTCGTCTTCGCAAGGATAATGCGAGTCTATGGTGGCTACTAGCGGGATATTTAGTTTCCCCCCAAGCTTTATTATTGATTCCCTGACTTGTTCGTCTCCGGGAACCGAGGAGTGGCGCATGATTTCCAGGAAGTAATTTTCTTTCCCAAAAATTTCCTGATGTTCTTTTATAATTTCTTCCGCCTTGGGCTCGTCGCTGTTTGCCAACGCCCTGGAGAGTTCGCCGCCCAGGCATCCGGATAACGCTATAAGTCCGTCCGAATATTTTCGCAATATTTCTTTGTCCATTCGCGGTTTGTAGTAGTAGCCCTCAACGTTGGCCAGGGTTACGAGGCGCATCAGGTTTTTATACCCCTGCAAATTTTTAGCGAGGAGAGTTAGATGATATCTTTTGTTGTCTATACCGGGGTCTTTATCAAGTCTTCCGCGATTGGCCACATAAGCCTCTACCCCGATAATCGGTTTAATCCCAGCTTGTTTAGCCAATTTGTAAAACTCAATCGCTCCATACATGTTGCCGTGGTCGGTAATAGCCATGGCGGGCATACCGAATTTTTTAGCCAAAGCCACCAAATCCTCAAGCTTAGAAAGCCCGTCTAAGAGGGAGTAGTGAGAGTGGGTGTGGAGGTGGATGAATTGTTCCTTATCTTCGGGCATTTTTCCCATAATAGCACATTTAATTTATTTTTTGATATACTAAGAGTATTAAAATTTAGACACTTTTGAACACAAGAATTATGAAAAAAATCAAAGTAGGCATTAACGGTTTTGGCAGGATAGGCAGGGCGTTTCTAAAAGTAGCCTGGGATAGGCCGGAAATAGAAGTAGTGGCGGTTAACGATTTGGGCGACATTGCCAACATGGCTTATCTTTTGAAATACGACACTGTCTATGGAACCTGGGGGCATGATATTAAAGTAGAAGGGAATATTATATTGATAGATGACAAGAAAGTTAGATTTATTTCTGAAAAAGAACCGCTAAAACTTCCCTGGAAGGAGCTTGAAGTAGATGTTGTAGTAGAGTCTACTGGAATTTTTGTTAATTATGACAAAGCGATGGTTCATCTGGAGGCGGGCGCTAAAAAAGTGGTTATCACCGCGCCGTCTAAGGGAGAGAGCACGGTGCTAGGAGAAACAATATTGCTGGGGGTAAACGAAGATAAATTTGGTACTTGCGATATATCTTCCAATGCTTCGTGTACAACGAATGCCATTTCTCCATTAATTGCGATTTTGGATGAAGCAGTGGGTATAGAAAAGGCGCTCCTTAATACGACCCATGCGCTAACTAATAGCCAGCCTACAGTAGATGGCGTCAACAAGCATGATTTTAGGGAAGGGCGCGCGGGTGGACACAATATGATACCTTCTTCTACTGGTGCAGCAATTGCTGTAACAAAAGCATTTCCTAAGCTCACTGGGCTTTTTGATGGTATTGCGGTGCGGGTGCCCGTCGTAGCTGGATCAATTGCCGACATTACTTTTATTTCAAAGAAGCAAACCACCAAAGATGAAATTAATGAAGTATTGAAGGCTGCAGCAAAAGATCCACGATGGAAAGGAATTTTTTCTGTGACTGAAGAACCGCTTGTATCAAGCGATATTCTCGGAAGCCCTTTTGGCTCTATCGCCGACCTTGCAATGACTCGGGTGGTCGGAGGAAACCTGGTGAAAGTTATGGGCTGGTATGATAATGAAATGGGGTATACTTATACGCTCATTGACCATGTTATAAAGACAGGGAGCACTATAAAATAAATTTTTAGTAATAGTTTTTTGATAAATACGCTCGGCCAGAATCGCCAAAAAGCATGACCACTACGTCATTTTTCTTTAATTTTTTTAAGTATTTATTGACTGCATAAGCTACTGCTCCACTCCCAGTGCCGACAAGCAATCCATATTGTGAAGCCATTATTGGCAACATGCCCAATCCGTTCCTATCAGATACTGGAATAAATTCATCAATTACAGATTCATTAAGACAGGGAGTTTTGAAATCAATACCGATGCCTTCCATCTTATATGGCTGCGGATTCCCGTCCGTAGAATGAAAAGAAGTATCAACATCCACTGCCATTATTTTTATCTTAGGGTTTTTTTCTTTCAAAAATTTACCTACTCCGCTTATAGTCCCGCCCGTGCCTCCTGCAGCAAAAAAATGGGTAATTTTACCTTTGGTTTGCTTCCAGATTTCTGGACCTGTCGAAGAGTAATGAGCCTTTGGATTTTGCAGATTAAAATATTGATCTGGCATAAAAGAATTACTCGTTTTTTTTAGAAGTTCTTTGGCCACAGTGTGTCGGCTTTTTGGGTCGTGGATAGGAACAGCTGGACAATGAATGACCTCAGCTCCGTAGGCCTTGATAGTTTTTACTTTTTCTTCGCTCATAGCAGGGGAGGCGGTGATGATAACTTTGTATCCTTTGAGTGCACCAATCATGGCACAGGCGACGCCTTGATTGCCGGAAGAAGATTCTATAATTGTTCCACCCGGTTTGAGCACTCCACTTCTTTCCGCTTCTTCAACCATGAATAGGGCAGAGCGGTCCTTGATGCTGCCACCTGGATTTAAGTATTCCAGTTTGGCAAAAATGCGTGCTTCAGTGTTAAAAGGAACTTCTACTATTGGAGTATTGCCGATTGCATCAAGAACATTATGTGTTGATTTTCTCATAGTAAAATACTATAAGTTTCCTAACACTATGTTAAATTTTTTAACATTTACTCGGTAATTTAAAACTTATGTAAAAATCTTGAATTTAATAGATTTTACAAAATGATAAAAAATGTGTAAGAGTGTTAAAAAACTTCAAAAATCTTAATATAACGCTTATTGTGTAATAGGAGGAAGACATGGACGAAGAAAAAACCTTAGAAGAGCGCGGATGGCCGAAGCCCCGCTATCTTACAATGGAGGAGGGGGGGTGGAGGAAAGTAAGATACCGCTCTACTGACCCCAATTGGTCTCCGGAAAATCCGGGACGATACGAAGATGGCGATTGGTGTTGGTCACCCAACCCCGATTTCCGAAAGGAGGACGATCCGCCGGTCGCAACATGAAATAAATGCGACCGGCATTTATTTTTCTAAAAAGTTGGACTTTTTGTAAAATTTGTTAGAATATCAAAACATGATAAAAATACAACCCATTGTGCGGGATATTGTCCTCCGAGAGCTGGAAGCCTATTTTGCGCTGTCTAATGGCTATATGAACATGAGTAGTTATGCGCACAGGATTAAGCCTAAAGTAGAGGCTCTTGCCAAGAAACAAGTTACTATCACAAGCCTGGTCGTTTCATTGTCTCGGTTGCGGAAAGAATTTAAAAAAGCAAAACCGCTGATTGTGGATGTGCCGATAAAAAACATAAGCACCAAGCTTCCTCTTACCGAAATTGCCTACGAAAGGTCCGCGGAGTTTGTCCGGGGACTAGAAACACTGCACAAAAATATTTCAGTATCGCATGAAGATTTTTTTACCGTAAGCATGGGAACAACGGAAGTTGATATCATCTGCTCGGCGAATTTGGAAAATAAAATATTAAAGCATTTTAAAATTAAACCGAAATGGGTTAATCATAATTTTGCCGCGGTCGGCATTTCTTATGGTCCGGAAGTTTTTGGCATGCCCAATATTTTTTTCTCGCTTCTTTCGGTAACTGCCCGCGCCCGGATAAACATAGAGGAACTCGTATCTACCCCCACCGAGTTTATTTTTATAGTTGCCGAAAAAGACTTTGCGAAAACCGTCGCCTTGTTCTCGGAATTGCACCGGGAAGTGAATAAATAGTTTTCCACAGACGCATATTTTGGTTCGCGCAAATGTGGTATAATTTTTTCATGGCAACCAAGATAGGGCAAAAAAATATCAATTACGCAGTTTGCTCCTCATCAGCTTCTACAATTAGAAGGCTGATATTTGTGCTGTAAAAAATCTCCAAAAAAATTACACAACCCAAACACCAGCCTTCTAAAGAGGCTTTTTCTTTTAGAAGGGGTGGATGGTTCTTGTGTTGTTGTAAATCCCAAAGGAGGGGTTAGAAATGTGCGAAGCAAGAAGAAGCGAGCCGGGGAAGATTGTTTGGAAGCTTCCAAGTCGGTGGCAATGCTACAAAATTTTCCTGGAAGGTGCGTGGCGCTACGTTATTACGAACGATGGCGCACCGGCACCCGACGGGGGAAATGTGGAGCAACTTTTCCGTCTTCCGAAAGGTTTTCACTTGCGTAGGGTTGAGGGGGCAGAATACTACGAACCCTTTCACCCACCTCGTCGCTTTAGAAAGAGGCGATGAGTATCAAGCAGGGCAGTTTGCGATTCGTCGCAAACTGCCTCTTTTGTTTTCCCACATATTCATTATTTTCAAAAGTTCCGTATGCTATAATAATTGCATGAAAATCTATATTGGCTCAGACCATGCGGGGTATGAATTAAAAAAAGAATTAATAAACTATTTTAGCGAATTAGGACATGTAGTGGAAGACAAAGGTCCTTTTGAATACAACTCGGATGATGATTATCCCGATTTTATAAAACAGGTGGCGGAAGCGGTTGTTAAAGATTCGGAAAGTTTTGGAGTTGTGTTGGGGGGTTCCGGACAAGGTGAAGCCATGTGCGCCAACAGGGTTCCGGGTGCCCGGACCGCTTTGTTTTATAGCGAGGCTATTCCACAGGAAGCAGTTGATATAAGCGGGCAGAAAAGCGTTGACCCCTATGAAATAATTAAACTTGCCCGAGTTCATAACAATGCCAACATATTGTCGTTAGGGGCGAGATTTTTATCCAAAGACCAGATGAAATTTTCCATAGAACTTTTTATTTCCACCGAATTTAAGGGAGAAGAGAGGCATATTAGAAGAATACAAAAGCTAGGATAATTATGGAAAATAAATCACCTGAACTCCAAATAGCAATCAAAGCGGCGCTGGAGGCGGGTAAAATTTTGGAGAAACACCAAGAAACAGAAATTGAAAGAGGGGTAAAGGAAGATAAGAGCATGGTTACTCTGGCGGATACGGAATCCGAAGAGGTTGTTAAAAAAATAATTTCTGAAAAATTTCCGGAACATTCCGTTATCGGTGAAGAAACAGACGCGATAATAGGTAAAAGCCCATACACCTGGTATGTTGACCCGGTAGACGGCAGCAGAAACTTTGCGCATAAAATTCCATTTTATGCCGTTTCCATCGCTCTCTTTCACGAAGAAGAAATATTAATTGGAGTAGTATATAATCCAGCCACAAATTCGCTTTTCTGCGCGGAGAAAGGAAAGGGAGCTTATCTAAATGATAAAAGAATTCAGGTCTCAAAAGCTAACAGGGATAAGTGTATTGTTACTGTTGCCGTAGGTAGAAGTTCTTCGCAGCTGCTTCGCAGAAATTTATTGCATTACTTACCTGAAAACGTAGTTTCGTCCGTAAGGGACTTCGGCTGCACTGCCCTAGACCTGGCGTTTGTTGCCAGAGGCAGCACCGAAGCAGACATTAAAATCGGATTCAAGATATACGATGCAGCTTCCGGGATATTGCTTATTACCGAGGCTGGGGGAGTTGTAACTGCAATTAACGGAGATAAATGGAAATTATCCGACGAAGGCTCTTTCATAGCCTCCAATGGAGTTTTTCATGATACACTTGTGGAAGAAGTTAAGAAACAAAAAGAAAAATTAGGTATACAATAAAAATATGACAGAAATAGTTGCATCAGTGTTGCCATTTAGAACTTACGAAGAATTAAAAAACAAGATCGCATCATTGCGAAGCGTTGTTTCTGTGATACAGATTGATTTTTGTGATGGTAGATATGTTCCGAGCCAGACTTGGCCTTTTACTTCCGGTGGTTTTGAAGATTATGATTTTCAAAAAATAATGAATGAGGAGCAGGGTCTGCCATTTTGGGAAGAGTTTGATTTTGAATTTGACCTTATGGTGGCTGATGCGGTAGAAAATTTTGATATTTACATGAGACTCGGACCCAAAAGAATGATTTTTCACCTGGAAGCAATGGAAAATCTAGAAGACTTCCGAAATTTTTTGGAAGGTATAGATTTGTACATAAGAGACAGCATAGAATTTGGGATTGCATTTAAGCCGAGTACTCCGTTAGAAAATGTTTTCTCTGTAGTACCTCTTATTGATTTTGTGCAATGTATGGGGAACGACAAAATTGGGATTAGTGGAATTGCTCTCGACGAAAAAACATACAGCATTATTAAGTCAATAAGAGATAAGTATCCTGACCTACCGATAGAGGTAGATATAGGTATTACTGAAGAAACAGCACCTTTGTTGGTAGACGCGGGAGCAACAAAGTTAGTTACCGGTTCGGTTCTTTTTAATTCTCATGATAAAATAGGGTTTGTAGAAAGATTTAGTAATTTATAGAACATGTTTTTACCAGAAGAAAAAATCAAAGAGCTAAGGAAAGTAGCCAACGACATCCGCATGTCCATAGTTGAAATGCTTGTGGAAGCAAAATCCGGACATTCGGCCGGACCTTTGGGTATGGCGGATATATTCACCCTTTTTTATTTTCACGTTTTAAAACATGACCCTAAAAATCCGGATTGGGAAGAACGGGACCGGGTCATTTTGTCGAACGGGCACATCTGTCCGGTTCTATACGCTACCATGGCGCATGCCGGGTATTTTCCCGTTGAAGAATTAAAAACTCTTCGCAAACTGCATTCCAGGCTTCAAGGGCATCCTCACCGAGAATATCTACCCATGGTAGAAACTTCTTCCGGACCTCTTGGTTCGGGTCTTTCCCAAGCGGCAGGCATGGCTCTTGCGGATAAAATAGACAAAAAAGACAAATCCAGATTCGTGTATTGCTTTATGTCGGACGGAGAAATGAATGAGGGCAATACCTGGGAAGCTATGATGCTGGCGGGAAAATATAAATTAAATAATTTAATCGCCATTATAGACAGAAACAATATTCAGATTGAAGGAGTAACAGAGGACGTCATGCCACTTGAGCCGTTTCATAGCAAATGGAAATCTTTTAATTGGCATGTAATAGAGGTTTCCGGACACGATTTTAGATTTTTAAATGAAGTAATTGAAGAAGCACAGTCCATGTTCGGCAAGCCCACAGTAATCATTGCGCACACTATACCAGGTAAAGGCATAAAAGAAATGGAGAGAGATTATAAATGGCACGGCAAGCCCCCAACCAAAGAAGAAGGGGAAAAGTTTTTAAAAGAGCTTGGTAATTTGCGATTTTAATATATGCTTAATCCCAAATTAAAATTAAATCCTAAAATCTGGAACGATGACGTGGAACAAGTGCCTATTAGAAAAGGTTTCGGGCAAGGGCTACTGTTGGCGGGGGAAAAAGATGAAAACGTAGTCGGACTTTGTGCTGATTTAACGGAAAGCACCCAGATGCATCTCTTTGCCGAAAAATTTCCGGAAAGATTTATTCAAGTTGGAGTTGCCGAACAGAACCTCGTAACTGTGGCGGCGGGCATGGCGGCAATGGGCAAGGTTCCTTTTTGTTCTTCATACGCTATGTTTTCGCCTGGGAGAAATTGGGAACAAATAAGGACAACAATAGCATACAACGACAGGAAAGTTGTAATAGTGGGTTCACATTCCGGGATATCCGTGGGACCGGATGGTGGAACGCATCAAGCATTGGAAGACATTGCTCTCATGAGAGTGTTGCCTAACATGGATGTCATTTCTCCATGTGATGCCATAGAGGCAAAGAAAGCTACGCTTGAGTTGGCCAAGAGCAAGAGGCCGGCATACCTGCGGCTGGTTCGAGAGAAAACACCAATCATAACAACAGAAGAAACACCTTTTCATCTGGGAAAGTCCGAAACTTATTGGCTACCGGAAGTTGGGATAGCTGAGGTGGGGATTATCGCTACCGGCGGACTCGTGCACAGAGCTATTCTTGCGGCGAAAGAACTGGAAGTGGAAGGAATTAAAACAAAAGTATTAAACCTTGCAAACATAAAGCCGTTGGACGAAGAAGCAGTGCTTGCTTTAGCCCGCGAATGCAAAAAAATAGTGACAGTAGAAGAGCACCAAATTGCCGGGGGGATGGGCAGCGCCGTGGCGGAATTCCTAGCCCAGAAATTTCCTGTTCCAATGGAATTTGTCGGAGTGCGCGACCAATTCGGACAATCCGGCACCCCGAACGAACTAATAGAGCACTATAAAATGGGTAAAGATTCTATAAAAGAGGCGGTAAAAAAAGTTTTCTCAAATAAATCATAATACTTGAAAATAGTTTTGAGTGTGGTAATCTTTTGGTGAAGGAGAACAACGTGCGAGGACAATACGATCTGAGCAGAAGCATTGACAGTCAACAGGTGCAGACAGTCACACGGGACCGGGAGGCTAAAGTTCTGGAATCTCCCGTTCACGTTCAGCCCCGTTCGGCGGAACGTGGGGCGGAAACGAACCATGTTCCGCCGAGTCTGCCTCTCGGCTGTCTGCCTGGGCAATTCTGCGGGTGTGTCTCGTCCGACTGAAATGTGGGCGGCGTGAGCCGCCCACACAATCACAATCCTCAAGCGATCGCTTGAGGTGTTTTAATTTTATAGTTTAGTAGGCTTGTAGTCTGCCGGAGCGTTTTTGAGGTATTCTTCTAATTTTTCTTTAAACAAAAGTCCTTCTTGGGCGCCGACTTTTTGGACAACGGACATTGAGTTTATAGGTCCCCAAGAAAATGCTTCAAACGGAGTTTTTCCCATTGCTAATGCCGCCACAAAAGTTGAAGAAAAGGAATCTCCCGCTCCGGTGCGGTCTACCGGAGGCGCTATGTCAGGATATACCGGCATGTGCCAAAGCTCGCCGTTTAGATAAAGATAAGCTCCCGCGGCGCCATCCGAAATAACAACCATTTCAGGACCCAGTGCTTGAATTCCTTTTGACAAAGCCAGGATGTCTTGGTTCTCAACTCCTAATATTTTTTCCGCTTCTTCTTTGTTGCAGAAGAATATTTTTGCCAGCTGATATATTTCCTTTAGTTTTTCCGTGCCCATTTTAATCTGAAAAGTTCCCGGCTGAAAAGCGAGTTTTGTTTTCGGATTTTCTTTGAGCCAAGAAGCGATTTCGTAGTGGAATTTTTCCGCATCTTCTCCAAGAGAAGTCAGATATACCCACGCAGGAGCTTGCATATTTTTGGGAATACTTCTGGGGAAAGGGGAGTGTTTTACTAAAATTGTGCGTTCCGTTCCATACCATAGGACATAATGGTAATTCGTAGGAAGCACCTTGTCCGTGCTCATGTAATCCAGCTTTACCTTGTTTTCTTTCAATACCTCTATATTTTTTCTGCCTTCTTCGTCGTCGCCTACTACCGCCATGAGAGCCGAAGAAAGTCCTAGACGAGAAGCGGCAATTGCGGCATTGGCGCTATTGCCTACCGCCCGCACTACAGTAACAGATTCGTAAGGCACTTTGTCCCCGAAGCGAACACAAAGCTGGCGTTCTATGTGATTTATCTTGTGCCGGTCATATACGTCCGCATCTTTTAAGCGAATAAACGCGTCCGTCACGATATCCCCAATTGCCAAAAAATCCACCCCTCCGTCTTTTTCGTTCATGATGCTATAATAATAGCACAATTAAAAAACTTTTCATGTCTAGAAAACTAATTTTAGTTTTTATAGTGATAATTTTTTTATCTAATGCAAACAGAGTTTTTGCGGATGTTGTTATAAATGAATTTGTTTCGGATCCCGATTCGGGTTCCGAGTGGGTGGAATTATTTAATACCTCGGAAGCGGAGGTGGTTTTAAACAATTGGAAATGGACGGAACTTATAAGCCCGGGCGCTGAAGCCGAACACGAGAGTTCTTTTAAAAATCTAAGCGGCACTATTTCTCCGGGAGGATTTTTCGTATTTGAAATTAGTAGTGCCCTCAACAACGGCGGAGATTCTATCGGGCTATATAACGGAGAGGAGCTGGAAGACAGGGTTACCTTCGGGGCGGTGAATAATTATTCCAAAGACTTGGATGCTACCGCAAAAGGAAAATCCGGCGCGCTTATAGGCGGAAGCTGGAAGACCGGACAAAATCCCACCAAAGGAACAGCCAATTCAGCATCAGCGGAATCAAGTGATGATGAAGAAAATGAAGGAAATGAAACTGGCTCGGGTAACAACGACGAAAATACAAACGGCGGTTCGTCTTCATCCAAAGCTCCACCCAAACTTCAAAAACCAAAAGTTCAAATAATCACGATTCCGGTCGCTCATGCGGGAATTCCTTTTATCTTGGAAGGCACAGGAACAGGCGAGACTGGGGAGAAATTGCACCGCGGAAGATATTATTGGAATTTCGGAGATGGAGATTCTAGGGAAACAAAAGTTACCTCCACGGAAAAATTTTCTCATACTTATTTTTATACCGGAGACTATCAAGTAGTCTTGGAATATTATCCGGATATTTTTGCGGATGTTCCCGACGCGGTGGATGAAGTTAATATAAAAGTAATAGACCCCCAGGTGACAATTTCCGCGGTGGGCGACACGAACGATTTTTTTATAGAAATTGCGAATGAAACGAGCCATAATGCCGACATATCCGGCTGGGTAATCGCAAGTAATTACAGATTGTTTACACTGTCCAGAAATACAATTTTGGCTTCCAAGAAAAAAATAAGAATTTCTCCAAAAGTAAGCGGTTTTTCAACAGAAGACAAAAACACGCTCAAGCTAATGACTCCGGAGAGAGAATTGGTTTACGATTTTAATTCGTCCGTGGTTGCTAAGCGAGCAGTTAAAAAAAGTAACTCATCTCAAAGCAAAATTTCAGAGTCCAAGGCGCCGGCACTCCTTAGCTTAAACCAAGGGCAAAGTGAGGAAATAGGATTGGGGGCTCAGCCGGCGCTCGCTATTGGTAGCGAAATTGCGGGGGGAGACCAAACACCTTCTTCGTGGATAATGTTTGTTCTTGGGTTTGTGCTGGTCGGGATGTCGGCGCTGCTTGTCTACTTTGTTCGTCAAAAAACGGAAATATCAGGCATCGGAAGTGATTTTGAAATACTGGATGAATGAGCCAAGGAGGCACGTTAAGATTCTCAACAAACAGGCTGGCTTGCCAAGCCTAATTCTGCTATATTGATGCAATGTGCGGAATTGTAGGATACATAGGAAAAAGGGAAGCATACCCTATTTTAATCAAAGGCTTAGAGCGGTTGGAATACCGTGGATATGACTCTGCGGGTGTGGCGCTCATTAACCAAGACACATTATCAGGCTACAAGAAAAAAGGCAAAGTCGCTGAACTAAAAAATCTCGTAAAAAACAAAACTTCAAAGCAAATTGGAGGACGAGTCGGCATTGCGCATACACGCTGGGCAACACATGGGGTGCCTTCTGACCGAAACGCACATCCTCAATTATCAAATTCCGGAAACATCGCCATCGTGCATAACGGCATCATTGAGAATTATTTACCGATAAAAGAATTACTTATTAAGAAAGGATACAAGTTTAAAAGTGATACGGATACGGAAGTGCTGGCGAATTTAATTGAGGACATACAAAAAAATTCAAAAGGAAAATTGGGGATAGGGGAGGCTACTCGCTTGGCTCTGCTTGAGGTGGTGGGCGCATACGCGATTCTGGTTTTGTCAAAAGGCGAGCCTGAAACCATTGTTGTGGCGAAGGTGGGAAGTCCTGCCGTCATTGGGGTTGGAAACGGAGAATATTTTGTTGCTTCGGACGCGACTCCAATAATTGAATATACCGATAAAGTAATTTATTTGGAAGACCGGGAAATGGCGATCATTAACGGGGGAGTCACAAAAGGCAGTCTCGTTATAAAAACAATCGAAAACAAAATAAAAAATCCATACGTTCATACGCTGGAAATGAAAATTGACGAGCTTGAGCGTGGCGGGTTCCCGCATTTTATGCTTAAAGAAATATTTGAACAGCCGGAATCGTTAAGGAATACTATGCGCGGGAGACTTATTCCAAGCGACGGCAACATAAAACTGGGAGGACTAGAGTCTTTGGATAAAAAACTCCGAACACTGAAACATCTGACTATTACCGCTATGGGCACGGCCAGATTCACGGGCCTTATAGGAGAATATGCGATTGAAGAACTCGCGGGAATTCCGACCAAAGTGGAATATGGTTCTGAATTCGCCTATCGGGATATCGCCGACACCGAAAATGCCGGGCTGATTGCCATATCCCAGTCAGGTGAAACCGCGGATACCTTGAATGCCGTAAAGAAAGCCAAGCACAAAAAAATGATGACAATCGGAATAGTTAATGTGATCGGTTCAACGATTGCCCGAGAAGTTGACGCCGGAATCTATAACCACGCCGGGCCCGAAACAGCCGTAGCTTCAACCAAGGCGTCTACTTCGCAGGTTTTGCTACAAATTATGCTGGCGGTTTATTTGGGACGAATGCGCGGACTTTCCAAGGCCAAAGGCCAAGCAATTATAAAAGAAATGCAGAAACTTCCGATGTTGGCCGAGAAAATTCTCAAGAATGCCAAAGCTATAAAAAAGCTTGCGCAAAAATACAAAAAAAACGAGCATTTCTTTTTCCTTGGGCGCAAATATAACGCGGGAACCGCAATGGAAGGAGCGCTCAAACTTAAAGAGTGTTCTTATATTCATTCGGAAGGAATGAACGCAACCGAGCTGAAACACGGCCCGCTTTCCTTGATAGACAAGAATTTCCCGTCATTTGTTATCGCGCCGGTAGACAGCATGTATGAAAAAAGCAAATCAGGTATTCAAGAAATAAAAGCGCGCGGAGGAATGGTTATAGCTATCACCACGGAAGGCAACAAAGAACTGGAAAAAATTGCCAACGACGTGATTTATATTCCAAAAACTCTCGAAATGCTTACCCCCGTCCTTGCCTTCATACCAATGCAGCTTTTCGCTTACTATATTTCCGTGGAGCGCGGTAACGACGTTGATAAGCCCAGAAATTTAGCAAAAAGTGTAACCGTTGAATAAAATCAAAACAAATTTATGAAAATTATCGCGAAAGACAATATACTGGATTTTTCTCTTCCGCTTCCGATATATACATCTGTTCACATAGCGGACGCTGTTTGCAAGCGGGGGGAAGAATTTGATTTATTGGTGGGGTTGGATAAAAAATACGCCGAGCAGTTAAGAAAGCTATCCGAAGACGACAGGGATATTGATTTGCAGAATTTTACCGGAGACAGAAGAAGATTTGTGGAAAAAACTTACGAACATTGGTATAAGAAGATTCGCACACCCTTTGCTCTTATTCACAAGCAGACTGATTCCCTGGCCGCCATTATCTGGTTTGGCCCCAAGCCCATAGGAGCAAAGTCTGAAAAGTTCGGGAAAGATGAACACGCCAAGGAAGATACTTGGCACACAATATCTTTTCGCTCCTATCCGCTTTTTCGGGGAAGGGGAATGATGAAGAATTTCGCCAAATTTGTTTTGGATATTTACAAAACGCATTTTCCGCAGGCCAAACTTTGGACCGGGACGGATGAGAGGAATCATGTCTTTGTGAAATTAATTTCAGAACTTGGATTTCAGATAGACGAGAAAAATTCAGACTTACCGGAAAATTGGCTGGTAATGACAAAGGTGTGATAGAATAAATTTATGGAAAAAGAAAGTATTTTAGTCATTGGGGCAAGCGGCATGGTGGGTGTTTCCCTTGTCCTGAAATTGCGCGAGAAGTTCGGCAAAGATAGCGTTATTGCTTCTGATATTCGCGAAGAAAATATCGCACTTCAGGGAACGGGACCCTATATGATTTTAGACGCGCTCGATGAAAACGCAATAAAAAATATAATAAACAGCAATAAAATTACCTCAGTTTATCTTTTAGCGGGCCTCATGTCGGCGGGAGCGGAAAAGAACCCAAAATTGGCCTGGGACCTCAATGTGAATTCGCTCAAGCTTCTGCTTAATATGGCGATAGAAAATAAATTTAAGATTTTTTGGCCAAGCTCCATTGCTGTTTTCGGACCTACGACTCCGAGAGAGGATACTCCGCAACACACGATTTTGGAACCGTCCACGATATATGGAGTTACTAAATATGCCGGGGAGCTTTTGTGTCAGTATTATCACAAGCGCTACGGAGTAGACGTGCGAAGCCTAAGATACCCCGGACTCATTAGCTGGAAGTCAGAACCGGGGCCCGGAACTACGGAATATGCTGTAGAAATATTTTACGGTGCCATCAAAGAAAAAAAATTCACCAGCCCGCTAAAAGCGGATACTTATCTTCCCATGATGTATATGGAAGATGCTATCCGCGGAACGCTTGTGCTCATGGATGCTCCAGGGGAAAAGGTAAGAAACAGAATGAGCTACAACTTTTCAGCTATCAGTTTTTCTCCGGAAGAGATTGCGAATGAAGTTAAAAAATATATACCCCTATTTGAAATAAAATATGAGCCGGATTTCAGGCAGGCGATTGCGGACTCTTGGCCAAAGAGTATAGACGACAACGAGGCAAGAGCTGACTGGGGGTGGGAACACGAATACGATTTGCCGAAGATGGTAGAAGACATGATGAAGAATTTACAAGCTAAACTTGGAAAATAAAGTGTATACAAAAAAACTTACAGAGAGCATAGAACGAGAATTAGAAACGCTAAAAAATGCCGGAAAATTTAAAACCGAGCGGGAATTAGACGGCGCGCAAGGAGCCGAAGTAGAGATAAAAGGCAAAAAGGTTTTGATGTTTGCCGCCAATAATTATTTAGGATTGGCAAATCATCCCGAGATTAGGAATGCTGCAAAAAATTCCATGGACGAATATGGCTTCGGCTTGTCATCGGTGAGATTTATTTCCGGAACGGAAACAATTCATAAAATTTTAGAAAAGAAGTTGTCGGAATTTTTGGGAACCGAAGACGCCATTTTGTATTCTACGAATTTTATGGCTAATTTGGGGTTCTTTGCCACCATTACCAATGAACTTTTTGGAGGCGACGGCAAACACCAAGATGTCATATATAGCGACGAGCTAAACCACGCGAGCATAATTGATTCCTTCAAGCTCTGCAAGAGGGAAAATACGGTCAAGCGAATTTATCCTCATGGAGATATTGCCGCCCTGGAGACATTTTTAGAAGAAGACAAGGATAAAAATTACAGATTTAAAATAATTGTGACTGATGGAGTATTTTCTATGGAAGGGTATCTTGCGGGGTTGCCGAAGTTAAAAGAACTTGCCGAAAAACACGAGGCAATGCTCTTTGTGGATGACGCACATGCCGTTGGAGTTCTTGGAGCAACTGGAGCCGGAACCCCGGAGCATTTCGGATTGAAAGGCAAAGTAGATGTGTTGTCAGGCACGTTCGGAAAAGCGCTTGGGGGAGCTGTCGGGGGATACATCGCGGGGAAAAAAGAAATCATAGAACTTCTTCGCCAAAAATCTCGCACATATTTATTTTCCAACTCCGTGCCCCCATCGGTGGTTATCGCTTCTATTAAGG
>JBAQFO010000008.1:0-11293 GCA_049287305.1 Minisyncoccia bacterium | reverse complement strand
GCCTGCTCTTTGGACAGCTGTCCCGTTACTTCTTCGTATGGGTCGTTTTTATTACCTGCTCTTTTTACAAACTCATCATGGTCCAGAGATATTATTTTTGAAATTTTCTCGTAAGCGTCCTCAGCGTCCACAATCTTTGAAGGGTTGACCGCAAGCTTGAATCCCGAAATCTGAGTAGCTGCTGAAACAAGTTCTCCATCTTTCCTTTCAAAATAAACCGAGCCTCGCTCGTAAATGCTGGTTGATGGAGTTACGTATTGTCGGTCGGCGGCTTCCGAATAGGTGTTGCCGTGAATTATTTGCACGTAAAAAAGTTTCGCCGAAAGAATTCCGGCGAAAAGAACAATTCCAAGCAAAATTATTCTGGTTCTGAGAACAAAACTAGATTTCATTGTTGCCGAAACTTAGGCTAATCGTTTCATCTTTAGAGTTGTAGCTAAGAGATTTGCGAGTTGCAAAAGTGCCGGCTATTTCTTTAAATCCCATTTCTTCCGCCACCGCCAAGTCCATATTGCCAGCCAGGGTAAGGTAAGAAAGCTCCAGTTGTCCGACTTCGTTGGTAAGCGCCATCATTTCCTTCTCAAGCGCCTTGCGCGCCACAATGTCAAAAACCATATTGCCGAGGACAAGAACATACCAGACAGCCAGCGCCACCAAAACAAAAAGCATAGAATTTAAAAGCACACCTGACATCTCCCTGTTGTTGTTGGTGATGTTGACGCTTTGAATGCTCATTTTTAATTTTTGGCTTACTTGTTTCATTTTCTTTCAATAATTCTTAATTTTGCGCTTCGGGCTCTTGGATTTGTTTTTAATTCTTCTTCTCCCGCTAAAATCGGTTTCTTGTTAATTAATTTTGCCCTGCCTAGGGACGCCTGCTCTCTGAAAAATTTCTTTACTATTCTGTCCTCCAGGCTGTGGAAGGATATAACACTCATTCTTCCTTCTGTATTCAAAGCTTCAAACCCTTTTTTCAAACACATCTCCAAACTTCCTAGCTCGTCATTCACCGCAATCCGCAAAGCTTGGAAGGTCCTGGTGGCAAAGTGCAATCTCTGCCTCTTGTATCCGCCCGGAACAGCTTTCTCTATTATCTTCACCAGTTCAAATGTGGTTTTTATCTCCTTAATCTTCCGTTCATCCACAATCGCCTTGGCTATTCTCCTGGAAAACTTTTCTTCGCCATAGCCGTAAATAATATCGGCTAAATTTTTCTCCTCCCAAGTATTTACGACATCTTCTGCCGTAATGTCTTCTGGAGAAGGAT
This sequence comes from Minisyncoccia bacterium, assembly GCA_049287305.1. Classification (GTDB taxonomy): domain Bacteria; phylum Patescibacteriota; class Minisyncoccia; order Phycocordibacterales; family UBA9973; genus UBA9973. The sequence goes on along the minus strand of JBAQFO010000008.1, from coordinate 10,026 downwards.
TTTCTTTCATGGTCATCATGAGCGGCTCATCTTTCATAAAAGAAAATCCTCGTCCGGAATTATCCAACTGGTCCGAAGAAAGCCCCAAGTCTAAAATTATTCCATCTACTTTCTCTATTCCCTCTTTCACTAAAACTTTATCTATGTCTCTGAAGTTCGCTGTTATAAAGGCGATGTCGCATTTCATTCCCTTGAATTTGCTTTCTGCTTTCCCAAAGGCGCCTTGGTCCTGGTCTAAGGCAATTATTTTTACCCCGGTAAATGTTTTGCAAATCTCAAGGCTGTGCCCTCCACCACCAAACGTGCAGTCTATGACTGTAGATTTGTCAGATAAATTTAGGCCTTCTATTGTTTCTTTTAAAAGAACTGTTTTGTGAACGCTGTTCATGTTTCTAATTTCTGCAGACACAATTTTAGGGGATTTCAAGGCGCGAAGCCAAGAACTTATATTTGGATTTGTTTCAATCCGTCCCCTAAAATTATGTTTGCAAAGATTTACCATTGCCCGCCAACGCTTCCGCCAGCTTCCCGGCCTGCTTTTCCACGGCATCCTGATTTTGCGACCATGCTTTGTCATTCCAGATTTCAACTCTGTCCTCAACCCCGATAATCGCCGCCTTGTCCTTGAGTCCGATTCGGTCTTTCAAAAAATCAGGAATCAAGATTCGGCCGATGGAATCAATCTCTACTTCAGCTGCCCGTCCGAACATGTATCGGTTGAAGCTTCGCTGGTCGGCCTTAAGGAAAGACAAGTCGTTCCCAGAATCGGAAAGTTTCTTGCTGACCTTTGCCCACTCTTTCATTGTGAAAATGAACAAGCATGAATCCAGTCCTGGGGTAATAATAATTTTTTTGCCCAGCTCCTTTCGGAACTTTGAGGGCATAGAAACTCTGTTTTTTTCGTCTATCGTGTGTATGTATTCTCCGATTAACATATGTTTCTAAAAAATTATTATTTCCCCACTTTTCTTATTTCCCACTTTTTCCCACTTCATATACATTATATCCCACCTGAATAAATAACTACAAGTCTCCCCTGTGGATAACTAAGTATGTTGGCTATATCCCATATTTGCTCTTAAAACAAAGGGTGATACAATAAACCCATGACCGAATATGTAAACCCTTTATCCTTTAAAACAGTAGAGGTAAAACTTAGCAAAGAAGATGAGGAAAAGATTGAAAGTTTTATCACGGAGATAGCCGCTCAGGCGGCAACAATACTTGCCGACCGACACCTTGTAAAAGGTGGAAAGCTTTCCATAAATTATGTAAAACAAAAACAAAAGCTCGGCGAAGAACTTACAAAGTTATTGCGTAAAAATAATAACGAACTAGCCAACGCTCTTTTCGTAAAACCAAAAACCGTTGAAAATGCAAACAAAACTTTCTACGCCGAAGCTGCAAAAAAGCTGGCGGACTTGGCAGAAAAAAGCTGGGTAAAATAAAAAAAATCAGCCCTCGTGCGATTGTGGCGACGAGGGCTAAGCGATTTTTTGATGCAGACCGTTCACTTCGGGCGAATGACTTGCTCCTGGTCAACCATGACCAGGGTTTTTGCGGCGCTCATTTCAAAGCGCCACTTCGTGTTGACCCGCAGGCCGTCGGAATACAGGAACTCCGACTGACCACTTCCTGAGAGAACTCCACCGTCACCGGTGACCATGAGGGTTCCTCCCTCAAAGGCGTCCAGCATGCCGGACGAGTTCTCCTTCACGAGCTCCACTCCCGCGGGAGGATTGGCCAGCCTTGCTTTGACCGTCTCCACGACTTCGCGAAGGTCCTTGGCACCGAGAACGACTTTTTCCATCCACTACCTCCTAATTCCTTTATATTATACTACTTTTGGGTAACAAAGTCAAGATACACACAGAAAAATACCAAATCCTTTTAATTTGGCTCAATTAGGGGGTTTAAAAATTTTTAGTTAATACAATTTAAAACCGGAAGTGAGCTCCTCCACCACCTCCTTCGGACCATAGACCAAGACTCCAAGATATTCAATATCGTCAAATTTTTTCGCGGCAGTCATTTCCACTACCTTCTTGTCGCTGGTAGTCTCTATCATCTCCCTGGTAAATTCATCCACTTCAAGTTCTTTTTCTTTTGCTTTAGTTAAAAGCTCCTTCAACTCTTTTCCGCTTCCTGCCGTCTTTATCATTATGGCGTTTTTTATATTGAGTTTAATTTTTTGATTATCTTCTGTGACTATAGTATCTCGGGTAAATAAATCCCCTCTTCCAACTCTCGCCCCGAAGGCGGCGTTCAAGTGAGCTACGGTATTTAATTCCTGCCATGGTTGCATCTTAGCTTCCGTGTTTAGCACCGCCACGGCCATCATGGTCTTCTTGCTTTTCGCAGGCGAGCCTTCCGGTTTCATCAACGGGAAAATTTGCGTCTCGCGAAGAGGCTTGTCGGATAAAATAGCGAACAACCTTTCGCCGAACCCAAATCCGCAGGTAGGTGGCATGCCGTGTTCAAGCATTTCCACGAATTCGTCATCCTGCATCATCGCCTCAGTATCTCCTCCTTCCAAAAGCTTCTGTTGGGATTCAAATCTTTCCTTCTGGTCCAGCGGGTCGTTCAGCTCCGAGTAGCCGTTGCCCACTTCGCTCCCCGCTATTATCGGCTGGAATCTTTCCGTAGTCTTAGGATTGTCGGGATTGATTTTAGAAAGCGGAGCCACAAGCATAGGATGATTTATTAAAAACGCCGGACCAGATATTTGCTTCCTGCAAAATTTCCAAAGCGTGTCCGTGAGCCTCTCCCTATTGTCACCGTCATATTTTACTCCGAGCTCATCCAGCTTGTCCTTCATGTCCTCTTCGCTATCGTTTAAAATATCCACTCCCGTCATTTCCTTGACCTTAGATACATAGTCAATCATTTCCCATTCTCCACCCAGGTCAAAAGTGTGTCCGTGGTAAATGAACTTTGTCGTGCCAAAAACTTCCTTCGCGATTTTAATATACATTTCACGCACCAACTTCATGCCGTCATTGTAGTTGGCGTAGGCCCAATAAAATTCCATATTGGTAAATTCCTGGGCGTGCTCGGGGCTCGTGCCTTCGTTCCTGTAGGCACGGCCGATTTCAAAAGTTTTCGGAAAGCCCGCCGCCATTAGACGCTTCTGCCAAAGTTCGCCAATGGATATGCGCATGAATACATCTAAGTCGTAGTCGTTATGATGAGTTTTAAAAGGAGTAGCTTCGGCGCCTCCGGTGGTCGTTTCCAGGGTCGGAGTTTCCACTTCCAGGAATCCGTTATCTTTCAAAAAATTACGGGTCACATCCCAAAATTTAGCTTTTCTGACTATAAGCTCGCGAAGTTCCGAGTCCATTAAAATATCCAAATATCTTTTTCGGTATCGCTCTTCCACATCCACCAAACCGTGCCATTTTTCAGGCAAAGGACGCAAGCTCTTTGAGAGCATCCGCCAATCCGTGGCTTCCAACGTCTTCTCGCCTCTTTGAGTCGTGAAGAATGTGCCGAAAATTTCCACGAAGTCGCCAATGTCGGTGACTTCATTCCAAAAGTTTAATTTCTCATCGCCCAAAACATCTTTCTTGAGCAATCCCTGAAAAGATGCCGTGCCGTCAAAGAGCGTGATGAATATTATCGCGCCCTGGCCCCTAATGGACATAATTCTCCCTGATATCCATTTCGGCTCTTTACTTTTTTCTAAAGCTTCAAAATTCTCAATCGCCTCATTAAGATACAGCTCTCTTTTTGACAAAGCGGGATAAGGATTTACCCCCTTCTCGGTTAGAAGTTTTAATTTTTTAATTCTAGTGTCCCTAATTTCGTCAATTGAAGACATTTTTTAATTCGAAGTGGTGCGTTTAAGACACACTGATGATTTTGTAATTGGCGGTGCCGCCCGGAGTCTGGAAAGATACTTTGTCACCTTTCTTTTTTCCGAAAAACGCAACACCCATAGGAGAGCGATTGGAAATTTTTCCATTTGCCATATCCGCTTCCTCACTTCCAACTATAACATATTTTTTTTCTTCCTGGGTGCCTTCTTTCTGCACGGTAACTTTGGAGCCCACTTCCACCACGTCTCCGCCTCCGGCTTTTACCGTAGTGGACGACTGCAATATCTGTTCAATTTTCGCGATGCGAGCTTCCAACTTGCCCTGCTCTTCGCGTGTCTGATGGTATTCGGCGTTCTCCGACAAATCTCCAAGAGACTTAGCGTATTGCAAAGCTTCTAAAAGTTCTTTTCTTTTTGGTCCTTTCAGGTCTACGAGTTCGGCTTCTAGGGCTTCTCTCTTCTCTGAAGTAATGTAATCTCCTGCTTGGTTCATCTGTTTGTGAATTAATGATTGTGATTAAAAACGACTAAATCCCGTGATGGAATTTCTAACGGGATTCATTAAATTGATATTACCTTTTTTTGCGAAAAAGTCAATACAAAACCCGCGGAAATAAATTAGAAAAGAAACGACCTCGCGGTATTTCCACGAGGTCGGGGCGGACCTCGGTCCGCATTTGCCTGTTTCAAAAAAGGGCAAGATTTTGATTTACACTGTTTAAGGAACACGTCTACCTCCTGTGTGGCCTCTCCGTTTCAAAACTCGGAGAGGCCACAGCGCTTCGTCCTTCTCATCGCTTTCGCTCTCTGTGCGCCAAGTCGAACCGAGCGCTTGAACTGCACCTGGTCTCGAGCACAGAAATGCCGGAGTCAACGAAGTCCTGGAGCGACAGAAGTGGTGGGCCCCGATGCGTTCCGGCAATCCATCCTCGGTCACGCATTTGCCGGCTTACGACCCGGGAGCCGAGGCGAACTTCCCCCTTTTCAAGGTCGAGCCTGAGGCTCATGAAGTTGAGACGGAAATACTTAACGGTATCGCCTTCCTCCGAAACCAGCATTTCCCCCTTATTCTCGCGGACACAGTCCACGAGGTCTATCATGTCCTGCGCTTCCAGAGCCTCGGGCTTAGGAGAAGCCGCTACCGACGAAGCCAGGACAGGTTTCGTTTTCGCTCCCGCCGCTTCCATTCGGCGGGACAACCACGTGATAATGCCGAATGTAGCGACTGTTGCCGCAATCAGCACCAAGGCGTGGGACACCTTTTTCTTTTTCACTGAACACCTCCCCAAAGAACGATACAATGGTTTACTCGTGCAATCAAGCTTCTTGTGTTCTTCTCCCGTTATCAATGCTTGCTAAAAATATTTTTTATGTTAGTCTTAAGCCTATGGCAAAAACAGTAATTGAGGTCAAGAAAAACCCGAACGAAAACAACGCAAGCGTATTGCGACGTTTTTCCCGCAGAATCCAGGAATCCGGCATAATAAGAAAAGTGAAAGGAGCTCGCTACAATGAAAGAAGCGAATCCAAACTCAAAGTAAAGAAAAGCGCCCTAAAGAGAATGGCTCGCAGAAAAGAAATTGAAAAACTCAAGAAGCTTGGGAAAATGGTAACCAGATAACTATGCAAGAGAGCGGGTTGGGAGAATTTTCAATAACTAACAAAACGAGGATGCCTATTCCTCGTTTTCGCTTTTTGGACGCCAAGAACGATATTTTGGGCAAGAGTTATTCTCTGTCTCTGGCTTTTGTGCCCGAAAGCGAATCCCAAAAAATAAATAAAACTTACCGAGGGAAAGACTACCCCACCAACGTCCTGTCTTTTTCTCTTAAAAAAAACGAGGGTGAAATAATTATCTGCCCCGCAGTGCTAAAAAAAGAAGTAAAAGAAAAAAAGTTTGATAAAAATTTTACGGAACTTCTCGGATTTTTAGTTATCCACGGAATGCTTCATTTGAAAGGTATGTCACATAGTAGTAGAATAGAAAGAGAACGAATGGAGAGAGCGGAAAAAAAATATGATAAAAAACATTTCGGTGGGAATAGACGTGGGGTCGTCCACGACACGAGTCGTAGTCGGAGAGTTTCTAAAAGGAGAAAAAAATCCTAAAATTATTGGCGTGGGTGAATCCGCGACCTACGGGCTTCGGCACGGATACGTGGTGAATTCTTCTATGGCCTCGGCGTCAATAAGAGAAGCCGTCAGCGCCGCCGAAAAATCTTCCGGTCTGAAAATCAAGCGGGCTTTTGTTTCTCTATCGGGAACTACTCTCCGTGGAGAAATGAGCACAGGCTCCACTATTATTTCCAAGGCTGACGGCGAAGTCACGCCTCTTGATGTAAGCAAGGCCCTGGAAGACTGTGAAAACAATCTTTCTATTGGCAATAAAAAAATCATCCATACTTACCCTGTTTCCTTCCGACTGGACGGCAAAGAGGTGCTGGGGCGGCTGGAGGGCATGCGAGGAACAAAGCTTGAGGCAAAAGCCCTTTTTGTCACATATTCCATAGTTCATTTGGAAGACTTGCTGGAAGCCGTGGCCGAAGCGGGAGTGGAAACTATTGACGTTACGGCGTCCCCCGTTGCCATAAGCGAAATAGCCCTCACCGAAAGACAGAAAATTGTGGGAGTGGCACTCGTGGATATCGGAGCGGAAACTACTTCCCTTTCGGTTTTTGAAAACGGACTCATGGTATCAATCCATACTTTCTCCATAGGCTCCACGGACATCACCAACGACATCGCTTTAGGATTTAAAATTCCTCTTGAAGAAGCGGAAAACTTTAAATTCGGAAATATAGGAGAAGGGTTCTCCAAGAAAAAACTGGATGAAGTTATTGAAGCAAGGCTTTGCGACATTTTTGAATCCATTGAAAACCATTTAAAAAAAATAAAGAGGTCCGAACTCCTGCCGGCTGGAATTGTATTCGTAGGAGGCGGAGCAAGCACCCCGAACCTAGTGGAGCTGTCAAAATCAATTTTAAAACTTCCCGCCAGCTTGGGTTCCACGGATATTTTCGGAAACGCAAAAACCAAGCTCCGCGAATCTACCTGGTTTACGGCACTCGGGCTTTTGTCCGCCGGAAAGGATTCCGGAAGCTCTTACCCTGACGGATCTTTCAAAAACCTGATGCGCGACTTCAAAAGTGCTTTAAAATCAAGCATGAAACAGTTGATGCCCTAGCATACCTCTGTAAAATTTGCTTTTTTCCAACAAGAGCGATACTATGACTTCATATAAGTTAAATCTTTAATATAAAAATTATGCCAAAAGTAAACCAGGAAATAGAGAGTTTCGCCAGAATTATGGTTATCGGTATCGGGGGTTCCGGTAAAAACGCGGTAAACCACATGATAAATTCCAAGGTTAAAGGCGTATCTTTTATTTGTATGAATACTGATACTCAGGATTTACACCACTCTTTAGCTGAGAAAAAAATACACATCGGAAAAAATCTAACGAAAGGACTAGGGGCCGGAATGGATCCGGAAATTGGAAAGAAGGCGGCTGAAGAAACAAAATCTGAAATTCAAGACGTGGTGAAAGGTGCGGATATGATTTTCCTCGCGTGCGGAATGGGCGGAGGCACCGGAACAGGAGCGGCGCCAATCGTGGCTCGCGCTGCCAGAGAACAAGGCATCCTCACTGTGGCTGTTACCACCAAGCCGTTTTTCTTTGAAGGAAATCACAGGATGAAAATCGCCGAAAAAGGAATAGAAGATTTGGCGAAGGAAGTGGACGCGATAATCATAATTCCAAACGATAAATTGCTCCAATTGGCCGAAAAAGACACTAATTTCAAGGACGCTTTCGTCCGAGCCGATGACGTTTTAAGGCAGGCCGTAGAAGGTATTTCCGACCTTATTACCACACCAGGAGTTATAAACGTAGACTTCGCTGACATAAAAGCTGTAATGGCTAATGCGGGCTCGGCGCTTATGGGCATAGGTAGCGCTTCGGGAGAAAAGCGAGCAGAAAAAGCGGCTCTCGGCGCTATCAACTCTCCTCTTCTTGAAATTTCAATTCATGGCGCCAAGGGCGTGCTCTTTGCTATATCCGGCGGAGATGATTTGACCATAAATGAAATTCAGGAAGCCGCAAAAATAATTACCGAGTCCATAGACAAAGACGCGAAAGTAATTTTCGGAACAATCCACGACGACAAATTGAAAAAGGGTGAAATTAAAGTTACGGTCATCGCTACTTCCTTCCCCGCCGACCTGCCAAGGAAAAGCTTATTTTCCGGCACTCCGGGCGCATTGGTAAAAGACGAAACTCCAGCAGTAGTGAAAAAAGAAATACACAACAGCTTGCAAAACGGAAACTTAAATTCCAATAATGATTTCATAAAGAAGCCAGAGCCACGACCCGAATTTAGAAAAGATATAAAAGACAACAAGGAAGAAGTAATCATTGAAGACGACGGAGACGACTGGAGCGCTGTCCCAGCATTCTTAAGACGCAACAAAAAGTAATTAAAACTTGACGGGTAGTGTATAATATTTAGATGACAACATACGACCTTATAATAATAGGAGGTGGACCTGCCGGCTCCGCGGCGGCTGTTTATGCTGCGCGCAAAAGGCTAAAAACTCTTTTCATTACGGCGGAATGGGGCGGGCAATCCATTGTTTCTGAACAAATTTACAACTGGATAGGCACTCCGTCTCTTTCCGGGAACGAACTCGCGGAGGGATTTAAAAAGCATGTAATGGCAAACGTTGGCGACAGCCTGGAAGTTAAAGACGGAGAGAAAGTCGGTTCCGTTGCTAAAAATGGAGAACTTTTTTCCGTTAAAACCGAATCTGGCGCGGAATTTTTATCCAAAACAATATTGATTGCAAGCGGCAGCGGCCGAAGAAAACTTGCCGCAAAAAATGCCGACAGGCTGGAACACAAAGGACTTACCTACTGCGCCTCGTGCGATGGTCCCCTTTTTGCCGACATGGATGTAGCGGTAATCGGCGGAGGCAACGCCGGATTTGAGAGCGCGGCTCAGCTCCTCGCTTATTGCAAGTCTGTCACTCTATTAAACAGAAGCGATACTTTCCGAGCGGATGAGATAACCGTGGAAAAAGTTTTACAAAATCCTAAAATAAAAGCCATAAAGAATGTTGAGATTTTGGAAATCCTTGGCGATAAATTCGTTGATGGTTTAATTTACAAAGATAGCCTTACTGGTTCGGAATACACTCTCAAAGTGGCGGGAATTTTTGTGGAAATCGGACAAATTCCAAATACCGACTTCGTAAAAAACCTCTTGCCTCTCGATGAAATTGGGAGAATAAAAATTGACGCTTGGAGCCAGAAAACCGATGTTCCCGGAGTTTGGGCGGCCGGAGATTGCACAAATGTCCTGTATCATCAGAATAACATAGCCGCCGGAGACGCCGTTCGGGCGCTGGAAGATATTTACCTTTATTTAAATACTAAATAACTTGTTATTTTTGCCTGAAATAAACGCAGCCCCAGCAACGATTTGCGGGGGCTAAAATAGCGCACGATATTGATTGATTTGACCACGAAGAACAAAGTGGCTGGGCCGGGGGCGTAATCCCCGACCCTGCCGGCGGATTACACCGCTTACTCCTCGACCTCGACCTCGAGAGCGCCGTCGGGAACGACCGCGACGGTGTCCCCGAGGAACTTCGAGGCGTCGAGGGTGTCGACGTCGAAACTGTAGGCTTCGAGAAAGGCTTTTCGGGTTCCGGGACCGAAGTTCCCGTCCACCTCGATGCCCATGTCGGACTGAAGGTCCTTGACGCCCTTGACGGTTTCTCCACCATAGTCCCCGTCAGGAACAATGTAGGAGTTGTAGCCAAGAACGCGAAGGATGATTTGAAGAACGACGACTGCCGGGCCTTGCGACCCAATGTTGAGATACGGGGGAAACAGAGATTTCATTATGGCTTCCTCGTAAACCTCTAAAAATTTTGTTGGATTACGCCCAACAATGCATTTTGTATACCAAAAAAAGTGAATCTTGTCAAGACCCACTTTTCAGCTCTGCGGTATGTTCTGGACAAAGTTCGAAACTATTTCGAGCAAAATCCAAATGATTAAAAATACTAATGCGGACGAGGCAAGGCGAAACAATTTTTCTGGGGGAATGGATTCGCCTTGCCTCGGCTGATTTTCCGCCCGCAGGAGGGGTCTGGGGAGGAATGCGGGCGGGTTTCGGACTGGGGGTTTTCGGAAATTCGGCGGC
>JBAQFO010000007.1:0-2275 GCA_049287305.1 Minisyncoccia bacterium | reverse complement strand
CATCATTGCCATAAATGTAAATGCGGACTCGGTTTTGCGAAAACTTAATTCTTTGGGAAAATGATTCGCAAAACCTCGACTAATGTTTTCTTAAATTCGGCGAGATTCGGAATTCTGCCCGCAGGAGAAATTCAAAACCAAAATTCAAAATACATTGTCTCGGGCATTATACCATTTTTCTATTTCGGTGGTTATTTAAAGTTTAGGGGTGCACCCTCGGCATCCGCCTCGGGCATTTCCGCTAGGGCTACGAGTGCCTAGATGCCTATGAGCGGGCAAACAGAAAGTTGAACGGCTCAAATACCGGGGAAATGAGCCGTTCACTCGATTGCCCGCAACTTCTTGGGGAGAGGAAGTTTCCTCTCCCCGGGTCGGGACTACACTCTCGGATTACCGAGAGTGTTCTGCCCTCGCCATCCCCACTCTACGTTTTTCAATATTTTGTTTAGTGAGTAGCTCTTGCTTTCGAGAACTCATTTCAATTCAGGTCAGGCGCTCATCCTTTAGCCATGGACACCATAGCGGAAATGCCCGAGGCGCAAATACTCGTGCTTGCCCCAGCCCCGACGAGTACGTCGGGGCTACCCCACCCGTGCGTGCACGCTTTTGCTCCCTGATTTAAATTCGAGAATACGAAACCGCTTTTCCAGTTTTTCCGTTTTGTTTTATTTTTCCTTGTTTTTCTAATTCAGAAAGATATCTTGTTGCTGTCGCATCAGACACATGCAAAAGTTTCTCTACTTCGTCGTTGGTGATTTTTGATTGTTTTAAAAACAGAGACATGACACGATCCAACTTTTTTCGTTTTCGGAATTGAATTGCAGTTCTAGCCATTACAAGAAGTTCTCCTAGCTTTTGGGATTTGAGATAGGAGAGTTTCGGTTTCTCCTCTTTTTCGGGTTCGGGTTCTTTTTTGGTTTCTTCTTTAGTCTTCTCTTCTTTTGGACTTTCCGGTGCGGGTTCAGGGCTTTCGATTTCTGTCTTTTCTGTTTCACTAAACGGCTCATTCTCCGGTATTTGAGCCGTTTCAGGTTCAGGAGCTTCCACAGGCTCTGTAATTGGCTCGGGAATAGGTTCATTTTCCTTGTCCGCCAAAGCTCCAGCGCCGGAGGAAGCTTGATTTTCTTCAGTTTTCTGCTCTTTTTGTGATTCTGTAGGAGTAGAATCTGAGGGTGATATATCATTACTTTTCACTAAAAAGTCACTTGGTGAGCTTTCTAGGGCTTCAGGAAGTGCATTGGTAGGTTCGGAATCCATGGGTGGAACAGGTGCATCAGCCGTGGGCTCTTGAGGACTTGGTGGAGTAGAGTTTTCTTCGGAGGTTGGGTTTTGGAGTATAGTTTCATCAAGGGACATAAATATGTTAAAAATAAAACCCAATACAAAATAAAAAATTCAAAACCAAATAAATTCATACAAACATCAAGCTACAAGCTACCTCTAAAAGAAACTGCGGGAGGGGCGAGCCCCAAGATTCGTATCCTGAGAGCCGAGATCATTCGCACGCACTCCGAGCTTACCTGTGCCCGGATTCCAAAGCGAAGAGACGAGACGAGACCCAGACTTTGTGGCGAGCCAAGTCCATCCTTCTTCGTCTAAATGCTTGCCATTTTTTTCAAAATATTTTCTTTGAAATATTAAATAATCTTCTAAAGTTAATGTCTGATCCATTTTTACATCTTGACCTTTTATATTCAAAGTTCTCTCTAGTTCGGGTCTATCTTTGAGATTGTGGGTTTTGTGAACTAAGACTATACGGGGTTTGTCTACCACACTTTGATTGACTAAAGGTATGCCATCTAGGGTTTGAACATTAGAACTTGACTTAATATAATCATAATAAGCATTATTCATTTTCATCTTTTTAGAAAGATCTCCAATATCTGGAGTCGCAGGAATTACAAGAATTTCATCAAAACCATTTTCTTCTATTGCCTTTTGGATGGCATCTAGATTATTTTCCCAAATCTCTTTAATCTTGTCCTCAAAATCTGGGGGCAAATCTAACTTAGTTTTTTTATAAAGCTTTATACTTTCTTGCAATTCTTCTTCAAGAGAGAAAGTTATATTTTCTAATTTATTATCCGGATGAGTGTAAGCAGTGGATATTGAGTCTGTATAATCTGGCAATTCTTCTTTGCTATTTACCTTCTTCTTCATCTGTTCCGCTCTTTCAAACAGCCCATTTACTTTAGCTTGCGCCGCTTCTCTCCTTTTTTCTCCCCCCTCTGCTTCCTCGCCTTCTTTATTTTCAAAAGATTTATCTTTTAAAGCT
>JBAQFO010000006.1:0-4848 GCA_049287305.1 Minisyncoccia bacterium | reverse complement strand
AGCTTTAAAAGATAAATCTTTTGAAAATAAAGAAGGCGAGGAAGCAGAGGGGGGAGAAAAAAGGAGAGAAGCGGCGCAAGCTAAAGTAAATGGGCTGTTTGAAAGAGCGGAACAGATGAAGAAGAAGTTAGGTAGTAAAGGAGATTTACCACAATCCTCCCCTGAAATTTCTACCACTTACGCTCATCCCGACGGTAAAAAAGAAATCATCACTCTTGATATTGAAGCCAAGCTACAGGACTTTGTTTCTTTCTATCAAAAAACAAAAGTTAATCTACCTCCGGACTTTGAAGACACCATCCATGATATCTGGGAGAGAAGCCAAACCGAAATAGAGCAAGCTGTTGAACAGAACGGATTTGATGGGATACTTCTTGTTCCTGGGGATATTCCGCTAGCAGATTTGGCGGAAAAGATGAAGATGGAGAACGGGTATTATTTTTATCAAGTCAAAAATGATTTTTCAGACATTACGAGTCAAAAAGTGGAAAAATCTCGCATTATACTATTTCATCACGTGGATAGCCTGACAGAAATTACGCAAAAAACTGGTTTAGATGTTCACTTAAACATTACTGGCGCTGAAGCACAAAAATTATATCAAACCAATCCAGAAAATTATCTTAGTACCATTGAAGATGCTCTTGTTTTAGAGAGAAAGTATTTTGAGGAAACCGGAAAGCACTTAAGCGATTGGACAACAAAAAGCGCCCAATGGTTACCAGGCTCTAAATCTGGGTCTCGTCTCGTCAATTCGCGTTGGGATCCGGGCACAGGTGAGCTCGCGGTGAGTGCGTCTGATCTCGACTATCAGCGTACGGATCTTGGGGCTCGCCCCTCCCGCAGTTTCTTTTAGAGGTAGCTTGTAGCTTGATGTTTGCATGGTTAGTTTTGATTTTTTTATCTTGTATTTGCTTCGGTTAGTATAATCACAAGCGATTGAATGGTTTACCGAAGTGCTTAAGATAAGTGAAAGATGACCAAAGTGATTTTTGAGTCAGATAGTTTATTTTATGCAGAAATAACAAAGAACTGCAGTTTTGTATTGGGTATGTAGCCCTGATCAATCGAGGCCGGTTTCCATTCTTGATACGGATAATACAAAGCTAAAAGTGGGGTGGGTCTCGTCTCGTCAATTCGAATTGGAATCCGGACACAGGTAAGCTCGAAGTGAATGCGAATGATCTCGACTATCAGAATACGAATCTTGGGGCTCGCCCCTCCCGCCGTTCTGGCTCTCACTCAGGCCATATTTCTTGCATATTTTATCCAACCTTGGGTCATTTTTCCTGTTTCTTGTAGCTTGTCTTCAATATCTAGATATTCTCTACTCTCTAATATTTTACAGTTTAGAGAAATTCTAAAAAGTATTTTCAAAAGTTCTATTTTTGAATTTGCTTGAGCCAGAACTTTTTCTTTCTCGTATTTTGATACTTGATTGGCAAATACAAAAAGCTCTATGGTGTCCAATATAGTTCTTTCGGTTTTTTCTCCCAAGGTATATCGTTCGTGTTTTGGAAATTTGAAAATGAGTTTGTGCGTAATCTCGTAAAGCACAAAGAGTTTTATTACAACCGGTATTTCTAATTTAGAAAAATTCTGATGAGCATTGTTATCCATAAAAGTTTTGATGAATTATTTAGTCTTGATAATATGTTTTCTGCTTGGCAGACTTTCAGGCGGGGAAAGGCAAGAAAAAATGATGTAATGGATTTTGAAATGCATTTGGAAGATAATATATTTTCTTTATATGAAGAGATAAAGAACGATACATATAGGCATTCAGCATATACTTATTTTCAGATTTTTGACAATAAAAAAAGAGACATTTACAAAGCATCCGTGCGGGATAGAATAGTGCACCAGATTGTCTATGAGTATTTATTATCTTGGTTTGAACCCATTTTTATCCCCGACTCTTATGCTTCTAGGAAAAATAAAGGACAGTATAATGCTATAAGCACTTTTCGTTATTTTATAAAACTTGCGCGTAGTCAGCACAAAGAATGCTATGTTTTAAAATGTGATGTTAGAAAATATTTTGATAACGTAGATCACGGTGTTTTAATAGATTTAATAAAAGAAAAAGTTTTTTGTGAAAAAGTTTTGAAAATAATAAAAGAAATAATATCAAGTTATGATTCATCGGCCGGATTTAAAAAAGGTATACCCTTGGGTAATATTACCAGCCAGATATTTGCCAACATTTATCTCAACAAACTAGATCAATATGTAAAAAAAGAGCTGGGGTGCAGGTTTTATGTTAGATACAATGATGACTTAGTGGTTGTTTCTTCTAATAACAAAGATTTGTTAAAGATCAGAGAAAAAATAATAATTTTTGTGAAACAAAAATTATCTCTAGATATACCCCTTGCTAAGACCAGTATAAGAAAAATAAGCTGGGGTGTTGATTTTCTTGGTTTTACAATTTTACCTAAAGCTATACTGCTCCGAGATAAAACGAAACATAAAATATATGAAAATATAAGTAGAAAAAATGCGCATTCATATCTGGCTATTTTGAAATACTGCAATTCTCATAATCTAAAGACCAAGATACTGGCAATGGAAAAAGTATTTAGAATTTGGTAATATTAGGGGATGGAAGGTATAACCACCACGGAAGCTAAAAAAGCAGAAAAACCTGAAGAATTTGGGAAAAACACCGAACATAGCGAAGCCGTGGCTTTTGTGGAGCGACATAGGGATTATTTTGAACATTATGCCGGTGGAAGAATAAAAATTGCTCCTGCACCCGAGGGTTTGAAGACTTTTGCTTTTGATTTGGAAAAGAACACGATTTACATAAATGGAATGTTTTATAAACAATTTGGCTTCCCGGAACAAAAAACTATTTTTGCAACCTGCCACGAGATAGAGCATTTTCTAGAAAAAATTCAAATTCTTGGGGAAGTTGGTGGTGAAAAAGAATTTGAGAGGTTTATTAAAAAAATTAAAAGCTCCAGAGCATTTTCTCTTATGGATAATTGTGTAGCCGATATCCATATAAATAAAACTGTGGTTTCCAGAAGACCAGCTATGGGTGAACTAGAGGGGAATATATACAAAGAAGATTTATTTCCAATAGCGGATTTTACTAAACAACCTCGCCACATCCAGTTTTGCCAAGCAATTTTGAGAGAAGCAAGGGTTCCCGATGAGAAATGCCTTGTTTCCACCGAAGTTCGAAATGCCCTAGACGAACTCGCAAAAATTAAAAGTAAAACAGGTACGGAATTAATACAAGTTATGACCGATCCGCAAACACCCATGTCGGTGCGCCTAAAATTGCAAGATAAATATATCTGGCCAAAAGTTGAAGTGCTTATGGAAAAGGATATGGAAGATAAAAAAGAAGAACAAAAAAAACAATCTGAAAAGCAGTCTGAAAAAGGAGAAGGGAAGGAAGAGAATGATGAGGGACAAGGCGAGGAAGCGCCCGAAGAAAAAGAAGGTGAGCCAAATGAAGAAGATGGAGATAAAAGCGAAGGCAAAAAACAAAAACCTGAAAAAGGTGAAAGTAGTAATAAAACAAGGGAAAAAGAAGAAGGGGAATCTGGGGGGGAGGAAACAGACCCGGATAAGATTTTTGCCGACGAATACACTGAAGCAGAGAAAAAGTTTTCTGAGGCAGTTCCAGTTGAGGAAATAGAGAAAACACTTAAAGAGTGGAAAGAAGAAAAACAGAAAAATAATCCTGATAAAATAGACCAAGATTATGCAGACAAGATTGGGGTGGAAAAGAAAGATTTGCAGGAATATAGAAAAGTTGCTGAATCTTTGGAGAAGATAGTGAATCCTGAAACTAATGTAAGCGTATTGGAAGAACTTCGAAACTTATTTAGTAGGATTATTTCTAAAAGAATTAAACCAAGACAATCTCCAAGATATCCCGTAGAAGAAGGGGATGAGCTGTCTGACCCAGCCCAGCTCGTTTCGGATGTGAAATCTGGAAATTTAAATCCAAAAGTATGGGAAGATACGGAAATTAAAGAAAAGAAAGGTGATAAGTTTGGAGAAATAGAGATAACTCTGATATGTGATAGATCTAGCTCTATGACTGATGGAGACGGACAGAAAGCAGTGGAACAGAGAAAGTCTGCCGTTTTAATAATGGAAGTCTTAAAAGATTTTGCAGAAATGAGCGATGAAGAGAAAATGAATGTAGATAAACCACTTGAAATAAAATCTGAAATATATAGTTTTGCCAGTAGCGAGGAAGATAAAACACCGCTTAAGAAAATGTCAAAAGAGCTTGGAGAAGTTGAGAGGATAAATGTTTTAAAGAAACTTCAAAGTTTGCCGGGTTCTACGACAGATTTTAATTGCCTGGAAGCTATAAATTCTGCGTTAGATGAAAAGACGAAACAGAAAATAAGAGAAAGTGAATTAAAAAAAATAGTTTTCGTTTTTACAGATGGTGGCAGTGATAATGTGGGAAGAGTGCAAACAGCTTTGAAGAACTTGCGAGATGTTGGGGTGGTGGTTATAGGTGTGGGCTTAACAAGAGCTGGAGAACCTGCAAGGACGACTTATGCTCCAAATGCACAAGTGGTGGAAAATGTGACTAGTTTACCTATTATTTTAGGTGAACTGTTGAAAGAGCATTTAAAAGATATCTAGTATATAATATTCAAAATATGAAAAACCCCTTCGAAAAACCCAAAGCCGTTGACAAGCCAGGAAAACCCAAAAAATCCGAGAAATCTCAAGCGGACTTACGTAAAGCTTTAGAAGAGCGACTCTTAGGAATGAAAGGAACTATTAAAAGTGCCTTAGAGGAATACGAACAAGCTTTAAAAGATAAATCTTTTGAAAATAAAGAAGGCGAGGAAGCAGAGGGGG
>JBAQFO010000005.1:0-23790 GCA_049287305.1 Minisyncoccia bacterium | reverse complement strand
GTTTAGATCAGCAATACTGATAGAAGAAGGGTCCATTTTTTTATGGTCCAACTTTTTATAAGCCTGTTCCAGTAAAGTGATAGGAGTTTCCATCTCCTCAATCTGACCAGTATACTTTATAGCTTTTTCAACATGGTTTATAATTTCGGTTGCATTTTTCTTCCTCCATTTTTTATCAATTGTTTCGTAGTCGTCTTCACCTGCTTCAGAATCAGAAGGGTCGAGGTCTACAATTTTAGTTATTGCGAATAGCTCACTTTTTGCTGTCTGGTTTTCAAGGTTTTTTGGTAGACCACGCATAAGAGCATGCACTTTACGATTTGGAAATTCTCGAAATCTTATTAATTTAAAAGCGAGGTCTTCAACTTTTCCTATTTCATCTTCTTCTATTCCCAGTTTAATTCTCTCTTTTTCATTCTCCATCTTCTTATATACGGAGCCGTAATAATCCAAAAAGGCTTGCCATTTTCCTTCTCTATCTCCAATCCCCGCTGATATGGATTTATAATAACCTCCTCTTTCAAGGCTTTCGAGATACCGATCAATACACGCAAGCGGTTTTAAATAATCCTCTTCGTATTTTTGAACTTCTTTTTTAAAATCGGATTGATTTAGAGAAACGTAATTAGGATCGTCACGTAATTGATCCTCAAGACTCATCCCCGATTCAATTTTACGCCTTATTGAAAGAGCTCGATCAAAATTTGAATACTCAGACTTACCATCTTTTTGTAGCTGGTAACGATTTTCTATCTGCTCAATTTCTTTATTACTTGGAGGACCTCCAGCGTCATTTTTCCCCGGCAAGATCACAACATTCATCCTATCAAATTTAGGATCGTGTGTTTCCTCCCTAAGAAGTTGAAACACCATTTTGCGACGGTTCCCGTTAATCAAGAAACCATCACAAGTAATTATCGCGGGTTGTTCTTGCCCGCGGTGAATCAGAGAATTTTTGAGACTTTCTGTTTGATCAGGATCTTTATCTTTTAAAAATTTACCTAAAATTTCTTGGTCCCCATCATCTTCTTCACCTAAAGGCTTTGTACTTTTTTCATAGCTATATACATCAGACGCAATACGCCCATTGTCTTTTCTGTATCTTAATAGCTGCACCGGAACACTAACAACTTCACGGGCAAAATTAGCTGCTCTTTCATTACGAAAATCAATAACCACCTCTTGTGGTTTTGGAGCAGGAGTCTTGCTTTGTTCAATTTCCCTTGCAAAATCATCAATGATCTTCCTGGGAGCTTCTCGGGTAATTTTGCTCATAGTAATTGTAATTATTGGGATATAGTTCGATTATACAACAATTCAGGCAAAAATCTACCGCTTGCTATTCTTTATTTTAAGAGAATTCCACACCTTTCCTATTACTAGAATTGGCTGGTAACTTTCAAGATTGTTCTTTGCAACATTATAATATTTTTTTAGGAGCTCGATTCCAACAGAATTCCTATTCATTCTTTGTGCAACTTTGAGTGTGGTCCCGGAACCGACAAAAGGATCTAAAACCCAATCTCCTTCTTTTGTAAAAAGTTTTATGAACCACTCAGGCAACGCTTCTGGAAAAACAGCACTGTGATCTTTATTGCCAGTTTCAGTAGCCATATGTAGAACGTTGGTTGGGTTGGCCATATCTCGATCTAGCCAATTTGCCACTCTTCGTCCAAAACCACTTCCTACCTGTGAATCCTTTCGAGTTTTGTCTTGCTCACTTAGAGAATTCATTCGATTTTTCGCCCAGTTTCCCATTGGGACCATCACAGCCTCCTGATACATATTAAATTCCCTTTGCTTGTTAAATTGCAGTAATCTTTCCCAAGAATCTCGAAACCTGTTGGGCCATTTTCCTGGGAAAGAATTTTTCTTGTGCCAAATAAACTCTTCGGTCCAAAACCATCCCTGCTGTCGCAGTGCCAATATTAATTCAATAACGTAAGGACTTCTTTCTCCATTAACCGCCTTCTCTTTTATGTTTAAAATAAAAGTACCTCTTGGCTTCAAGACTCTTAAAAATTCGGCACTTTTAGGAATAAACCATTCCACATACTTCTCTGGTTTAATACCACCATAAGTCTTTTTTCTACTGTCCGCATAGGGTGGTGATGTTATGATCAGATCAACAGAGTTATCTTTTATTTTTTTTAAGACATCTTCACAGTCTCCAAAAACAAGATTTGTTACAACTTTTTTGCTCATAAATCAATGTTAGCAATTTATGAAGCAAAGGTCCAGTCCTAACAAACAATTTTTGATTTATCTCTGAACTTCTATATGGTCCTCCTTATTTCCGCCGATCCGGATATAGCCCTCGCAACCGTCGACATAAATAGTCTTGCATTTA
Organism: Minisyncoccia bacterium; assembly: GCA_049287305.1. Taxonomy (GTDB): domain Bacteria; phylum Patescibacteriota; class Minisyncoccia; order Phycocordibacterales; family UBA9973; genus UBA9973. The sequence goes on along the minus strand of JBAQFO010000005.1, from coordinate 21,440 downwards.
CAGTAAGTCAGTTGCTTGTGCGTATTCCAAAAGATCTCATCGCCACATTTGACGCATTTGATGTAAAGTTCTTTTTTGTTTTCTTGGGTATCAGTTGTCATAGTAATTTTAATTTATTATCAAAATATAACTTCAATTCGCCGCCCCTTCTTGTCTATAAAAATCACTAGCCCAATCTGGTTTCTCGTCTAATTGCTGGAAGTGACTACCCGTATATTCAAAATAGTAAACACCATCTATTTCAAAATTTTCTTGAACACCATCATGGAGAGCATCTACAGCCATTTTATTTAATTTTTCAAGATCGTCTCCTAACTGTAAGACGGATGTATCAACCATGGAAATAGCGAGGCGAGCTATTTTTTCTTTATCACCTATTTTAATAACAGGATCAGCACAAAGAACCATCCTGCTCTCAAAGGGGTTAAATACCGGTTGTTTTATAATTTGGATATTTTGATTATTCATATTGGACATTTTATTTTAATAAATCATCAAGCTCGCACGACAATAAAGCTGATTTATTAAGTACGATTTGTTCATTTGAATTTAAATTATCGGCAGTCATCCGTATGAGTTTAGTACTAATGGTGTCTCCGAGCATGATCTTATTTGTCTTTTTGAAATAGCTCTCCGTTTTCTGGTAAAAAAGAGTTGCGTACTGATTAATCTTTTCTGTTGGAGTTTCTCGACTACTCCAACCACTACTTCCAAATTCAATTTTTCCCTCAAGTGTTTTATCTACTTTGATCGGCAAATTTCCATCGCCAAAATCAATCCAATAATCACTTAAGGAGTATATAACACGAATAGAACCGGCATCTTCTGTTTTATACCAAAATATAAAAGAAAAAACATCGGTACGAAAATCCTGAAATATAGCTAGGCGCTCTAGTTCCATGACTGTACGAATTTTATATTCCTGCAAAAGGCGTAGGTAGCTCTCTCGCCAGTGCCTCAGCCAGTTCTCGATAAATGTCCCATTTAGAAATAAAGGAGAGAGGTCCTGCTTAAGATTTTCATCGCTTACTTTATTCATCTGAAGTGTGAGCTTATCGAAAAGCGCGCGCGGATCTTTGGCATCAATGCCTTTTGCTACGAGATAATCGAAATCAGGTACTACCTTTTTTGTCATATACCAAAGAAGATCATAAATATCACGCCCTTTTTCTTCATAAACTACTCCCCCAACACCACGAGTACCGCGCAGAAAAATTGCTGCAAGCTTACTCGCCATAAGTGCAGACATGTTGTAACTAAGAATTACAAAAGACAACTGGTCACGATTTATCGGTCGGCGTTCAGTTACAGTCTTAGGGGCAACAAAGTGATTTAGGTCTATTTTTACATGAACCTGATTTGAAGGATGTCCGGGGGTTAGTTCTTCACCAACATGAAATCTCAACAGTAGACCTCTTCCTGTTGTTATTTTAAGGGTTAGAAAATTAGCGTCTGTGCCATATGTGTTGACGAAGTGCTCCTCAATATCTTTTTTAAGCTCTTCCAAAAATTTCTCGGTTATCGCATGGTTTACCTCGAAGTCCAAATCGACGGACATTCGATCAAGTCCATGGATGATCCTAAGAGCTGAACCACCATACATGGTCCATTTATTATATTCCGGGTGGTGATAAATAAAATTGAGAACATAAAACTGTAGCTCTTCCTTGAGCGCATTACGGCGCGTCTCAGCATCGATACCGCCGTAAACTCCAAGCTCATCAAGTTTCCTTTTTAAAATTGTTGAAATCTGTTCACTCATATAAATATTTATTAATCATTGAATAAAGTTTATCCTGCTCGCTTTTTTCCATCTCATCGATATCTATTCTTAATTCCGTAATTATTACTTTGACTTTTTCAATATCTAGTCCATTAAACTGACGTGTTCTTAAATAAAGCAAGTCAAATAATGCCTTAGAAGGAGAAGCTATATAGAAATCAAACTTCCCTTTTGCTAAAGAAAAATCCGTAAAAAAATCTTTACTGATCGACTGATAGGAAAAATTACCGACCTTTGTCTGATATTCTTTTGTGACCTTAAGAGTGACTGAGGTGATGGAATGAATCGCCTCTGTAGCAAGATTGTAATACTGGAGGGCTGCCCATGAACTGATATATGACGGCGTACGGATAACATTGGCAAGGTAAAATGAATAGGAAATATCATTCCTGTTTTTATCGAAAAAATCAGTGGAAACATACAATCCTCTTTTGAGCTGAATAATTTCTTTATATTTCAAAAAACGGCTAATATAGACATTGACCGTAGAATCTTTGAGTCCCAACTGCTTGCCAAGCTGAAATACAGTATTTTTACTGAAATGAGGCAGGGATTTAAGCTGTTCTAATAAATTGCTCTTGCTTTTCATAATATAACAAAAGTGTATCATATTAGAAACAGCTTGTCAAATAAACGTGAATTTAGGCTAAAAATATCCCAAATTTACGCTATTTAAGCTTTAAATCTACACATAACCTCGCCAAATCTACCCAAAAATATGCCAATCTACACATTTTTACCCAAAACTTACCCTCTCAAGTTGCTCCATTTCAGAATTAGGATAGTTTTGTATAAATGTGAAAAGCAACTATCTTTAAAGTTGGTTACTATTAGCTTAAATGAAAGTAACTAATTTTCAAAAATATCATATGGCAAAAAATCTACAAAAAAGCTAGAATCGATAAAGTTGAGCGCAATCATATGTGTTTAATGAAAATTACTATGAAAATGAATACCAAGGACTGGTCTGCATTGTTGGACCTATATCCAGAAAATAAAACCTTTATCCCTACCGGGAATATCAAGACGGTCATCGATTGCATTTCTTCGGCGTACAACGGACTCGATAAGGCAAGTGGCGAAATCATCCTGACATCGGAAATCTTCCCGAAAATCCTGATAGATGAAAACGTTCTCCTGTTTTTCATAACCTTATACCGTACTGATATCATCGATGACTTGTTTCTCCCTGTAGGCATATCAAAAGGCTCCGGCGAACTGATCAATTTTCATTATGGTCCTGACTACTTAGGCAATCACGATGTCGCGTACATTGATGCAATCAATGACCCAAAAACATTTAAAAAACATTTTGTAAGTTTTCGTATTTCGAACTGGAAAGCATTCGAGAAAGTGCGCGAGGTTGTATATGAAAAACTCAACGTGAAAGAAAGCGTAGTCGCCGACAATAAACTCACGTTCGACAACGACACCGGCATCCTCTCATTGAATGGCAGACAGACAGAAGTCCCTATCAATACCAATCAGTTCTATCTCGCCAAGAAGTTATTTGATGTGCCAGCCGGCACCCGCGTCAAAGAAATCGACATCATGGATATGATCGACTGGAGTAAAGACTCCAATCGTAGCGTGTACGATGCCATGCGTCTCGTAAATAAGCGTGCCAAAGAACACCTCGGCATTCCTGAACTTTTTCATTGGCGTATGAATACCGTTTGGCGTGAGCAATAAGTGACTCACCTGATTCGCAGTATTCCAAATTGAATCGCTCTCCCCTCAGTAGGCTATACACAAGCCTACTTTTTCGTTGGCGATTATCAATGAACATGACGATGAATAAACAACCTATCTATCAAACATCTGACCTCGCATGTGCGGCGGCCATTTCGTTGTTCGTACAACTTGAAGATGTTGATAAGAGCGATCTACGTCGAGCGCAATTTATATTCGCTCGCACTCCGGAACTCGAGGATATTGTCGCAGAATTTCAAAAGCGACAGATGTCGGTCGAACCTCGTGCGTACTTTGACCAAATCAAAGCGCTGAAGACTCGTTTATACGAGCCGAACTAGCCATGAGAAAAGCTACTCAAAACCAATCAGCTCCTGCTCTTGATCAAAAAGAGGTTGATTTCTTTATCGACCGGCTGATTGAAATTTTGCTTCAGCAAGTTGAAGATAATAATGAAAATGAACATGAAGAAAAAACACGTCGGGTATCTGAAGCTGTATAGATACATAGCTCTCGAATACAAGAAACGCATGACCGATCAGGAGTATCGGCTCTTTGATGTGTATGTCACCAATGCACGATGGGACAAACGAGACAAAGAGAGATATGGCATCGTCGAGAACTTATCACTTCAAGATATACAGGATGAGTACCTGCCAGAATGGTCCCGGAGTAAAATCAGCGAGATCAGAAAGTCTCTGGCGAAAAAGAAATTCTTGACCAAGCTTCCTAAAAACAAAACGAGTGTGGATATCTTCTGGATCTACCAAGCCCAAGTTCGAGAGGCTGAACAGGGATTCCGACTTATGGAACAGGAAATTCAACCAACCGAACAGAACATCCAACAGGCTGAACAACAGAATGTTGCCAAACTTAAAACTGAAATCAAAAATATCTCTGATAAATATAGGGTTATTGGACTTTAGTGTTCTATACGCTGAACACTTGCGCGAGGGAAAGAAAGAAAAGAACGAAGATAACAAAAGAAACCAAACCCGAACCCGCAAAAATGTGGAAAACCCGGGACATTGAAAAATAAGGGTGAATCAAAAATAACGGGTAACGAAAAATGCAGAATGCCCATCGTTATAAAATAAGGCTTAAATCAAAATAACCGGTAATCACCGGTAATGAAAAATCAAAAATAACGACGAATAACGTCGAACCGAAAATCAAGCAAAATAAGGGGCAATCCAAAATAACCCCGAATAACCCCGAATGAAAAATGTACCGTAGAGATTCAGCAGATATAACGCAGAAACGCAGAATACCCATTTTAAAAAGCCTTGAAATATAAGGCTCGTTCCAAAATAACCCCGAATAAGCCAGTACCGAAAAATCAGCCTGCTATTGCTATATCCCGTGTTCTTGCCATGATGTCGTTCGTATAGCCATTATTAGCCTTTAACAACCATTACCATGAACAAAGCTCTTATCTATTGCCGAGTGTCTACTGAGGAACAAGCCCAGAGTGATCGACAGTCACTCAAGACCCAACTGCGATTGTGTGAGAAAGCCATCGACGATAGCAGCTCATACAAACTCGCCGAGAATGGCGTATACGAAGACCCCGGCAAAAGCGCGACCAACATGAATCGTCCCGGCTTGCAGGATATGATCCTTCGAGTTCAAGAAGACAAAAGTATCGGAGCAGTATTCGTTCAGGACACGGACCGAGTTGCTCGAAATGTGAGCGACCACTTAACTATTAAAGCAATTCTGAAAAAACATAACGTTGAGCTGATCTCGGTTTCTCAACCATCGATTGAAGACAGTCCCGAGGGAAATTTCATGGACTTGGTAATTGCCGGCGTGAACCAATTTCAATCACAGATAACCGCACGCAAGACAATCAAGAGCATGGAGCAAAAGTTTAATGATGGCGGCTGGCCAACTCATGCACCAATCGGATACTTAAATGTAGGAGAAAAAGACAATGAAGAAAAGCGCACTGTGATTGTCGACCCGATTAACGGTCCCCTGATGGTTGAGGCTTTCAAAATGTACGCGACTGGAGATTATTCAGTAACAGCAATTGTTGATTGTATCCACGAAAAAGGATTTCGCTCAAGGACCGGCAAGCGTATTTTCGCAAACAGAATGGCCGAGGCTTTTAAGAATCATTTTTATTACGGCGAGATGCGTTGGCGCGGGCTCGTAAATAGTAAAGGTAAGCATCAGCCCATCATAGATAAGGAACTCTACGATCGATGCCAACGAGTAGCTCGCGAACGCGACAGATATAAATTAAGACGTCATACATTCAATTTCATTCTACGAAGTTTTGTGTTTTGCGCCGTCTGCAAATCGAAATATGTTGGAGACAATAATAAAGTAAAGAAAAAATCGTATTACCATTGTAATCGATACCGCGCAAAGAGGTATGGTGAAAAAATCACTTGCACAGGAAGATATGTTGAGACATATATTCTGGAAAACATGATCCAAGAAGAATTTAATAAACTCCAGTTTACTGACAAATTTATTACGGACATTGAAACTAAATTAAAAATCGCTTACGAGACGAAAAAAGAATCAGTCGGCACAGAAAAATCCCGACTACTCCAAGCAAAGATTGCTGTTGAAAAGAAACTCGAGGTGGCAGAAGAGAAACTCATTGATGGGGTGCTCGATAATACATCCTTTGAACGACTTAAGCATAAATACCGGGAACTGATTGAGGACTTTGAGAATCAACTAGCCAAAACTGAACGCTCGAAAAACATGAAAATGGATACCATCCAACAAGTACTAGCTCTGATACGAAACATTGGTCAGGCATACAAGGAAGCAAAGCCAACACTTAAAGAAATGTACATAGGACTGTTCTGGCACCACTTTGAAGTTGAAGATCGAAAAATCATACAAGCTGTAAAATCTCCGATTGTTCTCGCCTTGGAAATGGCAGGATCCATGGCGATGAGCGATCTCAAAAAACCGATTCCGAACGAATATTCGGACACCGGAGAACCAGTAAGATTGTCGAACGTCGGGGGTGCCTACAGGGATTCGAACCCTGACTAAGAGCTCCACAAGCTCTAGTGCTAACCATTACACCATAGGCACCATGCACTCTCTAATCTAACAGAAAAGCGGCGAATTGCCAATTAAGAAATGGATTTGTTTTTGCGTAATGCATATTTAGCCCCCTCCACGAGAAGAACATTCAATACTAGCCACAAGATTATAATAGGAGCTGAGTAAAGAGGCAGAGGAGACAATAGGAAAATCTCTCTCATGAAAGGGGTGCTCATAGTAAACACCAGCAAGGCTATGCCCACCAGGATGCTCCAATTTAGTTTTTTGTTGGAGAAAATATTATAGGCAAAAAGTGGAAGACGTAAGCTTCGAAACGAAAAGGCAATAAATAGAATATAAGAAGAAAAACAAACAAAAAATATTGACCTGGCTACGTTCAAGTCCATGCTGGTGCGAGACATCACGTAATACAACACAAAAAGGAAGAGGGAGCTCAATACCCCAATCCCGAAAGTAAGTAATTTCACCTCTTTTGAAAATATTAGAGTTAGTTCTTTGCCCCTATATCTCTCTCCGTCTATGTCATCGTCAAAGGCAAACGCAAGCGCTGGCAAAGACCCTGTAAAAAGATTGACCCATATTATCTGTAGCGCTGTTAGCGGAAGAGGCAAAGAAAAAATCAAGCTCCCGCCGATTAAAAACACTTCGTCGAGAGAGTTGGACATAAGGTAAATAAAAGTTTTCCGGATGTTTCCCAATATTTTCCTCCCCTCGTCTATGGCCATACTTATTGTTTCAAAGTTGTCGTCTAGCAACACTAAATCCGCCGCACTTTTCGCCACGTCGCTTCCCGAACCCAAAGATATTCCTATATCCATAGCCTTTAGCGCAGGGGCGTCATTGACTCCATCTCCGGTCATAGCCACAACCTCGCCCAATTTTTGATACAGCTGTCCTATGCGCAGTTTGTCTTCTGGGGTAACTCGCGCAAAAATTTTAATTTTTGGAATTATTTCCAAAAGTTCTTCGTCTTTTAGAGCCCTTACGTCTCCCCCTGTCAAAACTTCATCTTCTTTCACGTTCCATTTCAAATCTTTCGCAACCGAAAGCGCCGTCCCAACCAAGTCTCCGGTTACTAAAACCATTTTTATTCCATGCGATTCAATGTTGGCGATTGCAGCGGGAACCTCCGGACGAATGGGGTCTACGAAAGTAAACATCCCCAAAAATTCTATATTTTCAACTTCTTCGATTGAAAATTCTTTTTTATTGTGTTTTTTCCTTAGTGTTCCAATTCCTATTATTCTTTTCCCTTCCCTGCTTTCTTTTTCTATCCATGCTTCAGTTTTAAAATATTCATCCTTGGATAAGGACGACTTTTTCAAAAGAATGTCCGGCGCGCCCATCAGCACGTAACTATCCCCCTTGTCCGAAACAGAAAATTTATTCGTGGAATTAAAAGGTAAGACCAAATGGGAAATGGAGGAAGAAAGCAGTTTTAGGGGAATCTCGTGAAGACGGCAGGCCTTCACAATGTTCACTTCAAAGGGCCTTCCCCTGAAAGACCATTTTATTTTATCGTCGTTGGGATTTTCAATAGAAACATCCACGTTGTAAAGAGCCAGCTCTAGTAAAGATTTTTGCTCCAAGGAAAAAGTTTTTTCGTTTATTGCGGGGTTCGCGCCGCCGAGAATATGATGAGTTCCATAAATCCCGGTAAGTTGCATGTCGGCCAACGTAAGCGTTCCGGTTTTATCTGTCATTATTAATGTTGTAGACCCGAGTGTTTCTGCTGCAGTGAGTTTCCTTACTACGCCTCTTTTCTTGGCGATGCGAAGAGCTCCTATGGCCAAAATAACAGTAAGGGCGATTGGCAGTGACTCCGGCACCGCCCCCACGGCAACAGCGGAAGAAAGAAGCAGCATTTCAATAAATGATTCCCCGCGAATAATCCCAAGGATTAAAATACCTCCGACAATAATAATTACAACCCCGAAGATAAGCCAAGCGAGCCTGCTTACTCCTTTTTGTAAAGGAGTTTTTGTTTTGTTTGTTTTGGAAACTATGTGCGCAATTTGGCCTATTTCCGTATCGTCACCGGTGGCGCACACTACCGCAAGAGCATATCCTTGCACCACCAAAGTCCCCGCATGAGCTATGTTTTTTCTCTCTGCCACAAGCGCGCTTACACCACTCACCTCTTCGTTTTTCTCAACAGGCAATGCCTCTCCCGTAAGAATCGCTTCGTCTACCCTAAAATTATTAACAGCGATTATTCTGGCATCGGCGGGAATGCGCGCCCCGTAAGAAAGCTTGAGCATGTCCCCTGGAACAATAAGCTCGGAATCTATCTCTTGCTCTACGCCGTTTCTTATTACTCTGGCCCTGTCTTTAATATAAGTTTTTAGTTTTTCCAGTGTGTTTTCCGCATTGTATTCATGAAAAAATCCCAAGGAAACATTAAGTAATACCACAAAAAGCACAACTCCCATATCTATCCATTCCCCAAGGAGCGCGGTAAGAAAAACAGAACCCAAAAGCAGAAAGATGAGCGGGCTTAAGAACTGCTTGGCAAACAAAATAAATGGGTTGGTTTTGCCTTTACCATGAAAAACATTTTTTCCGTATTTAAATAAGCGTGTTTCCGCTTCTTTTTCCGTAATTCCTTTTTCTGATGTTTGTCCCGCTTCATATACTTCGGAGACGGACAGCGACCAGGCTTGTTTGATTATCTGCATAAACAATTTCTTAGATTAAATACCCTAAAGGATAACTGAATAAGCATCATTAATAATGAAAGTTAGAATAAAAATTATTGTAGTTATAAAAGCTGAAACAAAACACCATAGACAGCCCTTTTTCAAAATAAAAATTTGCACTCCCACCAAATAGAGCGAAAAAATAAAGGCCCCAGCCGACAACCCGGCAAAAAAATTACTGGAAGTGTTGGGAAAAATCCCAGGAGCAAAAATCGTCGCCAAATAAACAAAAAAAATCACTCCGTAGTAAGCCATACCCAACACTTCAACAGGAACCTTGAAAAACCTGGAATAATCGCTATGCACCACGCTGTGACAATCAAATTTTGCAGGACAAGCCAGCGGACGAGCTCCCCGTTTTTTATGTTTGCGGATATGTCGTGCCACAAAAAAACCCGATAAAGCAAAAATTGTTATTGCGACACGCCATAAAAAATCTTCTTCAAACGTCATGGCTCAATTATACATGATTTCTTAAATTTTTCTTGTTTCCAGTTGAGGTGGAAAATCAACTATTTCAATATCAAATCGCACCCTCCCCATAACTTGCCCCCTTTCTGTTTCTATGTCCACCCGCCATTTGCCTGTAAAAATATTTCCTTTAGTAGAAAATCCTCTATAGCCTTCGTTCCTTCCTCCTTTGATGGGAAAAGCTATCTTGCTTGCGCTCACCCAATTTTTATCGCGCTCATCGTAATATTGCCAGTTGTGCGCTACCCTCATATTAAGGTCAGTCGGCGCAAAAACAGAGCTGAACACATATACGGGCTCCCCGGGAACAAGATGAATCGTATCGTTCAAGCGAAGGTTTTGATACCACCGCTTCTTGATTTCCCCGGTAACCAAGTATCCGCCTTCGCTCCGCCTTTCCACCAAGTGATACACATCACCGTCCTTGAGAGACAGAGGTATCGGCGGAATGATATTTGTGAAATAAAGGATATTCAAGAAAACCCATAGTCCTGATATCGTAAAAAAAATAAATTTTTTACTATCCCTGTATTGAACATGCGCTAAGCGGGCAATCAGGAAAATGAAGACGCTTATGATAACAACGCTGGTAGCCCCGCTCAAAAGGAAAACTCCGGCGCCCATTTTTTTTATCACGACAGGCAGAAAGTATATGGAGAAAGAGAAAATGGCTACGAAATATATGCCAATTTGGAAAACTAATTTCTGATATCTTTTTTTAAAAAACTCATTGCCTATCATTAGGACAAAAAGAATCAAAACGAAGACTCCAGTTGAAAGAAAAGAGGCGCTTTTGGAATAGAAAATGGTGAACGCGCTGAAGAGACCTCCGAAGGCGAACTGGAGAGTAAAAGGCAGAAATTCATAAATGGCATTTGTAAACTTGTTATGAAATTTTCCGGTTTCGTAAAGATTTTTTACGAGAATACTTCCACCAGCAACCAATAAATAGCAAATGATGAGGATGTTGTCCAGCAAGTAATCAACCCGCTGTAAAGTAAGGTAATCAAAAATAAATCCCCCAATCAGAGTAAGAGATGTGAACAGAGATTCGTGCTGCTCAAAAAAAACTTTAAACTTTTTTAAAAATAGCTTCTCCATGTGGGTGCCCAGGGGGAGATTTGAACTCCCATGCCCTTGCGGGCGCTACCACCTCAAGGTAGTACGTCTACCAGTTTCGCCACCTGGGCATCTAAAAAATATGCTACGCATTTTTTGCTTGCAAAGCAAGCCCGATGCCCAGGTGGCTGCCCCTCACTTCGTTCCGATGAAAATCAAAGCAGTTTGATTTTCATACCTGGGCAAAATAAAATGCTTTGTGTAATTTAGTATAACAGAAAAACTATTCTGCGGTTTTTCCCTCTACTGCTTCTTCGGCAGTAACTTCTTCCGCTTGATTATTCGCAACAGAGCGCATCTTGCTGCGCACGTCTTTCACCGCCTTAGTGCGGATGTAGTAAAGCTTGCTCCTTCTAGCACGAGATCTTTTGGTGATTTCAATTTTACCTATCATTGGAGAGTAAAGCGGGAAAATTCTTTCAACACCTACGCCTGAAGCTACTTTGCGAACAGTAAAAGTCGCTCCTGCTTCTGTGCCATGCTTTCGCGCAAGCACAATACCTTCAAATGCCTGCAGGCGGTATTTGCCTTTTTCGTCAAGAATTTTTGAAGATACGTTTACAGTATCGCCAGACTTGAAATTAAGCTTTTTTCGCTCCTCCATGTCTACCGGACTGAACTTTATTGTGTTGATTTTATTTCCTGCCATAGTGAAAACACTTTAACACAAAAGGTTTTTTTAGGCAAATTCCTGCTGATAACATTTCTCGCAATAAACTACTTCGGATCTATCTGATGAATACGAGGTGCGAATTTTATTATTACATTTCGCACATACCCGATCATACAGTTCGGGTTTTTGAAGTTTATCAAAGCGCGATTTTTCTCGACATTTTAAACACCTGTCGGGCAAAGGCATGTTCATTTTTCTCAGGAGATCAAATTCTAAGCTCCCAATTTTGTACTTTCTATCGCAGGTAATGCAAGATATAACTTCTTTTAAAATTGATTCATCCACTTCGGCGATAGTTTCTGGTAAATCTTTTCCGAGAGTTGTCGCTTCAGGTTGCCATTCTAATTCGTCATTCCATGTAAAACTCTCAGCCAGGGCTTCATCTCTGGTCTTTGGAAAAAATTTATTAGCAGTAGAATTGTTGTAAGCAAACTTACTAAAACCAACTCCAAAAAATTCTCCGTATGAGTAAGCTCTCCCTTGTTCATCTACATATGGGTTTTTTGTCATATCTTCAATAATTTTTACACGAAGCTTTTCATATTCTTCTTTTGAATATTCTTTATTAAGAATGCAATGACCTTTGCGCTTCAAATTAACACAACCAAAATTGTTTTTTGCTGTTATACACCACAAAGAATACTCAGTGTTAATGCAGTCGGACCAACAGTAGCCCGAAAACTTAATATTATTTACATTTTCTCCTACAGTAAAGCATTCATAAATAAGCTCGGCATTATTACCCCAGCCGGAATAGTCGAAGCAATCTTTTACTGGCTTAAACGTAATAAATTGGCACCATTTACAATTTTCCGCGCCTGCAACGATATATAAATCCTTAGAATTTTTGGATTGATAAGTAATTTCGCCAGTTACATTTAAATTAAAAGTGTCCCCCGAGTAAGAACGATAAGGGAGCTTTTCCCAGAATATTTCTGCCTCTTTTTTTAGCGCTTCTATTCCGGAACGAGTATTTAGCTTAAGTTCATTAAATTTTTTAAAATATTCCTCTTTGGAATACTGTTCGTTGAAAATTCTGTAAGAAGCGCCTCGCAAGTTTGCACAGCCAACGCAATTCATGCTCCCGTAGCAATTACGAGAAAACCATATATCGCTGCTAGCTTCGCATTCTTTTGAGTAGAAAACTTTATAACACGATTTTCTTTGGATAAGAGACTCATAAGATAATTCCGAGCTAAAAACTCCCAGAGAATCTGCCGTATCTTTTGCTCCGTTTAAAAAAGAAGAATGGAAAACATTTTCGCAGTTATCCGCCCAAATCGCGAGCATGCAATTTTTAGAATAAGCAATGGAGTTACTATAGTCGCAATTTTTTAGAGTTAAATAAGCTGTTTCCAAAGCCGAATAAGGAGTTTTTTCTGACAATTCCTTCCATTGTTCTAAAAACGGCCGGCTTGGATCATAATCCATTCCGTATTCGGTGCCATCCCAATCATCCGCCCACCAACAAGGTTGGCAATACACTGTGAGTTTCTGGGAAGGTGTGTACATAGAAAGCGTCCGTTTGCCGCATTTGTCACAGTTTCGATAAAAAAGAGACCAGCCATTATGACAGGCAAACCTTCGTATCATCCGGCATTTCGGGCACCAAGTCGGAGGAGGAACTTTTATTTTTCCGTAATAATTAAAATCTTCAGGTTCTATTGTAAATTCTTTTCGGCAGTTCTGGCAGGATTTGGTTTGCGCTTCCATGTAATTATTTTACTACTTTCTCTATCTCTTCGGGAATCTTTGACTCCACTTTCACTATGTCCCCTTTTAGGTTCTTAAATTCTATCAATTTGGCGTGGAGAGCCATACGGCTTATGCCCTTGGGGCAAGGATTGTCTGGGTTATAAAGCGCGTCGCAAACTATCGGGTGGTTCAAGTATTTCATATGCACCCGAAGCTGATGAGTGCGCCCTGTTTTCGGATGAAGCTCCATGTAAGTAAACTTATTTCCTTTTTTGTCTTCAAATCGTGAAAGCACTCTGTACTGGGTAACTGCTTCCCGCATTTCTCCTCGCGCTCCCCGCCCCGCGGAATATCTGCGAAAATCTTTTGGACTTCTTCCTATTGGCTTGTTTATTACTCCACGCTCATTTTTTAAATTCCCAGAAACAATGGCTAAATAAGTTTTTTTAATCGTTCGTTCTTGAAATTGATTTTTTAAGAATTCGTAAGCTTTTTGATTTTTTGCCAAAAGCAAAACTCCGGAAGTGTCGCGGTCCAGCCTATGCACAACCCCCGGCTTTTTAATTTCTATTTTTTTATTTTTATATTCAAAAACTTCGTCCTCTCCCACGTTTTTCATTTTCGGGTAATTCTTCAGTATCCATTCCGTGAGTGTTTTCTCCTTTGTCCGGCCATCCGGATGCACAGAAATACCAGACGGTTTGTCTATGGCCAGAATATTTGAGTCTTCGTATAAGATTTTAATTTTCATAAATTTAATGCCTTGGTAGGGTAATCTTTCCCTACGGGAACAGTATACCTTTTCGATTTAATCAAAACAAAGTTTTATTAAATAACGAAAAGCTTTTCGCTTCCTACACGAAAGCAAATCAATTTGCTTTCTCTGCGGGCACAAAAAAATATGCTTCGCTTATTTTTTTGTGCCCTTGGTAGGAATCGAACCTACATCAAGGCCTTAGAAGAGCCTCGTTCTATCCATTGAACTACAAGGGCAGTTGTAAAAACGGATAGCCTCTGTGCGCGGTGTAGGACTCGAACCTACGACCTTCCCGGTGTAAACGGGTTGCTCTACCAACTGAGCTAACCGCGCAAATACTTATCCAAAGTAACATTTTTATAGTGAGGGGTCAATGATGGGAGAGGAAGAATAAAGAATCTCAGCCGACTTTTGTTTTCGCAAAGAAAAGTATTCTAATACTTTTTCGATTCTTTCTTTTTTTACTATTTTTATATGGGAGCCTTCCTGTGGACGGTCAGCGGTAAACTCTTCGTTTATGCGTAAAAATGATGACACTCCAAAAACCAGAGAGGCTATCGTCAGAATAGAAGCTATATACAAAATCAATTCCCAGCTCACATTCGGGTTGGTGTGGAATCCTCCTTTTCTGAACTTTTTTTTGGTTTTAAATATTTCTATTTTCATATTTTTATTTAGAAAAACTTAAAAGCCTTATAGTAAATGCTCCCCTCCACTCCCTTGAAACGATTTGCTCTTTTATGTCGGACAGAATGCTCGGTTTCTCTATGTTGAAAGAAGAAATTTCTATCTCGTAGGGAGAGTTTTCCAATAACCTTATAAATGCGTAAATCGCTTCAAAGTCCCCCTTGGCGGTAAGCGCTACTAATAACTCGGGTTTCTCTTTTGAAATATCCACGGAGGTGACTTCCGATTTTGCTCCCGCGTCAGTCGCCAGCTTTTCAATAGTATCCAAAAACGGCACCACGTTGGAACTCTCGGCAAAATGGGTTTCAAACAAAGCTTTTTCTTGTTCTATTTCCACAATTGACCGCTGAAGTGACCTTATTTCATCTCGCCTGGTTGTTTCAGCTTGCCATTCCCGCATCATTGTTTCGGCAATTGTTTTGTTTTCATTTATCTTTCCATATAAAAAGATAAAGCCTCCCAAGGACACCATCAAGAATAGCACCGAAAGCATGAGCGGGGTTTTTTTAAATTTCTTAAAATTTTTGGATTCGTTCTGCATTTGTTTATGAAGCCTGCCCGCCTTCGTCGTTCGGGCGGGGAGTTAAGTTGATATAAAATTCAATATTGGACCCTTTTATAAAGTTTGATATGGGTAAATCAACCTTTATAAACGCCACGTTGTCTTCCAGGGCCCGACGGAAAAACAGCAATCTTTCCCTGCTCGGAGCGATGCCATAAATACTGATTTTTTTACCCTCAGTCGGATGGTCTTCATAGTTTATACGCCCAATCTTAATGTCGGGCATTTTCTGGAGAACTATTTGATTTATAACCTTTTGGGAAACGGGATATCGTTCCTTGTCAGACCCCTCAATCAAAGCCAGCTTCCGGTCTAATTCTTCCATCAAGCTCAGGGATGCTTGGTCCACTGTTGGCACCGGTTCGTTTTTTTGCGCCGCCAATCTTTCCTCCGCTAAGTTTTTTTCAACCGAAGAAAGAAAGTAGGAAGGCAAAATAGCTAAAATAGCCACCGCCACACACGAACCGAGCGCCCAAAGGAAAACTACTCCTAGTCTGAAATAGAAGTCTTTTACCTTTTTTTTCTTCTCGTGGTTTGGAATTAAATTAATCATATTTAATCGTAATCAAAGTCTCCTAATGCCAGCCCTAGCGCCGCGGCAAAAGTTAGAGATTTATTAAAGCTGATTTCCGGAATGTATTTATCGGTTTCGGCTATATTTACCCACACGTTTCCCATCTCTACAGACTGCTTCATGCTCACGGATATATAATCAGCCAGCCCTATTAGGTTTGAGTCTCCTCCGCAAAGAATTATCTTCTTAATTGGCGGATGGTCCTTGCCTTCTTCGTCTTTGTGGGTACTCCAATACAAAAAGTGCTTTGCTATTTCGTCTCGTAAAATAGACACGCTGTTCAAAAGCACCGAGAATACTTCCTGGTTTTCCGTATTTCGCTCCAGCCCAAATTGCCTTTTCATTTTCTCCGCTTCCTCCGGGCTTACGTTGAAATTTTTCTCTATCATTTTATTGAGAAGGTCTCCTCCTATGTCCAAAGTAGAAGTAAACACCACCACCCCGCGGGAAACAATGAAAATTCCGGTGCGGGTTTGTCCGAAGTCTACTATCAGGTAAGTTTCCAAGTCCCCCTTTCGGACCACCGCCCTCGCGATAGCCTGCGCTTCAAGTTCTAGGGACTGAATGGAAATGAAGGAATCTCGGAATACCGAAACATAAGTATCAATAACATTCTCAGGGATAGCCGCCACTTGCACTTCCAGGCTTTTGTCGTCTTCTCCTGCTAAATCATAGTCAAAGATAGCTTCTTGCGCTGGGATTGGCACGTGTTCTTCAAGCGCAAGCTCTATTCCTTCTCTTACATTTTTTAGCCCCGCCTTTTCCAGCCTGAGAGCAAATAAATAAACCTGCTCTTCGGGAAGAGACACCCGGACAAATTTTATTCCTTCCTCTTTTCGAAGAGAAACGAGAACTTCCTTCAGCCTTTCAAGACTTTTAATTTTTCCTGATTCAATGATTCCTATCGGAATTTTTCTCTCGCCGTATCTCCCCATTTTTATTCCGCTCTTACTTGGAATAAGCTCAACAAATTTCAAAGACTCGTCGGAGATGTCCAGTCCGAAAGACGGAGATATGAGAAATCTTGGTGGCGGAAAAAATTTAAAAAGAAATCCGCTAAATGAATTCTTGAACATATATCATATATTATACGATATCCGAAATGTTATCGCTATTATTTTGCCGTAGTTCCGGGCGGTATTTCGTCGTTTGGCGAAAGTAGGGAAAATTTTCCGTCGGCAGTGGAGACTGCAAGGACCATTCCCTGGCTTTCAATGCCTTTTATGGTTCGCGGTTCCAAATTGGCTACGAACACGCATTTTTTACCCACGAGCACGGAAAAATCAGGGAAATAAAGAGCTATCCCAGATACTATCTGCCGGGGAGTTTCTTCTCCCAAGTCCACAGAAAGCTTCAAAAGCTTGTCCGTGTCGGGAACTTTTTCGACTGATAATATTTTCCCGACAACAATATCAATTTTCTTAAAATCTTCTATGGAAATCATTTTTGTTTATTGATTTTATCTAAATATCTCTGTAAAATTAACGCTGCCGCCGATGCGTCTATTCTTCCTGACTTTATCTGCTTGATTTTACTATGAACCTGGGACTGCCTCAAGACCTCTTTGCTACTCCCGGCCTTCCTAGCTTCCACGGAAGTCAAAAATTCTTTTTGTTTGTGAATCGGCAGATTAAATTTTTCTTGGAGCTCAAGAATGAATACGTCTATTCGCGCAGACAATGCATTTAGTTTTCCGGAAAAATCCACCGACTCTCCGACAACAATTTCCGTAATATTTTTTTCTTTTATAATTTCTTCTAGTTTCTTGAATGTGTCGGGGCCGTTTAAAAGAATCTCTTTCGGGAAGGCAAGGGTGCAGTTTTCATCGGAAATAGATATTCCGATTCTCTTGGTGCCATAATCAATCCCCAAAAATCTACGGAGCGCTGTCATATGAAGATACTAGCACAAACACTGGGTTTCTGATATGATTTTTTCATGAACCCATTTTATGTAAACAATTTGCTTTTGTTGATATTAGCTCTTTGGACCATACCATGGAAAGTTTACGCTGTATGGCTGGCCGTAAAGCATAATCATAAAAAATGGTTCGTGGCTCTGCTCATATTAAACACTGTTGGAATCTTAGAAATTTTTTACATTTTTAAAATTGCCAACAAGAGCTGGCCGCAAGTAAAAGCGGATTTCAACAAAGCTCTGTCGTCATTTAAATAAAAAGGAGGCGTCGCATAGTGGTTTAGTGCACCTGTCTTGAAAACAGGAGTGCCGCAAGGCACCGTGAGTTCGAATCTCACCGCCTCCGCATGAATAAAAAGAGTATGTCTTTGCGGCATACTCTTTTTGTGAAAAGGGGGCGAAGAAGCAAGCTACTTTGCTTCTATGTGAGGTTCGAAGGGCTTTTCCTTGCGAACGAAGTGAGCTGGAAAAGCACCCGTCGCAGTATCGGCGAATCTCACCGCCTCCGCAAAGGTTTCATGATAAAATAAAACTATGAGTGAGAAATTAGAACTGCTAGAAGTTGTTGATGGCAACGATTCCATCATTGGATTAGAAGATCGAAAAAAAATACATCGAGATGGACTTCTTCATCGGGAAATACATATCTTTTTTATAACACCAAAAGGAGAAATAATTTTTCAACACAGGGCAAAAAACAAAGATACTTTTCCGGATAAACTAGACGCTACGGTTGCAGGGCATGTTGAGCCTAACGCGTCCTATGAAGAAACTGCAGTCAAAGAAACCAAAGAAGAAACGGGTCTTGATATAAAACCAAAAAGTTTAATTTTACTAGAAAAAATGAATCTTCGTGAAGTAGATGAAACAACTGGTCTCATTAATAATACTATTCGTGTGCAATATGCTTATTTATATAAAGGATCAGTTGGTGATTTAATTGTAGAAAAAGGAAAAGCTATCGGTTTTGAGCCTTGGAAAATCGAGTCGCTTTTTACGCTTTCGAACGAGGATAAAAGTAAATTTAAGCCAATAGTTATATCTGACAAATTTCTTTCCTTATTCAGGAAAGCAAAAAGCTCGGTTTAACCTTTATTTATCAATAACCTGGTTCCAACAGCGTACCAAACTGCCCGCACAGATTTTATATGATAAAATAAAAAAATGTCAGATAAACCTTTTTCAGAACAACCTCCAAACTCAAAGGAGCAAAGGAGCTCGACACTAGACACGGTTGATAGCCGTAAGGTAAAAAATATAAAGCCCCGTAGTAAAGTCGAAAGACCAGCAGAAGAACTTCGGCAAATTGAAGACATTCGTCGTGAATTATTAAATGAATCAGGACAAGTGCAACCATCAGAAGCACAAGAAACTTCAGTTGCCTGGAGTCAAATTGAAGCTGTAGTTATAAATGGTAAAAAGTATACTGTTGAATATGTCCCTAAAGAAGAAATTTATCCTGCTTTCGGATATGGTGGAGGAAACGCGGCAGTTGTAAGACAAGATTTATCCCCCCGTGTTAAGAGGTTTGTTAGAGAACATGAGTTATATCACTGCCAGGATAAAGCTATGTGGGGTGGTTGGCTAGGTAGAGAAATCAGGGCAAATTTTATTCCCGGGCTGAAAGATCCAATAGGTTTAGCCGCTACCGTGTGGGCCACGATTTCAGATATTGGTAGAATTAGATTCTATTTAAGACGTATTAAGGAAAACAAATAGAATTTATAGATAAAACTATGAAATTAACTTTTAATTTCCTAAAAATCAGTCCCAACAGCGTGCCAAACCATCCGCAGACGTCTTTTGTGATAAAATAATTATATGAAATTCTATTTATCATCTTACGCCCTGGGAAACGAAACTGAAAAACTGAAAGCATTAATTCCGCACAAAAAAATTGGGTATATTGCTAATGCGAGAGACTATTCTAACCCTGACGTTGAACATAGAAAAAACAGTGTAGCACGGGATGTTGCAGCACTAAAAAACCTAGGCATAGAAGTGGAGGAAGTTGATTTAAAAAACTATTTCAATAAAAAGCATGAATTGAAAAAGAAAATAGAAGACCTGGGCGCAATCTTTATCAGTGGTGGAAATGTTTTTATTTTACGCCAAGCTATGAAGCTCAGTGGGCTTGATGAAATTCTAAAAGGTTTGAAAGACGAAAATACTGATTTCCTTTACGCTGGATATAGTGCTGCGGGCTGTGTCCTGGCGCCGAGCCTAAGGGCTTTTCCAATCGTAGATAATTCTGAAGACCATCCATACGAAGAGCTCAATGAGACAATCTGGGAAGGGCTTGGATTTGTTGATTTCGCATTTATGCCTCACTATAAATCTGACCATCCAGAATCCACAGATGTTGATAAGGAAATTGAGTTTTGCAAAGAAAACAACATACCCTTTAAAGCTATTAGGGACGGAGAAGTAATTATCATAGATTAAATATTCAAATTGCCTTTTTCTATCAGCATTTCGGCTCCAATTGCGAAGCAAATGCAAGCAAAAGAGTGCCTCCGTCGTGTTCTTTTTGTGAACAGGTGTTGCTTGAAGTTTTTGTGAATAGTGCTATGGTAAAAGAGTATTAAAAGCTATTAACACCAATACCATGAATACAAAAATCTTTAAGTTTTTATTCGTTTTAACCATCGTGTTTTCGGCCTATAGCGCCTCAGCACTATCCTATGTGCCTCCCTCCGGAGCTGCTTGTAATTTTACTCGCGACTTAATGCCTGGAACATGGGGTGAAGATGTGCGCTGTCTCCAACAATATTTAAAGACTTCCGGCACTTCAGTGTCAGGCTTCATATATCCCGATGGAAATTTCGGTCCGCTAACAAGCCAGGCACTAATGCAATGGCAGACAATGAACGGAATACCTGCCTCTGGATATTTTGATGCCACATCCCGCGCAAAATATTTTGAAATTTCCGGCTACAGCGGAGGAGGAATTTTTAATCCCCCTTTTGTTGACTCTGAAGAGAACAGAGCTGCTCAAAGGATAAAAGATACTCTGGAAATGATGGAGGATGCGGAAGATGAAATAGAGGACTCTAATAAAAACACAAGTTCCGCCAAGAACAGCCTGGAGGACGCCGAGGAAGACCTGATGGACGCCGTGCGAGAATTTTTCATAAAAAAGAATTTCTCCAAAGCTTTCCGCCTAGCGGATGACGCATTTGATAACGCCGAGGAAGCATTTGAAGACGCTGGAGGCAGGACAAAAAAGGAATCAGCCAAGGAGGCAATAAAAGACGCCAAGGACGCCATTAATGACGCGGAAAATGACATAGAAGAAGCGGACGATGATGGCGATGATGTAGATGAAGCAGAAGATATCCTCCGAGACGCTGAGGATAAGCTGGATGAAGCGGAAGAAGAGTTCGACGACAAGAATTATGACAAAGCTGAAGATTTAGCAGAAGACGCCATAGAGTTAGCCGATGACGCCGTGGACGCCATAGATTAAACTTATTTACACAATAAATATATGTATAAAACCGCAAGCCAATTGAAAGAGGACAAAAGATATTGGGAAAACAAGCTTCACGCCGACAAACAAAAAACTGAGGATGCAAGAAATAAAATAAGAGAAGAAGAAAATGCGCTGAAAGAAGCAGAAAGGAAGTTGCGGGAGGCCGAAACCAAACTTAGAGATAGTGAGTCTGAAGTAAAAAAAGATGAAAATACGCTAAAAGAAAGAGAGGCGCAGCTAAGAGAAGCTGAACAAGAAGACGCTAGGCGAACTTCGGAAAAGAAGGCAGCTTAAGTT
>JBAQFO010000004.1:0-4471 GCA_049287305.1 Minisyncoccia bacterium | reverse complement strand
GAGCCACGCTCTGCGTGGCGAACCCTTTCAGATTCAGGATTTTTTGGGGGGAATTCAGAACAGACGGCACTTCGTGCCGACCATATTTTTGCTTCCGAACCTGATTTCGTTTTTTGGCGGAGATGGTGAGATTTGAACTCACGATGCCTTACGGCATGCCGGTTTTCGAAACCGGTGCATTCAACCACTCTGCCACATCTCCCCGTCCTTTAATCTATCATTTTTTGCGATTTTTTCAAAAATAATATAAGATATATGTCATTGACTCTTGTCTTAGAGAGTTGGTATGGCCCTATCGTCTAACCCAGTTAGAATATGGCGGACATCGCCTTTTCAAGGCGGTAATCAGGAGTAGTTTTGTTTTGAAAACAGGAAAGTATTTTATTGGCCCTATCGTCTAACGGTTAGGACATCGCCTTTTCAAGGCGGTAATCAGGGTTCGATTCCCTGTAGGGTCACAAAACGAGTCTTTTCATCTAGAAATTCAGGTTTTATGTTGTAAATACAGCATAGTTCAGGAGTTTTAATAGTTGAATAGTCATAAATAAGGTTTTTAGGAAAAAGTAAATTTCTTAGAACCTTCAAATCCTTCACATCTAAGTCTTTCCATATTTGAGGAAGGGTTTTTAAAAATTCTATTCCTGAAACAATTATATTTTCCAATCCTAACTCTGGAGTGGAGAGATTATTTATTTCTTGTTCTAATTCTAGAATTTGTATTCTATACTTTTCTCTCAGTGGTGCATAATCTTCATCTTCTACCTTACCCCTAACTCTCATGGCAAGTAGTTCATCTTTTTCATTCTTTAGCTCTATAAGTTTTTTAGTAAGCCTTCTTTGGGCATCTCAGGAAACACACTTGGCAATGTGTTTTTCTTTAATCTTTTTTTGACATCTTTGCTATATATTGAATATCCTGTTTTCATAATTTTATTGCTCTTGTTTGATTTTAACATTTTAATATCATTAACTCAATTTTAAGCTATTGCTCCTACATTTAAATACCATTAAGGGAAGAGACAGGAAGCATCTCTTGTTGCAAAACATCATGATTTAAAGGCTTTTCAAAGTTAGATATTATCTTTTCCAGCTCCTTAAAGAAATTTACATAGGGTTTTGAGTCTGGTATCATTAAGGTCACACGACCAAAAAGCACCAGATTTTCTCTGGTGCTTTTTGTTGTCGCTAGTGATCTCCTTACGGAGAGAATCGAAGGCCGGAAGCCGACGGGCTGAGGCGGGGTCGCGAGATTTTTCAGCAGAAAAATACTTGTGACCGAAAGCGGTAATCCGCGGTTCCCTGTAGGGTCACAAATTTGTTTTAGTAGTATAATGTATGCATTAATAAATAGGCATAATTATATGAATTCATTTAAATACACAAAAGTAATGTTCTTTTTGGGGTTGGCGGGAGTGTTATTCTCCGGCTACTTAAGCGGAGTAAAATTCTTCACTTCTACTTGCGCTTTTAGCGAACCTTGTCCTTATTTCCTTGGCTTCCCTGCCTGCTGGTATGGACTCGGAATGTTTTTAATAATTTTTATTTCGGCTGTCTTTGGGCTATTAAAAGTAATTCTAGAAAAAGCGGTGGCAAAAATCATTACCGCGATTTCAGGCCTGGGTATTCTTTTCGCGGGATATTTTACAATTCCAGAAATTGGAAAAATGCTTGCCGACACCCCATCCGCCTACTCTCTCGGTTTGCCAACCTGCGCTTACGGACTCATTTTTTATATTATTATTTTTTTCCTCTCGGTAAGCTACCTAAGAAAAAGGAACAACTTGAATGGATAAAAGCGAAAAACTAAAAGGCCTACACGATGCCTGGAAAGAAAAGTGTGAATGCGAACTCAGGCATACGGCCACTCAGGCTGTGCCTGGCAAAGGCAATCCCGATGCGGAAATTGTATTTATTGGTGAAGCCCCGGGCAAAAAAGAGGACGAGCTTGGCGAGCCTTTTGTTGGCGCTGCGGGAAAATTCTTGAACGAAATGCTCGAGGAAATTAATATGAAGCGAGAAAATATTTACATAACCAACATTGTGAAATACCGCCCGCCCAACAACCGCGACCCCCTGCCTGAAGAAAAGTCAGCTTGCCGGGAATGGCTCCTAGAGGAATTAAAAATTATACAACCAAAACTCATAATATTTCTCGGACGACATGCTATGAATAATTTTTTCCCAGAATTAAGCATTAGCAATGCCCACGGAAAGCTCTTGATTAAGTCTTTCAAGGGAATGTCAACAAAGTTCTTCTTCCCTCTTTACCACCCCGCCGCCGCGCTTTATAATGGAGGAATGCGAGCAACCTTAATGGAGGATTTCAAAAAAATTCCAAAAGTTTTAAAGGATATTGAGAAAAGAGAGAAAGAGGCAAATTAGTGTATAATTCAAACACATGCAAAATATTGAAGGAACCAAAATAATAATTTTAGCGGCGGGCTATGGAAAGAGAATGCAATCAAGCGAGCCTAAGGCCCTTTCTCTGCTTAAGGGAAAACCTTTCTTGAAATATATACTGGAAACCATAGAAAGTTTAAATCCAGCGTGGAAACCAATCATAGTCATCGGACACAAAAAGGAACGAATAAAAGAAGCCTTAGGGGAACACCACACATACGCGGAACAAGCCGAACAGCTTGGCACTGGACACGCGGTCATGTCCGCAAAAAGCATGATAAAAGAGGATAGCGGTATTGTTTTGGTTATCTCCGCCGACCAGCCTCTTGTCTCCAAGGAAACTCTCAAGAATATATTAGCAATTCAAGCCGACAAAAAACCGACAATAACCATGGCTACAGCGACTGTTCCCGACTTCGGAGCATGGCGAGCTGGACTTAGTATGTTCGGCAGAGTCGTTCGCGAAAACAACGGCTGCATCAAAAAGATTGTGGAGTTCAAAGATGCAAGCGACGAAGAAAAAAATATAAAGGAGCTGAATCTTGCCTTATACGCCTTTGATGCAAAATGGCTATGGCAAAACATAAAACACTTGAAAAAAGATAACGCTCAGGGAGAGTTCTACCTGACTGATTTGGTAAAGCTGGCATGCGACCAAGATAAGAAAATAGAAGGCGTAGAGGTGGAGAGTTCTATTGAAGCCTTACAACCCAACTCCAAAGAAGAGCTTGAGCTATTGGAAAAGTTAATGATACAATAAGACACTATGCAAAACCCATTTCAAAACGCCATGGCGCAGTTAGACAAGGCCGCGAAAACGAAAAATTTTAATAAAGAATTTATGGAAAAGCTTAGGCATCCCGACCGCGACATCAGGATATCTATTCCCGTAAAGATGGACGACGGAAATTTAAAAATATTTGAGGGTTATAGAGTGGAATACAACAACGCCCTGGGACCATATAAAGGTGGAATCAGATATCATCCCGAAACTGAGATAAATGAAGTTAAGGCTTTGGCTTTTTGGATGACTTTGAAGTGCGCTGTTGCCAATATCCCCATGGGAGGAGGCAAGGGCGGCATCACAGTAGACCCGAAAAAATTATCAAAAGGCGAACTGGAGAGGCTGTCGCGCGGGTGGATAAGAAAACTTTCTGATAATCTTGGACCCCAAAAAGATGTCCCCGCCCCCGACGTAAACACAACTCCAGAAATAATGGCTTGGATGGCGGACGAATACGGAAAAATTACCGGGGACATAAGCGGAGCTGTTATCACTGGCAAGCCCGTTGATAAAGGAGGCTCCGAAGGCCGTGGAACATCCACCGCCCAAGGAGGGTTTTACGCTTTTGAAGCTATGAAGGATAAGCTCAATTTACCCGAAAAATGCAATGTTGTGATTCAAGGGTTCGGCAACGCCGGCAGTAATGCGGCAAAAATTTGGTCCAAGGCGGGACACAAAGTCATAGCGATTTCGGGTTCCAAGGGCGGAGTTTATAATCCTGCCGGACTAGAGATAGAAAAACTTTTGGAATATAAAAAATCAACAGGCGGACTTTCTGGATTTCCGGGCAGTAAAGATGTGACTAACGCCGAACTCTTAGCAACAGAATGCGACCTCTTGATTCCTGCGGCGTTTGAAGATGAGATAAACGAAACCAACGCGCAAAATGTAAAAGCGAAAGTAATTCTGGAGCTTGCCAATGGACCCACCACCCCCGAAGCCGATGAAATTTTGTTTAAAAAAAATATTCCCGTATTGCCGGATATTTGGGCTAACTCCGGAGGCGTAATAGTTTCATCTTTTGAATGGGAACAAAACTTAAAAAATGAACATTGGACAGAACAAGAAGTCTTCAATAAATTAAAGGAACTGATGAGAGACAGCGCCAAACAAATACTAGAAAAAGCCGCGGAATCTAAAACCAACCTCCGCATGGGAGCCTTCATCTTGGCTCTTGAAAGAATCCAGGCAAAAATGCTATAAGTTATAGCATGCGCGGTTAGCTCAGTTGGTAGAGCGACCCCTTGACGTGGGGTAGGCCACAGGTTCGAATCCTGTATCGCGCAC
>JBAQFO010000003.1:0-62748 GCA_049287305.1 Minisyncoccia bacterium | reverse complement strand
CTCCTGCGGGCAGAATTCCGAATCTCGCCGAATTTAAGAAAACATTAGTCGAGGTTTTGCGAATCATTTTCCCAAAGAATTAAGTTTTCGCAAAACCGAGTCCGCATTTACATTTATGGCAATGATGTTGGATTTTTAGTAAAGTAGGTTCGAGCGGAGTTTAATAAGCACTCCCAGATTTGTTTTAGGTAGAACATGGTAATTTACAACCACTTTTAAAGTTTGACAGTGGTTGTTGTGCTTTATATAATTTATGTATGTCACTGCCTAAAATGAGCAGAGAAAAGTGTTTAAAGTGTAGAAAAGTAACAGCACGTGCTAGATATAAGTATTGCAGCAATAAATGTCAAATTTCTTATCAGCGTGATTGTTATTTAAAAAAATGGAAAGAAGGGAAGGTGAGTGGATTACAAAGTTTAGGTATTGTTTCTACTTCCGTAAAAATTTATTTGCGTGAAAAGTATAACAATAAATGTTGTTTATGTGGTTGGTCAAGGATTAATAAAAAAACTGGGCTGGTCCCATTAGTTGCAGACCACATTGATGGTAATTGGCGGAATAATGTGGAAAACAACTTACGCTTAATTTGTCCCAATTGTGATTCTTTAACTCCAACTTACTCTGGATCCAACAGAGGAAATGGTAGAAAAAATAGGGTTGTAAGTAAAAGAACGAAAGAAGGACGTTTATTAAAAAGAGTCTTGCCGATATAGTTCAGTGGCAGAACACTACTTTCGTAAAGTAGGAACGTGGGTTCGATTCCCACTCTCGGCTCAGAATTACTGACCCATTAACAAGCCGGCGGTGAGTCCTACCGCTAGCGCTATTCCGCCGACGATTAGCATGCGGAGTCCGGATTTAACCAAAGGTTGTTTGGTAAATTTTGTGGTGCTTATCCCGAGAACAAAGAGACCAGCCAATGTCACAACAATAGATAATGGAATAGCGGTTTTGATTGAAAAAATCAAATAAGAAAGAAGGGGAACAAGTCCTCCCAGGACATAAGCGAAAAACATAAAAACCCCCCCTTTCACGGAAATTGATTCGTCGTCAGTGGCTATTTTTAATTCATGAAGAGTCATTTCTCTTAGAATTAAATTGTCGTTTTTAGCTGCTTCCTCGGACATTTGTGATGCCAAAGCTTGCGGCCAGCCTTCTTTTAAATATATTTGATATAACTCTTCTTTCTCTTCTTCGGGAAAATTTCTGAGTTCTTCCCGCTCTTCTTCTATTTTTCTCTTATTCATTTCCTCTTCCGAAAGGTTGGAAATATAAGACCCTATACCCATAGAGAAGGCTTCCACCGAGATGATAACTACTCCTGCCAGCACCACAACAGAATGATTGCCGCTTCCTATAGCGATACCCGTGATAGACCCGAGGGTGGACACCATGCCATCTTCCATGCCGAAAATTACCTCCTTGAAAACATTTGCCACGGAAGACTTCTGATGATGAACATAATTTTTGTTTATTCTAGAGCCAGATTCCATGCGTATAATTATAGCAAATAACTTTGATTTTTGATAAAGTAGGTTTATGGGTATTAATGAAAAAACGGAAGACCTGGAAGCAGAAATAGGTAGATTGGAGGCGCTTATGCTCCAAGCTGATTTTTGGGCCGATAAATACAAAGCGCAAGAAATTTTACGCGAACTCGCCGAGCTTAAGAATAAAAAAGAGGGAATGGGGAAATACGATAAAGGTAATGCTATTCTTTCAATAATTTCCGGCGCCGGAGGAGACGACGCCGAAGATTTTTCCCACATGCTTTTTGAAATGTATGCCAAATATGCCAAAAAGAAAAAATGGGAGATATCTCTCGTCAACGAACACAAAAACGACCACGGAGGATACCGATTCATAACGGTGGAAATTGCCGGCAAAAACCCGCCTAGACTTGGCGAGGCTGGTGTATACGGACAACTAAAACACGAAAGCGGAGTCCACAGACTGGTGCGGGTTTCTCCGTTTAACGCTAAAAAGCTCAGACACACTTCTTTTTCGCTGGTGGAAGTTCTGCCTAAGTTTTCAAAACTTGAAGAAAAAGACATTGTTCTTCCTCCCCAAGATTTAAAAATTGAGTTCGCGAAGTCGGGAGGCCCTGGCGGACAAAACGTGAACAAAAGGGAGACCTCGGTCCGCATTACTCATATTCCCACCAGCATTTCGGTGCATGTTTCCACCGAACGTTCTCAGGAACAGAACCGCGAACTGGCACTTGCCATGCTTCGGGCGAAAATTTTTAAATACGCGGAAGAAGAAAAAAGTGACGTGGAAGAGTCAATGAAGCATACCAAGAATACGGAGATAGAATGGGGCAGTCAGATACGCTCCTACGTCCTGCATCCATATAAAATGGTTAAGGACCACAGAACAGACGCTGAAACAGCGAAAGTTGACGATGTGTTGGAGGGGGGTATTGAAATTTTTATTGAGGCTGAGAAGAATTTATGATATCATTAAGAACGTGATTTACTTTAACAATGTTTCAAAAATTTATAGAGACGCCACAGCCTTGGAAGACGTAACGTTTACAGTAGAGGCTGGTGAATTTGTGTCTATTGTTGGACACTCCGGCGCCGGCAAGACCACGCTTACTAAAATGATTTTGGCGGATGAAAACCCAACGGAAGGAACGGTGTTTTTTGAATCAATTAACGTTCATGGGCTTAAAAACAACGATTTAACCAACCTCCGCCGGCGCATCGGTATGGTTTTCCAGGATTTTAGACTACTTCCCAACAAAACAGCTTATGAAAACATAGCTTTTGCTATGGAGGCGGTTGGTAAAACCGATGAAGAAATAAAAAGTGATGTTCCACACGTGCTGGAACTTGTAGATTTGAGCCATAGGCATATGCATTTTCCTAACCAATTATCGGGGGGGGAACAGCAGCGGTTAGCCATAGCCAGAGCCATAATCAATCAGCCCGAGCTTATTATCGCCGATGAACCTACCGGGAATCTTGACCCCGTAAATACGCATGAGATAGTGCAGATATTGAAAAAAATAAACGACCTGGGCACCACTATTATCCTGACTACCCACAACCGAGGAGTCATAGAATCTCTAAGCAAGCGAGTTATTACCATGGAAAATGGAAAGATAATAAGAGATACAAAGCACCACAAAGAGCACAATAAATAATTGTGATATAATTCCATAAAACCATGACCATAACCATTTTAAGACGAATTATAAGAGCTGGGTTTCTGAACTTCAGAAGGAGTGGTTTGGTTTCTTGGGCGGCTGTCCTTGTGGTTACTATTACTCTTTCTGTTATCACGCTTATCATTTTCTTGCAGGCAATATTGAATTTCTCTTTGAGTCAGATCCGGGACAAAGTGGATGTGACAATTTATTTCACAGTCGGAGCGCCAGAAGAAAAAATAAAGGCTCTTCAAACTTCGCTTGAGAAGCTACCCGAAGTCAGGGAAGTGTCCTACACAAGTTCTGACGAAGCATTGAAAATTTTCCGAGAGAGACACAAGGGCGACTATCCGACGATTCAGGCGCTGGACGAAATAGGGGAGAATCCTCTTGGGGCATATCTGAATGTTAAGGCACAGGAAGTTTCGCAATATGAAAGCATAGCGAATTTTATGAAATCGGATAATGCGTTGGTGCTTGGGTCCGCTTCCATAATTGATAAGGTTAATTATCATCAAAATAAATTAGTTATAGACAGATTAAATACAATAATATCCGGGGCGCAAAAACTTGGCTTTCTTATCACGCTCCTTTTGGTTGTTATTTCCATAATTATAACTTTCAACACTATTCGGCTGACTATTTTTATCTCCAAAGAAGAAATTTCGGTGATGCGCCTGGTGGGAGCGTCAAAGATGCACGTTCGGGGACCATTCATGATAGAAGGCGCCATATACGGCGTGGTGGCGACACTCATCACCTCAATCCTTTTCTGGCCAGCAACAGCCTGGGTGGGAAGCAATATGACGAATTTTCTAGGTATAAACATGTATAGCTATTACATGGCCAACTTCTTGCAAATTTTTACAATACTTTTATTATCAGGTATAATCCTAGGGATAATTTCAAGTTACTTGGCGGCCAGGAGATATTTGAAGAATAAGTAGGGAATATGAGCAAAAAAGAAACAAAATATATTTTCGTTGTGGGTGGCGTAATTTCCGGAGTAGGAAAGGGTATTACCGCCTCATCCATAGGACTTATTTTGAAGAACCGAGGTCTGCACGTAACCGCCCTAAAAATTGACCCTTATATAAATGTTGACGCCGGCACTATGAACCCCACCGAACACGGTGAGGTTTTTGTTTTGGCGGATGGCGATGAAACCGACCAAGATATGGGCAACTACGAGAGATTTTTGGATTTGGATTTAACACGCATCAACTATATGACGACTGGACGGGTGTATCAGACGGTTATAGCCAAAGAGAGAAATTTGGAATATAGCGGCAAGTGTGTGGAAGTTGTTCCGCATATTCCTCTTGAAGTAATCGGCAGAATCAAAAAAGCGGGCGATATAGCCAAGGCAGACGTTGTAATTGTGGAGATAGGCGGCACTATAGGCGAATACCAAAATTTGCTTTTCTTGGAAGCCGCGAGAATGATGAAAAACGAACATCCGGAGAACGTGGCTTTTGTCATGGTTTCTTATTTGCCGACACCAGGCAACATCGGAGAGATGAAAACGAAGCCTACTCAATACGCCGTGCGAACTTTGAACTCTTCTGGAATCCAGCCGGACATATTGCTGGCAAGAGGGGAAACCAGCATGGATGAAAAAAGAAAAGAAAAACTTTCCATGTTTTGTAATATTCCGGCGGATTGCATAATCTCCGCTCCGGACGTGAAAAGCATTTACGATATTCCGCTTAATTTTGAAAAAGAAAAATTGTCGGATCGACTTTGTAAAATTTTAGGAATTAAGGCCAATAAGCCCAGTGTTGCTTCCTGGAACGCGTGGAAGAAGTTTGCTCATCATGCCCATAACGGCAAAGAAACGGTGAAGATAGCGATGGTGGGTAAATATTTTGAAACAGGGGATTTTATGCTGTCAGATTCGTATTTGTCGGTGATAGAAGCAATCAAATATTCCACCTATTCTCAAAACAGAAAACCCATTATTTCGTGGCTGAATTCCGTGGATTACGAAAAGGACCCGTCAAGACTTGCGGAGCTAAAAAACTACGATGGAATAGTCGTTCCTGGGGGTTACGGCTCAAGGGGGGTGGAGGGAAATTTGAAGGTAGTGAAGTTTGCCCGCGAAAATAAAATTCCGTATTTTGGACTTTGTTACGGAATGCAGATGATGGTAATAGAATATGCCCGGAATGTCTTGGGGTTAAAAGACGCGAATACTAGCGAAGTAAATCCGAAAAGCTCCGCCAGAGTAATTGACGTAATGGAATCACAGAAAGAGAATTTGAAAAATAAATTATACGGGGGCACTAACAGGCTGGGAGCTTACAGGGCGTTTTTACGAGATGGCACTATCGCGCGAAATAGTTATGGAAAAAAGGAAGTTGTGGAACGACATAGGCATCGATATGAGGTTAACCCAGAGTTTATTTCTCAAATTGAAAATAGCGGGCTGGTTTTCTCCGGCAAATCTCCGGACGGCCGACTTATGGAAATCGCCGAATTGTCCAAAAAAGAGCATCCGTTTTTCCTGGGGACACAGTTTCACCCGGAATTCTTGGCGAGACCTCTTACTCCGCATCCGCTTTTTACGGCTTTCATTAAAGCTTGTATCGGTAAAAAGAAGTAGATATTCATTAGCGAATTTGCCTTTTTGTGGTATAATACGGGTATGTCAATCTTAATTGTTGAAGACGAAAAAAAGTTGGTGGATATATTAAAGAGGGCCCTCAAAGGAGAGCGCTATTCGGTGGATGTGGCCTATGATGGAGAAGAAGGTTTGGAAAAAGCGATGAAAAATAATTATGCCCTCATAATTTTGGACATAATGTTGCCGAAAAAAGATGGCTTTGCTGTGTGCAAGGAATTGCGCCAGCATCAAATTCATACCCCTGTAATAATGCTCACCGCCAGAGGAAGCGTGGAGGACAGAGTAACTGGATTAGATGTAGGCGCCGATGATTACCTTATAAAACCTTTCGGACTTAACGAATTATTTGCCCGTGTCCGAGCTGTGTTGCGCCGTCCGAAAACAACGGAGTCTAATATTACAAAAGTTGCGGACTTGATAATAGACAGGAAAAAGCACGAGGTCACTCGCGCTGGTAAGGTAATTCCTCTTACCCCCAAAGAATACAAACTACTAGATACTATGATAACAAGCCCAGGAGAGGCGATAAATAGACGCAAGCTGATAGATCATGCCTGGGGACCTACTTTCCGAGAAACAAATAATGAGTTAAATGTTCACATAAGGTATCTCCGCGCCAAGATTGACGGAGGGAAAAACAAACCATTGATACATACGGTGAGAGGGGTTGGTTTTGTGTTAAAAGAGTAGATTTGTATTAGACCACACAAGGACAGCCTTGTGTGTTGACTTGTGCTGGGCAAAAGAATATAATTAATTTTAATCCAAACTTAACATAATGAAACTACTACTTACATCAGCGGGAATAACAAATAAAAAAATAGCTGATGCGCTTTTAGATTTGGTTGGCAAGAAAGCTGATGAAATCAGCGTGGCTTTTATTCCGACGGCGGTTAATGTGGATAGGAATGACAAGAGCTGGTATATAGACAATCTGTATCAATTAAAGCAACAAAAATACAAAATGGTTGATATCGTGGATATTTCCGCGTTACCAAAAGAGATTTGGCTGCCACGTCTTGAAGCAGCGGATGTATTATTTTTTTCGGGCGGAAATTCTCCGCACCTGATGCGCTGGGTGGAAGAATCCGGACTAAAAGAACTATTGCCAAACCTTTTAAAAACAAAAGTATATGCAGCGATCAGCGCCGGAAGCGTAATAGCTTCTCCAACACTCGCGTTGAGCAATCCGACAAAAGTAAATTCGTATAAAGAACAATTTAGATACGATGCGGGGAAAGGGTTGGATTTAATAGATTTTTATACTCGTCCGCACTTCAATTCTCCCGCATTCCCTAACGCCGCTGAGAAAGTTTTAGCGGAAGTTGCTGAAAAAATAAAGAAGCCATTGTATGCTCTCGGAGATCAGACAGCGCTTAAAGTAATAGATGGGAAAGTAGGGGTAGTTGGAGAAGGGGACTATTTCATTTTCAATAAACAACACGCACACGAAAATACCAAAACCCAAAATAGTTCACGTTAAATCTTTATTAAAGTTGCCTTTTTCTATTATTTGTGGTATGAAGAGAAAGGAAGGAGGTGTATCTTGACGCTAAGTCGTGGAATCGCATTGAGCCAGGACATGAATCAGAGTATGTTTCAGGTTTTGGATTACAACTGGGATTTCGCGCTTAGCCCAAGCGACGAAAATCCATATCCTCTGGCCCCAAAAGACCTTCTGGAAAAAGGACTCGTCAACCCTGCATACTATGCGTGGGAAAACGAGCGCTGGGAGAGACGGTGGGGTCAGAAACTCTGGCAGGAAGTTCGCAAGATAAAACCTGGGCACATTGAGTATTTTGGGTGGGGGTTGGGCAGAGACGGTAAGAAGTTAGTCCCAAAAGCAGTTGCTAAAGGGCACTCTGTTGCCATCACTGATTGCAGCACGGTAGCGTGTAAAAATGCTACCGAGTTCGTCGAAGAGGAAGGTCTCGCCGGCAAGGTGACGGTAAGGCAAGCCGACATCTTGAACGCTTGGGCGAGCAGAAAAATAAACCCGAAAAAGACCAACGTCATCATCGCGAGCCAGATTTTCCAAAACGAGACAGGCGATCGTAAGTGGCTCATGATGCGGTGGTTGGGGAATTTTCTAGCCACGCCTCCGTTCTCTCGCCGAGTAGCCTTCATCATACATGCTCGCGGGGAAGACAATCCCGAGGGCACAGTAGAGTGGAGGCACACCATTCCCTGGACAGACGAAGAGCTTTTTGCCGGGCTTGAGTTTGAAATGAATGAAGCAGTGCCAGGGCTGCTTCCTAGCATCAAAGTAGTTGGACAGCACAACTACTTCCACCAGAAATACACGCTGTTTAGAATTACGGCAGCGTGATCAGGCGCTAGCGGGAGGAGAGGTGACCCCATCTCTCCCCCCGCGCAGCACTAAAAAATTTACTTAAAATATGAAACCAACACTCGCGACATTCGCGCAAAAGATAACTTTATTGAACAAAACCATCTTGGATTCGATGGTTGAAAAAGACCGAAAGAGTATTATTAAGAATTTTACAAATGCGAGTATTGAAATTTTAGAAGCCGATTTCGGCTGGGCTTGGTGGAAGTTTAAGGAAAATCAAGAATACAAGCTTGCTTATAAGACACCCAATACTCCTTATACACCCACGGCGCCCCGGAAGAATGCGGGAAATCAAATCGCTTTTAAAACGAAAAAACCTTTTTTTGACAGCAACATAAAAAAAGAAAACTATCAGTTTGATATTTTGAGATACCTGAAAAGCTATATCATCATCCCTATTTTTTATCGTAATTACATTTATGGAAATCTGGTATTGTGCTATAAAAAACAGCATGATTTCAATTTGGATGAACTGACCTTGGCGGAAGCAATAGGAAATGCCGCCGCTCAAGCCAAAACAATCCGAAGGCTTATAGGAAATGAACAAAAAGCCAGAATTTTGTCGGAAAAACAGAAGACACATTTCCAAGCGCTCATTGAAAATAGTTATGAAATTATAGTTCATTTGGACAGCAGGGGTAAAATTTTATACGTTAGCCCATCGGTTAAAAAAATACTAGGAGTAGCCGCAAAAAACTTGATAGGAAAAAACTTATCGGTCTTTGCTAAAAACACAGGGGCTTTGAAGACCTCAAACTATATAAAAAAAATTATAAATAATCCGAACAAACGCCACGTAGAGGAATTTCAGCATAAGACGAAAAAAGGAGACATTTTGTTTTTCGAATCAATTTCATCCAAGATGCCCGACACTTCGGAAGATGGAGGTATAGTGGTGAACATACGAGATATAACCGAGCACAAGAAACTTAGAGAAGCCGAGAAAGCCGAAAAACAGCTCGCCGAAGAGAAGCTAAAGGTGGAATCTATCGCTGATGCCACCCATGAACTTCGCACTCCGCTTGCTATCATTAAAGGCAATGTAGACCTAGCCAAGAGAAGCGGTAAGCACCTAAAGTCGTTCAAAAGCATCATTAAAGACATAGACGAAGAAACCCGCCACTTATCAAACATTATTTCCGATTTGGCGCTAATTACTTCCCAGAAAAATAACGGACAGAATGAAATTACTACAAGTAAGGTTAGCCTAAGGGCGATAATAAAGGATGTTGCAGGTAGATTTACAACGCTTGCCCAGCATAAAAATATTTCCATCACCATTAATTTCGGAGAGGATATCGTAATGCGGGGCAATAAGGTGTATCTGGAAAAGATGCTAATAAATCTTATAAAAAATTCAATTAATTACGGCAAACAAAACGGATATACGAGTATTGCCGCGAAGAAATCGGGAAAATTTATCACACTAACTGTGTCGGATAACGGCATTGGGATAACCAAAGGAGATTTACCGCATGTATTCGCAAGGTTCTACAGGGGAGACAAGTCCCATAGTTCAGTGCAAGGCGAAGGCACCGGGCTCGGACTTTCCATAGTAAAATGGGTGGCGGAAATACATAAGGGAAGCGTAAGCGTAAAAAGCGAACAGAACAAAGGCAGTATTTTCAGTGTTATTTTACCCGTAGGGCGATTGCGTGCTTAGTTAGTAATATTAAGTTTATATTAAAGTTATAAACAGGTTATCCACATTTTATCCCATTTTATATGGGTTTTTTTATTGACTCCTTTTTCTATTCCTGTATAATATTAAAATTAGATTAAATATCTAAACATACATATTATCAACATAATAAAAAAGCGATGACAATACAACAAGAAATAAAACTAAAAATGTTACTATCGGAGGCTCACAACAGCTACTCCAAAGAGCTGAAGGCCAGGGCGTTTTACAAGGTGAACGACCATTCGCTCTCTGAAGACCTTGTTCAGAAAACCTTTATGAAGACGTGGAACTATCTTGTTAAAGGGGGAAGAATAGAAACAATGAAAGCCTTCCTTTATCATATCCTTAATAACGTCATTATAGATGAATACAGAAAACACAAAGCAACATCCTTGGATGTAATGGTTGAAAAGGGCTATGAACCGAGCATAGACTATACCTCAAGCATAGTTAATTTGTTAGACGGACAGGTGGCGGTGATTCTGATAGAAAAATTACCCGAAAAATACCAAAAAGTTATGCGCATGCGCTATGTGGAAGATTTAAGCCTTGAAGAAATTTCCGCTCGAACCGGCCAATCCAGAAATACTATCGCTGTTCAGGTTCATCGGGGACTTGAAGCTTTGAAGTCTATTTACAAAGAATCAGAGGTAAGTATCCCAATAGGAATGCCGAACTTAGCCTTTTAAAAATTCAAAATAAATAAACAAAAAAATCCGCGAAGTGCGGATTTTTTTGTTGCGGAAATTTTCAACTATCTTACCTTAGAGAGATTGGACTCCGTAATGAGTGGCGTAAGATCCATTTGTAGTTCCGACAGGAATTCTAACTTCCACTTTAACTTGTATTTGTTTTCCATCCAATGATGGGTTAAGGTCTCCGGTCATGTGCAAGTCAGGAGAAGAGTAGGTATCTGCCGCGGTTATAAGAACCGTTGCTCCACCATTATTTGCCTGAGGAGAAGAAATTCTAATATTGTTTGCAGCAGGAATTGTTTCACTTCCTCCTGTTCTTAACCAGTTGGAGAATTTCATTGCTAGGTCCGGTTCATCCGATGGAACGGTTATATTGAATACATATTCCCAACCATCTTCAAAGTTGCCGTTGGCGATGGCTGAAGAGTCTAGTGTTTCAATAGATGTAACTTCCAAAACTCCGTCTCCGGAAACTACGTCTCCACCAATGTCGCCACCAACGTCGCCGTCAGTCGCACAATTATCATTCCAAACAATTACGAACTTGTCTGAAGTAATATTTGTGAAAGCAGGAGATGTCATGCTTGGGGTTGCTTCCTCGGCGGCAGACATAGTGTCCCCAGTGGTATAGCCTATAAGCGCGTAATCTGTCCCTTCTACTAAACAGCTTGTGCCTACAGCATCAGTGTCAGTGACTTCGTTGGTAGAGTAGTCTGCCCCGGAAGTCATGTCTGCTGTGACAGCTGTGTAGGCGGTTGGGTTGCCAGCAGCCAACGAGTAGCTTCCTGAGCCTGCACCTATATTTTCAGCGTCCCAACTAGAAACCATAGGGAAGCTAGTGTTGTTGGCAGATAGGGCAGTTGCCATCGCTCCGTCAATGTGTTTCATGATTGTAACTTTTACTGTAGCAGGACCTTCAGGGAAAATAGTTTCAGGGTCACCTGTTAAATTTGTATTTTCAGCTGTTACTTCTTTGCCGTTTTCAAGCACAACAGTTGCTACTACTTTAGTAGGGACAAGAGTTTGTCCGTATTCTGCTTCTCTTGCGTTGCTCCAGTATCCGTCTGCTACATAATCAAATGTTCCGAATACGTCAAAAGGGGAAGATATCTGTGCTCCTGTTATTGAAGACGCATTTGGTCCGTTTAATGTGTTGGTTTGTAGCAAGGTAGCTCCAGAGTATAATTTGATTATTACAGACTGAGCGTCTTCAAAAGTCGCATCAGTCAAACCAAACCCTGCAGTGTAGCCCTTTACTCCGCTTGCATCCATGACACCAAAGTCTTCAGCGGCTAAGCTACCAGCGAGTTCAGTGGCAAATCCAGCTGCTGCGGATACTTCTCCAGACCTAGCACCTCCTTGATAGTTGTCTGACCATGTTCCCGACAAAGAGCCGTCTGGTGCGATAGTTGCTTCTACGTGAAGAACTGTTTGAGGAGTTACCGCATCTGCCGTTGCTGTGTAGTTGGCGTCAAAAGTAAGATCATTGTCTTCTATTGAGCCAGAAGTTATATCCCAAGCATACGCTCCGGAAGTTCCAGTACCATCTATGGCACCTGCACCACTCTGGGTGAGGTTTACATTATGGGTATAGTCTGAACCTTCAAAACTCATAATTAAGTCGCCCGCTCCTGAGACGTCCCAAGTTGTCGCCGCGTTGGCTACTTTTGAGAAGTTTCCAGGAATTCCGAACGAACTGACAGCAAATGCGAACAACGCAAATACCGCCAGTGATTTTTTTGCTAATTTCATTGTTTTCATAATTTTTATTTAATTAATCTTTGTAATGTTTAATAATTTAAGTAAGTTTCTTTTTATAATTTTTCCGGCGTATTCCGGAAAAACGACAGGAAGGCTGTTATAAGCAAGTTTTTAAGTTGAATAAAACAAGTCTTTATAATTTAAGAAACAGTCGACCTACCCCTCCCTAATGAATGAGCCGTCCCATTAGGATTTTAATGACAATTTAATGTGTGTTCTAATAAAAAAACAAGCACAATTGTTGTGCTTGTTTTTAGTCCCGTGACTTTTAAGTTATTTCTTAGTTTCTTCTTTCATAGTTATCAAGTGAAGATGGAAATGCTGCGGAATTGATTTTATTCTAGTTGTGGCCTCCATTATAAATTCATACCTTGGTTCAATGTGTCCCAGTTTTATTTCGTCGAATTCGTTCTTCTCTTCTTCGTTCAGCTGTTCATAAGCTATATGTCTTTTAGGGATTATCATATGGTGGATTTTAGCAATTCGGTCCCAGGGAAAAATATTTTCAACAATTTTCCAGTGATTAAACTCTATTACACTGGCAGCTTTTTCACACAGATTGCAAACCTTGCTCATGTGCCCATCTTTGCGATACTTCAGATATTTTTGCTCCATTTCGTCGGTTCTGAATTTTGCCATTTTTACTATAGAATTATTTTTCTAATTTTTTATACAAATTACCGGTAATCGCAAGGATCGCCAGGCCCGTTACCAGGAGATACCACGGATTTAAATCCAGCAATCCAAGTTCTTTCATTGCGCCCTTGAGTCCTTCGTGGAGAGAAATTACTCCGAACAATATAAGCAATCCGAAAGTAATGGGATACCTTTGAAATACGTTTTTGGCGCGATTCGCCATCAGTTTGTTTACTTTATTTGAAAGATTCTCTAGGTGCTTCAGCATGTCCACGCTTATTTCCTGTTGGTCTTTCATTTCGCCATTATATCAAATATCTTCTTTGTATTCTAGGCAGAGTATGCTAAGTTTAGGAGAATAAGTCAAAAATACTGCGAGGTTGTCCTTCGGCCGTAGCCTACGGGCGAGGCTGAGGGAAATAAATTGCTGTTGTTTTGTATTCAAAGCTGGGAGATCGTCTAATGGTAGGACATATCCCTCTGGAGGATATTATCTAGGTTCGAATCCTAGTCTCCCAGCCTTGTATAGAAAATTAGCAATAAGAGTCTGGCGGATTGAGCCCCGACATCTTGCGAGGATTTTGCTTGAACGGCAGTAAATCTTTCACACACCTCTTCTCCGTTACCCAAACCAATTTTTTGTTTTTCATACAGAACTAAATTACTAATTAATAATTTAGTTCTTTTCACTAGATTTGATTTTTTGTCTAATTACCAAAAAATCGCAATCAAGAGTCAATAAACGGTCGAATGTTTATTAAGCCTTGATTACGATCTGTTCTAAATTATTTTTTAGTGCGGTGACCCCACAACTTATAACTTTAATGCGTAATCCTTACGATAACCCCTCTAGAAATTTTTTTGACACAGTGGCCTTTCGGTCGGGACTATCTGCTCTCCGAAGAGAGTAAGGTGTAAACTTTTTTCATGAAAAGAACTGTGAGTATTATATCATGATCGTAAAAAACAATGCAACGAGTTATCCACATCTGTCAATAGTGTAAATTGAAAAAGAAAAAGCCCTGCGAGAGTTCTTTTACTCACAGGGCTCATACGGAACCCTATAAGGTTCGCGTTTTACTAACACGATTTTTAAAGAACTCATGAGCTCCACTCCGCCGGTCAACTCACGGCGGAGTGTTTGCCGCCCGCATCGGAGTTGCACCGTTAGAAGTGGATTGCGGTGACATTGCGACCGAGCTCTTTGCGGAGCCGTGCAATGTCCGGATTCAGCTTCTTCCTGGGGGCACCATCGGGAATGTCGACTTCGACATACACGATGACAGTGGTGACATCGGTTCCGGCAATGGTGCCACCGACACCTTCGAGGACCTTCGTGACGATGTCAGACAAAGTACCGTCCGCAACCACAGAACCTTGGGCATGGATACGCAGTTGTTGCTTGCTTCCCTGCATCGGAGACCTCCTGTTGAAAGTTGGTTGTTGGTTGACTTACGCGACTTGCACTTACAGACCCTCGACGTCGGAGGGGTTAAGTGGGATGATTGCACAGCTGGGCACATGGAGCGTCACTTCATCCACGTTCATCCATGAAGTGAGAGTGATGCAGTGACTG
This sequence comes from Minisyncoccia bacterium, assembly GCA_049287305.1. GTDB lineage: Bacteria > Patescibacteriota > Minisyncoccia > Phycocordibacterales > UBA9973 > UBA9973. Next base: position 48,263 of record JBAQFO010000003.1, on the reverse strand, counting down.
CTGGTCGTCTTGACCTGGTAGATTTCCAGGTTGGCGTCGTAGGTGAGAAGATCACGCTTGACCACCCACTTACGGGCAGTCGGCGGGTACCCCTGGCCTTCCGCCAGCCAAGTGAACGTGATCACCAGCATCTTTTCGCCGTCGCCTTCGTCGACGTGAATCGTCTCCACTTGCCCATAGTAGAGATGACCCTCGTTTGCGTTTTCGATTTGAATCCGTCCGCCTTTAAAGCGTTGGACGTCTTCTGTTTTCAATGAGGCCATAAGCCCCCCTTTCATAGATTATTTTAACATAAACTCGCTGTTCTGTCCAGCATTGCGGGGTGGGGTTAGTGTCGCATTTGTCGCTTTTTAGTCGTTCCGAGGAGCGTCGTTATGGTAAAATGAAATCAGCCAAACTGCCCTTGTGGGGCAAGGTCTCGGACTTTACGACCGATGAGGCCAGCCTTGTATAGAAAATTAGCAATAAGAGTCTGGCGGATTGAGCCCCGATATCTTGCTCCGAAAATATTCATGAATTTAACAAACTTACTAAAATTATGGGGAAAAGAATTTTTGGTTTTCGGTTTCAAGCAGGCCCGAGCGGCAATATTTGCGGGGTCGTTTTTTGTTCTTCTTTTCATTTCCAATCACATCCCTCTTTTTGGGCTGGCGCGTTATGATTTTCTTTTTCTAGCCGCTGTCTTAATACAAGCAGTGCTTTACTTCACAAAACTAGAAACTAAAGACGAAGTGAAAGTTATTTTGTTGTTCCATTTTATTGGGCTGGTGCTGGAGCTCTATAAAACAAGTCCCGGAGTTGGCTCCTGGAGTTATCCCGAAAGCGGATTTTTCAAAATTGCCACCGTGCCGTTATATAGCGGATTCATGTATGCGGCTGTCGGAAGCTATATCAGCCAAGCGTGGAAAATATTTAAACTCGAACTAACGAACTACAAACATTACCTGCTAAGTGTTTTTCTGTGCTTGCTAATTTATGTAAATTTTTTCACTAATCACTATATTTACGATTTCAGAACATTTTTGATAGCTTTCGTTTTTATTTTCTTTTGGAAGACCAGAGTTTATTTTACGGTGACGAATATCCCTCGATTCATGCCGTTAAATCTGGGATTTATTCTTATCGCATTTTTTATATGGGTTGCTGAAAATATATCCACCGCTCTGGGTGCCTGGAAATATCCCGACCAAATTCACACCTGGACCGTTGTCTCCACTCAAAAAATAACCTCATGGTTTTTGATGGTTATAATAAGCTTCATTTTAGTCGCTTACCTGAAGCATTTTAAAAAGGATATATTGAAAATAAATTAAAATGATTCCGTTGTGGCTCCGGGCTATTAGCCGGCATAAGTGTGATATGTGATATAATAGGTAAATGATTATACTTTTTATCCTTGGTTTATTGCTCGGCGCGGTGTCTGTCGTTTTCGCTTTGCAAAATATTGCGGTTATTACCGTAAATTTTTTCTCTTGGCAGCTGACTGGGTCCTTGGCGCTGGTTTTATTGCTGGCCATGACCTCGGGGTTAATGATTGCGGTTTTCCTGTTGCTTCCGGAATTTATAAGCAACTATTTTAAATATAAAAGTTTAAAAAAGGAAAATCAGAATTTAGCGGAGGAGTTGCGCAAACAAAAGGAATTAACGGTTTTTGCAAAAAACACTTCACCCACAGCCGAGGAGATTTCGGAGATTGAAAAAGGAGTGAGCGACAATTCCGTTGCCTAGACCGCGAATATTGGTGGTATAATATAAAAATGAAAATTTTTAAAAATTATACCTATAGCTGGTGGCAAATAGGGATATTTAAATTGGCCCTGCTTGCTATTGGTGTCGCGATAGGGGCATTTTGGGGAGAGATATTTTTCCGATACAGTTTTATTTTGGCTGTTATTGGGGTAATTTTGGCGATATACATAATTGTCGTATCGCTTAAGCAATAGAAATTTTATTAACAATAAACTGGAATAGGCTTTTAATTTTTACAAGTATGAGTAAACAAAAAATCGTAATGACGGGGTTGCGTTTATCAATGGGATTTATTTTTCTATGGGCGTTTTTAGATAAAACATTTGGACTGGGTTTTGCCACACAGGCGGAAAATTCCTGGATTAACGGTGTCTCTCCGACTGCCGGCTTCCTTTCTTCGGCGGTTCGCGGTCCGTTTATGGAAATTTTTAACAGCTTGTCGGGCGTAGCTCTGGTGGACTGGCTGTTTATGCTCGGACTTTTCTTTGTCGGTGTCACTCTCATATTCAGTAAGTTTATAAAGTGGGGCTGTGCCGCGGGGGCGCTTATGATGTTTTTCATGTATCTTTCACTGCTTATGCCCGAAAACAACCCGCTTATTGACGAACACATAATTTACATATTGGTTCTGGCGCTGATAGCTTTAAGGTCCGAAAGATAGGCTGTGATATTAAATGTAAAAGATTCGCCTGTGTTACAATAATATTATTAATTATAACAATATAAAATTTATGTCTAAAACATTAATTTCAGTAGTTTTGGTTGCAGCGGTGGTTGTCGGAGGATACCTTGCGTTAAAATCCAAGTCTCCCGTTGAAAATCCACCAGCTCAGAACGAAGAAGCTGTCAAAGATGCATCGGGAAAGAAAATGGCGTTTAGCGAACTTGTGAAGCAAGGAGGTTCCTATAAGTGTGAAGTTAAGCAAAGCATGAGTGATTTTGAAAATTCCGGAACAGTGTATATGAGTGGTAACAAATTAAGCGGACAATTTAGCACTGTCGCGGAAGGGACAACAATGGAAAGCTATTTTGTAATGAAAGACGGATACATGTATAACTGGTCATCTTTTGCGCCTAACATGGGAATAAAAATAAAAACCGAAGCAGCTGTCGAAGCGGAAGCCCAAGGCACTTACAGCTGGAGCGCGGAACAAGTGGGCGACTATGATTGCCAGGCTTGGACCCCCGAAGACTCAAGATTTGAATTGCCGTCCGCGGTTGTTTTTACCGAATTTAAATCTCAATAGTTATCAAAATACAATTATTTTACGCGAGTGATTAGCACCTTATCAATGCGGGAGCCGTCCATGTCCACAATCTCAAAAGTAAATTCGCTCCAATTAATTTTATCTCCGGTGGAAGGAATGCGGCCCCCTGCTTCAAGTATCAGTCCTGCTATTGTGTTAAATTCTTGTTCGCCGTCCGCGTCCGGCAGGTCAAAGTAATGTAAAAATTCAAAGTAGGGGACTTGTCCGTCCGCCAGCCATGTGCCATCATCGCGGCTTGTTATCGTGTATTCCTGCTGGTTGTATTCCGAAACATCCCCCAAAAGAGCGTCTACGACGTCATCCATTGATACTATTCCCTGAAGTGCTCCGTATTCGTCTACCACAAGAGCGGTATGCCACCTCGCCTTTTTAAACTTTTCCAAAAGACGATAAGCGGGGGTGTTTTCATGCACAATAAGAGGCTTCCTTATGTAGGCGGGGAGTGAAAACTTTATATTTCCAAGACCGGTAAATAAATCTTTTGCGCTCACGACACCGAGGAGTTTATCAATAGTGCCGTCGCCGACAGGATACACGGAATGTGGTTCGGGCTGGGTTTTTCTTTGGATTTCCGTTATTGAATCGCGGATGTCAAACCAGACCATGTCGTTCTTGTGCGTCATAAGCTCCGCCACCTTGCGGTCTCCGAGCACAAAAACTCTCTCCACGATATCCTGTTCTATTTCCTGTATTTCACCTCCCGTAGTTCCTTCTTGGATAATGGCGCGGATTTCTTCCTCGGTTATCATTTCTTTCGGTCCGTTTTTAATTCCGAATACGTTTAAAAAGAAATCATTTGTGGAACTAAGCAGCCATATGAAAGGCGAAGCAATTTGGGAAAGTAAGTGCATTGGGCCCGCGACCACCGAGGCTATTTTTTCCGGGAACAGGAGACCTATGCGCTTTGGGATGAGCTCGCCAAAGACAATTGAGAAAAAAGTAATGATTATAACTATCAGAACTATGGATATGGAATAAGCATATTGGCTCAGAACTGGGATTGAGGAAATAAATTCGGATAATTTTCCGGACAAACTTTCTCCGGAAAGTATACCTATGGCGATACCAATAAGGGTGATGCCTATTTGGATAGTTGAAAGAAAACGATTTGGATTATTAGCCAGCTCAAGAGCCTGCTTGGCGCGCTTGCTACCATTTTTACTTGCGGTTTCAAGCTTGAATTTTCGGGAAGAAACCATGGCTATTTCACTCATGGAGAAAATGCCGTTTATCAGTATGAGGGAAATAATTAAAAAGATATTAAACATGAACCTTATAATATCAGTTTTTAGGCGTGGTATCAAGCCGATATGTCCTATAAATTTCATGCTATAATACACGAATGGAGCTAAAAAAATTTTACTTCGGCAGAACCTTAGGTTTTTTAATTGTGCTAATTATTATTTTTTTGGGTGGATATTATTTGAAAAACAAGGACACTGTTGTTCTGGACGTAACCTTGGAAGAAAAAGCGGGCAGTTCTCCTATTTCTATCACTGACAAAGAAATAAATGAAGAAAATTTTAGCGGGAGTGTTGCAAGCGTGTCAGGGAGTAGTATCCTGGCAGAGAAGGCGGAAGAATATATACAAACAACAATCTCTGAATTTCGAATCCAAGCGGACAGAGATGTGCCGGACATGCGAGCGGAATTTGGCGCCGATAATCCTTCGGCTAATTATTCCATAGAAATTAGAGCTTCTCGGGTAGTGGGGGAAAAATCGGAATCAATTATTATAAGCATATATACTTACACAGGAGGGGCGCATGGCAACAGCGCCTATAAAGTTATCACCGCTAGCGCGGAAGACGGAAGAATTTTATCCCTTTCGGATATTATTACAGCAGGCAAAGAAGGTGCTTTTACCGAATATATCAAAAAAGAGCTTAAAGATTGGAGGCCGGAGGGCGGTCCGTCGGGGGTCTTTCCAGAGGAAGTAGATAATTTAAAATTTGAATCCTTTACAAACTGGTCTTTGGAAGAAAATTTTTTGGTTATGTTTTTCAGCCAGTATGAAATAGGACCCGGGGTTTTAGGACCGGTTGCCTTTCCCGTATCTTTAGAAAAAATTAAAGATTTTCTAAAATAATTTATAATGTTGCCGAATGTTAATATCTGCTATACTGCATGGTAATGAAAAAGGATAAAGCCTCTGATGGAAAAAGTATTTTCTCAAATAGATATGTCCGATTTTTATTTGGTGCTCTTTTTTGTGTGGCCTTCCTCCTGTTTTTCTTTCCGGGACTTTTCGGTGGGGTAGTAAGCTATAGCAAAGGGGACCAGGCAATCAGCAAAATTATACCCAATGAAAACAAAAAACCCGTTATCCCGAAACTAGATACTCTGCTTTACGACAGCAAGATGGAAGAATTGGCTAATAATCCTATTTCGAAAATAGTAGCTCCGAAAATAGACGAAAACGGGAACGAAATACCTCCTCCTCCGCCCAAGCCAAACCTCTGGCCGGTCAAAACGGTTTATCCGAACGCTGGAGCTATTTTGCCATTTCATCGTATAATTGCTTATTATGGAAATTTGTATTCCACCAAAATGGGAGTGTTGGGACAATATCCCGAGGCGGAAATGTTTTCCAGGCTTAATGCGGAAGTAAAAAAATGGGAATTAGCCGACCCCGCTACCCCTGTGATTCCCGCCCTTCATTACATAGCGGTAGTTGCCCAAGGAAGCGCGGGGACAGATGGTAAATACAGAGCCCGCATGCCTTCATCCGAAATAGATAAAGTGTTGGCTATGGCCGCCAAGATAAACGCTATCGTTTTTCTTGATATTCAAGTTGGTTTCTCAACCGTGGCTACCGAAGTTCCTATTTTTGAAAAATACCTTAAGATGCCAAACGTGCACCTCGGACTTGATCCTGAATTTTCCATGAAGGGAACCATGCGGCCAGGGAAGGTGGTAGGAACAATGGATGCTACTGATATAAATTTTGCAACGAATTATTTGGCCAAGCTCGTGCGTGAGAATAATCTTCCTCCGAAAATTCTTATAGTTCACAGGTATACGAAAAAAATGGTTACCAACTACAAGCAAATAAAACCCTTACCCGAAGTGCAAATTATCATGCATATGGATGGTTGGGGTGGGCAAGCGAAAAAAATTGGCACTTACAAGAACTTTATTTATCCCGAACCGGTGCAATTTACGGGGTTTAAATTATTCTACAAGAACGACGTGTTTGACCCAGGCACCACCCTAATGACCCCAGAAACCCTCCTAAAATTGAATCCCCGCCCCATTTATATCCAATATCAGTAAATTATATGGTATAATATGAACATGTCAGGAATAGAACATCAAATGGGCGCCGCAAAGCAAATAGATTTTGACTTTAGCGGGGTTTCTGAAATTCCGGAAAAAGTTTTTAACGCTTATAGTCAAAAGGAAAAAGCTTTATTTAGACAAGCACGGAGAGATTTAGATACAGGTGTTTTAAAAGACGAAAATATAAGACATAAGGTGGAAATGTTTGAAGAACAGGAAAGAAAATTTTGGTCAAGCGAGGATGACGCCTCTCCTTTCGGTGACGACCAGCCGTATAAACGAAGAGGGTAAAATTTTATTATTAATTATTAATAAAAATAAGATGAAAAATTCATACATAATCATAATAGTTTTAGTTCTGTTAATAGTTGGGGGAATTTTCTTGTCCGGAACGGGCAAGAAAGCCGAAGCGCCTATATCGGATACGCAAACGCAAACAGATACACAGACACAGATACAGACAGAAACGGATACAGCGACAGCTACTCCGGTAGAACAAGCGCCCAAAGTCAAAGAATTTGTAATTTCTGGTAAGAATTTCTCTTTTTCCCCGTCTTTGATAACCGTTCAAAAGGGGGATAAGGTGAAAATAGTTTTTGAAAACACCGCAGGTTTTCATGATTTTGTCATAGACGAATATGGCCTAGCCACCAAGCAGGCAAAAGCTCCCGCTACCGAAATTTTGGAATTTACCGCCGATAAAGCTGGCAGCTTTGAATACTACTGCTCTGTGGGCACCCACCGAGATATGGGCATGAAAGGCACGCTTGTAGTTCAATAATATGGATTCTAAAGAAGAGACGCAAAAAGAGCAGAGAGCCTGGCGGAGCGTGAAATATAGCCAGAGGTTTTTGAATGCCTTCCGCGGTATGTATATTGTTTTTAAAACTACCAGGCATGCCCTTATTCATCTGGGTTCGGCGTTGCTTGCCATAGCTATGGGGTTTTATTTTAATATCTCCGCCCTGGAATGGATTGCCATAGTTTTTGCTATAGGTTTTGTTCTGGTTTCCGAAGCCTTCAATACTTCAATTGAAATAGACATAGATCTGACTTCACCTGAGTATCATCCGTTTGCGCGAGACACCAAAGACGTTGCCGCCGCCGCCGTGCTTCTTGCGGTATTTGTGGCTATTGCCATAGGTCTTATTGTTTTCTTGCCTAAAGTTTTCTAAATTGATATCATTGTAATATCATGGATAAAAACGCAAAAATTTTTACTGGAGTTGTGGCAGTTTTAGTCGTGGGAGTAGCACTTTTGGCGATGCTCAGGTCTGGCGGAGGAGCTTCCGCTGGTCCCGGAATTTATGACGAATTCGCAACTTGCCTGAAAGACAAAGGAGCTGTTTTTTATGGTGCGTTTTGGTGCCCTCATTGCCAATCACAGAAAAAACTCTTCGGTTCTTCCCAGAAATTGCTTCCTTATGTGGAATGCTCCACAGCCGATGGACGCGGACAGACTCAGGCGTGCATAGAGAAAGGAATTACCAGCTACCCCACATGGGAATTCGCAGATGGTTCTAAGTTGAACGGAGAAATTCCACTTGCTCAATTAGCTGAGAAAACTTCCTGCGTTCTTCCGGGAGAAAGCGTTCCAGAATAAATTTTATGAATCCAGTCACAATTCACTATCTTAATGTTGTTCTCGGGTTGGGTACAATCGCCCTTCAGGTGTTCTCGGTGCTGGCTCTCCTTATTTTATTTTTCAGGCCGAGCGGAAACAAAAAGAATGCCTATTTGGATTTTATAGAAAAACATTTTCTGATTTTAAGTTTTGCCATATCCGTGTTCTCAGCATTATTCCCGTTGGTTTATTCTGAAATAATCGGCTTTCTTCCGTGCGCTTTGTGTTGGTGGCAGAGGGTGTTTATGTTCCCCGCGATGTTTCTGTTCGCGATAGCTTTATGGAACAAAGAAAAATCCGTCGTTCGTTATGCCGCCCCGCTTCTTTCCGTAGGGTTTCTGATTTCGGTTTATCATAATTTCTTTTATTATTTCGGGGATAGTGCGGGCTTGCCTTGCGACGCTTCAGGCATATCGTGTTATCAACGGCTGGTTTCGGAATTCGGAGGATATATATCCATACCAATGATGGCGCTTACCTCATTCTTCGCCCTGTTAACCTTGCTTGCCGTAGCCCACTTTTACAAGAAAGAAGTTTAAAGTTATTACAAGCTAATCAAAAAAATCTATGGGAAAGGGAAACAACGCGTATAGAAAAGATGTAAAGAAGCCGAAGAAAGCAAAGAAGAAATAATTAAAAAATCTCGAGCAACAGGCTCGAGATTTTTGTTTTTTCCAAAAATGATATGATACAATCCATAAATGAACGCTAGCCGACCCCAAATATTAATAATTGACCTAGGTTCTCAGTATACGGAAATAATCAGGCGCAGCTTGCGGTATTTAGGTTTTCATTCTGTTATTGTTACGTCCAGTGCGTCCCTTGAGTGGATAAGAAAGAATAATCCTAAGGGAGTAATTCTCTCCGGAGGTAACGCGAGTGTTTACGATAAAGACATGCCCAACATTCCGAAAGAGATTTTAAATCTTGGCGTTCCGATATTGGGGATTTGTCTCGGTATGCAATGGCTCGCATACATAAACGATAAAGATTCTATTCAGGCAGTCAAAGAAGGAAAGTCCTATGGTCCTGTGGAGGTGGAACTCTCAGGGGGACAATTGTTCGGAGGATTGGGCGAAAAAATAAAAGCCTGGTCCAGTCACGGCGATTCTGTGAAGAAAGCTCCCGCGGGTTTCAGTGTTGTTGCTACCTCAAAAAATGGAACAGTTATAGAAGCGATGGAATGTGCTTCCAAGAAAATATGGGCAGTGCAGTTTCACCCCGAAGTGGAAGATACGGAGGATGAAAATATTATTTTGAATAATTTTGCCGAGAAGATTTGCGGCGCGGTGAAAGACTATGACCACAGGGATGTGATAGAGGAAATCAGGAAAAATACGAAAAAAATATTGGGAAACGGCACAGCGATAATTGGCGTTTCTGGTGGCGTGGATTCCACGGCTCTTGCCGCCATCCTGGCGCCAGCGCTTGGAGACAAATTAAAGGCGTTCATGATAGACACCGGAGGCATGCGTAAAAATGAAGTTGAAAGGGTAAAAGAAATAGCGCATAAGGCAGGTATACCCCTGGAAGTAATTGAAAGATATAAAAATAAATTCATAGAAAATATTAGTAAAACCATAGATGCCGAAGAAAAGAGAGCAGCATTCCGTAAAGTTTACGGCGAGGTTTTCAAAGAAGTGGCAAAAAGCTACGACGCGACTCACATGCTCCAAGGCACTTTAGCTACCGACCTCATAGAGTCAGGGAGCGCTGGAAATTCCGCCCTTATAAAGACCCACCACAACGTGGGTTTGGACTTAGGGCTTGAAGAAATTATGCCTTTATCCGACTTTTTCAAGTTTGAGGTGCGAGCTTTGGCGCGCGAAGTAGGGCTTGAGGAACTTGTTTCAAGCAGACAGCCTTTCCCTGGTCCGGGGCTTTATTTGCGAATTATCGGGACTCCCGTTACCCCGGAACTTTTAACTATCGTCCGTGACGCTGACCACGAAGTTGCTGAAATTTTAAGGAAGCATAATGTCTATGACAAAATTTCTCAAACGATTGTGGGGCTTCTCGGGGTAAACACCGTCGGGGTCAAAGGCGACGGGCGAGTCTACGGGCATTCTTTGGTTGTGCGCACCGTGGAGACATCAGATTTCATGACAGTGAAAGGATACTACCTGAATAAAGAAATTTGTGAAGAAATCACCAGTGCCCTTATTAAGCATCCGAAAATAGTCCGCGTATTTTTTGACTGGACAAGTAAGCCGCCGGCTACAACCGAGTTCGAATAAAATGCAATTTTTTTCCAAAAAAGAAAAAGGTTTGATCAGGAAATTAAACACTCCCGCTAAAGTGCAGGGTTTTCTGAATAAACTTCGGTTTAATTTTGAGACAGACGGGGTGACCCTTACAAGCCCTCTTTTTACCCTGAGGAACAAGAAGGCCCACTGTCTGGAAGGTGCTCTTCTTGGGGCTTACGTGCTCTCCCAGCACGGCTTCAAGCCTTATTTGATGCACTTAAAGGCAAGCAGGGGGGATTATGACCATGTGGTAGTCCCTTTCAAAATTGGAAAATTCTGGGGTGCATTATCCAAAACCAATCACGCTGTGCTCCGCTTCAGAGAGCCTGTTTATAAAAATATCCGCGAGTTGGCGGTGTCTTATTTTCACGAATATTTTTTAAATAACGGAGAGAAAACGTTACGGCAATACTCAGTTCTGCTTAACTTGAAAGATTTTGAAAAAGGGTGGGTAACCTTGGAAGGCGATTTGTGGGGGATAGACGAAGAATTAGATAAAATAAAACATTATGATATTTTACCGAAATCTTACACTAAAAAACTCCGCAAGGCGGACCAGATTGAAATCACGGCCGGAAAAATAGTAGAATACAAGAGATGAAAAATAAACTGAAACTAATTTTGCCAAATAGAAAATATGCAGCTTCCTACATAAAGATGGAGCGAGAGTTTGAAGTTGAGGGGATTAGGGGAGCTGCCGGAAGTTTAGATGCCCTTTATTCTTTAAAGGATTTTTCTTCCTATAATAAAAAGGCCGTGGAAAAACGAAAGGGTATAAATATTCCAAAAGGCAAAGTGCCGTCCACTCTTTATTGGGCAGTTGTCGGGAATAAAGTGGTGGGGCGTTTAAGCCTCAGACATCGTCTTTGGAAAGAAGCTTCCGCTAGCCACATTGGATATGCGGTAAAGACGTCTGAGAGGAGAAAAGGATACGGAACCGAAATGTTGCGTTTGGGACTTTTGCAGGCCAAAAAGTTGGGTATTAAAAAGGTGGTCATGGGGTGCAGAGAAGACAACGTCGGCTCAAAGAAAATTATTGAGGCCAATGGAGGAATTTTCATGAAGAAATATCTGAAAGAAAAAGTTTCCAAGCTAAGATTTTATATAAAAAACTAACTTGAAAAAAGTTGCCTTTTGGAGTATGATTAAGGTCTTATTAACATTATAAATTTAACTTTAAAAACATGGAGTATTTATTTCTTTTGGGCAGGGTTATAGTCGGAGGTTTCTTTTTGCATAACGCATATGGCCATTTTAAAAATGTAGCTGGCATGACTGGATACGCCCAATCCAAAGGTATGCCCATGCCAAAGGCGGCGGTTATCCTTAGCGGAATCATGATGCTTCTCGGAGGCTTAGGAATAATCTTAGGAGTTTACATAGAGCTCTCGGTGCTTCTCTTGGTTGTGTTCTTGCTTGGGACATTAGTCAAGATGCATACATACTGGAAGGTGGAAGATCCTATGGCTCGCATGGGGGAGCAAATTAATTTCTACAAGAACTTAGCCTTGATTGGCGCTCTTCTTATGTTTCTTTCTATCCCTACTCCTTGGGTGATGTCTTTGGTCTTTTAGATAAAAAATTTAAAAGCTCCGTAAAGAAGAATAAGTCCGGATGCTGTGCCTAAAACTATGGGCAAGCTTGCTGGATTATTTTCTTCGGGTAGTGCATTTGCTGCAGTGGCCGTAAGTACTGAGGTTTCTGTTTCTTCTACTTTTTCTGAATCTGCGTCACTGGAATTTTTAATTTTTTCCGTGGGAACGACGACTATGTTTTTAGTAACAGGAGGAATATTGGGAACAACGGGAATTATTTCATTCGCTGGTGGAACAACGGGAAGCAATGAGGTTGTTTCAGCCTCTTTTTCTTCTTCTTTCTCTGAGTTTTTATTTGAGTCACCATCTTCATTTTTAGGTTTTGAGAATGATTCCATAATTTCGCTCCAAGGTTTTCCCAGTCCTGCCGGAATCGCATAACTTGTAGCCCAGATTACGTTCTCGGAACTTTCGCTCGCTGAAAGCAAGGCGCCGGTATTTTCCGCGTTACTTTGCTGTGTTGCTAGATAGTCCATTCCGCCTTTGCCATTCTTTATCCAAGCTCCACCAAGGGCGCTTTCTGCTTGCATTGCCCAGCTTGTAGAAGAAACGTTTTGCCATCCGCCGTCACTCGCTTGTGTATTTTTCAAGTATGTTTCAGCGCTTCCTAGTGCTTCTTCTACTCCATCCACAGAATCAAAAGGAGCAAGCGCCTGAACTGCGGCCGCGGTGACATCCACGCTTCCTTCCCATGAGCCGTTTCCACTTTGTTTTTCAAGGATAAAATCTATAGTTTTCACGACCGTCTCGTCGTCTTCTTCGTAGCCTGCACTAAACAAAGGAATCAGTGCAAAGATGTCGTCATTTACGAGGTCTTCGTCTCCGAACTGGGTGCCGTCAAATTCTTCGGTTATGGCATCAATATAATTTTTACCATGGAATGAATACGGATTTTCGCCAAGTGCCATGAGCGCCATCGCTCGCCTTTCATTGTCAGTGATAAGTGAACTTATAGAATTATTTGAACTCAAGTATTCCAGAAGGGAACTAAGTGGGCTACCTGAAACATTTCCCGCTCCGTATGCGATAGCAGCCCAGTCGGTATATAGGGCAGAGTCAGCAAAAGACCCGTCTGAGCTTTGTGCGCTTTTAAGATAAGCTACAGCATTCGGAACACTAAATGAAGGAGCTCCAGGTTCTTCTTCGCCTCCTCCTGATCCTTCTTCGTCTTCTTCCTCGTCCGGTGTTGCCGTAAGACCAACAACTCTTATTTTTATGTTTGTGCTTTCTGTGTTCGCCATCCAGTCAGAAAGGACGAGAGACAACACATCTCCCTTTACCATAGGAAGACATATAATTCCGCAGTTTGCAAATTCACCATTAAGCCAGAGAGCCCAATATTCAGTATCGCCGGGTTCTTCGTTATTTACGCTTTGCACATAAAGTCCAAAATCAGAATCATTTAGTTTGAAATCACTTATCTTTCCCGCATCTTTGGCGCTCGCGAGAGCGCATATGGCAAGATAGTCTGATGGAGAGCTTTCTTCCGGAAATTCGTGAGTTGCTCCCGCTCCGTCTGCCACTAAACAACGGTCGGGAAGGGATATGTTGTTAAATTCAGAATTAAGCGTTTCTATCGTAAGAGTGACGGAAGCATCAAGCGAAGTTTCTTCAAATGTGGTTGGGTCAAAAGCAGTAAGCACAAGCGATACCGTATCGCCTGCTCCCACTTCTAATTGAGACGCTCCCACACTGGCTCCTACGTCGTTTATGTTTAATTTCCAATAAGTATTTTCCTCTGTGGTGTCGTTAACACTATTTACAAAAAGTCCAAAGCCGAAGTCGGCGAATTCCATATTCTCTACGAGGCCCGTTTCTATTGCTTCTTCAAGGGCACAGATAGCCACATATTCAGGACCTGATGTTTCCGGGAAAATATGCTCCACTCCGTCTTTATCTTCAACTACACAGCCGTTTTTTAGGACAATATTTCCTTCAATTTGAAAGTAAGTATCACCGTCAGGGATTTCTTCTGGAGCGTTTATGTTTACAGTATAAGTAGTTGTTTGTTCGCCTACAATAATCGTCAAAACTTGACCTACCGCCGGAGCTGCGCTGTCAAAACCTGAAATATCTTCTTCCGTTACATTTTCAATGTTTGAACTGTCGTCGCTATACGTTCCTGTAACTTCCAAGCTGGTGATGTCCAAGGCATCTCCGACGACATATTCCGTCTTGTCAGCGGGGTGAGTAATCGTTATAAGAGAAAGAGTTGCGGGGGCTGGAGTTTCCACTATTTCTTCCGGGACTACCTCTTCTGCAATTGCAGTATGCGCATAAAAATTTCCAAAAAACAAAACAAACAGAAACAAGAAACTCAAACCAAATATTTTTTTCTTCATATTATTCTAATTTCCATTCAAGGATATCTCCGTCTTGGAGCATATAGCCAGAAACGCCGACAGTCGCCTCTTTGCCGTTAACATAATAAAGCAGGTCAAGACCCTCTCCGGCATGGAGAGTTCCAATATCAGTTACAAAAAACCCAAGACCCGGATATTTCTTTCCTGAAAATGCTAATTTCCCAATATTCTCTGCCTCTACTAAAGCATCATAAAAAGTTGTATTTGGCGCAACTGATAAGCTTATTTTTTCTTCTCCTGCAATAACGGTTATATTTTCTGTGTTATTTAAAGGCGCCGATAGCTCTTTGGGCTCGGCTTTATTTACTGCGCTCTCTTTTATAGAAGGGGTAGGAGCTGGAGATATAACTATGGGTGTTTCTGCTTGCTGGGCATTTTTAATTTCCAGGGGAGAAGACTTGAAAATTAGCAGGAAAGCTGAAAAACATAATGTAATTAAAATTCCTATATATAATTTTTTGTAGTTTTTAGACATAAAATAAAAAAATCCGCCTTTGGAGCAGAATTGTGGGGCCTTCAAAATACAATGATGAAGGATTATCCTGCTCGGGACTAAACATTAAATGATTGGTAGTCGGACTTGTCCTTGCGATTAAACGCAGGGCTTACCGTAGCGGCACTGTACTGGAATTCCCGCCTTGACTCGCGCATGAGCGCGAGGCAGGTCACCAGTTTCCCCAATCACTTCTCTAAATTTTTAAGAAGAACTCTTTTAGTATATACTTATTGCAAGTTATGTCAAAAAAGCCTGTGGAAAAGAAAAGTCCGGAAAAACCCAAGAAAATAATGGTTTTTGGAACCTTCGATGGTTTGCATTTGGGACATTTGAATTTTTTCAAGCAAGCTCGGGCTCTCGCGCGGGAAGCGTATTTGATTGTTTCAATCGCTCGCGATAAAAATGTTTTTAAAATAAAAGGGACTAATACGCGAAAAAACGAACAAGCACGAGCGGACTTGGTCAGGAAAAGCAAATTGGTTGATAAGGTTATTTTGTCCGGTAGAACGAATCATATCCCTCATATCGTAAAAGAACGGCCGGACATTGTCGCCTTGGGCTATGACCAGAAAGCTTATGTGAAAAATTTGAAAAAGGAATTAAAAGACAAAGGTTTAAAGGTAAAAATCGCGCGCCTAAAACCATATAAAGAGAAAATTTACAAAAACCACTTGCTGAAAAAATCTTAACTATCACTTTTTCTGATGGTGGAAGACAAATAAACTCCATAGAGCATGAATCCTCCTAAGATGAGATATATAAAATTAAAAGAGGGGACAAGGAGTAGAACTGCCGAAGCAACGACTGGACCGATTATGAAGGAAAGAGGCGGTGCGCTTCGATAAACTCCAACGAACTCTTCATTTTCCGGTTTGATATGTTTGAAAAAATAAGCGTCGCTCATTACATCGATTGTGGCGGCGCCAATTCTGGTGGTAAACAACAGTATTGCCCATAGCCAAACCAGGTGCGCTTGGATGAAGAAGAGAGATAGAGTAAATATTGAAACTATCGCGAATCCAAACATAAGTATTTTTCTTTCACCGATTTTGTCGGAATATTTGCCCAATTGAATCGGAATAATTACAAATGGTGTAAGCATTATGGCAAATATTATACCGAGCTCCTTCCAGGAAAAGCCGAGGTGGACATATAGGTATATCGGTGTGTAGATTACCATCCAAGCATAGAAAAATTGTAGCAGAAAGTTTATACCATATACCCGAAACAGGTTTCTGTTTCCAAAAAATTTCTTTACGTATTGTAAAGTCTTCATATTGTCATACTTAGGATCGGGTGTGTTTTTAAGACCAAAGAAAGCAAGAGCAAAGAATGCCATCATTAAGCTGGCAGCGATAAGGTAGATTGTCTTGAAAGAGAAAGGTCCAAAAATGGTTCCCAAGAGGAGTTGCGACGATATGAAAGCGAGGTGGACTATCGTGATATATATTCCGCGGATTCTTCCGGTTTTAGAATCCTTTGAAAATATTTTCAAGAGCTCATCTAGAGAAAAAACGATCAAGGTATTTAGAGCAAAGCCGATTGCAAATATGGGAACAGCACTCCAGGCATTTTTTGAAAACGCAAAAAATAGAATAGATAATATATCAAAGGCAATCACTAGAAGCAAAAATTTATGTCCACCAGTTCTCCTGAATATTTTCGGGGCTACCAAGAGAGCGATTATTGAAACAATTGAAGCTAGCGCGTATGTTAAGCCCATTGACTCCTCGCCGATGAACGACGAAAGAAAGCTCGAGTTGATATAAATCATGAGCGCAATTGGAAGCGAAAACAAGAAACCCGCTAAATATATTATTTTTCGGCTATGGTTCATATCTTATACGCTCAATATTACCGGAATTACAAGAGGTCTTTTTGCGGTTTTCTGATACAAGAATTTAGATATATTTTCTCCAAGAGATGCTTTGATGTTGTCGAAATCCATCTGACCCTGAGTGGATGCGAGCGACGGCATGTTGGCTGTTGAATCTTCTATGGATTTTTTGATTATTATTCTTACTTGTCTCAAGAGTTCCTGGTTTTCTTTCAAGTAAACAAATCCGCGAGAAATGAGGTCGGGAGATTTCTTTAATTTTCCGGTTTTCTGGTCAACCAGAGCGATAATGACAAACATTCCGTCCTGGGCCAGCATCACGCGGTCTCGGATGACCACGTCTTGGGTATCGGAAATAGAAACTCCGTCCACGAGCATTGCTCCGCTCGGAGCTTTTTCTTTTCGTAATACCATTTTTCCTCCATCAGCCGAGATTTCAATAATAGAACCGTTGTCCGGAACAACTACGTTTTCTTCAGGCATGCCCACTTCTATCGCGAGCTCCTTGTGAAGCACTAGACGATAGTGGTTTCCATGGATAGGGATAAAGAACTTCGGATGAGTTTTTCGGTGTAGCCATTTTACGTCTTCCTTGTTTCCGTGTCCCGTGGCGTGAACGAAATCTTCTCCCGCTGTTCGGTAGCTGATGACTCGCACTCCTTGACGCGCCAGTCCGTCCTTCATTCTTTCCACGGCTCTCTCGTTTCCAGGCACGATAGAAGCTGAGAGAATTATAGTATCTCCTTTTTGTAATGAAAACTTGGTGTGGGTCTTGTTGGCCGCGCGGTTAAGCGAAGCGAATTCTTCTCCCTGGGCTCCGGTCATGAGCACGACGACTTTGTTAGGAGGGTAATTGCCCGCCTCTTCTATGGAAATAATGGTGCCTTTTTTTGGTTCAAAAAATCCCGCCTCTATGGCTACTTCAATGTTGGTTTTCATGGAACGCCCGTCGAGCGCTATTTTTTTACCCAGCGCCTCGGCGGTTTTAACCACGTGGGCGAGACGAGTTATATGCGAAGCGAAAGCGGCGATGATTATGCGCCCAGGGATTCTTTTTATCAAGTTTTCCAATCCTTGGTGGACTTTTATTTCAGGCAGAGAGAATCCTTCATTTTCTATGTTGGTGGAATCGGTTAAAAGCAGTAACACTTTTGCTTTGTCAAAAATCGAATATTCTTTTTCCTCATTTTTGGTTACGATGCCGTCTATCTGGTCTAGCTTGTAGTCTCCGGGAGTCACAATCCAACCATGTTCGGTCTCTATGATTATTCCCATGGAGTCGGGGATGGTGTGGGTAACGCCGAAGAATCTTACCTTTATTTTCCCAACGGTTATAACGTCGTCTCTCTCCACGATTATATCTTTCATTGCCGGCAAATGCGGAAATTCCGCTTGCCTCTTGCGCATCATAAGGACGGAAAGGTTTCGGGAGTAAACGGGAGGATTGCCTATACGGGAGAGAACGAGAGGCACTCCTCCGATGTGGTCTAGGTGTCCGTGGGTTATGAACAGCGCGCGAATTTTTTCTTTGCGTTCTTCCAAATAAGTTGTGTTCGGGATAACATAATCTATTCCGGGAGTTGCTTCGTTGGCGAAGTGCATTCCGGCGTCAATGACTATTATGTCGTCGTCTATTTCTATGGCGGTCATGTTCTTGCCTATTTCCTCCACTCCGCCTAAGGGAATAATTCGGATTACACCTTTCTCGGGAGGAGGGATGTTGGTGCTTTTTGTGGTTCTTTGGGCATTTTTCCCCGAGTCATATGGGCGGGAAGAAGACTTGCTCGGCCCGAATCTTTTCTTGGCGTATTGGTAGGTGGAGCTTTTGCTTTGATGTTTTCTCGCGGGAGCTCGGTGTCCGCTGCCGCTCGGACGTTCTGTTCGGTGCTCACTTCTGTTTTCTCCGCTGTTTCCTCCATTTGCGTGTGGTTGGGACGGAGCGCTTGCAGAGTCGTTATTAGAAGTGGTAATAGAACTAAAAGATAGTCTGGTTTTTTTGGTCATTTTTATTTGTTGTTCTTATAATAGTTAATAGTTTTAATTTAACGCGAGATAGATTAGGAACGATATTTAGAAAATATTTTCCAAACATTTTCTGTTTTTGTATACCAAGAATAAATATTTGAGAAACGGTCTCCAGGGGAGATAATATGGTCAATGGAGATTCCGCTCAGGTTGGGGGATACTACGTATGTGAAATTTGGGCTATAAAGAAAGACGGCGGGCATGTCTTTCTTTATTTCGTTTTCAAATTCGGCGTATTTTTTAATTCGGGATTGTTCGTCAACGGTTGTAACTGCTTCTTCTAAAATTTTATCCACCCTGGCGTTGGTATACATTGCCACATTCAGTCCTGGGTCTTTCCTTTGGGAAGAGTGCCAGAAAGCAAAGAGGTCCGACTCGTGATTTATTATTTGTCCGAACAAGAGAGCTTCATAATCTCTTGGGCGTATCACACTTTGGTTTAAGTTGCCTACTTCAAAGGTTTTTACTTCCACTTTCATTCCCACCGTGGCCAGGTCATTCTTTATGAGCTCCGCTGTCTTGGCGAGTTCAGGAGCATTTCCCGTGGAGATTGAGAACTGCAAGGGGACGACGGTTTTCTTGCCTTTTGTTGTCGTAGTTTTTGACAAGAACCCATCTTCTCCTTTTACCCATCCGGCTTTTGCCAAACTTTCTTCCACTTTCTTTATTACTTCGCTTCTGGGTGAGACATTTTCCGCTCCCAGTTTTTGATAGGCAATCATGTTCGGCGGAATAGGGTCGTCTATGGCAATTCCATATCCATGCAACACCTCTCGGACAATTCTGTCTTTATCCACGATTTTATCTATGGCGTTGGTTACAGTCTTGTCTAGGAAAAGCTGGTTTTTATTCTGATTAAAGAAAAGTCCGAATACTCTGGGCAAGACTGAAGAATCTACCTCGTAATTTTTTTCCTTAAGCGCGTTGGCGTTGTCCGGGGTTATAGAGCTTACTTGGTCTACCTCCTGGTTTTCAAGTGCCGTAATTAGAGCATCCTCATTCGGATAAAAGCGCATATTTATTTCTCTTATGAACGGCTCGCCCAGGGCGAAATTTTTAAATGATTCAAGTTCGTAAGAATTTATAATGCCGGAAGATTCGCGAGCCATATTTTTTATCAGGTATGGACCGGAGCCTACTGGGTTGGTGTTCGCGTCGTTTAATTCTATCGGAGAATTATTCCACAAGTGTTCGGGCATTATTCCAAGGGTGGCGTTTTCCAAAAACAACGGCGAAGCTTGTCGCAAAGTGAATTGCACAACTCTATCGTCTATCTTCTGCGCCATGACTCCCTCCCAGTTTGCGGTGAAGGGGCTTTTTATAACCGAATCTTTTACTTGCTTTATGGTGAAAATAATATCATCAGCGGTTACAGGTTCTTCGTCTTGAAAATACATGTTTTCCTTTAGCGTGAAAGTGTAAACCAATCCGTCCTTGGAGACCGAATATTTTTCCGCGAGGTCCGGGATAAGATTCCTGTCGGCGCCTTTACGCATTAGTCCCGAATATACGAGCGAGACCATGTCGCGGTCGGCGGGTGAGCTCGCCAGGACCGGATTTATGAAACGCGGAGTGCCCACTACGCCTTCGGAAATTGTTCCTCCGTGAAGCGGAATCTGGGTCATCTGGGACCTGTTTACCATCTGGAGAATTCCAAGCGTGCTGAATATGAGGACAATCACCAGCAACCCGAAAAACATTTTTTCCTTTTGGGAAAACAAAGCGATAGCCTTATTGATTTCATCTTTTTTGGGAAATTTACCAGTCCATTTCAACTGGCGTATCCGTCTGTTCTCATTTTCCATATAAGAAATTTAAAACCGATTTAAATCGAGTAAAACAAAGTTTAGCTGTTTGCTTTTATTATTATAGACAATAATGCCAATAATGCAAAAAGGATTGCGCACGCAATAGACAAGTAAAAAAGAAACTTTTCAAAGCCTCGTCTGGAATGATGAAAAGATTCCGTGTCGCCGCTTCCTAGCGCGCCTCCAACTCCCGCCCCGGACTGCTGGAGCAAGATTGCCACTACCAATATTACAGAAAGGATTATCTGCGCGTATGGCAGAAAGTTCGCTACTAAACTCATATGGCCAGTATCGCATATTTGACCCTAAAAGGCAAACAGGGGGTTAATCCTTTGAAATAAGGCCTATTTTGCCATTGACTTTTTGCTATAAAAGTGATATAATTATAAAGATGGGGTTAGTCTGTCTAGACTTTCCCCAATTAGGTATTTCTTTGAAAATTTTACCAGCGTGCCCACGCTGGAGACAATAAACCGCCAGGTTAAAATCTGGCATTCACACCCTGAGGAGGCACTGTGAATCAGTTTGATTTTTTCGGTTTTTGGGTTCCTTCCGTGCTCATGGGGCTCGGAATCGCGATTGATGTTTCGATCGCGACGGTGTCCAAGTTTCGCGACCGCTCAATGCGGATGACAAACTGGACACTTCCCATCATGTCGACCCACATCGTTTTTCCAGCGGTGGGGTACTACATGTTCTGGGGGCTGGGGAAGCAGTTCGCTTTTCTTTCGCCGGTTCTCGGAATCGTCGGATTCGCTTTTGTCTTTGCTTTCGTATACGAAGTTGTATGCGAAGCCGCGGGGAAAGAAGCGGTCTTCGGCATCTCGGCCTGGCTGTCGCGAGTGATGGGGCTTCGGGAGGATGACTCCCGTCGTTTCATCGCAATTCTCGCGGTGAGCTGGGACGCTCTCTGGAGCGGACCAGCGAAAGCCGCCCAAGCAATTGCCGGGCGCTGGACGACCCTTGAGGTTGTCCTGTCGTTCGCGATTGCGGGACTCACTGTGGCGGTAGTGGCTCAGGCCGCTCTCGTCATCGCCCGCCTCCTTCGGAGGAAGAAGTTCCAGTCGGTCGAGCAGATGGCCACCTGGTTCTTCTGGGGTAAGCATGTTGAGCTCTCCGTCATTGGAGGGTTCGGAGTGCTTTCTTTGTCAGAGGCAGTGCTTGGTTTTGGCAATCTCTACACATCGGTGGGAGTTGCGGGACTGAGCTTGCTTCTTGTGTGGCGAATTTTCCGCAAGGAAATCGCCGCCTCTTCGTTCGAGGAAGCCCTGGAGGCCATCGGCGAAGAGGAGTGCGACTGCGATGACGCGGTCGTCCTCCACAAAGAGGCTCCCTGTCTCAAATGCGGTCGTCCCATTGCTCTGTAATTTCCACAACAACAACGTGGGGTGCGGCACAGACTACCGCATCACGGAGAAATTGAAAGCTATGAAGAATCTGTTCACGCTGTGCGTTCTCACCGTCCTCTCGTTCGCGGTTGCCAGCGGTGTCCAGGCGGAGAGGTTCAACCTCGTCTCGGACACACCCAAGGTAACAGAATCACCGAAGGCGGTGCGGGTTGGGGACTGTGAGGTCTTCAACTACTTTCACGACCACACCCGTTACGTGTACGTGCGTGCTGTCGGTGAGGACGGCGTCGTTGACACCTTTCGTTACCGTGGGTGGTTGAATCACAAAGATGAGCCCAGGAGCACGGGCGCCCGGCTGTGGTGGAACACTCCGGATCCGAACAATGGCCCGAAGTTGATCGCCACCTGTCCGTTGTACCAGTATCCCGGGCTTCCGCAGGAAGTACGTGATCTGGGAGCACCGGGCCCAGCCAGCGAGTAACGTTGACTGGGAGACGCAGGGCGGGTTTCATCCCCGCCCTGCTCCGGAAGTTTTGAAACATCATCAATCGCGGACCGAGAGGTCCCGCTAAAGACCTCATAGAAAAGCAATGCTTCTCTTGAGGTCTTTTCTATTTGTGCCACTTGTAATATAATTCTCTTATGAAAAACGAAATCACGGTATTGGACTTATTTAAAAAACTATTTCACAACTTTAACGCCCGGCAGATGAAGGACGCGACGGTGGCGTTTAAATTGCATTTGGACGAAGGCGGCAAGATGCTTTTGGCGATGGGAGGAGCCATGTCTTCAGCTCAGATGGGAGTGACTCTTGCTCCAATGATAAAAGAAGGAAAAATTCATGCCATTTCCTGCACCGGCGCCAACTTAGAAGAATCTATTTTCCGTTTGGTTGCTCACGATAGCTACAAGGATTATCCCGACTACAGATATTTCACCAAAGAAGACGACGAAGCGATTTTAAACAGGGGAGAACGCAGAGTTACCGATACTTCCATTCCCGAAGAAGAAGCTTTTCGCGTTATTGAGCCCATGATTTTAAAAAAGTGGAAAGATGCCGAAGCCAAAGGTGAAAGGTATTTTCCGCACGAATATTTTTATCAGCTGCTCTTGTCTGACGAGCTTAAAGATAAATACGAAGGCAATCCGGAGCATTGCTGGCTGCTGGAAGCTGCCAAGAAAAATTTGCCGATGGTAGTGCCGGGCTGGGAAGATTCCACTCTCGGAAACATTTTCGCGGGATACTGCAAGTCGGGCGAAGTGAATCCTTCTGTGGTGAAAAGCGGAGTGGAATACATGATGTATCTTTATGACCGATACGAAGAACTTTCCAAAGGTGGTCCCGGAATAGGGTTCTTCCAAATTGGAGGAGGAATTTCCGGGGATTTCCCGATATGCGTAGTGCCTTCCATAAAGTATGATTTGAAAAAGCCTGTCCGTCCTTGGGGATATTTCTGCCAAATCTCCGACAGCACCACTTCTTACGGTTCGTATTCGGGAGCTACTCCAAACGAGAAAATAACTTGGGACAAACTCACGAAAGATACGCCGATGTTCGTCATTGAGTCCGACGCGACCATTGTTGCCCCTCTTATCTTTGAGGCTATCTTGAATCGCTACACCTTGGGCGAAAAATAAATGCGGTTGATAAAAGGAATTTTAAAAACTTTTGTATTGCTAGGAGTTCTTTGGGCGTCGGCTTTTTACCTCTATCCGCGATTGCCGTTTTGGTCGGTATCTCCGTGTTCCGAGCCAATCCCATACACGCTTGATAATTTCAGCAAGGATTTTAATATTACGGAAAAATATTTTTTAGATGCACTACTCCGGGCTGAAGCTGTTTGGGAAAAGCCGGCGGGTAAAAATCTTTTTATTTACTCGCCCGAGGATTCTTCTCGGGACGCTTTGAAAATAAATCTTGTTTATGATTACAGACAGCAGGCGACGGAGAAGCTTGCCGACCTTGGTATTGTCGTTAACAACAATCAATCTTCATACGATAGCCTTAGGGCAAGATTTGAAAAAGAGAAAAACGTCTACGAACAGGAGAAATTGGTTTTCAGTGCCCGAGTGGAAGCTTTTAATAAAAGAAGTTCAACCTACGAAGAACAGGTGAAATTTTGGAACCAAAAAGGCGGGGCGCCCGAAGCGGAGTTCAATAAGCTGGAGAAAGAACGTTTGGCGTTGGATAGGGAAGCACAGGCTTTAAAATTAGCTCAGTCCCGCTTAAATAATATGGCGGATGAGGTGAATGCTTTGGTTGTGGCGATAAACAGGCTGGCTGGAACGCTGAATCTCACTGTTGAAAAGTTTAACGATATAAATATTGCCCGTGGGGAATCCTTTGAGGAAGGTGTTTATGTGGAAGAAGGAGGGGACAAGAGAATAGACATATACGAATTTAGCACGGAAGAAAAACTTGTTAGAGTGCTGGCGCACGAGCTTGGGCACGCTCTTGGCATTGACCATGTCCCAGACTCAAAGGCCATAATGTATGAATTTAACGAAGAGAACAGTCTCACTCTTACCGATGCCGACAAGTCAGCTCTTGCCAATGTGTGCAAAAGCGGCGAATAAATAAAACCCCCGCTACTTACGGGGGTTTTATTGTTCCGGACTTTAATTTTTTTAAAGACCCAGCTCTATTACATTGCTGGAATTGATATTCAGCTTTTGTCCGCTCTTCAACTGGAAGTTGGTTTTCATACTGCCGTCTATATCCATCCCGACCGTCTTCATATCGTCCACATTTCCTCCGTTGATGTTTACCACTCCGCTTGCGGTTATGGTTACTTCAGAGCTACTTCGTGTTTCGGTTTTAACAACCGGCGCGAAGACGTATTCGCCTTTGCTTGTAGTGTGTAGGGATTTGTCGGCAAGAAAATCAAAATTTATACTTGAAGTTTTGTCTGCCGTAACTACCAGGTTGGAATTTATAAGAAGCTGATTAGAAGGAAGCTTGGCAATCTTGATGGCGCCTGCCTTGGTCTTTACGGCCACGGAATTTACCATAAGTCGAATTTGGTCGTAAGTTCCGCTTTGTAAATCAGCGTCAGCCAGAAGTTCCGATTCGTTTCGCGCTTTTAGGTCAAGGAGATTAAAAACCCTGGGAGTGGTGGACACCGTTGTCCATCCCGAAGTTGCGTTATATACCTCCACGCTGGTTATTTGCATATTTATTTCACTTACCGCGCCCATATCGGCAGCCGCGTCAGTAACTGAAAATACCGCTCGCCCACCCACCTCAATGTTTTCGCTTTGTTCGCTACCGGAGTTGAAGTTGTTGTTTTCGGCGGTATCTATAGGCCTGCTCATCATAAATATTACTCCCGCGATTACCACAACTATTCCCAATATTACTCCCAATGCTACTTTGTTATTCATAGTTAAATTATTAATTACTAATAATAAATGTGTCTCTTTGGACAAAAGGACACCTGGTAACGAACTCACGTTACCTTCTTACATAAAATATGACGAATGGAGGGTTTGTTCATTACGCATTTTTATTTTATCCACAGTTTTGGGCGGGGGAGACTTTCTTTTTATTTCCAAGAGTGTATAATTAAGTTTACATTAAGATTTAAATCATTAATGTGGTCGTTCATTATTAGTATAAGTATAAAAAATTTATGGCAACAGTAATAAATAATCCGAGCGGTAGTGGAGAAGGCTCAGGAGTAGGGGTAATCATAGGAGTCCTTGTGGCTATTGTATTGATTATTCTTTTCTTCGCTTATGGCTTGCCTGCATTCCGAGGAAATCCGGCTCCGGCTAATCCCGGCATAGACATAAACGTAGACTTGCCTTCACCCGGGAGTGAAGGAGCACCCACAAACTAAGCATTATCAAATTAACTTTAAATTAAATTATGCTTTCAACTATAGCGGCAGTATTGGTAGTATTGTGGCTTCTCGGCTTCCTGGGATTCAATGTGTTGGGAAACTTCATACACGTTCTCCTAGTGATAGCTATAATTTTATTTTTAATTAGGATAATTCGAGGAGAAAACCCACTTCGATAAAAGGAATGAAACCAAAAAGTTTTTTTATTTTTATCAAATGGGGGACGGTGCTGGTGTTTGTTGTTATCTTTACGATAAACGCGAGCATCTACGCGGTGTCCAAACCGTATATTCACGACAAAATGGCAGACCTGGAGGAGGCGCGCGTTGCGCTCATTCCCGGAGCTGCCATTTTTTCTAGCGGGAAGCTGTCTCCCGTATTTGAAGCTCGGGTGGACGGAGCCATAGAGCTTTATCGGGCGGGGAAAGTTTCTAAAATTTTAGTATCAGGAGACAACAGCACCGTTTGGTATAACGAGGTCAGTCCCGTGCGGGACTACCTGGTTCGCGAAGGAGTTCCGGCGGATGATATTTTCCTGGACCACGCCGGATTTGATACATACAGCACCATGTATAGAGCGCGAGATATTTTCAAAGTTGATTCGGTAATTATTTCAACTCAGTCCTTTCATTTGCCCCGTTCGGTATTTATTGCTCGGGCCTTGGGTCTTCGGGCGGAAGGATACTCCTCGGACAGCGGACGTGTCCGTTTTAAAAATTATATTCGTGAAATATTTGCAAATGAAAAAGCCATGGTGAACATCCTCCTTCGCCGGGAGCCGCGATATTTGGGAGAACCCATTCCCATAGGCGGTCGACCGCAGGAATATCCTTAATTTTTCGGGTGGAAGGCGTCACTATTCTGTGTATTCTCCGTCATCTGTTATATAATAAGACAAGAATTATTAATTAATAAAATTTTATGCAAGAAAAAAATAAAACAACTTTATGGATTATCGTAGGCTTGGTAGTTTTGGCGTTACTGGGATACTGGCTTTATCAGGCAAGAAAATCTTCCGATGACTCGTCGCTTTTCCTTACCAGTTTTGAAGATTGCGTGGCCGCGGGATATCCGGTAATGGAAACTTATCCTCGCCAATGCCAGGCTCCGGACGGCATAATTTATGTGGAAGATGTAAACACCGAAGAACCTAGCACCGCCGTGGCGAAAGACGGTTGTTATATAGGAGGATGCAGCTCTCAGCTTTGTTCCGGTGAACCGGGAGTTATGTCTACTTGCGAATACAAACCCGAATATTCTTGTTACAAGAGTGGTGTCTGTGAACGTCAGAGTGGAGGGGAATGCGGATGGACAGCGACTTCGGCATTACAGCAATGTCTGAGCGCCAAGGGCGATACTTTACTTAAGTAGTTTTGCGAAATATCTAAACACATTACGGTATAATTTATGAGTCCAAAAACAAGAAACTTAACATGGGGCATAGCGGTCATTGTCATTATTTTTCTAGTCGGAGGCTACTTGTTTTGGAAAAATAATATAGGAACCATAAACGTTCCGAACACTGTGGAGGGCGAAGGAACGGAAGATCTTGTGGAAAATCTTTCGGGGTTTAGTTTGCCTGCCGGATTTTCTTTGAATGTTTTTGCGACCAATGTTGCCGGTGCCCGAGACTTAGTGATGGACCCGAAAGGGCGCCTTGTCGTAAGTCAGACGGAAGGAGGCAAGCTCACGCTTCTTTCGGATGATGACGGAGACGGGACTCGTGACGTGCAAAAAGTTTTGAAAAGCGGACTCAACAAGCCGCACGGATTGGCTTTTGATTGCCGGGAGGGATGTTTTCTTTATGTGGCGGAGAAAGACAAACTTATCAGATTTCCTTACAACGCTGAGGACATGACGCTAGGTGAGGAAGAAAAACTTGTGGACATTGTGGCGTCTCCGACCGACAGACACTTTACCCGTTCGCTTGTTTTCTTGCCGAGTCCAAACGACGACACCTTGCTTATTTCCGTGGGTTCTTCGTGTGACGTTTGTCATGAAGAAGATCCTGAATACGCTTCCGTAATTTCTTACAACGTAAAAACCAAAGAGAAAGCTCCTTATGCCCGAGGTCTTCGGAATGCCACGTTTCTGGCGCTAAATCCCGTGAACGGGAAAGTTTTTGCCACTGAGATGGGACGAGATACTCTTGGTGACGATGTCCCTCCTGACGAAATAAATATTATTGAAAAAGGGAAAAATTACGGCTGGCCAATTTGTTACGGCAACAATATTCACGACGATAAGTTTGATAAAAATACTTACATTAGGAATCCTTGCATGGAGCCGTATGAAACTCCTTCGTTTGTGGATTTGCAGGCGCACTCGGCTCCGCTTGGTCTTGCGTTCGTGTCGGAGGAAGGGTGGCCGGAGGAATATCGGGACGATTTGCTTGTGGCTTATCACGGTTCCTGGAATCGCTCTGTTCTTACAGGCTACAAAATAGCGCGCATCAAGATGGATGCCAAGGGCGCGTATCAGGGAACCGAAGACTTCATTACCGGGTGGCTGACGGAGGCTGACAAGAAAACAGGACGCCCCGCGGATATTCTGGTTCTTCCCGGGGGCATGGCTTATATTTCCGATGACACTGCGGGCGTGATTTATAAACTAGAAAGAAGTGAATAAAAAATAATGCTTTCTCCCGCGACAGTCATCCTGCCGTTTCTTAACATGCTTGGATATGCGGGGTTTCCGCTATGGGGGACAATCCTTCACGTTATTTTTTTAGGGATTCTGATTTTTACGCTATATAAAATTATTGAAAAATTATTTCACTAAAACAATGAATAATCCCATATGGTGGAATCATTCCATATGGTGACTCAACTAATCATTCGTTACTTTCCACTTTAGTTAAATAAAGTGGAAAGCGAGGGGGGTGGTGTAAGTGGAGAAAGATAAAGAAAAAAGAGTGGGGGTGGAAGATAAAAAATAGAAGATGGAGAAAGGCAAGGTGGTGTGGAAGTTGGGCGGGGTGGGTGTAGAATAAGGGGGCGGAAAAACAAGGAATAAACAAATGGGATATATTCACGTGAAAGTAACAGCTGGGGCAAGGAAGGAGTGGATAAAACCCGTCCGCTCTAAGGCATCCGGGCAAGAGTCCGAAGACCATTTTGACGTGGCTGTGCGGCAGAAAGCGGAACGGAATATGGCCAATACCCGAGTCGTGGAGCTAGTAGCGGAGTATTTTTCGACTCCAGTTTCCAATGTCAGAATTGTGAATGGGCATCGCCATCCTTCCAAGCTTCTTTTAATAGAGGATAAATAAATTTACGTAATAGTCTTCGCAGTAGTCTTGTTGGAAAATAGTGATTGTTTTTTTACTCCACTTTAGTTAAGTAAAGTGGAGTAAGTTGATTTTGTGATGAAGTGTGGTAAGGTGAACTCGGTTTAGCTTTTTCCATCAACTTTTTACGAAAGGACAGAGTGCGCCTATGGTAGACATCGGACTTCGGGTGGTCTCGGGGGTTGTTCTTCTGGTGCTTCTGCATCAGATGTATGTGCCGGAGCTTGGAGGCCGGCGACATCGGGCGGGGGGAGTCATCGCGATGTTCTGGGGAGTGGTGCTGATGGTCCTCGTGGCCATCCGCGGGGCGCAACAGGAAAGTTTCAGCGCTCTGTATATCACACATCTCGTGGTCGGAGGAATCTTCTTCCTCTGTCTGTTCGCTACAGGCTTCCTAGGGTGGAAGCTCCACCAGTCGAACCAGATGAAGACCACGTCGCTCTTCCTGCCTCTCGGGCATTGGCTCGCGGCCAAGGGGACGTTCTACGCTCTTCTCGCCACGCTGCTCCTCGGGGTATCCTCCAAGATGCTCCATTAGTTATCACCGCTTCAAAAGGGAAACGCCTCGCGCACCCCCCCGAGGCGGTTTTCTTTTTTATATTGAGTTTGGGATTGGGGCACTAGTTGATTAATTCTCCGCGGGGAGTATCATAAGCCTATAATTCTAACGAATATTTTATGAACCAGTTTGAACCGCAATCGGGAATAAAGCCAACGATAGAAAAGAAAAAGCATCCAACCGAGATGCTTATGGAGATGCTTCGGGCCCAGTCCGATGAAATAAATGCAAGGTTAAAAGAATCGGGCCTGGAGGGCTTGCTTACTTCTGACGGAGCCCTAGACCCAAGTGGATACAAAGATGTATATAATGAAAGCGAACTTGCGGCGGATGCAGAGGTGGTCCGAAAAACTGAAGTTAAGTTTTCGGAATTTTACAGAGGCCAACCTGGGGTAGAAAATGAAAACGACATGATTCGGAAATGGCAGGAAGGCAAATCCCGCCAGAAAAGCGGACAGATGGAGATGGCGGTGACCGTGCTCCTTTCTCAAATGCTGGGGAAAGATTTCTTGGTGGTGCGAACGGCGCCTTATGACGATTATGAAAATGGGGTGGACAACTTGATAGTAAACAGAGCCACAGGAGAAGTTGTCGGAGCATTTGATGAAGTCCACGGTAGCACCCGCGCCGAAGAAAAAAAGGAAAAAATTCTTAAGATAGCTAAAAAAGGGGGAGCAGAGATACGTTATGGGTTGGGATTCAAGAAAAAGAAGTTAAAGCGGGCGCATTTGGAAAATATTCCTGTGTTTTATTTAGGGTTGGAGGAATCGGAACTGGATGAGCTCAATCAGGGACTTTCGGAAAATGATATGGGTAAAAAAGACAAAATATTCCGCAAATTGCTTGCCTCCCTGGTGGACCAGCAGAAAGAACTCAAAGAAGTTGCACAGGCTAATCAAGCTATCCCGCTTCTCGTGAAGCTTAAGTCGTTCGGAGAAGTGCTCTCTGGGCTTACCAAAATCGAAAGCAAGACAGCGTAGATTGAGTTAGAAGGTTGGTTGGGGTAGAATAAAAAAGTTAAGCCAAAATATTAATAAATTATAACTATAGACATGAAAATAAAAACACCGGATTCGCAAAGAGGGGAACCCCAGCGGATTGGAGCATCGAGTTGGTAGGTAATGCTGGGCCAGGAGCCGACATACGCGTTCGAGTTCACTTCCCGGGCGGTTCTTCGAAAATTGGACAAGTGAAATGGAATGATGACCGCGTCAACGGACCAGCGATCGTCATTCCCGATACGGAAAATCCGTTCAATGAAGGGGTCATTCAGTTAGGCGGATCCATTTTATATGAGATGCCTCCCAGAATAAGCAGTACAGACAGTGCAAGAAATAGACTACTTCCCGCTGACCATGTAATGGAAGCCTTAAAAATGCCAATTCATCCTGACGCCCAGAGACTCACGTTTGAGATAATAAAGGAATAATTTTTTTAAATAATTACTTTACTAAACTAAAGTGGCTGGGTGGTGAAGCAGAAGAGAGTGAAGGAGGGGTGATTGAGTTTGGGGTTCAGGTGAAGTAAGGTGGTAAAATTATGAGTCAAATCAAAATATTAAACATGGTTCAAGAACTTTTACTAAATAAATTTCCCACGGTTTCCATATCAAACGGGGAAGTGGACCTGAAGCTAACCTCTGCTCGCAGTAGTGTCAGAATCTGTGATAATCACGGGAATCATATTTCTAAACCTTCTTCTCAAAACATTGATTTCAGCACTCACTATATAGAGTGGATGATTACGAACGCCGAGCTGTCTCAGCTGATAACTCAAAAACTTACCCCGGAAGAAATAGTTGAGCTCAAAAAAGAATTAAGCGAAATAAAAACTTCGCTCAAAGACTCCGAATTTTACAGCAGGAAAGCGCAAAAAGAGGAGCTGGAACAAAGAGTAGACGATTTCGCCGTTTTCAAATATGAAGAAATTTTCTACTCTTTCGAAAAGAACATAGATCCAAATCTCCAGGTAAAAATTACATTTAAAATTGGGGATTTTACTTTGGCAGCGCACATGTTTGTGCTGATTGGCGTTAATAACCCCAACATAGCATTGAGAAACGTAGCCAATAATATTCAAACCAATACCCCTTTGGGTTCGGGAGCAAAATGTCATTGGGCACCTTCAAGTCACACAATCATAGAAATTGCCAAAGCCCTCGCATGCTCGTCGGTAGACCACAGGGATGATTTGATTTTATTACTAAGCTAGCAATAAAAAGCTAGATTTCCACCCTGAAGTCGTATACGTTTTCTTTCTTTATGGATTTACTGCCTACTCGGCAAGTGATATTTTTGAAATAATCTATGTTCTTGTTTATGCTCTTGCAGATTTCTTCTTTCAGCCTTTTATTCTGATTATATTCTGCTTTAAAATCAAAAACGTAAAACATGTCGTTCAACACGTCTTCTTTTATGTTTACCAGTCCGCATTTTCCGACGCTTGAGTTACCCACCCTCACTACGGCCATTTTGTAATCGGAAATATTGGATTCCTTTGGGATTTTGCTCATGGCTAGGATATTTTTAGCCGAAACGCTGTTGTGGCTAAATGATTTCTTGGCCTTAATATTCTTTTCCGCTAGATATTCCCGTAAAGGGACTCCTCTTTCGTTATTGATAAGTCCGTGATTTTTGTTAAAGATTACCTGGGGGATGAGCTCTTCGTGAATGTTGGAAATATCAAAAATGTCTTCGCCCTTGTTTCCGTTTTCGTAAAGGACGACAATTTTATTTTTAAAGCTTTTAATGTTGGAAAAAATAGCAAAACAGCAAGGAATGTTTCTATCGAACCAGACTTGGTCGTTTTGGTAAATGATAATAGTTGAAAATTTGGTTAGTAGCTTTTCTTTCAGGTCTTTGTTTTTGTTTTTGATGAAAAAAGAAACGGGGAGAATGAACGCAATGCTGGATTCGTCATTTTTCAGATGCTTCAGGGATTTTAATAGGAAAGCGTTCTCGATTTTTTGCTTGTCGCTTTTTATATCTTTTGAACTCAGATAGTCCAAGGGGCTCACTTCGGATAAGAGGTATTGGGAAGCGTGATAGTAGCTTTCCTCAAGGTTATATTTGGTGAAAGGGGGATTGCCAACTATTAAATCAAACTTGTGCTTGGTCGGCACAGTGAAAAAGTCCACCGGGTCCTTCGTTAGCTCTGGGTCAATTTCATATCCCTCTATGTTCTGGAAGCCTCTTTTTTTGAGGTTTTTAATAAAATTACCTGTTCCGAAAGAAGGTTCCAGAAGCGAAGATTTCTTACTATATTTTTTATAGGTAAAAAGAATGTTAAGCAGCTTGTCTACCACTTCAGTTTTCGTGAAATATTGCCCTAAAATTTCTTGTTTGCTTTTGGTGGTTTGCTTTTTCATCTGAGATTTTTGACTTCCTGCCCATATTGTACACTAATTTCTGCTCCTATCAAAGTTGGATGTGTTGTATAAAAAGGGTTTGTTTTTTGGTTCTTTTAGGGATAGAATGTACGTAATACATTACTTACATGCCTACCCGCAAAATCGGACAAACAAATATAAGAAAGATAACAAAAGTAGGCAAAGCTTCACTTGCTGTTACGTTGCCGATAGATTTAGTCCGCAAGTTCAAATGGAGGGAAGGGCAAAAGGTCGTCGTATCTTCCAAAGGCAAAACTTTAGTTGTTAAGGATTGGAAGAAATAATGGCCAACAGATCATCAAATAAAAATTTACGCAAAGCAGACGCCGCCAAGAATGACGAGTTTTACACACAACTCTCTGATATTGAAAAAGAATTAAAGAACTACAAAAACCACCTGAAAAATAAAGTTATATTTTGTAATTGCGATGACCCAGAGGAAAGTCATTTTTGGAAATATTTTGCCGATAACTTTGAACACCTTGGATTAAAAAAGTTAATCTCTACACATTATGAAACAGAAAAGCCATCATATAAATTAGAGATTACGAAAGATATGAATAAAGATGGGAAGATAAACAAATTAGATACAGTCAAGACTCCCCTAAAACAAAATGGTGATTTTAGGAGTCCTGAGTGTGTGGAAATCTTAAAAGAGGCAGACATAGTTGTTACCAATCCTCCCTTCTCTTTATTTAGAGAGTATGTAGCGCAACTATTTGAATACAATAAGAAATTTATAATTATTGGGAACCAAAATGCTATTACCTATAAAGAAATTTTTAAACTAATAAAAGATAATAAAATTTGGTTGGGGCAAAGTATACATAGCGGGGATAGAGAATTCAGAGTACCTTTACATTATATTGTGCATTCTCCTAGTAAAAGAATAGATGAAAAAGGTGACCAATACGTAAGAGTTAACGGTGTTCGCTGGTTTACTAATCTAGATTACAAGGAACGCCACGACGATTTAATTCTTTATAGAAAGTATTATGGGCACGAGAACGAATATCTTAAATATGACCACTTTGATGCTATAAATGTTGATAAAACAAAGGATATCCCCATGGACTACAAAGAAGCGATTGGTGTCCCAATTACATTTTTAGATAAGTATAGTCCTGATCAATTTGAAATTTTAGACGGACTTAATCGTTATAGTATTTTGTCTGGACCAACTAATGAAACAAGGGGGAAGTATTTAGCGCAAATCAAAGGAAAGCCTTGTTATGTTAGAGTTGTTATTAAAAATAAGAGAATATAGAAAATAACTAATGAAAATACAACTAAAAGAAATTACAATTAAAGAAATTTCAAATAAATATATAAACAACAACGAAGAAGGGGTTGTTGGCTATGGGGGAAGATTGAATATTCGTCCAAAATATCAGCGTGAATTCGTTTACAAAGATAAGCAAAGAGATGCAGTTATTGAAACTACTAGAAAAAATTTTCCGTTAAATGTAATGTATTGGGCTAAAAATGAAGATGGCACTTTTGAAGTAATGGATGGGCAACAGAGAACTATAAGTATTTGTGAATATGTGGCAGGTAATTTCTCACTTAATTTTCAGTATTTTCACAATCTTGAGGAAACTGAAAAAAACCAAATTCTTAATTATAAATTAATGGTGTATTTTTGTGAGGGTGATGACAAAGAAAAATTGGACTGGTTTAAAACTATAAATATTGCGGGATTAAAGCTTGCAGATCAAGAGCTCCGGAATGCTATTTACACAGGAGAGTGGCTTACTGATGCAAAAAGGCATTTTAGTAAATCTAATTGCCCAGCTTATAACATAGGAAGTGATTACTTAACTGGGTCCGTGATTCGTCAAGATTACTTAGAAGCAGCGCTTTCGTGGATCAACGACGGAAAAATAGAAGATTACATGGCTAAGCATCAACATGACGCGAGTGCCGAAGAATTATGGAAATATTTCCAAAATGTAATTGCTTGGGTGGGCGCTGGCGGCTGAGACAAACAATTCCAAGGAACTTGAAATTTCCGGCTGGATTCCTTATTGGACTATTGTCGCTGGGGCAAAAGATGCGGAGAATCATTTGGACACACTCGACACTCTTCATCCTTTCGGATATTCGGTAAAAGCAGACGGGACACTGAACGATTTGGCTAAAGTAAGCAAAAACGCGACAGATAAAACAGCGAAGACCGCTTGGCAGAACCTTTTTAAACTGGCTAGAAAGAAAGATGTGGATATATTGCCCACGGTCATGTGGTCACAGGGAGCCGACATTGAGCGCATCCTAAGCGATAAAACTCTCCGCAAGAAGCATATCAAGGCCATAATGGACATGGTAAAGAAAGAAAAGTTTGATGGCGTGAATATAGACTATGAGGCGAAGCTTGCCGAAACCAAAAGTGATTTTGCTACTTTCTTGAAAGAACTGAAAAAAGAATTGGGTAAGAACAAAATTCTCTCTTGCGCCATAGAAGCGCGAACCCCGCCCGACTCTTTGTATAGGGTAGTGCCGACAGATATCCAATACGCGAATGACTTCAAAGCCATAGGTAAACATTGCGATGAAGTGGAAATCATGGCCTATGACCAAGGGCGGGCGGACATAAAATTAAATGACGCCAAAGCCGGGTCTCCATATATTCCCGTAGCCGACAAAGACTGGGTCCGAAAAGTGGCGGAGCTTGCCATGAAAGATATTCCGAAGAAAAAGATTATGCTCGGCGTGGCTACTTACGGACAAGAATATATAGTGACCGTTTCACCCAACAGGTTCAAGGATTATAAAAAGGTTCAATCCTTAAATCATGTTTATGCCACGGATGTGGCCGCGACCTATGACATCACTCCGCTTCGGGACAAAGCCGGGGAGCTTAGCTTTTCTTACTTGCCCGTAAATGGCACCGCGGAGAGGAATGCTCTTATCGCTGCACTACCTGGACTCACCGTGCCTGCGGGGACTTCGGAGGGCGACATGATAGCTCAAAAGGCTCTAGCCTATGCCAACAAGACGGGCCAAACCACAACTTTCAATTTCATAAGATGGAGCGATTCTAAAGCAATAGAAGATAAAGTAAAACTAGCGCAAGAGCTCGGGCTCAAGGGCGTGGCCATATTTAAAATAGATGGTGAAGAAGACCCTGCGGTGTGGAACGTATTGAGTAAATAATAATTCAAGCAAACTCAGCCAAAGAGTAATAAACCAAGATGGTCAAGTGTGACCTAAAGTTTTATAATACGGAGTAATGACAAAACTTACCAAATGGGTTCTGTTCGGGTTTTTGATGCTTTTGATTGGGATAAGCATAGGAGGCTCCGAGGACGTGGCAAAAACGGATATAGTGGAAGCACCTTTTGTCGCCAGAGAAAGCGTGGAGACGCTAGCTGATCCTGCGGTTCCCGTGGCAGGCGAAACGACAGGAACAAGCGATTTAAAATTTGAAACAGCAAAGGTAGTCAGAGTAATAGACGGAGACACGGTGGAGATTGAAGGCGGGCAGAAAGTGCGATACATAGGCATAGATACCCCCGAGACCGTGTCTCCGCGCAAACCCGTGCAATGTTTCGGCGCCGAGGCTTCCAAGAAAAATAAAGAACTT
The DNA here is from genome assembly GCA_049287305.1 of Minisyncoccia bacterium. GTDB lineage: Bacteria > Patescibacteriota > Minisyncoccia > Phycocordibacterales > UBA9973 > UBA9973. The sequence continues at coordinate 11,957 of JBAQFO010000003.1, read as the reverse complement.
GTGGAAGGGAAGGTGGTGCGAATGGAGAAAGATGTTACCGACAAAGACAGATATGGCAGACTTCTTCGTTATATTTACATAGGTGATAGCTTTATAAACGTGGAAATGGTCAAGCAAGGATTCGCGTATTCATATTCCTATCCGCCAGATATATCACGACAGGCACAAATTTTGAAAGCTCAACAAGAAGCGGAAAGCGCCAAGCGGGGACTGTGGAGCGCCTGTCCGACGAAAGATTCTTCCACGACTTCTTCCACAACAACAACTCCACCAGCATCAACAACTTCCACCTCGTCATCCGGCTCTTCCTGCAACATAAAAGGGAACATCAGCTCAAGCGGGGAGAAGATTTATCACGTGGAAGGCTGCGGGTCATATTCGAAGACGGTGATAGACGAAAGCAAAGGAGAAAAAATGTTCTGCTCCGAAACCGAAGCCCTCAACGCCGGCTGGCGCAAAGCCCTCAACTGCCCCTAGTTATTCCCTTGGCTTTCCGGATTTTTGTGGCCCATTATCTTTAGTGAAAACAAAATTGTCTTCTCCGTCGCGGGTATATTCGAACCGCTTTTTCAGCTTCTCTTCAAGCGCGGGTCCCCAGTTTACGTTAAACGCCAACTCTATATCCCGGACAGTGCAGGTGGTGCCAAGTCGAATATTTCTAGCATAGCGGTTAAAGTTTTCTAAATTTCTCGTGCCCGAATTCTGAGCTATATTTTGTGAAATTTTTCCTCCCAGTATTTCTTTCATGTTTCCAGCGTATCAAATTATCGCTCAATCAACAACATCCTTTTGGTTCGGGTTATTTTTTAAAACAGAAGTAGTATAATGAAAGGATGAAAACAATTCGTATAGCGCTACTGATTTTAATCATAGCTGGACTCGGCTTAATCTTTACGCAAAAATTTTGGGTAGCAAGAGTCGTTAACTATATAATATTAAATTCACCAGACAAATATACGGAAGTGTCGTATGTCGTGCCGGAGCCGCAGGACGAAAAAGAAAACCCACCCAAAACCGATGCCAAAAGCGGTGTCACCGGAATAGTTACCACTAGCCCGACTTGTCCGGTAGAACGCATACCTCAGGAGCCAGGCTGTGAGCCTAGGCCTTACTCAACCTCTATTAACATCATTAAAGAAGGTGATACAAAAATAATAAAAACAATAGAAAGCGACGCCAGGGGCGAATTTAGTGTAGACTTGGTTCCGGGCTCATATATTTTGCGTGCAGAAAATGAAGGTATTTTCCCGAGATGTAACGAGCTAACAGTAGAAGTGAAAAGCGGAAAGTATACAAAAACAGAAATGTCTTGTGACACAGGCATACGGTAATCATGTATTATTTATATATTTTAAAATGCGCGGATAAGACTTTATACACCGGGATTACTACCGATTTAAAGCGGAGGTTGGTGGAACACAACAGCTCCAAGCTGGGCGCAAAATATACCAATTCCCGCCGACCTGTTAAGATCGTCTTTTCCAAAAGATTTAAAAATAGGTCCAAGGCCTCAACCGAAGAAGCCCGCATCAAAGCCCTCACCCGAGCCCAGAAATTGGTTTTAATAAAAAATAATAAAAACAAGTAACTACCCATCTAACCTCAACTTTAACAATCACAAGTATCATAACTCTAACTACCACAACCATCACTAACACAACCCTCACCATTACAACTTTTCCCCCTATCCACTTTAGTTAAGTAAAGTGGATAGGTGAGAGCTTGATTAAGGGGAAGGTAAAGGTTTTGGGAAAACTATGTAATATATGAGAATATTGACAGGCTTGGTAAAAGCCATGGTATAATAAATAAATGAGCCACGAAACAGGACCTTCAGACAATATTGGAAGAATCGCACTTGAAGACAGAAATCTCATACAATTTCGTGTTGCGGAGTTGCTAGGGGAAGGGGATGCACATGAAAAAGATGACGCATGGCTTGCAAAAACTATGGCGCGGTTTAAAACTGTCAGCGCAATGATAGATGACCCTAAAAATAAAAATATTCATGATTTGATAATGTCGGGTCAACTCGAAGAAGCCGCAAAGCTTATTGTTAAAATATTGAAAAGGAAGGAAGTAAATAAAAATGAGGCAGAAGCGCAGGCGGCATAAAATAAAAACATTGTGGAGGTAAATTATTTTGATGAAACCAGTTAAGAAAAGAACAGGCAATGGTGCGGAGAAGAAGACCTTTAAATTTAAAAGCAAAGTTATAGTCTGGAAGGAGGGATACAGAGACGGAGAAGACAAGGGGGCTTGGCGTTTTGCGCGGGTGCCTGAGAACATTTCCGTCAAAATAAAAGAAATGCAAGCAGGAAGACTCAGGCGGGGCTGGGGCGCGGTCTACGCCAAGGCAAAAATAGGAAAAAGCGAATGGACAACTTCCGTTTTTCCTGACAGGCATTCGGCGACATACATCCTGCCGCTAAAAAAGGAAATCAGGTTCCAGGAGAATCTTTACGATGGAACCGACATAAAAGTATTTATAGAAATTTGGTTTTAAACAACTAAAACAAAACAGCCCTAACTTAACCATTATCCCAAGCGAATTATTTATTCCCAGCTACTTTACTTAACTAAAGTGGATATCGGGAGAGTTAAACTTGGAATTTAGTGTTAGGCAGAGTGTTGGGTCGTATATGCGAATTTTCTATAAAATGCTAGAATCACCTTATGATATATACCAAAAGGGTAGAAGAGGCTATAAACTTGGCTATTCAAGCTCACGAGACCGACAAGAAACAAAAAAGAAAGGGTAAGGATATTCCTTACATTGTTCATCCTTTGTCGGTAGGGATGATTATCGCCAAGGCTGGCGGGGATGAAGACGTGGTTATCGCCGGGATTCTCCACGATACGATAGAAGACAGCGCCGAGGAAAAGAAAATTACCAAGGAAATAATAAAAGAAAAGTTCGGGGAAAATATAATGGAACTCGTTTTAAGTGTGACCGAAGAAGAAAAGGATGCTCCGTGGGAAGACAGGAAAGCGCAGGCTCTCGCCCACATAGAACATTTTTCAAATGACTCCGTGCTTCTAAAATCAGCGGATGTTGTTTCCAACGTGACCGAAATATATCTTGATTATCAAACAACGGGGGACAAAACTTTTGACAGATTTAACGCGAAGAAAGAAAAAACATTGGAGAATTATTCAAATGTCGCCAGAGCACTGCTTCGGAAATGGACAGAGTCGCCACTCGCGGATGATTTGAAAAATATTTTGGAAAACTTGGAAGAAATGCGGGAGATAAAATAAAAATGATACTTATAGATGTGAGAACTAAAGAAGAATATGACGCGGGACACGCCGAAGGCGCGATACTTCATGACATCATGGATATGATGCAAGGGATTTTTCCGGATGTGCCGAAGGATGAAGAAATAATTTTATATTGTGAATCCGGCAACCGGGCTATGATGGCCAAAACCCTAATGGAACGAGCGGGCTTTATAAATGTTACCAACGGAGGCAGTGTTTCGGATTTTCCACTCGCCTAATCTTAATGTTCCCAGGGTGTGATATAATAGGGAGATGGTTGACCCGAAAAAGGTAAATTTAAGCCAACTCCCAAAGAAGCTTTGCGACGGCGCCATAGGCGCGTTCGGCAAAGAATTTTTCTCATTTGTGCTTACATCCGGGAACAACTTGGATTCTTTTGCCGCTACTCCTCAAATAATGAAAAGCATATCCGTGTGGATGGGGAAACAGGTAGAAAACTACGAAAAGCAGTTTGGAGTCATAGACATGACTCCGCCTTCGGTGGTAAGCCCTATACAAGTTTCAGATTTGAAGTAGTTTTGTAATAAATGTTTGGGTGTTACGGCGTAAATAACGTTAGCCCCGAGCGAAAACCAGTATTTGTGATGAAGGTCCTCTTCCTGGTCGGTATCTCGGGGCTAGCAGTTTTTTATAAATATATTTTTGTCACACGATTGGGATGCTTACGTCATATGTTGTATGACAAAATACGGACCAAAAGCTCAAAAAAAAGTGGCAAAAGTGATGCATGAATGGAAATATGGCGATTTGGTGAGCGGTAGCGGACAGAAAGTAAAAAGCCGCAAGCAAGCCGTAGCCATCGGAATTTCCGAAGTGCGAAAAGCGGGGGCTAAAGTGCCAAAAGTAAAAAAATCAAATGCGAAAAAGAAAAGAAGTTAGTAATTATTAATTATAAAAAGAGGAACGCCTTGTTTAAATAAATAGGGCGTAATCCAAAGAAACATATGCAGAACAAAGGAATCGGAACAATCATGCTCATCATCGTTCTCTTTGTCTTCGGATATTGGCTTTTCAATACGTCCAAAGGCGCCGTGGTGCGCGGGTCTGTTAGTAATTTCATAGAATGCGAACAATATGGATATACGGTGAGTGAAGGTTTTCCTCGCCGATGCTATACGCCTCGGGGGCAGATTTTTGCCGAGAGCACCCTGACGACTAACTCATACGGAGCAGCCGTTTATCCAGCTTATTCTAGAAATCAAGCACAAGCCTACGTCACGTACCCGATAGCGAAATCTTCTTCATCTTCCTCGTATTCCGCTCCGCGTAATTATTATTCCACCTCGTCCTCGTATTATATAGAACCTAATCCTGGATATAGTTATTATACGACCAGCAACGCGCCTGTGTATCTAGGACCTCCAAGCATAGATAGTGGTGGATGTTTTGTCAGTGGATGCAGCGGACAAATTTGTTCCGACCAGCCAAGTGCAATGTCTACGTGTGAATACAGAAAAGAATATTCCTGTTATCAGCACAGCGCCTGTGAAAGACAGCCGAGCGGGCAATGCGGATGGACTCCGAACGAACAACTTTTTGCTTGCTTCAACAATTTCAACTAAATAATTATTGTGTGCTTATCAACCCGAATATGGTATATTTTTGGCGTGAGAGCAGAACAACCAAGAATGGTAAGCAATGAAGCAATGCCTAATTTTGAAGTGAACGAATGGACTTTACCCACTGATATTACATTAATGGATGCAGCTATCGGGTCTTTTACGGGCACGCTTATCGCGGCGGGCTGGGAAAAAGACAGCGATGACTTAACTGATGCTCAAGTCGGATTTCGGGAGCTTCTCGCCAACGCCATAGCTCATGGGAATCTCGGAGTGGAGAGACCAAAAGGATGCGAAGATACCCTTACCCAGTTGGCTCTCAAGGAACAGGCCAAGCATCCGGGAAAAAAGCAGAAAAAAGTGTTTGTTACCATAAAGGCAAACAAACACGAGCTTATTATAACAATACGAGACGAAGGAAACGGTTTTATCCGCGCAGATGTTCCGAATCCTTTGCATCCGGATAATATAATGAAACCGAGCGGCAGGGGAATATTTAACATGCTCAATTTCCACGGCTTTAAGTCCGTGGAACACACCGAAGGCGGGAGGGAAGTTATGGCAATCAAGGTAATAGGCCCAAAAGAGTAAAAGTGTGCTATAATAATATTATTAGTATTAATTAGACGAAAATAAAACTATGGCTGAACTAAAAGCTTTGTGCATGAAGTGTCGAACCAACAACAAGCCGACAATGAGAGATATGGTAAATCCAGTAGTTACTAAGAATGAAAAGGGCAGATATTCCGCTAAGGGAACTTGCGCGGTTTGCGGAGGTAACATGTTTAAATTCATGTCTGCTGCCGACGGTGAGGCAATGATGAAATAAATTTTTTAATTGTAATTAATAATAGAACGCCACGTCTTAATACACGTAGGCGTTTTATTATTAACTGCGTCGCGCTTTAATGGACGATTGCGCGACGTGATTTCGCTAAATCAATATTTTATGGACTCATTTAATTCTCCGACCACTAAGCCTCTTTTTCGCGGCACACAAATCGTTTGGTATATTTTGGGTATCTTGGAAGCGCTCTTGATGTTTCGTTTTGTGCTCAAATTGCTTGGAGCTAATCCGAACGCCGGATTCTCCAACTTTATCTATGACGTTACCTACGTTTTTGCCGCCCCATTCTTGGCTGTGTTTCGTACTTCAAGAGGAGGAGGAAGCGTGCTGGAGTGGAGCACGTTGCTTGCTATGCTTGTTTACTATCTTATCGCGCTTGCGATAGTAAAACTTTTCTTTATGAGTAAGACCGTGTCTACTCCTGAAGCGGCGGTAAAACTTGAAAAACAAGAAACGATATAGGAATAGTTATACACATTACTATTTGTAGCTATGGGAGCCGAGTGATAAAATGAATCCCATATGACAACACTACTCGGGTTCGGTCTGATTGTTTACTTATTGGTAGCAAACAGCTCTCTTTCAAGGCGGGTAAGAGAACTGGAATTAAGGCAGGGGATAAGCGCAACAGGAATAGAAAGAAAGCCGGAACCCACAAGCATAGCAGAGAGTATTCCGCAGACAGCGGGCGTGGCAAGTTCCAATAACCAGCCTATTCAACCTATTCAACCTGTTCAATATAATAACGCGGAGCCAAACAAATTCTTTTTGTGGCTTAAGGAAGACTGGCTGATGAAACTCGGCGCCGGACTATTTATTATCGGGTTCGGATGGTTTGTTTCTTATGCTTTCATAAATAATTGGATAGGTCCCGTAGGAAGAATCTCTATCGGTATTGTGGCGGGAGTAATAATAATGGCACTTGGCTTCAAGCGAATGATGAAGCATCCGTCGCAAGGGGCGGTATTTATGGCGCTCGGCGCAGGCATGGCCATGCTTACCATATTTGCCGGCCGGTCCATCTACCAGTTCTTCACTCCTGTCTCTGCTGTCATGTTTGATTTTGTGATTGTAGCTTTCGTTTCATTTGCAAGTTATAAATTCAAACTTCCACAACTCGCGTATATCGCGCAAATACTGGCTTTCGTTGCTCCGCTACTAACGGCGGGACAGACAGACGCCGTATTCCTTTTCTCCTATCTGCTATTTATATCAATCGCTACCTTGTTCCTCGCGGGAATCACCGGTTGGCGGAAGCTTATTGTTTTCAGTTTGTTTTTTGTGGGAATGTATAGCGTTCCGTATATGGGAGATTTTTATTTTAACTCCCGATACAGCAATGACGCTCCGATAATTTTAAATTTCGCTTACTTGTTCTCTATGTTATATCTTCTTTCCGGAATGTTTGCGGTTATCAAAAAAGGAGTTCAAGAACAAGAGACCGAGATTGTGCTCGCTGTTTTGAACGGACTGTTTCTCTTTATGTGGATTTATAATGTCGCTCCAGCGGAATGGAGTTCAATGATATTTGCGGCATGGGCTGTGGTGTTTGCCTTTGGTTCGTTTACCGCATTCAAGTTCAGCTCCAAGCTGGCACCCTTTTACGCTTATGGGTCCGTAGCCATCGCATTTATCGGCGCGGCGACTTCAGCCGAGCTCGACGGGGCATCGCTTGTCATTGCTTTTGCTATGGAAGCGCTGCTCATCCTTCTTTGTGTGCTGTCACTTACCAAAGATACGAAAGCGGCAGGTAGGGCGGCTTTGGTATTTATTTTCCCCGTGGTTTTGTCCGTATCTAGCATGATGAGTTACGCGAACTCCGCGGAGTTATGGAGTGCGGACTTCTTCGCGCTCTTGCTCGTCGCGGTTGCGCTAATTTCAGCCGGACGTATCTTAAATCACCTTGAAACTCCAAATAAAGAAGAAGGAGAAATAAATTTGGGCTCCATGTTTATCGTGCTTGGAACATTTTATATTGGTTATATTCTATGGCAGTTCATCCACATATCTATGAGAGGAGAACAGGACATTGCAACGATGATTACTCTCATTATATTTACTATTTTCGGATTGCTGGCCTACTTCTCCGGCCTCTATGGCAACGATATGGCCCGCCGAACTTACGGCATGGCGCTCTTGGCCTTTGTGGTTATCAGGCTGGTATTTAAAGATGTGTGGGACATGGAACTCTTCGGAAGAGTAGTGACATTCCTAGCTATCGGAGTATTACTTATGAGCACGGCCTTTCTGACTAAAAGAAAAAAACACGAATTAGAACCGAAAAATTATCAAGCGCAATAAAATATAAACATGAATTTATTTTGGAAATTGTTTTTAGGGATAATGGTGATGTTTCCGGTGTGGGTGGGAGCTCAAGGGGCGGGAAGTGTCCCGTATACTTTTTCAAGTATCGATGGGTATAGGGCGTCGGAGGCTTTCCGGTATTATAAAATCGTTTCTCCTCAGATTTCCGTGCCCACGGTCGTAGAAGTTTCTCTTGATCAAGGATATCTATCTTTGCCGGTATTCTCTGTGTATGATGTGACTTACAAATCTTTTGAGCCCCACCTTTTGGTGGTAGATAAGTCTGAGACGCAAAGCTTTATCTCTACTAATTCTCCTAATTCCAACCCCTCTTTTTTGAATGATGGCGATTACGTTTCTTTCGTAGAATTCCCGCTTACGGGAAACTCTGGCCAAGCTCAAATAAATTTTAATTTCGAAAAGTCTATCACAGCTTCTTCTTTACGGTTCGCTTTGGATGAAAACGTGGCCTTGCCAGAGAAAATTTCAGTTAGTGCTTTGGTTGGGGGAAGGGATACTGTGGTTTTGGCTCCTATAAAACCTGCCCAGAATGGCGTAGTCTTTCCAAAGACTTCATCTACCTCTTGGAAAATTGTTTTCGATTACGTTCAACCTCTTCGCATAACCGAAATGCAATTCAACGATTTGTCGGGAGGGCAAATAGTCACCAGAAACTTGCGCTTTTTAGCTCAGCCTGGGCATGTCTACCAAATTTACTTTGATGCGGACAAAAATGTGAAGTCTCCTTATAAAGAATCCGGAGACCTGGTTTCAGATGTTGGGGTAATCCGAATAGGTTCTTCCATATCGGCGGCGAATCCCGAATACCGCCCTAGCGATTTGGACGAAGATAAGATTCCGGATTTGTCGGACAATTGTTCTACGATTTATAATCCCACACAGGAAGACGGGGACCGGAACGGAAGAGGCGACGCCTGCGAAGATTATGACCGTGACGGGGTGTTGGACGGAAAAGATAACTGTCCCCAGATTCCCAATTTCGCTCAAACCAATACCGATGCGGATGAAATAGGGGATATATGCGATAGCTTGGATAACAGAGCTACTGAACGAATGCCATGGCTGCCATGGCTCGGCATCGGCATTGCAGGATTGGTGCTACTCGTGTTATTTGTCCTCGTCCTCAAACACAAGCCGGAGGAAAAAATATAATTATGGAAAACAAATCTTCAAAGTTTTTGTTCTGGCTCCTGGGGATTTACTCAGTGTTGTTTATTGTTCTCGCCATAAATCCAATAGATAGAAAAACTTGGTTTGCGGAAAACCTGACGGTCTGGATTATTGTTGCTGTAGTCATAATTCTCTACGCACTCAAAATAAGATTTTCTAAAATAGCATATGCTTTTATGTTTGTTTTGATTTATCTGCATACCATAGGCGGACATTATACATTCGCCCTGGTGCCCTTTGACGCCGTGACTGAATCCTTCGGTTTTGCTCGCAATCACTTTGATAGAATCGCGCATTTTTCTGTCGGATTTTACGCTTTTGCCGTTGCCGAGTGGCTGTTTGTAAAAAAGATGGTAACGAATAAGTTTTTACTTTTTACTTATCCTGTTTTTCTGATAGCAGCGATAGCCATGACATATGAACTCGTAGAGTGGATATACGCAGCGCGAGTTCCCATAGAAGACGCTCTTAATTATCTGGGGAGCCAGGGCGATATCTGGGACGCGCAAAAAGACATGCTTTCTGATACGCTTGGCGCGATATTTGCTACGAGCGTGTTTTTCACAATTCGGAAATTGTGGACTAGAAAGCTGGAAAAATAATCCGACTTTTAATCAAGGTCGTTCCAAACTAGAATTTTCCATTCGTCTTTTTTAAACCAGTGGTGAGTGTAGGCGCAGATGCACATGCCGGCGTTGTCTATTTTGTTGAAATAAGACAGAGTATTGTATTGTGAAGCGGTGAGCTCCTCTCCGTGGGTCATATAAGCTGCAATCATTTTAAGAAATCTGCTATGGGTCACCATGATTATTCTTTTCGCGTGTCTTCGCTTGATGAACTTCAGTAATTTCCGCGCGCGCAGTTTTAGGTCGGCGAAGTTTTCTTCGTCGGATACCCGCAAGTCATCCGAGTGATAACTTTTATCTATTCTATCCAAAACTTTTCTCACATCCAGGTCTCCCGCGTCGTGTCCCACTACTCCCGACGGATTCCGTCTCTCCACTAAAAGGTCGGAATATTTTACTTTCATTTTTAATTCCTTGGCGATAATTTCCGCCGTTTCTTTGGTGCGTTCGTAGGGGCTGGAGACTATAAGTTGGGGTTTGCCTCGCCACCCTTTTGGGAATCTTTTCGCGGTTGCCAGCGCCTGTTCTCGGCCTTTGTCTGAAAGAGGACCCTCGGGACCTTGTTTGATATGCAGAGCATTATTTGCCGTTTCCCCGTGTCGGACGAAGTATATTACCTTTGTTGCCATAAGGATATTTTAGCACATAAAAGCTTTAATTATAAGGATATTAGGGGATTAAAGAACTTGACTTTTGTATTAATTTGTGATATACTACAATGAATTGTTCGTTAAAAAAGTCCTTGCTGGAAATGAGGGATAAGTGACGCCTTCATTTCCGGCAAGGACAACAACTTCCGGAAATAAAAAAGAAAAGGAAATTTCAGGAGCTATGAAGAAAAACATCGGCACTCTTGCAGTTCTCATTCTTCTCATCATCCCCGTCGCCGCGTATGCCACGACTCCGCAGACCACCAACGCATGTCCGCCGGTGGACTGCCCGGGGGACGTGCACTACGACAGCATGGAGACGGTGCTCGCCACTGGCTCATCACCAGTCGGCAAGACCGTCTCCTCCGAGGGATGGTGGAGCGACGTGCCTGCGGTCACCCTCTCCGAACAGAAGGCCGGCAGCGCGGGAGAAGTCCGCGTGATCGCGGGGCTTCCCGTGCGTCCGACGGGTGTCATGTATCTCGGCGTGCGAGGAGATGGAGTGGTCATGTACTATGCAGACAAGGAGCTGCGCATGGCCATCGCCAAACCTTTTCTGCAGATTCTCGGCGCGATGCAGGAGATCATCAATCGGAAGTGACGGAGCGCTCAACGCTGGGCGGGGCTATCAAAGCCCCGCTCGGCCTAGAGCCAACATCAAAATCTTGTTCTATGGTTTCCATGGACAAGTGCGGACCGAGGTCCGCCCAAGCCTCGCAGAGCTAGTCTTTGTGAGGCTTTTTCTATGCAAAATTAGGTTACTGGTAATGCTTGACACTGCTTGGCGCTTGGTATATACTCTTTCAGCGTCTAATCCGCTTTGGATAGGGCGTTTTTATTTCAACAATTCTTTGATAAATCAATAAATTGAGAACCCCGACAAGAGTTGTCGGGAGCAAGTCCTCAAATGTTTTCTTAACAATAATTTACGAGCTAGGAACAAAGAAATCTTCAATACATAAGTCATATTGAGAGATTTTAATTGCAAAAATACCCGCCAGAATGACACATTCGTGTCGGGCTGGCATTGCTGTTTTTTGTTTTGTTTCGTTCTAATTAATTTAACTTTTAGTTAGAGTTTGATCCTAGCTCAGGATGAACGCTGGCGGCGTGGATAAGGCATGCAAGTCGAACGGACTTTCTAAAATCCGAGATGAGATTATATCAAGTCAAAGGTCGTAGAAAGTTAGTGGCGAACGAGGTAGTAATACATAGGAACATCCCCCAAAGTCGTGAATAATCCGTCGAAAGACGGACTAATACACGATGGTCTCGCAAGAGTAAAGTTTTAACGCTTTGGGAATGGCCTGTGCGATATCAGCTAGTTGGTAGTGTAATGGACTACCAAGGCTATGACGTCTAGGGGAGCTGAGAGGCTGACCCCCACCGATGGTACTGAGACACGGACCATACACCTACGGGTGGCTGCAGTCGAGAATCTTCCACAATGGACGAAAGTCTGATGGAGCGACGCCGCGTGATTGATGAAGTCCCT
>JBAQFO010000002.1:0-22009 GCA_049287305.1 Minisyncoccia bacterium | reverse complement strand
AGCCGACCTCCCCTCCAAAAAACTCTCCCTCCAAAAAATCTTTGGCTCGAACCTGCATTTGAAATCCGGCATTGCGTCCGGAAACCCTTTGCCACATTACGCAGAGCTTCGCTCTGCGCGAAAAAATTTTGACGAAAAACCCTTGAGTTTGATTGTGGAGCCGTTGGTGGGGATCGGACCCACGGTCTCGATATTACCAATATCGTGCTTTACCACTAAGCTACAACGGCAAAAACATACCCTAAACATACTAGTTTATTTCAGGCTTTTTTGCAAAAGAGATTTATATTTTATGAGCAGAACGTTATCCCCAAAATCCACTAAAAAATCCTTGAAAAATGATATAATATTATCACAAAAACATAATGCGAAATAAAAAATTATTCCTTTTGAAATTAGTATTTTCCTGGATGGTCGCAGTAGGGTTTTTTTATGGCTCTGGGGCTTTTGCTGCGGGTTATATAACTCCAAAGCTGTCTTACATAAAAAATGCATATGCAAACTATGCTTCATTTTTCGAAAAAGCAGGCGATAACATTGTCTTTCCCGCACTGGACACAAAACTAAGCCTTGCTTCTCTTGATTCCCTTGAAGATTATAGAAATAGCTTGGGGGCATCGGTGGAGGGCGCTTCAGGATTTTTCTCTAGTTTCTTTTCCAGAATTTTTAATTTCTTTTCGAGTAACGATGAGGTAACTTCTGAAGAACCAATATCGCCAGTTATAAATTACTACCCAAAAGACATATCACCACCTACTCCACCCGTCACTCCTCCCCCTGTGGTCCAAGTTGCCGCTCCGATAAGCAACACCACACTTGATAATGCTATCAGAAAGATTTTAAACGAAGGAAGCTTTTCATTTGGAGAAACAAGAGGGCCACAGGGTCCTCAAGGACCTCAAGGAGCAATGGGCCCTCGAGGAGCTCAAGGTCCAAGTGGCGCAAGCGTTGACACTTCAGGGTTTGTGTCGAAGACAGCATTTGATAACCAAGTCAATGGGCTTCTTACTTCCATAGAGAATAACATTGATGGATTAAATGAATCTTTAGGAGAATCAGTGAGCACTGAAGTGATTAAACTAAACGGCTCTACTTCCGGAACAATTACTGTTCAACCAGCAGCTGCTGCGGGAACATATACTCTAACTCTCCCTACAGACGATGGAACAGTGGGACAAGTTTTAACCACCGACGGTGCAGGTATTCTAACTTGGGGAGCTGCTGGAACTCCTTCACAGTGGACCACTACCGGAAGCGATATTTATTACAATACGGGCAATGTGGGGATAGGAGACACGACGCCGGATTCTCTGTTAGATATTGAAAAAACAAATAGTACAGCAAATTTATCTCTGAATGCCGCAGAAATTACTTTAACAGACAGTGGGGAAATGACAGCTGAAACTACTATCACAAAAGATGCTTTGGAAGTAGCGTTGAATGCTTCTGGAAGTTATATAACCGGAGCAGAAACTTATCAGCTCACTGGACTTAGAGCGGGGTCTACTTACTCAGCTACCATAAACAATACAAACGGCGCTGTGTTGGATGTTATCGGCGTAAAAGCTACCGGAACATGGAGCGCGACGGTTGTTGAAAATGGAGGTTCATTCGCTACATATGGCATACAAAGCGTAGCCACCGGCGACATGGGAACAACAGGAAGTACTATGCATTATGGCGGTAATTTTTTGGCATCAGGAACCGCAGACAACAATTACGGAATTATTGTTTCTGCCACGGGAGCTACGAATAACTACGGAGTAAATATAAGCGGTCCTTCATCAAGTGCAACCAATTATGCTCTTTATTCCTCCGCCACCGCTCAGTCATATTTCGCCGGGAATGTGGGGATAGGCACTACGGCGCCTGCCGGACTTTTCCATGTTTCTTCCGATACGGCCGCGACCGGGCTTACTTTTTTGACCCAGGCGAATGCGTCGTCAGATAGTTTCGATTTGAATTTCAGAAAGGCACGGGGCACGGGCGCATCGCCTACGGTTATAACCACCGCAGACGAACTTGGGGTCATAAACTTTACAGGTTACGGAGGCGCTTCCGGTTACATTACAGGTGCAGCCATCAAGGGTATCAGCAGTGGCACTATTGCCGACAATCGGGTGCCGGGAAAATTATCTTTCTTGACGGGGACAAATGCCGCTCCTAGTGTACTCACGGAACGGCTCACAATTGACCATTCGGGAAACATCACGCAGGCAGGCGCCGGCACTTTTTCTACAGGAACGGGGTTAGTAACTTTAAACGGCGATACGGTTGTTTTTGCTGGAAAAGAGTTTGACGTAACTCCCTCTGGAAGCGGGAATGTTTCTTTCGGGAACTCTACCCTAAGCAACAGCGCCGGATTGCTTGATTTACAGGCCACCTCTTCTTCTAACTTTGTTCCTGCTCTGAATATCTCCATGACTCAAACTGCAACAGGGTCACTGACTGCAGGATATGGGATTGCAAACAATTTTATTTCAACCGCAGTGGTTACTGGTGGTGGTGTTGGTCAGACGCTTTACGGAGCATATAATACAATTTTGAAAATAGGTGCCGATACGGCCACGGGAACTTCCAATACTTATGGCAACTACAACACTGCGGAAAATACCGGCAGAACTGACGCAGGAACCGTAAATACTTATGGGGGATATTTCTCCTCTCTCGGTGATACAGCTGGAACTTCTACTGCTTATGGTGTATATGCTACCGCATCGGGGGCTGATACGAACTACGGCGTATATTCCTCGGCGGGAATTAACTACTTTGGAAATACTGTAAAAATAGGAGGCACTGTATTGAGGGCGACTACTGAAGGAACAAACAAGTTGGACATATTTGACGGCACCGCTCCGGTAGGCACTCTGGCTAACGGCATTTCTCTTTATTCCACCGCCGGAGAGCTAAGAGTAATGGATGCGGCCGGAAACGCTACTTTGCTTTCTCCCCACGAAAATGAACACAACTATTGGGTATTCGATTCTACCAATGAGAACACAGGTAAAAGTCTAGTCATAGATATGGAATTGGTCATAAAAGACTTGAATGATAGCTTGGAGCTTGATTATGTGCACGAGACACAGGATGGGGAACTTATGGATAGAGAGGGCGGCAATATTCTCTCCCGAATACTCGACAAGGTTACTGAATGGCTTGCAGATACTGGGAATGGCATAGCAAACATTTTTGCGAAAGAAATAAACACGGAGACTCTCTGCGTCGCTGATGCGTCCGGAGAAAAGACCTGTATCACAAAGTCAGAACTTGATGCGCTCCTTTATGGAGCAGGAACCTCTGGAAGTTCTTCGTCAGGTTCTTCTTCTGGTTCAGAAACTCCGCCACCAGAAACAACAGAGCCTGTAGAGCCTCCTGTCACGGAAACCGAAGTTGCTCCAGCCGAAGAACCCGTGGAAGAAATAGCGCCTGCCCTAGAAAAACTACCTGCAGATGAAATAGTTTCTGAACCAGAGCCAACACCTGAACCCGAAGTTGCACCATAAAAATTAAAAATGTTTTTTCACTAAAAACCTTCATAGACCAAAACTTCAGTGGCGTCAGTGTCTGCCCCAACTCGAATCAATATTTCATTGCTTTCAGGACGAAAGACTACACTAACGTATCTGTTACCACTAGGAGCATCGATGTGTTTAACAGTAGAAACTCCTTCGTATTTAAATTGGCGTGCGGCACTTATGATACTGTTGCTTCTGCCGCCAGTTATCCCAATAGCTACGCTACCTTTGTTCACTAGCTTTGCCACATCTTCCCGTTTATGACCTTCCAAATTTAAATCAATATCCCCTGCCCAAATATGGGCAAGCGCATATCTATTCCTCCCTCCACCTCCCGGTATTTTAATGATGAATATTTTACAGTCCGCAACATTGTCGGTTCGAATCGGCTTGTTATCTACGACACCAACTTGTCCTTGCCCAACCTTAGTTCCCACAACACCTTTAGCAAGGGCATCCTCCGCAAATTCCGGCACTTCACTAACAGGAACAATCCTGAGAGGAGTTCTTATCTCAGCAATGCCTCTCAGCATGTCACGTATCGCTTGTTCCCGTGGATTAACTGCGGGGGAAGCATTTTCTAAACCTTTTCCATTCATCTAGAAATTATATCACTAAAGTATTTTTTATATGCGCGACTTAGTGGACAATGTTAGAATTAGTCTACCTCATTAAATTCCCATTCGGTTACTAATTTATCACTTTTTATATTATAAAATAAACCAAGAGCATCTACGATCCCTAAGCCATCCATTTGGAGAATATCGTCAGAATACCATTTGTATATGCTTGGAGTGTATCCCTCATAATTATCAATATTGAATTCAGTAAATATCTTTATTAATTTATTTGTGTTACTCTCATATACCGATACTGAGTAAAGTTTTCTCTCGTGTTCTTCTTCGTTACCACAACACGTGACCTGCTCGGATTTTACATACCTCTGAATTGCATAGTAACTACCCAAAGGTGAGTAAATCTTTTCCTCTGATTTGCTATCAGAAATGGGTTCCGGATCAATTAGTTGTTCACTGGTCCTGGGAACCCAAATTTTTTGATACGCAACAAAACCAGCGATTATAATAACAACTGCAGAAATAAACATTGAGAGTTTTTTCATAAATTATCTTGGCGCGGACTAGTGAACGAAGTGGGAACTGCTATTAGAAATTATAATGGGCATATTTATATACCGAATCTTAAAATCCAATCAAAAGTTTAATAACTAGCAAGCTCCCGATAATAACAAACATAATCTAGACTCGTGAACTTTCTATCTGTATTTTATTGAGTCAAAATCTATACGCAAATGAGTGGAAAATGTTGTAGTTAGTCTTTTAAAACCCCTAAATCTTTTAGGATAAAATTTGCCATTTGTTCAATACTCAATACCCCCGAATCAAAGGTAGTATTACTTTGATGTATATTCTTGTTATATGTCTCTGAGAACTTATCTAGGGTTTCTTGCGATGGTATCGGCTTATTCTCCTTGTAAGCCCTTTTCGTAATTCTTTCCTTCCGAATATCTTCATGAATTTCCACCCTATATAAGAAAAAATCTACACAATACTTTTCTGCAATTTCTTTATATTTATCCACTTCTTCATTGGTCATGTTTTTATCTACAATAACAGAAATATTATTTTTAAAATATTCTTTGGTCATAGCGTAAGTAACATTAACACTTGTTTGTTTGTGCGAATACACTTCTTTGAATTGAGAAACAAAGCTCTTAATATTATCGTAAGCCACATGAGCTGTGTTGGCTAATTGATTTTTCAAAAACTCAGCAAGGGTGGTCTTGCCCGCCCCTGAGGTACCTATTATAACAACCATAAACATCTTGTCTCTTATATACATAGCGAAAGTATACTCCATGAGAAATGAAAATACCATCCAGCATTTGGATGTATCAGAAAATACAACCTTGGCGCGATCGACCGGAATTTCACTACTCGGCTAAGGCCTGCGTTTTGGAACCTTGCGGTTCCAACGCTTTGCTGCCTCCACCACGGGGAAAACTACAGTCTTCCCCGACCCCTTTTCGTGTTCAAATCCGTTCGCAGGGTAAAAAGAAAAAACTGGCGCGAAGCCAGCCTTTCTTTTTATGCGCGACCGACCGGATTTGAACCGGCAACCTCCCGCGTGACAGGCGGGTGCTCTAACCAGTTGAGCTACGATCGCATATGTTTACTTTTCAACCTTCTGCCTCTGTGCAATCGCTTCCGCCTGGACGGGTGCTCGCTGTAGTCTAGTCTGAGTTGAGCTACGATCGCATTTTTATTTGTCGGCTAACTTCCGACTGGTGTCGGCGGGTGGAATCGAACCACCGACCTTGGGCTTATGAGTCCCACGCTCTAACCGTCTGAGCTACGCCGACAATTATACACTATTCGACCTTATGACGTAGCTTTTGGCATGTCACTTGCCGAACTTGTTGCGGGGCCACGAATCGAACGTGGGTCTTAAGGTTATGAGCCTTACGAGATGCCTCTTCTCTACCCCGCTATTTTTTCAGAGGTGCCTATTCCCTGCCCGTCCTCTGGCGGGTCTACCCCGCTATCTACTTACAGACCAAAAATCTATAAAAAATGCCTTTTGAAGGCGTTTTTTAATTTTACTCTAAATTGACCAAAAAGCAACCCTGGTTTTATATAAACCCGTAAGCGTGAAAAATTTCTTCGTATTCGGCGATAATTCGCTTAGCTTCAAAGTGAGAAAGTTCAAAAGACAATCCTTCGTGGGCTATTTTGTTTCGTATGGTGTGCACCTCCCACGCCCGGGTCAGTTGCGGGAAACTTATCTGATTAGAGGATTTCAGCTTATCTCCTAAGTTGTCTCCCAGAAAACCCAGCTGGTCCATTAAGTCTTCCAGCATAGCATCGGCTTCAATGATCGCCAGTTTCCAATCGCTAGAATGCTGAGAGAATAAGTAGTTCAAAGTCTTGCTCCAGCGTTCGTTTTTAGAGCCTCCAACTTCCTCTTTCAACCTTTTTTCGTATTCCGCTTTATGATGCGCATATTCTTGTATTTCGTGGTGTAGATGTTCGTGTTCTTTTTTCCTAATTTCAAAAAGTCTTATAGTCGCATAGCAGATAATAGTTAGAAAGAACATGCCGAAAAAAAACATAATTGTTCTTACCGTGGAAACGCTCTCCGGGCTAGTAACAAAATAAAATATTTTCTGAATATGGTAGACTCCTTGGTGAAACAAATAACCCGGGTCAAGATAAACTGAATTTATCAAGGAGTCGCCTGTGTTGTTTTGATTGAAAGTTTCCATGCCGTTATAAGATTATAACATGACTAAGCTACCCTACTCACCTTATTTTTTCAAACTCTTTGCCTATACTGAACAAGGCGTTCTCCCCCCAATGCGGAGCCATGAACTGAATAGAGAGAGGTAAATTTTCTTTTGTCATCCCTGAAGGAAGGGCGATAGAAGGCACCCCCGCCAAGTTCGCCGGCGCCGAAAAGATATCGCACAAATACATAGCCACCGGGTCATCCATTTTTTCCCCTATTTTAAAAGCGGGCATCGGAGCAGTAGGTGTAACTATCAAATCCACTTTCTCAAACGCTTGAACTATTTCTTTTTTTATTTTTTCTCTAATTTTTATCGCCTTGTTGTAATATGCGTCATAATACCCGTGTGATAGAACATAGGTGCCGAGAAGTATTCGCCTGCGCGCCTCCTCTCCGAAGCCTTTGCCTCTTGATTTCATATACACATCTTTCAAACTTTTTATTTTTTCGTTCTTTTGCTCGCTAAAGCCATAACGAATTCCGTCAAACCGAGAAAGGTTGGTGGAAACTTCGGCGGGCATAATTATATAGTAAGCTTCCAGTGAATATTTTGAATAAGGAAGCTCTATGTCTATAATTTTATAGCCAGCTTTTTTAAATTTCTCCATTGATTCCTTGAAATTCTCCATCACTACCGGCTCCACTCCCTTTTCAAACAAATGCCAGGGCACGCCTATGCGAAGAACCGGAGAATTATTAGATTTTAGAGTGGTCTGGGGATTGTTTCCGAGGACCCGAGGAAATTTAATAATTCTCTGGTTCTCTGACACAGAGGTGCTATCCATTTCGTCATGTTTGGATAAGAAGTTGAAAATAATTTCCGTATCACGGACATTTTTTGCGAAAGGAGAAACTTGGTCAAGCGAATTCCCCATGGCTATAATTCCGTTTCGAGATATCGCCCCGTAAGTAGGTTTTAGTCCCACAAGCCCGCAGAAGGCCGCCGGTTCCCGCACAGACCCGCAAGTCTCCGTTCCAAGCGACACCAAGGCCATATCCGCCGCTACCGCTATCGCTGAGCCTCCGGAAGAGCCCCCTGGCACCCTTGTGGGGTCATGGGGGTTTCGGGACACACCATAGGCGCTTGTTTGCGTAGAGGAGCCCATGGCGAATTCATCCATGTTGGTTCTGCCTATTATCACAGCTCTCGCTTTTCGTAATTCCTTTATGACAAACGAGCTGTAAGCAGCAGTGTAATTCTCCAGTATCTTGGATGCAGCCGAAGCCTTGTGCCCCTCGAACAAAATATTATCTTTTATGGCAAAAGGAATTCCGGTCAAGAATTCTTCCGTCCCTTCTGTAAATTTTTTCTGTGCCTCTTCGGCCTGCGCAAGCGCGTCGGAAAATACCTCCAAGTAAGCATTAAGCTCCTTGTTTTTTTCTTGTATGTTAGCCAAATACGCTTCCAGCAATTCCCGGCAAGTGTAATCTCCAGCCCTGAGTGCGTTATGTGCTTTTTCTATTGTTAAATTTTTTAAATCAATCGTCATAAATTACAAAATCTTTTTTACTTTCAAAAATCCATCTTGGGAATCCGGAAATTGGTCGGTTATTAAATCCAAAGAAAATTGTCTTTCTTCCATATTGTCTTCACGCCAAACATTTTTGGAAGAATACTCCATATCCACATCTCCAAGCTCAACTTTTTCAATTGTCTTCACGTATTCCAAAATACCCCCCATGTCTTTCAAAATGGCTTCTTTTTCTTCACTAGAAAGCTCAAGTCTCGCGAGCTCCGCCAGATTTTCCACATCCTTGATGTCCATATATAAAGTATACCAAAATAAGGTTATAAATAAAAGTGAATATTCTCAATCTACGCTATAGCGTAGATTGTTTTGTATGTGATTTTGCAAGTTTAAATGTTTTAAATTCTTTCTGTAGACCAATTTTTTTAAGGTAGTTAACGAAGTCATTGGGCAAGGGTGATGGTCCAACCCAAACACTTCTTTGAATCATTACGAAATTGAAGTTTCGAAGCTGGCGACGAAACCAGTCTCTCTCCTTTTTTCTACCTTCTGGAATATCATATATTAAAAGCAAATTTTTTGGTGCATCTTTATTGAAACTAGAAATAAAAGATTGGAGATATTGCCGTTTGGGAATACTTTTTTGGCTACTTTTTTCACTTTTATGATTATCAAAATCGGGCAAGCCAAAGATATTCACCGACATACCTTTATAGCGAAGTTTTCTTACCATGTGGATATTATATAGGAGAAAATCAATCTACGCTATAGCGTAGATGCTGCATAAGACACTATAAACCGAATAAAAGTTTCAATCCAAGGATTGATCCGATAATAATAAACATCATTTTAATGAATTTATTGCCTTTATATTTTGCATATTTGGAACCCACATATCCACCAATAAGTGAACCTATGACTATTGGGATGGCTACATGGATATCAAAAAATCCTTTCCGAATTAAAAGAAACGCAGCGAACACTACCCAAGGAAATGCCACCGAAAAATAATACCCAAGTGCGTCCATAAAATCAAAACCTCGAGTATAAAAAGTTGTCATCGCAAACATTATCCCATTCCCTGCCCCAAAAATACTTTCGTAAAATCCTAAAATTAAAGCGAACACATAAGCGAGGGATTGTCTAAACTTTGAATATATTTTTTGCTCAGATAAACCTATATCTTTTCTAAAAAACGTATAAGTTACAAGTATTAAAATAAGCGCACCTATTATAAATTCCAATAGTCTACCATTCACCGAGACTACAAATTGCACACCCGCATAAACCCCCACTAGCCCTATAAGCCCAAAAATAATTAAAAACTTCCAATCAACCTTTCTTCCTTTTAAATAATTGAAGGACGCCGGCAACACCCAAAAAGCTGAACTAATTTTCTGAGAGACTGTGGCTACTGGGAAAGGGATACCCAGAAATAACAAAACGGGTATATTGATTACAGATGCTCCACCCCCAGACATCGAGCTCAAGGCGGTCGAAACAAATGCTGTAACTAAAATTATTAAAAAATGAAGCATGTATTATTCCCCAAGTAGGGCTCTGACCCGTTGTTCTACGGGCGGATGAGTGGCGAAAAATCCGGCAACTTTTTTACCAAAGGCTTGGGAGGCCTTGGGGTCAGAAATATATAAATGCGCGATAGCTTTGGACTGCCGAGTCATAGGTCGGCTGTGCTCGGCAATTTTTTTAAGGGCGCTCGCGAGACCTTGGGGGTATCTGGTAAGCAAGGCACCTGAAGCATCCGCAAGAAATTCTCGTTTTCTAGAAATGGCAAGCTGGATAAGCATGGCAAAAATGGGAGCCAAGATAGACAAAACAATTCCCACAATCATAAGAATGCCTGAACCCTTGCTGTCGTTGTCCCTGTGTCCTCCGAAAAATGTGCTACGGATAAAAACGTCCGCAAGAATAGAAACAAATCCTACGAGAACAACAACGACCGTGGAGAGGAGCATGTCCCGATTCCCGACATGAGAAAGTTCGTGGCCTATTACTCCTTCAAGCTCGGTTTTGTCTAAAATATTTAAAAGCCCTGTAGTCACCGCCACGACAGCGTGTTCTTTATTTCTACCTGTCGCAAAAGCGTTGGGAGCGGAATCCGTAACAATATAAACTTTGGGCATCGGAAGACCGGCAGTAATGGAAAGATTTTCAACAATCGTATACAAATCAAAATTGGCTTCCCTACTGGCCTCTTTTGCTCCAGCCAACTTAAGAACAATCTTATCCGAAAACCAATAAGAAAAAACGTTCATTAAAATGCTGAAAATAACAAAAAAATAAAGAATATTAGGATTTCCGTAATAAAGACTGAAAAACCATCCCAATCCGATAACCACCACCAAAAACAAACTCATTAAAAGCCATGTTTTTGTTATGTTTTTTGATTGTTCCGTGTAAAGCGTTGCCATAATTTTTTAATTATAGCATATGCGAACAGAGCGAGAACTTTTACTTACAAACAGTGGCCGTCAGCTTGTCTTTGGTTGCTTCCGAGAATCCGGTATAGTCAACACACCAATAATCGGAACTATCAGGCAGCTTTGCCGTAGCCGCCCAAGCTGTTTTTGAATCTTTGCAGGCGAATTCTGTTCCTCCTCCGACTTCTATTGCTTTACGTGAATTTTTTACAACATCCGTGGAGCAAAAACCTAAATAAGCGTTCGCGGGTTTTTTATCATAGAAAAGTTCCGCCTCAGCGCGCAGATTGCTCAATCCCGCTTTTATTTCCGATTCTACGCTTAAAGCCCCGGACATCATTTCGTTAAAAAATGTTTCAAGAGGCACGCTTTCCGCGGGAGCTGTTATGGAAATCGGCTTGTTCCAATCGCTGAAAATACTTACGATAGTTATCTTAACTTTTTCGTTAGAACTTTCTTTCGTCCCAATTCCAAATTTCAAAGAAACCTTGCGGGGTAATTTATCGCTACGTCCAATCCAAATTTCTCCCTCAAAGTCTTCCATCTTTGCAAGTTCCTCATAAAAAGATTCGGGGTTAAAAGACGAAAGAGCTGAATTATCTTTGCCTACGGTGTTTACGTATTCTTTCACAGCCTGTAGGTATGAACGAATACCTTCTTGGTCGAGGTCAAAAACGAAATGATATGCGGACTCCCCAAGTATTGTTTCCGGAGGAAGCTTCTTTACCGTCTTTACCAAACTTGCTTCTCTAAGCATTTCAAAAAGGCGCGCTTTTTGCTCGTCGGTCAATTCTCCGAGCACATTCGGATTAACCGGAGACAGCGCAGAAAGCGGACTGTCCGGAATCGGACCGTTTTCCGACTTAAGAGGAATAGAAACCCACTTATTTTCAATTGAGGCGCCAATTGGGAACATGCTTAATGTAGGCGCCTTGGTGATAACGGAATAAAGAATATCATTTAAAAATCTGAATTCTCCGGCCAACGACATCGCTCCTAGGCTTGCCGAAAAAGCGGTAGTGCCCTTAGTGTTTTCTTTGTCAGAAATATCATAAGCCCCCTTAACTGTAACATTCACCTGGTTTATGCCCGACATCCCTTCCGCAAAAAGCTGGAGACTATCACTCACTTCTTTACTTTCCGAAAAATCAATATTAATAGTTGTATCGTAAGTGGCGCTCTTGGCATCCTTTGCGCTGCTTAACGCTTCTGCGGTAAGACGAGGAAGCGAAATGAAAAATCCGGAATAGTATCCGTAGGCCCCCCCGGCGCCCGCAACAATCAAAATCAACGCTATGATTCCAACTAGTAATTTTGTATGTTTGTGGCCGCTATTAGCCGGCTCTATCGGGGCACTCTTCACGGCTGACCCTACGGGTGCTCCATATCCGGGAGGAACAAAAGACGTCGCGGGCGCAGAAGGAGCTATTGGAGATATTATCGTATCACCTGTGGCAACTGTTTTTAAAAACACTTCATTTAAATCCTCCGCCGTCCAACCTCCCCCGGCAATCAACGTTTGATTGATTTCTTCTCTCGTTTTTCCTTTTTGTAATTCTCCCCGCACATAGTCTAAGAGTTCTTTGGTTATCACAAATTTTTTATTAATTTATAAAAGTAAAACTAAAACTTTACTTCTACCGAATTTTGGGCGGCATCGTTGTCAGCCAAGTCAAAAAATTCTTTCTGAGAAAACCTGAACATCCCAGCAATAATATTTCCGGGAAAACTCTGAATGCCGGTATTCAAATCGCGAACATTCGCATTATAAAATCTGCGCGCCGCCTGAATTTTATTTTCCGTGTCGGAAAGTTCTCCTTGAAGAGCCAAGAAATTTTGATTAGCCTTAAGGTCCGGATATGCTTCGGCAAGGGCAAAGATAGACTTCAGGGCGCCGGTCAACATATTTTCCGCTTGAGCGTGCGCTTCCCCCGGGCCTGATGCTCCCATGGCAACCGTGCGCGCCTTGGTTACGTTTTCAAAAGTCGCGGATTCATGAGTAGCGTAACCCTTTACGGTATTTACCAAATTAGGAATCAAATCGTATCTGCGTTTAAGCTGAACCTCTATGTCCGCCCAAGCTTCTTCGGCTCTGTTTCTAAGAGAAACGAAGCGATTAAAAGCATAAACCCCCCACAACACCACAGCCCCCAAGGCTATTAAAATATATTTCATATTTTTAAAAGTTAAGTAATAATCAAGTTCGCCCTAATTATAGCACATTCTTATTTTTTGTTTTTAGATTGCAATTCCTCTGCCAACACCAAAAGCGGTGACGCAAGGAAAATAGAAGAATACGTTCCGAAGAACATTCCGGCCGTAAGCATAAGGGCAAAATACTTAGTAGAAACAGGCCCAAAGAAGAAAAGGGAAAGTAGAACCAGAATTACCGTAAGAGAGGTAGAGATGGAGCGAACAAAGGATTGATTCAAGCTAAGCCCCACAATCTCTTTAAAGTTGATTTTTGAAGCCTGGGCGTGAGTTCTGAGGTTTTCACGAATACGGTCAAAGATAACAATTGTGTCGGAAACCGACAGTCCAAGAATAGTCAACACCGCCACCACAAACAAGGTGTCCAGCTCGGCTCCGTAGTAGTGTGATATAACCGAAAATATTCCTACGGGGATGATTACGTCGTGGATAAGAGAAACTATAGCTATAATCCCATACTTCCAAGAAGATACAGGTTCCGAAACTTTTCTAAAAGCAAAAGCAATGAAAAATATGATGGCAATAGAAATAAGGATTACCGCCGTGATAGCCTTCCTTGTAAGTTCACGCCCAACGGATGGTCCGATAGAATTAAAACTCATTTCGGTAAGAACATCGCTTTTCCCTTGTGACAATGTATTGAGCAAAAGTGTGTGCTCGACATCGTTTAAATCTCTGGTCTTAACTATATAACCCAACTCCCCAGTAGGCTGTAGAAACACGCTTCCTAACTCCAGTGCTTCCAAAGATGGAGTTAGAGTTTCCTGAGTGGGACGAGAATCGCTATAGACAACTTCGGTTAAAGCGCCTCCTTTGAAATCTATACCGACATCAAGACCAAAAACAAAAACCGAAACAAGTGACAGCACAACCAAGGCGCTGGAGATACTGAAGAATATTTTTTTGTATTTTATTATAAACATTTGTTTTTGGTTTTTATATTGAATTATTTCGACATTCCGCTTGAAAACAAAAATCTAACAATCTTTCCCTCTCCAATGAAACTCAGGGCTGAAAGGAAAATACGGGTAACGGTAATGGCGCTAAACAAAGAAACAATGACCCCCATTCCAAGCGTAAGCGCAAAACCTTGAATTAAAGAAGTCCCAAACCAAAACAGAATGACAGCCGTAATTAAGTTTGAAATATTGGAATCCCGAATAGACATCCACGCTCGCGAAAATCCAAATGAAACTGCGTCCTTGACGGTCCTGCCAGAATGTAATTCTTCTTTTACCCGTTCAAAAATCAACACATTGGCGTCCACGGCTATACCAATAGCAATTATGAATCCAGCGATTCCCGCCGCCGTCAAAGTCACCGGAAGAAGTTTAAACAAAGTGAGCATAATAACTATAAAGACACAAAGCGCCACAGTCGCCACGAATCCGGGCAAGCGATACCAGAGAATAAGGAATAAAGACACCAATAAAAATCCGATTATTGCCGCTTTAACTCCGGCGTTCACGGCACTATCTCCGAGAGTTGCTCCAATAGTTTGAGTAGACAATAGTGTTATAGGAACAGGCAAAGCTCCTGAATTAAGCCGACCCACAAGCTGTTTGGCTTCGGGGGGCGTAAAGCTTCCGGAAATCACTGCCTGTCCGTTTGGAATTTCTTCCCGAACTACGGGAGTGGAGATTGGAGCGCCATCTAAATAGATAGCTACCATCTTGCCGATATTTTCGCGGGTAATTTTCGCGAAAAGCGCGGTTCCTTCTTCGTTGAATTGCAGGCTAACCATGGGTTCCCGAGTTGTGGTATTAAAATCTAATGTAGCCTTTTGTAAATATCGTCCGGTAAGTTCGGTGGATACGAATTTAGGACCGATGTTTATCGCGTCTAGATTAATTTTGCCGTCCTTCCCAACAGTAACTTTTTGAGGAGCATTATCTGCCGGTGCCTCTGTTTTAAACACGAGAAGCGGAGTTTGTCCTATCATGTCTATCGCTTTTTTTACATCTGTTACCCCTGGAAGATCTACAATAAGCTGTTCTCCTGCGCCAGATACTACGCTCCCTTTCTGAACTTGCACCACGGGCTCGGAAACTCCGAAAAGGTTAACTCGTCTTTCTATTATGTCCCTAAGAGCCTCCATTGAGTCATCCACTTCCCCGGCGCCGACTACGGAAGTATCGGCATTATAAACGAGGTGGGTACCACCCGACAAATCTAGCCCTAATCTGAAAGGATATTTTTTAAAAAATGACTTTTCGGTTTCAAAATTTTTATTCAGTCGAGGTTCGGATTTAAATACAAAAAGAGCGACGCCGACGCCGAGAATTAACATGAATAATGCCAAAATTATCTTTTTCCACATATATATAGAGGCATTCTATACGTTTCTCACCAAATATGCAACAAGCGCGCCAAGTGCAAAACCTCCCAAAATATCCACCGGAAAATGCACTCCTGCGACGATACGAGCGAGTCCTATTAAGAGCGCAAGGACCATGAAAACATACCCGGCCTTTTTATGCATGAAGAAAATTGAAACTGCGAGCGCAGAAAAAAACGTTGCGTGACCGGAGGGAAAAGCATAACCCGACTGAGTAAAAAGAGAAGATACTTCCGAAAGATGGATAAAGGGCCTTTCCGTGTGAAATAAAAGTTTCAATATTTCTGAAATAAAATATGAGAGGAAGCTAACTCCAAATACTTTAATAATCTCTCTCTTCTTTTCCCAAAAAACCCGAAAAGGATTTTCTGCCATTATGGTCTCATGATGAAAAAGTAGAAAAAGTCCCGCCAAAATTACAACTACATAAGGAAGCGTGTCAGCAAAAAAGATAATTGTTTTATCTAAGAAAAAAGATTGATGTGATAAGTTATAGAAAAAGAAAAAGATTGTGTTGTTCATTGTTTTTATACTATATCATCATTTCATTAAAAGAAGACCTATTACGGCAATAATACTTCCGAAAATTTTTATACCCAAATCTTCTCTCTCTTTTAGGAATACTGCTCCAGCTATAAACAGCAAAATTACCTGAAAAGTGGTAATAGAAGTTACCAAGCTCAAGTTTCCCACAACCCAAACGAGCATGACGTAAGAAAACGCCTTTAAGAATTGAAGTCCGCCGGTGATTAAAACTTGCTTCTTGGAGTAAGTATGTTTTTCCCCAATAAAAAGGGCGAGCAACCCCAAGCTCGCAGCCTGGGCGCCCCAGGACAGCATGACTCCGGCAGAGAATCCGGTGACTCTCTGTAGCTCTCTCTCCGCCACCAAAACAGCTGACAACAGAACCCCGCTGAGAAGCATTAATACAAAGTATTTATCGAAAGTAAATTTCCCCGTGCGATGTTTTTTTGAAACTATAAAAATAGACATTAGAAGCAACAGTGTTCCCACTATCTGAATAGGAGTCAGTCCTTCGTGAAGAAGAAAGGAGGAAAGCAAAATAGTTATGGGTGTGTATATGTTTCTTACAAGTCCCCCAACACCGGCCTCCAAGTATTTTTGAGCAACATACTGGAGAACGTTGAATGCGGCGCCAAACAAACCGCAAACCAACGCAAGAAAAAATAACTTTGAATAATTTGGATTCAAGAAAAAAGGGCTGAAAAATGGAAAGAGCAAGCTGCCCGCGAACAACACCGCGATACACTGAAAAGTAAAAGAAATTTGTTGCTTGGGTGTAAAACTCTTGTCCCTCAAAAGCCAACGCATTTGTAGGGAAGAAGTTGTGGACGCAACGAGGTAAAAAATGTAACTAAGCACTATGGTCATTTGGAATTCTTGGCTACGGTTAATACATTTTTAAGAAGCATGGCAACAGTGACAGGACCCACGCCTCCTGGCACAGGAGAAACATATCCGGCAACATCCTTTACTGATTCTAAGTCCACATCCCCTACTATT
The DNA here is from genome assembly GCA_049287305.1 of Minisyncoccia bacterium. GTDB lineage: Bacteria > Patescibacteriota > Minisyncoccia > Phycocordibacterales > UBA9973 > UBA9973. The sequence goes on along the minus strand of JBAQFO010000002.1, from coordinate 5,205 downwards.
CCACCGCTCGATTCAGAAGTCCCCGCGTCAATTATTATTGCTCCTTGCTTTACCATCTCCCCTGTTATATATTTTCCCTTACCTATCCCCGAAATTATTATATCCGCTTCTTTCGGAAGCTTTTCTTTATTCTCGGTTTTACTCGTAATTATTTCGGGGGTGAGCCCTCGGAATCTAAGCAAGGCGGCAACAGGCTTACCTACGAGCAATCCTTGTCCCAACACCATTATCCTTTTCTCTCTTAAGTCCAAGTGGAGGGAGTCTAGGATAGCCATACAAGCAAGAGCCGTGGGGAACCCCGCCACGCTTTCGTTTCTGTAAAACTTTTCACTGGCTATTTTTCCCAAACAATCCACATCAAGCCTGGAATCTATGGCATCAAGTACCGATTGTCTATCTATGTGAAGCGGCAACGGAAGCTGGATAATAATTCCGCACATATTCTTTATCTCGTTCAGGATTTTTATTTCTTTTATTAATTCTTCGGTACTAATACTTTCGGGAAAATTTGCTGTGTGGAACAACATACCAACCTCTTCCGCTCTCTTCCCCTTCATTGCCACATATTGCACCGAAGCCGGGTCACTCCCGACCAGCACGTCGCAGAATACCGGACGAAAAGAAAGTTCCGCCACTTCTTTTTTTACTTCGGCTAGTATCTCCTCCCTTAATTTTTTCCCGTCAATAATTATCATAAATTTATATCCCCAAGAATTCATTCTTCATATCATCTCTATGTGCGGGACGACCATATCTGCGCATACTCATTAGTATTCCAAGACCCGCAAATTCCGTAAGCAAGTGAGAGCCTCCGTAGCTCATAAAAGGAAGCGGAATTCCGGTCACTGGCATAAGTCCCAAATTCATTCCCACATTCACAAGAATATGTCCCATAAAAAATATGGCAACCCCCATCCCGAAAAGTATTTCAAAATTTGTCGCTCCAAGCGAAGCTATGTGCAGTATTCGCCATACCACCAAGGCATACAAAAGAAGAATTGTAAAAGACCCGATAAACCCCCACTCTTCGGCAAAAGCGGCAAAAATAAAATCTGACTGAGGAACAGGCAAAAACTTCAGTCGCGACTGTGTTCCGAAACCCAAACCTTTTCCTAAAATTTGCCCGGAACCCACCGCTATCGTAGATTGGAATACGTTATAGCCCGTTTTATGAATGTCGGCCAGCGGATTTACGAAATTATAAATCCTGGCTTTTTGGTATGGCTGAAAAGCCACAAACCACAGTGTCGTAAACACGACACTCCCCGCTAAAAAAACCAAAAACAGGTGCAGTTTTGAGATTCCTGAAACTAGAACCATGCCGAGCCAAATGAAAAGCACAATCATAGCCGACCCGAAGTCCGGCTGAAGCAGAACCAAAATTAGCGGAATAAAAGCGTAAAGGCCGGAAATAAAAATATGCTTTATATCTCGAATTTCCACATGCCGACGAGAGAAATACTTTGCCAAGACCAGCACGAGAACGAGCTTCATAACATCCACGGGCTGAAAAGAGAAAAACCCGAAATCAAACCAGCTCTGAGAGCCATTCGAAATCTTTCCAAGAATGAAAAGTGAAAGCAGGATAAAAGACACGCCTAAAAACAAAGAAACCAACACGTCGGTCCGTTTCAAAAAACGAAAATCAATAAAAGAAAAAACGAAAAATACGATAAGCGATACGGCAACCCAGATAACCTGCTTGCCGAAAAAGTCGGCAGTAGCTTCAAGTGGGGCAAATGATTTCATGGTGACCAATCCCGCGAAAACTATTGGCAAAATAAAGAAAATCAGCAACCAATCTATTCTGTTGAGAACTTTTTCGGCCATAATTTTCTACTGTAGTTTCACGGAAAAGATGTCATACATCGGTATAAGCTCTTTCTCCACAACTTCTCCCGCCCACGGCTCAGGCCAGGTGAAATTAATACTGGAATTTTGCAGTGGCGCCATTTCCGACAAAAATGTTCGGCTGGCGGCAATCGCGTTTCCTCCCGCTTCGTGAAGCACCGCTATTACGCTCACGCTCGGAATCGTAAACAATGAGTTATTTTTGATTGTGGCCGACAAGCGCGGACTAGTCCCTTCCCCGGTAAGTTCAATGTTGGATACCAAGACTTTAAGTTGTTCAATTTTTTCTTCTGGAACTTGAAGCCACAGAGGAGGTTCGGTAAATTCAAAAGTCACGTATACCGGAATAGAATTTCCCACGTCTATCCCCGGCTCAAACACTGCGAAATTCCCTCCGGGTGGCACGTAAGTGGTTCCTTCGCGCTTGCCGATATAAATATTATTGGCGTCGCCAAAACGAAATCTATAATTTATTCTCTGAATCGCCGCTTTTTTATTATGGTTTGTTATATAAGCTACCGCATTATAGCGCCCCGGAATAACTTTAAAAGCTCTGGCCCATTGCACGGAAATATCATCCGTTTGTGCCACGCATGCCCGCGCGCACGAGCCTCCGCAGTCTACTCCCGCTTCATCGCCATTTTGTTGCAAATCAGAGCAAGAAGGAGCCTTGGAAAGGGTTGGATAAATTATTAAAAATCCGAATATTGAAACAAAAAAAACTAGCACAATTATGTAAAAAAGTTGTCGTTTTAGAGCCCAAGTCATAAACACATAATAACACTAAAAATATAAAAATAAAACGACAAGAATTGAAAAGGGTTCGGGGGTTGTCGTCGATTGACGAGCCTGCCCGAACCCTAATCTGGACTACACCAGGCGATGTGCCTTGATGTAGCGGATGGAAAACACTACCGCTGTCGCGCCAAACAAAATGCGGAAAGCGGTGTCGAGCGGATTTAAGAATCTAAACCCAGAGATGAACAGAAGCAAGCCAGCAATCAACAACACTCCACCCAGGAACCTGTCCACACGGTTCATCACACCCTCCCTGTACTTCCTATACATTATATCACATTCTTTACAAAAAAGCAAGCAGAAAAAGGCCGTAAAATATGGCCTTTTTGGACCCTATATAAAAAGAGCGGGTCCGACACCAGAGAAAGCGTCGGACCCAAAAACGAGATCACTTCTTTGTCCCCGAAATCAGAATCAGGAGGGCCCAAGCGATAAAGAGCCCAACGGAATATCGCACGGCTGTGCAAAATATGAACCATGCCGTGCCCATGGCCCATCTCATCATCTTCGTCACCATCAAAGCCTCCATTTGCGTAAAAATGAGTTGGGTCCGGGGTATGTCTCACGACTGCCCGGACCCAAAATCTTCCTCACCGATGTCGGTCTTTTCAGGAGACCGAGGTGCCTTTTACCCCATCAAGGGACGGAGGCATAACCTTTCCTTTTCGGCGACTGGAACTAGCGTCGCCGCACGACCTTACTCATGCGCTTGAGCCACCGCCCGACCGAGATGCCTCTCATGTCAGGCTCCCACCGCATCGTAAAGACGCGGATACCGCTCGGTATTCCTCGTCGTCATCCGCGAATTCCAGATGACGCGACGAATGCCGTCAGCGCACAGCACCACCGCAAGAACGCCCAACACCACTGAGATCACTTTCATGGCTTTGTTCTCCCGATTTAAGTTATACTCCTCTTGTAAAAAATTGCAACGTGAAAAACCAGTAACTTATTTACTGGTTTTTAGAATCAAGTACTCGGTGTTGGCGACAGCCTACTTTCCCCATGAAGAGTATCATTGGCTCAACAGGGCTTAACTTCTCTGTTCGGAATGGGAAGAGGTGTGGCCCCTGCGACAAATCACCAACACTGAAAACTTGATTTTTTACAAGCAAATTAATATTTTGTGAGTCGCGTAAGTCCCACCCGAAGGGAAGGGTAAAGCGCGAACAAAATTTTAATTTGCGATATTTTTTTATGTGATTTCCAAATTTCTTAACAGGAATCGAAACATTAGTACTTCTCAGCTCAACGCATTACTGCGCTTACACTTAAAGCCTATCAACGTGATCATCTCTCACGGTTCTTAACGATTCCTAATCTTGAAGCTGGCTTCCCTCTTAGATGCTTTCAGAGGTTATCCATTCCCGACATAGCTACCCTGCAAATGCTCTTGGCAGAACAGCAGGTACACCAGAGGTCAGTTCACTCCGGTCCTCTCGTACTAGGAGCAAATCTTCTCAAGAATCAACGAGTGCAGTAGATAGGAGACCAACCTGTCTCACGCATCTACGTTTTACATCAGCATTTAAGCTGAACCTTCATTACTGAAGGGATCGGACTGTGACTTCAACTTAATTAAATAAGTTGTCTAACATTCAGTCTCTACGGGTATTCATAAACTTTATAGAGGAGCCGAGAATTGATAGCCCCTCGGCAAAAGGCAAAGATTGGTTGGCCCAGCTGGATTGGAACCAGCGACCTCCACCGTTCTAGGGTGGTGCTCTACCTGAGCTATGGGCCCTTGAAAGAACAATTGGTAGGGGTGACAGGATTTAAACCTGTAAGCCTAGGATCTATCAGATCCCCGCTCTCGCGAATGTGCGTATGTGTCTTCCCACACAAACCTCTTGAGCTACACCCCTATAAAACATCCTCAATAAAATTTATGAATTTCCCTCGGCGTTACCCTCGCTTTCGCGATCGGGTTTCTCCGATATAAGTTAGCTTCTCGCAATATATTTCTATACTGCGCCGCCGTGATACTACAAACAGTAGTATGGTTAATTTCGATTAAAACAGTTCAAATTTTTACAATTCAATTTCCTCTGAGGGTTCAAACTGTCAAAAAATCAATTCGTAATTCGTAATTTCAAATTCGTAATTAATTCCTCAACGGTCTGAACCCAGCTCGCGTACCTTTTTAATTGGCGAACAGCCAAACGCTTGGCAGCTTCTCCACCGCCGCGCTAAGGTGAGCCGACATCGAGGTGCCGAACTCCGCCGTCGATATGAACTCTTGGGCGGAACTAGCCTGTTATCCCTAGAGTAGCTTTTATCCGTTAATCTTCCACCGCGTCTAACACGGGTGGTCGGTTCACTATGTTCTACTTTCGTACCTGCTCGAGATGTACCTCTTACAGTCAAGCAATCTTGTGCCATTACACTATCGGCACGGTTTCCATTCGCGCCTAGATTACCTTTAAACCCCTCCTTTACTTTTTAGGAGGGTACAGCCCCAGTAAAACTATCCACCATATACTGTCTCAATACGTTTTTGCCGTATTGGTTAGAACATGCCTTCAAAAAGAATGGTATTTCACTGACGAGTAGATT
>JBAQFO010000001.1:0-2919 GCA_049287305.1 Minisyncoccia bacterium | reverse complement strand
CATCATTGCCATAAATGTAAATGCGGACTCGGTTTTGCGAAAACTTAATTCTTTGGGAAAATGATTCGCAAAACCTCGACTAATGTTTTCTTAAATTCGGCGAGATTCGGAATTCTGCCCGCAGGAGGGGTTTGGGGAGGAATGCGGGGCTATAAAATGAGGGTATTTTTTATGTTTGCAAAATTTAATAAATTATCACATAATATAAATTATGGAAGGAAGACCAAATAGTAGTGAAAATAATCATAATTTTCACGAGATTTCTGAAGAACGAAAAGGATTGAAAAAAGAGCTTAAAAAGCTTGGCAAAAACTCTAGCGAAGCCAAAGAAGGGTTGGGTGCTTTTGAGGCAGAATATAAGACAGAACTTGAGGAAATTGAAGCTAAGGCCAAAGAATTTCGCGTTGCTGATTTTGGAACTTTTGGTGAAGCAAAAAAAGCACTTAGAGAACAAAAAAAAGATTACGAAGAAAAAAATTCCAAAGATCGGGCAGGAATTGACTACGCAGTAATTTTGGAAACAGCTCCAGAAATAGGTGAGGTGCAAAAAATAAGGGAAGGTATGGGAAACCTGAGAGCGTTTAGGATGCAAAAGATGTTTGAAATTTTAAATCCGAATACTCCAGCAAAAACAAAAGATCGAAATGAAAAGTTTCTGTTAAAAATTAATGATGAAATAGATAAAAAAGAAAAAGAACTGCAAAGAGTAGATGGAAGTATATTGCGTCAAGCAGAACTTTTGGAATACAAACAAAATCTATCAGAGAGCGGACATATTTGTATTACTCCTAGCGTAGAGAAAGATTTGGAAGCAGTGGGCGACAGGATGCTGACGGGCAAGCCCGTGTTCCTTCATGGCCCAACTGGTACAGGTAAGACATCGCTGGCTCGTTTTGCGGCGACACATTTTACCGGCAAAGACCCCGAAATGGTTTATTGCAGTCCGCAAACTAAAGAATCAAATGTTTGGGGCAAGACAGGTATAAAACCAACATCAGGCGGAGCAATAGAAACAGTAGAGATTTATGGCCCTCTGGCAAAAGCTATGCTAGAAGGGAAAACCGTAATTTTTGATGAATTTACGGCTCTTCCAAAAGAACAAATGGTTTTTATAAAAGGTATTTTTGGAAACAAAATCGGCGATTCTGTGCCTGTTCCAGGTAATGGTTCGGTCATAATGCAATCCGGTTTCCAAATGATTTTCACGGCAAATTTGAAATCTGAAAAAAATCCGGAAAGACAAGATTTACCGCCGGAAGTCGCCCGTGAGTTTGAACAAAATAATATAAAGATTAATTATATAAACAAAGAAGAAGCATATGATGTCATTCTCTCTCGTCTATTAAATAAGGATGGCTCTTTGGATATGTCCTATTACGACCTTAATACAACATTACCAAACTTGGCTACAGTGATGGCTGAAATTCAAGAGTCTTATACAAATACTACGGATAAAGAAGTTGCTAGGAAAGCCGGCGTGCTTGATGTTGCCGGAAATGTTCATTCTCTTAAAAAATTCGTGATGACGCAGGGTTCTGTGGAAGCGATACTTTCTTCTTGGAATATAGAGAAAAAAATGAAAAGGACAGATAAGTCCTTCGCCGAATTTTTAGACGAAAGATTTAAAACCGCTTTAACTTTTGAAGAATATTCTAAAGAAGATAGAATACTAGTCGCTAAAATTTTAGCTTCTCGTGGTTTCCTCTTGACGCTCTCGCCTAAAGAGCTAAATTTGCCCGATGATATTTTCGCCTTCAATACTATAAAAGCAATGCGTGGCATTGACGCCATAGAAGAATTAAAAAATGAATCTGGAGAGGTAAAACATTTAAACCTAGAAGAAGTTGCAGAGCTTGATCCCTTTAATAAAAAGGCCACACGAATGAAAAAACAAGCCGAAGAATTTTTAGAGGACGAAGTTCTGGAAAAAGATCCATTTTTAGCTGATTCAGATAAGAGATTTAAGAAAATTTTCGGAAAACAATCAGCTACAGAAATCCAAACCACCTACAAAACTGAATCCATAACCCTAAACCTCGAGCGAAAGCTTCAAGAATTTAAAGATTTCTACAAAATAAGCAGTATAGACATCCCGCAAGATTTTGAAGACAACATAAAAGAAATTTGGGAAAATAATCTAGATGCCATCCAAAAAGCGATAGAAGAAAATGGATTTGATGAGGTGCTTTTAATGCCTGAGAATCTGCCGTTACCTGACCTTCATTCAAAAACAACCGGAGGATATAAACCTACATATGAGGGTATTAATTTCACAACAGGAGGATCTTTTGTGGGTGCAAAAAGTGAAAAAGTAGACAAACCCCGTATAGTCTTAGTTCACAAAACCCAGAATCTCAAAGACAGACCTGAACTTGCAAAAACCCTAAATATAAAAGGTCAAGATGTGAATCTAGACCATATCCTAACCCTAGAAGACTACCTTGTATTTCAAAGAAAATATTTTAAAGAAAATGGCAAGCATTTAGATGAGGATGGATGGACCTGGCTTGCTACTAAGTCTGGGTCTCGTCTCGTCTTTTCGAATTGGGATCCGGACGCGGGTGAGCTCGGAGTGTATGCGGATGATCTCGGCTATCAGTATACGAATCTTGGGGCTCGCCCCTCCCGCAGTTTCTTTTAGATAGGTAGCTTGTAGCTTGATGTTTGCATGAATTTATTTTTGTTTTTTAATTTAGTATATTCTTATTCAAAATATGAAAAACCCCTTCGAAAAACCCAAAGCCGTTGACAAGCCAGGAAAACCCAAAAAATCCGAGAAATCTCAAGCGGAATTACGTAAAGCTTTAGAAGAGCGACTCTTAGGAATGAAAGGAACTATTAAAAGTGCCTTAGAGGAATACGAACAAGCTTTAAAAGATAAATCTTTTGAAAATAAAGAAGGCGAGGAAGCAGAGGGGG